>JBBSFI010000004.1:0-117282 GCA_038238905.1 Chthoniobacterales bacterium | reverse complement strand
CGGCAATGCCGTCAGCAGCCGGTCGTTTTCGGTTCTATGCGACGGGTTGGGGGGGGATCACCAGACGTCGCCTCACGAAAACAAGAAGGGGAAGCTCGACCAAAATCAACGTATTAACACCTGGCACATCGAGCACTACGCGTATCTGCTCGGGAAGTTGAAGAGCATCCGTGAAGGCGAAGGGACTCTGCTGGATCAGTCCATGATTCTGATGGGCGCCGGGATGCGGGATGGCAACGCGCATAACCCGCACGACCTCCCGATCGTGCTCGCCGGACGCGGCGGCGGCGGGCTGGCGCCCGGGCGGCATCTTGTGTATGAAAAGAACACACCGCTTACGAATCTATACCGGACGATGATGGCGCGGATGGGAGCGGGCACGGATCATTTTGCAGACAGCACAGGCGAGCTGCAAGGAATCGGTGTGTGATGGTGAACTCTTGCAGTTTGATGGCGGGCAGGAAGTTCGCACGCGGGCGGACGCGCCGTGATGAATCGGCATGCGGCCGCTATCGTGCATCGCTCCAGAGAAATGCCGGCGGCGGGGAACCGCCCTTCGCACGGTAATCCCTTCCAGACTTCGGCTATTTACGGGGGGGCTGCCGGCTGCTAGCGTCTCGACCCTTTCATGAAAATACAACGCGCCCTGATCTCCGTCTCGGACAAGACCGGCCTGGCCGAATTTGCCCGCGAGCTTGCTTCGATGGGGATCGAGATCGTCTCGACCGGCGGCACGGCGACTCTCCTTAAACAGCAGGCGATTCCCACGCGTGACATCTCCGAGTTCACCGGGTTCCCCGAGATGCTCGATGGGCGGGTGAAAACGCTGCATCCGAAAGTGCATGGCGCTCTGCTCTACGTGCGGGAAAATCCAGATCACGTGGCCCAGGCCGAGGCGCACGACATTCAGCCGATCGATTTGGTGGTGGTGAACCTCTACCCATTCGAGAAGACGGTAGCGAAGCCTGGGGTGACGCTCGAAGAGGCGATCGAGAACATCGACATCGGCGGGCCGTCGATGCTGCGGAGCGCGGCGAAAAATTATCGATCGGTAACGGTGGTGGTGGACCCGGCGGATTACACTGATGTCCTGCAAAACATCCGGGCGAACGATGGCGCCACGACCCTGAAACTGCGTGAGCGGCTCGGGATAAAGGTCTTCGTGACAACGGCGAAATACGATGGGGCAATCGCCAATTTTCTTAATCGAGAGCAGGAGACCACCTGCTCATTTTCGATTTCGATGCCGTGCGTGGCGCGGCTGCGATATGGCGAGAATCCGCACCAAACAGCGGCGTTGTACGGGCGTTTCGACGAGTTTTTCCAGAAGCTGCATGGCAAGGATTTGTCGTACAACAACATCCTCGACATCACCTCGGCCGCTGAGCTCATCGAAGAGTTTTCCGAACCGACCGTGGCGATCCTGAAACACACGAACCCGTGCGGAGTGGGCATGGACGACGACTTGCGGAAGGCGTGGGATAAAGCCTTCGCAACAGACAAGCAGGCTCCATTCGGGGGGATCATCGTTTGCAACCGGCTGCTTACCGAGGAGCTGGCCCGCGCCATCTCGGAGATTTTCTCCGAGGTAATCATCGCCCCCGAGTTTGAACCGGAAGCGCGCGCGCTTTTGCAAAAGAAGAAGAATCTGCGGTTGATGAAGATGCTTGCGCCGGAGAAACGTCCAGACGCGGAAGAGGATTCGCTCATTCGATCGGTGACGGGCGGCATCCTGGTGCAATCTCCCGATCGATCGGAAGAGACCGCGGCGGACCTCGCTGGAAAGGTGGCGACCAAACGGAAGCCTACCGCGGATGAAATGGCGGCGATGCTTTTTGCGTGGCGCGTGGCCAAGCATGTGAAATCGAATGCGATCGTTTACGCCGGTAAAGATCGGACGCTGGGGATCGGGGCGGGGCAAATGTCGCGAGTGGATGCGTCACGGATCGCAATCTGGAAAGCCAAGGACGCGGGTTTGTCGCTGAAGGGCAGCGCGGTCGGAAGCGATGCCTTCTTCCCATTTGCAGATGGCTTGATCGCCGCCGCGGAAGCTGGGGCGACGTGTGCGATTCAACCCGGCGGATCGGTAAAGGACGATGAAGTGATCGCCGCGGCAAACGAAAAGGAGATGGCGATGATCATGACTGGAGTGCGGCACTTCAAACATTGATATGCGGCTCGGCGTGAATATAGACCACGTGGCGACGGTGCGGCAGGCGCGCTTCGGGGAGACGCCGTTGGCGCACAATGCCGAGCCCGACCTTATCGCAGCGGCGTCGGCATGCGAGCGGGCTGGCGCGCATGGAATCACCATCCATTTGCGAGCGGATCGGCGGCATGTGCAGGATCGGGACGTTTTCCGCCTGCGGGAGAGCCTTGTCGGAAAGCTGAATCTCGAGATGGGAAACACCCCAGAGATCGTGGATATCGCCCTAAGGGCGATGCCGGACGAGGTGTGCATCGTTCCCGAGAACCGGCGCGAAATCACAACGGAAGGCGGACTGGACGCGGAAGGCCAGCGGCTGGTGCTGGCGCCGACGATCCAGCGCTGCCAGGCGGCTGGGATTCGCGTGAGCCTTTTCATCGAACCTGATCGTGCGCAGATCGATGCCGCACGGGAAATGGGAGCCGAAATGGTCGAACTGCACACGGGAGCTTTTGCGAACGCCGAGGGCGCCCTGCAGGATCAGGAACTGGAGCGATTGATTGCGGCGGCGGTGTACGCAAGCGGGATCGGCCTGCAAGTGAATGCAGGGCATGGAATCAACTACTCGAATATCTCAAGAATCAACACAGTCCCGCACTTGGTGGAACTGAACATCGGACATTCGATCGTATCGCGAGCGCTCTTCGTAGGGCTTGAGACCGCGGCGAGGGAAATGCTCGAACGGATGCGCGTAGATTGAGAATTTACGGTATCGGGATCGACATCGTGGAGATCGGCCGGATCGCCTCCGCGATTGCCCGGCACGGCGAACGGTTTCTAGCCCGGGTCTTTACCGAGGAAGAGCGCCGGTATTGCGCGAAGATGCGGGAGCCGGCCGGCTGCTACGCCGCGCGTTTTGCAGTAAAGGAGGCCGTGTCAAAAGCGCTTGGAACGGGGATCGGAGCAGACGCTGGCTGGCTCGATCTGGAGACGAGACACGACCGGTGCGGCAAACCGGTGGTAATCCTGGGCGGCGCCGCGGCGAAGTTTGCGGCGGCCGCCGCGATCTCGGAAGTGATCGTAAGCATCAGCCATTCGGAACACTACACCGTGGCGCAAGCGATCGCCACGGCTGCGGACTCCTAACTATTAAGGCGCGGGAGGAACCCAGTTCTTCGTCTGATCGTCCAAAGTCATCGGCGCGACGTGCCAATCGTAATAGAGAGCGTTGCGATGGTCGCCGTGGACCGGCTGCGGCGCCAGGTCCGACGTGGGAGCGGGCGTTCCGCCCTCGTACTCGGAGTCCTTTTGATCCGTATCGCGCATGGCGAAAGTCTGGGTGAGATCGACATGCTGCTCCTTTCCGGTGGACTTATCGACCCAACTGGAGAGCACCCCTTTGCGCACCGGAGCATGGGCCGTGTCGCCCCATGGCGGCTGCATCAACTCGGCGATGGGCCGTGTATTCATGGCATAGACGATGTGATCGAGCTTTGGAAACTGCCGGGCGTAGCTGGGGCACACGAAAACATTGCTCTTGAGCTGCATGGTGATCGGCGTGCTCGCGGTATTCTCGGGAATGCCGAGGTAGGGCGCCAGAAGCTGAGGGAGGGAATTTTTGGAAGTAACCGTCCATAGCGGGTACTGCTCGAGGACAAGGGGTCCGGGCAGGACCTCGGCATTGTCGGTGGCATACTTTTGAATGGCGGCGCCGATCTGCCCGAGATTCGACGTGCATCGCGTGGAGTTGGCCTGCTCCTGAAAGTGCGTGACGATCGGGAATATAAGGGCGCAAAGGATCGCGATGATGGCGATGACCGTTAGCAATTCGACAAGGGTAAACGCCGGCAAGCGGCGCATGAAGGGGGAGCGCATAGGTGAAGGGTAACGCAAGACGCTACACGAACGATTCCGGGAATGCACCTAAGAATCCGCGCCGAGGGCGGCATCTGGCCGTCCCCGATTGGAACGGCGACCGCAAGCGGCTAATAAGCCGGAGTAACCTGCCACTCCTCGACGAGCGCCTTGGGAATCTCACCCAGGAACCGCGATGGACGCTGGAGCATTTCGCCGTAGGCCGCGTTGAGGCGCAGCCGGGGCCAGGTGAGGTAGAGTTCATCCCGGGCGCGCGTAACGGCCACATAGAAGAGACGGCGCTCTTCCTCGATTGCGGGTTCGCTCTCGAGGGAGCGGGCGCTGGGAAACATGCCGTCGGCGAGCCAAATGACAAAGACCGTCTTCCACTCCAATCCTTTCGCCTGGTGGATGCTCGAAAGCGTGACCCTATCGGTATCCTCGGGGCCGCCGACCGTCTCGTCGTCGAGGCTCGTAAGGAGTGCGAGCTGGTCGAGAAACTCTGGAGTGCTTTCATATTCCCCGGCAAAATTGCCGAGGGTATTGAGATCCTCCCTGCGCTGATCGTAATTGGGAAACTTTGCGCGGGCGTAATCGTCATACACAGCCTCGACTACGCTCGAGATCATCGCCGAAGGCGGGAGCGGAGCGCCGGGCGGGGCAATCTCGGCAAGTGTATGCGCAAGCTGCTCCCACGCCTTGCGGCTTTTTGGCGGAACCTTGATAGGCAGCAGCAGCGTGTCGAACTCGATGCCGGAAGCACCGGGAGGCGCGGCGTTGTTTTCCCCGCCCGCTGGAGCGGGGAGCGCCGCGATGCCCCGCGAGGCCGCGCCCCATATCTGCTCGGCATGGCGGGCGCCGATGCCTGGCAGCAGGCGCACCATGCGCTTGAAAGCGACCTCGTCGTGCGGATTGACGGCGAATTTTAGAAAGGAGGCGACATCCTTGACATGAGCCTGCTCGAAGAAACGGAGACCGCTGGTGATTTGAAACGGCACGCCACAACGGGTCAATTCCATCTGCAACTCCATCGAATGATAGTGAGCGCGATAGAGGACCGCGATCTCGGCGAGGTCCATCCCTTCTTCGTGCAGTTCCAGGATGCGCCGGGTGACGAAAAGCGCTTGCTGGCTCGAATCCTCAAGCGGTGTGAGAGCGGGCTGCATGCCGCTTTTCCGATCCGCGACGAGTTCCTTCGGGAACTGATTCACGTTTGCGCCGATCACCGCATTGGCGACATCGAGGATCTCGGGAGTCGAACGATAGTTGGTCTCTATCTTGTACACCTTCGCGCCGGGATAGCGCTTCGGGAAATCGAGGATGTTTTGGAAATTCGCGCCTCGCCACGAATAGATGGCCTGGGCGTCGTCGCCAACAACCATTACATTTCGATGCCTGGCGGCGAGGATATCGATGAAGTCCGCCTGGAGGTGATTCGTGTCCTGATATTCATCGACCAGAACGAACTGGAACTGGCGCTGATAAAGCTCGGCCAGGTCGGGATTGCGTTGGAGCATGCGAAGCGTCTTCTCGAGGAGGTCGTCGAAATCGAGCGCGTTTGCGGTCTTTTTACGCGCTTCGTATTTGTCGCGAGCGATCGTGATTTGCTCCGCGAAATCGACGAAGTGCGGATACTTTTCGGCGAGCACCTGCGGGATGCTTCTTCCGGTGTTGAGCGCGTAGGAAATGACGTCGCTGACGACTTCCCCTTTGGGAAAGCGCTTTTCTCTGGGGTCGATCCCCATCTGCGCGACGACCGCCTCCAGCAAGTCTTGCTGATCTTCGCGGTCCATAATGGAGAAGCCGGGAGCAAAGCCGGCAGCCTGCGGATGCCGGCGCAGCATGCGATTGCCGACTGAATGGAAGGTGCCTCCCCAGAGGCTGTGCAAATCGTGCGGCACGAGGCCCGCGACCCGATCGAGCATTTCCCGCGAAGCCTTGTTGGTAAAAGTGAGGAGCAGAATATTCGACGGGGGGATCGCATTCTCGACAAGGTAGGCAACCCGATACGTGAGCGTGCGCGTCTTGCCGCTCCCGGCGCCTGCGATCACCAGAGCCGGGCCAGGAGGGGCGGTGACAGCTTCGCATTGCTGCGGATTAAGCTCGGCGGCGTAATCCATCCGAGGCGCAACGGAGGAGGCGGATCGGTGAAGAGTGTACTGGCGAGCCATGAAAAGGACGAAGTTCGGCGGCGCGAGAGCGGGCGGCGAGCGCAAAATTGAAAGCGCAGCTTAGGCGGGCTTCGTTTGGACATGCTCCGGGTGCACACCGACCCCAATCAGCAGGAGAAAGCCGAGCATCATGCCCGCAGGACCGCCGCCAGCGATGCAGCATCGAGTCGAGATCATGCCGACACTTTGCGCACCGCGAGTCTCGTAGTGCTCGGGGGGGGACTCGAACCCCCACGCCTTGCGGCATGCGCCCCTCAAACGCACGTGTCTGCCATTTCACCACCCGAGCTTTGCGAGTCGGAACCTGTAGCAGCGGCGAAATGCAGCGCAAGTGCTTTTTCGAGCTCATTCCAGCATCAGAAGCGATAAACATTGCGCCAAAATGTATTCTCATGGTACATACATCCATACCCCCATTTGGAGATGGTACCGACTTCTGCAATTCACAGAGCGAAAGCGCGCGCATTTTCGCTCATCGAAGTCGCGCTCGCACTGGGAATTGCGGCCTTTGCCGTCGTTTTGCTCATCGCGCTATTGCCCGCGGGCCTCAATCTTTTTCGCACGTCGCTGAACACGTCGGTCGGCGCGCAGATCTTCCAGCGAATCGTCAACGACGCCGAGCAATCCGATTTCGACGCTCTCCTCGCGCAAGCAAGCGCACCGGCAGCCGGCGGCGACTTCAGCGTGCTTCCCCTGCGCTATTTCGACGATCAGGGAACGGAAGTCGTGTCGGCATCGAAAGATAACCTTGCTCCGGGGGAAGCATCACGGGTGGTTTTCGAGGCGCGGGTCCGCGTGTCCAAGCCTGGAGAAAGCAGCGTCGGAGCACAGAGCGCAACCGCCTTCACCTCCCTGCCTGCCTCTCCCGGCCAGCAACGATTCGATCCACGCGATGCGGTCTTTCTGACTGTACAGATCGCATTCAATCCGGGCGGCGCCCTGCTGCCGGTCGATAGCCGCCAGCTCTGGACTGCGTCGGGCGCCCACATCGTAACCCACTCCGCCGTAATCGCGCGGAACGGATGGAGCGCCCAATCAAAGCAATGAATCCAGAGCGCCTCTCGGAGCGAATCGCCCGGTCACGGAGACGCCGCGCAGGCGCTCTGTCAGGATTTACGCTGGTCGAGCTGCTGGTGTCGCTCGCCATCATGGCCATGCTCATGGTCTTGCTCGTCGGTGTGACAGGCCAGACCAGTGACATCTGGCGCAGGACAACAGGCAAGGTGGAGCAATTCCGTGGCGCCAGGAATGCCTTTGACACGCTGACATCGCGGCTCAGCCAAGCGACGTTGAATACCTACTGGGATTACGACAAGCTTCCGACGCCGACGAAATATGAACGCAAATCGGAGCTGCGATTTATTTCGGGGCCTGCAAGCATGCTGCTGGCTGGAACACCGATCGCTGCGAACTGCCTCACGCATGCCGTATTTTTTCAGGCTCCTTTTGGACTTACTTCGGAGCCGGCCTCCTCCGGCTCTGGCCTTGCATTCGATGGGTTTGAAAATCTGCTTTGCACATGGGGCTATTACGTCTCGTACGACTCCGACGCGGCCATTCGCCCAGCGTTTCTGACGGCGGCTGGCGTCCCGCCGCGCTATCGCTTTCGCCTCATGGAGCTCACCCAGCCTTCCGAAAAGAATTTGCTCTACAGCTTCACATCGGGGCCCGGCGCCTCCCCCAATATCTCAGCAGCGGCCGGATATAATCAGCGCGATTGGTTTACAGCATCGCTCACCGCCAGCCCTCCGCAGGTCCATATGCTGACGGAAAATGTAATCGCGCTGATCATTGTGCCTCGTCTTTCCCAACAAGACGAGGCGGCGGTGAAAGGCGGCGTCACTTCCGCAAATGCAGATTTCTCCCCCCTGGCCCCAGCCTGTTTGTATGACAGCAGCCCACAGGCGGCGCCGCCAGACAGCCGATACTCCGATGCGCGGCTCAACCCGACCAATCAACTGCCGCCGCTGCTCCAGGTAACAATGGCAGTCATCGACGAAAGCTCGGCTGTGCGTGCCAAATTCGGCGCGGCGACGCAAGACCCCTTTCATATCCAGACGAAATTTCAGAACAGCGCAGACTATTCATCCGATCTCCTCGCGCAGTCGCCTGCGACCGGGGCGGCAAACGCAGATTCATTGGAAAGCGCGCTGATAGCGCAACATCTTAACTATCGCATCTTCACAAGCACAATCGCCATACGGGGAGCAAAATGGAGCCGGGAGCAGACGAACTGATGAGCCGCCCACGCCAAACATCTTGCGGAGCGGGAAAATGCGTTTCGAAGCGGCAAAACGCAGCGGCCATTATATTGGTGCTGGCGTTTCTTGTCCTTCTCTCCGCGCTGATTATCGGCTTCTACAGCAGTGTTCAGACGGACCTCAGTTCATCAAAAACCTTTGAGGAAAGCACTTTCGCAAAACAACTCTTCGCAACGGCCGCAAACATTGTCATCGGACAGATTAGCGACGGCACAAAGAGCGTGAAAACCCCGCAGCCGCCCGGTTCCGCAGGAGCGATCGCGCCGGGCGAACGGCTGGACTGGGCGTCCCAACCAGGAATGATCCGCACATGGGACGACAATGGCGCGGGGTGGAAACTTTTTAAACTCTACTCGGCCCGCGACATGGTCGCCAATTTCAATGCCGACGGTTCGTACTCCGCAAGCGCGGCGCTCCCGAGCGAGATCCCGAGCGATTGGCCCGCTCATCCCGGCATGTATGTCGATCTTAATGAACCGGTCCTCGTGGAGGATCCACAAGGCCAGATCGTGCGCAACGGTCGGGCTTCGCGCGCCAGCTACCCGATCGTTGACCCGCTGGCGCAGTCGCAGATCGATGGCTTCAGCATAGGCGCGCCGCCCGGCTATGGCGGCCCGACGACCGCGGGATCCCCGCAGATTAGCGAATCATACGATCCGACCATGAGCGCGGATCCGACAAAGACGGGCAATCCCGCCCCGATGCCAGTCGCGTGGATATACGTCTTAAAGGACGGAACGTTAACGGCTCCGACTGCAATGTCCGCGGACGGCTTAACAACGCAATGGACCGGCTCCGACGCTGCGGTAACACCGAGCCGCGCCAATCCGATTGTCGGGAGAATAGCCTTTTGGACCGATGACGAAACATGCAAGCTGAATGTGAATACCGCGTCGGAGCCGACGCCGTGGGATACGCCGAGGGCCATATCCCAGCATGACGTTGCCTATGGACAGTACCAGCCGGCCAACGGAGAGTTTCAGCGATACCCCGGGCATCCGCTCACGACCGCGCTCAGCCCTGTGCTTTTTCCTCCAAACACGGTGCTTACTCCGGCTGAGAAAGACTTGATATATAACTTGATTCCGCGTGTCCAGGCCGGTGGAAGCAAGGGCGGGACGGCTTCGGTGCGGAGTGTAAATCAAGGCATCACCCCCGATCAGGACAGGCTTTTTGCGAATGTGGACGAGTTTTTGTTTGAGGTTCCCGCCCGAGCCGCCGCACGCCGCACGGCGGCGCCCTCCGACGGCGCCTACTCCACTTTGAAGCTGGATGAAACGCGCTTGCGTCGCAGCCGCTTCTTTCTTACCGCCAACAGCCGAGCCCCGGAAATAACACTCTACGGCACTCCACGCCTTTGCCTCTGGCCGGAGAATTCAAATGTCGCGCAACGCACCGCCTACGACCAACTCGCGGCGTTTTGCACAACGCTCGGCGGCCAGCCGTACTACTTTCAGCGCGCTGCATCCACCAGCTCCACAGCCGATTGGAGCGGAATCCCGCGCAATCAATCGCTCTATAAGTATCTGCAAGCCGAAACAGGCGCCAATATTCCGGGCTTTGGCGGCAACTTCCTCTCCTCCTGGGCCGCGGATCGAGATCAAGTCCTCACGGAAATGTTCGATTACATTCGTTGCACCAATTTAAACGATCCTCAAACGGGCGCCGTCCCGTTTACCCCCAATGGGCAGGTGAATCCCATAACGATTCTGCCAGCCGCAGGCGGCCAGCCGACGCAAGGATTCGGGCGGATGCACACTATTTCCCAGTTTGGATTTCATTTTATTTGCACGGAAGATGGCAAACAAGGATTGCAACAGGACGCAAGCGGCAAGCCCTCCCAACTGCCGGATGGCGAGCGCCGGGTGCAGGCCTCATTTCTCTTCGAGCCGTTTTCGGTTGCGCTCGGCTATTTCGAACTGCACGAGAATGTCTCTTATCAGATCTCCTTTCAGAGCAAGTTTTCAATCGATGGGCAGGATCTGCAGCTTCCAAGCGGCGCCGTGACGCTTTCCTCCAACAATCAATTCGCCAACACGTTTCACGGGCGGAATTGGGCCGGCGCGGCGGGCCTGCGGGGACCGATTCAGGCATTCGGCGGGGGAAGCTATCCGCTCGTCGGCAAACGAGTCCAAATCAGCGCCGCAAACGGAAAGAAGAACATGTCCTTTTCCGGCGGCTCGGTGCAGGTAAAGGTCTTCTCCGGCGGCGCCTCCGCGTCCCCCGTTCAGACTTTCAACGTCACATTTCCACCAGCTACGATTCCCATTCCCGACCTGGTGACCGTTGGGACAATGGCTCAGCGCGGGGCGGGGACGACCACGCCGAACTACTGGTGGGATTTCGCGACGCGCTATTCG
Organism: Chthoniobacterales bacterium; assembly: GCA_038238905.1. GTDB lineage: Bacteria > Verrucomicrobiota > Verrucomicrobiia > Chthoniobacterales > Chthoniobacteraceae > JBBSFI01. Next base: position 106,490 of record JBBSFI010000004.1, on the reverse strand, counting down.
GCCACGTCGCAATGCCCTCACCAGCCTGGCGCTGAGTACCCCGATGCAAAGCGCCGGTTTAGCTTCGATATCAATAATAACCCACCTGGGTTCAAGACAGGCGGGATCTTCCGGGCTGAAGATGTGGTCCGCTGCATCGTGCCAAATCACGGCGATCTTCGGCTCGTCGCGGCGCAGCCGAATCCCACGCAGAATATAACCTGGTCGCCCGTCGGCGGGTGGGCAGATCAAACCCAGCATTTTTACCACATTTTCTCAGATCCAGTCGGCACGCATGCGTTCTATGGCTTCGCAAATGAACCCGCCGGGGCACTCGGCTTCAGCACCTCGCTGGCTGGCGATCAATTGACGCCAGCCTTGTACCACTATGCGCGGCTGCCGGAGATCGACGCCGGCGCCGGGAAGAAATACAATCAATGGAACGATTTCGATAACGGCGTCGCCCACTTGATCGACGGCGCCTACATTAACAAGCCGGACGAGGGAAACGTGGCCGGCGGGAGCACCGCAGGCACCACGAATTATTCCTATTTTGCCTGGAACTACGTGAATCCCACTCGCGTTTTTTTCTCTCCAAACCGTCTCGTCCCTTCAGCGGGAATGTTTGGCTCCCTTCCGACCGGAGTAAAGCGCAATCAGCCATGGCAAACCTTGCTCTTCCGGCCCGAAGTCAAACTCGGCGGCGCAAAAACCGCGCACCCAGGCCGCGGCGCCCCGCTTTCGGGTCCTCCCTTCATCACGCCACCGGATCATTTGGCAATGGACCTCTTTTGGATGCCCGTGATCGAGCCGTATGCGATAAGCGAGCCGTTCTCCACTGCAGGCAAGATCAATATGAATTATGAGATCACGCCTTTTACTTACATCCGGCGCGCGACCGGAATGCTTGGAGTGATGAAGTCGGAGGAGCCGCTGGTGATTCCAAACGCCCTCTCGCGAGTGTACAAACTATGGGATCACGAAACTTCGGACTGGCCATGGCTGCCCAACGACACCGATGCGCGCGCCTGCCAGGATTCGCAAGTCGCTAAGGATTGGAATAGCGCGATCACTGGCACGGGAGCCGGACAAACCATGCGGCTGCCGATCGATCCTGTCCAAACGCTTTCCCAATGCGATGGAAAATTTGCCAAGGGAGAAATCTATCGCTGTGCGACGCAGATTTGCGAAATGCATCTCGTGCGCAAAGGGGAACTGCTGTCGAACTATCTGGACGGCTCCGAATGGACTGGAGCGTATGTCACTGGCGACAATACGAAAGAGCGCCCCTACACGAATCTCTACGCCCGGCTGACGACGCGCTCGAATACATTCACTGTGCATGTGCGCGCGCAGACCTTGAAGCAGGCGGGTGGATCGAACGCGGCTGACTGGTCGGTTTGGCGCGAGCAAAGAGATCGGATCGCGAGCGAGCAGCGCGGATCCAGCATCGTCGAGCGCTACATAGATCCTTCCGATCCCAACCTGCCCGATTTCGCTTCGAATCCAAACGCCGTCGCGGATACCGCGTACCGCTTCCGGACAGTCTCCACGCGAAAATTCGCGCCGTAGTGAGCTCGTTTGGCGGCCGACATGCCGCTGCAAGGAGCTTCAGCGCCCTAGGAGTTCGCCGCTGCCTTTGCGCGACGACACGCCCATGCGGCGGATTCATTCACCGACCTCTCCCGCGCTATTCTTTAGCTTCTTCCAGCACCTGGAGAAAGCATTCCTGCAAAGTCCCATAGAAGCCTATTTGGAAAATCGCGACGCCCTTGCCATCCGAGATCTCAGGCAACTCGTACATATCCGCTTCGCCTATGGAGTACCTCGCCGCGAGCGCCAGCCGCGCCTGGTTTAGCGCATTGACCCAGGTCCAAAGGTTTTTGATCGGAATGCAAACGGATCGCCCGCCGTATTCCTGCTCCTCCGACATCGAGGCAAGGTCTGCCTCCACAAGATCCGTCGCGGATTTGAACGCTTCCTGGAGATCCGGTTCGACATACATCTTCCAATCCGCCTCCAAGCGCCGGTCGGGCCTCTCAGTCGGACGCGGAAAAAGCCGCTGGTGCGCCGCATCGCCCGCTTCCGACTGGGAGCAAACGGCGATCTGCATCAGCATGTCCGAGCATACGGGATCGATCCCCGAAATGAGAATGTGATCCGGATCGTGAAGGCTTACCTGCACGCGAAATTTACCGGCTCCTCTCCAGCGTGCTCAGCAAAAGATGCCCGTGCAACTGCTGCACATAAGCCTCGGCGCGTTCGCGCTGTCCGGTCCAGAGCACCGAGCGCCCTAGTTGATGCACCTCAAGCATGTGTTTGCGCGCCCGCTCCGTTGAATAGCCAAAAACCTCTTGAAACACCTTTGTCACGTACGTCATGAGATTCACAGGGTCGTCGTGGACGAGGACGTTCCACGGCACATCCAGCGCCTCTTCGGTTCTTGTCTCCTTCTCGACCGTTGTGCCGGGCATTTATCGAAGAGAGCGCTTTTAATTCGATGGCGCCTCAGAGACTGCCGGCGCGGAAGGCAGCGCGGGAGGCAGCACAATCGGCGCATCGGCCGGCGGCGGCTCCGGCGCCGCGAGAGGAGCGGAGACCGGAAGGGGCGGCGGCACGGAAACATTTGCAGCCTCCGAATGGCGCGGCTCCGGCGCCGGCTGCGTGGGTGTGGCGGCCGTCGGAGACGCGGGCGGGAGCAGCGCCTGCTCGAGAGCATTCATCCAATTGGCCGCATCGGGATGCGACGGGTAGGTCTTGATGAGGGAAAACATCTCGGCTTCCGCTCGATTCCGCTGGCCGATAAGCATCTCGTCCTGCGCGCGGCTCCACAGGATCTGCGGTTTGCGCAACTGATTGAATTTATCGACCTCGAAAGAGAGCTTCGATCGCGTCGCGGCATCGGCCTCCTGCTTGAGTTTCATGTCCCAATACTCGAGGACGCGCGGGTCCCGCTCCGAGCGTAATTCCGGGAGGACGATGGATTGAAATATGCCATCGATATTGCCCGGCGCGAGCTCCCACCCGCGGCCATTGGAATCCCCCTTCTTTCCAGCTTCCGGAAGCAGCTCGGCCACGCGCAACCATTGCACGACCACACTCCCGTTGAGCGCCTGCTTCAGAATCTTGTCGTGCATCTGGCGGACCTGATCTTCGTTCGCACGGCGCGTCTGAACAGGCCGCTTCTTCCCAGGATCGATCTCCTTTTCGTGTTTTACCATCTCTTCAGCGGTTTGCAGCGATTCGGCATCAGCGGTCGCTTCCTTGGTGTAATTCACGACGGCTGGAAGCATTTGCTTCACAGTGGATCCCGAGGCGCGCTGGAGCGAGAGGCTGAGCCAGGAAAAGTAAAGATGGAGCGCTCCCTGGGACTCCTTCAGCGCCTCTCCCTCCTTTTCTTTCCAATCGCGATACTGCGCGGCTTCGCGAGACACGCCGTCGAACTGCGTGGCGCGCACCGCATCCTCCCACATTTCGAGAGCCCGCCCGGAATCGCTTGCAGCAGCCTGAGCCTGCTGAAGCGCCTTTTGTCGAGTCAGCTTTATTTGCTGGCTCTGCTGCTCCCGCATGGTCTTCAAGCTTCGCAAAATTTCCGCTGGATTCACGGCGGGACCGTCTTTTTGAGCCAGCGCCGAAAAGGGGGCTGCGAAACAAACCACGATTGCGATAAAATAGGATGAACCGGGGGATGTCATATTATGGGAGGAAGATTCGGCATCCGCTTGAGGCACGCGCGCCAGATTCGGTTTTGCGCAGTGCGCATCTGCGAGGCATCGCTGGGGATGGCGTCGTCGAAACCATTCAGGTGAAGCAATCCATGCACCAAGTAAAGGGCAATTTCCAGTTCGATCGCATGTCCAAATTCCGGCGCACGATCCTGCGCGACCCCGGCGCCGATCACGATTTCGCCGTGCAGGAAAGTGATCACATCCGTGGCCCCCGGCAGACCCATAAAGCGCCGGTGAATCCCAGCGATCGTCCGTGACGAGACAAGCGCCACGTCGATCTCGGGCAACCCCTCCAGCAGCGCCTCGCCTTTGCCTTTGCAGGTTGCGGCGTGGGGCAGCACCACACGCGCGAATACCCGCAGCCATTCCATCTCGACTGGCACGCCGCGCTGCCGGTTGTAAATGCAGATCGATGTCATGCGCCGGTATGCGGGCGCACGTTACGCAGCGGTAACCGGCGGAAGGCTGCTCGGGCGAGGAAGCGCCGCGGTGGAGGACGGCTCGCGGCTCCCGTGGCGCTCCTTTTCCTGTGCTGGGCGGTCGCTCGGGTACGCCACGCGGCCGTGCATCATGCTGTGAAGTGAGTGTTTTAAACTGTCGGCGACGACGCCCAGTTCCCGCATCGTGAGGTCACACTCGGAGAGCTGCCCATCGACCAACCGCTGACGTATCAGGTCGTCGATAAGCTGATCGACTTTTTGCGGTGTGACGCGCTCCATGCTTCGAGTCGCGCTCTCCGCGCAGTCGGAAAGGGATACGATCGCGCCCTCCCTCGTCTGGGGCTTTGGACCCGGATAGCGAAAGCTCTCCTCGCGCACTTCCGGAATATCCTCTTCACGAATATTCATGATCTTGCCGCCCTGCCGCGCATCCTCATTTTGCTGCTGCGCCCTTTTGTGAAAATAGAAGACCAGCGACGTGCCGTGATGTTGCTGGATCACGTCGATCACCTCTTGATTTAGTCCATGCTTGAGGGCCAGATCGACCCCTTCCTTCACATGCGCTATAATAATGAGGGCGCTCATCGTGGGAGCCAGGTCGTCGTGAGGGCTGCGCCCATAGCGCGTATTCTCGGTAAAATACTCCGGCTTCACGAGCTTGCCGATGTCGTGAAAATAAGCGCCGACGCGAGCCATGCTTGGGTTTGCCCCGATCGCTTCCGCGGCGGCTTCGGCCAATTGGGCCACTACCAGGCTATGGTGGTAGGTGCCGGGAGCCTCGATCGTCATGCGCCGCAAGAGAGGATGATTTAAATCCGCGAGTTCGAGCCAGGTAATGTTTGTCGTAACGCGGAAGCCGCTTTCAAGAAGCGGCAGGGCGCCTCCGACAAGGAGCGCCGTTCCCAGTCCGCTGCCGATCGCCGCCACGCTCTGCCATCCAATGATGCGCCAGTGGGTGTCTGCCAGGCTCTCCCAGAGGATCGGTCCAATCTTGCCAAATGTGGCCGCAAGGATCCACGTGGCGATGCCGACGTAGATGCCCGCGCGCACCAGACGGCTGCGGCGGCGGACTTCGAGCGTCACGAAGACCGCCACAAACCCACAAATCAAACTCGTGACGAGCAGCCGCGCGTCCGATTTCGGATAGACGACGAAGCTCCAGAGGCTCGCGAAGATCGCCGCGAACACTCCGAGATTTCTTCCCAGCAACACGGAAAGGGTGAGCGGCGCCAGCGCGTAAGGAGCCACGTGTTTCCACATCGAAATCCGCTCTTCGACGGTCATCCCACCGAGTGAAGGCGCCTTGATCCCATCCGCAGTGGTGAGGATGAACTTCACGACCGTGAGGTGTAGCAGCAAGACTCCAAAGAGGAGCGCGAGGCGTGAATTCCTGTCCCACGTATTTGGGTGATTGATCCAAAGTTGCGCGAGGGCAACGAAGAATATCAGAAGGCCGATGAATGCTTTCTCCATCGGCTGCTGGCGCGTGTCTGAATAGACGAGCAGCCACAGGCCGAGCACAAACGCGAAGAAAACCGCGAGCTTGGCGCCGATGCCGTGCTCCATCGTTTGCACGAACTCGCTCTCTGTCCGGCGGCGCCGCAGTTTCGAGGAGGCCAGCCCCTTTCGGACGAGCCGCTTCCTCTCAAATTGGAAGAACTTAAACATGGGTCTTTCGTATTCTCAATTCCGAGCGGTCTTACAGCTTCACTTCCGTCTCGCCCACTCCACGGTGCCGACGGTACGCGCGCACGATTTTTTGCACCAATTCGTGTCGGACGACATCCTGCTCTCCGAAGTGGGTGAAGGCGATGCCATCCACTCCCTTGAGCGCCTGCAATGCCTCGATGAGGCCCGAGCGCCGGTTGGGCGGAAGGTCGATCTGCGTGTGATCGCCAGTGATGACGCACCGCGAGTCCGCGCCCATGCGCGTAAGGAACATGAACATCTGTTCCGTGGTGGTGTTCTGGGCCTCATCCAGCACGGTGAAGGCCCGTGTCAAAGTCCTTCCGCGCATATACGCCAAAGGGGCGATTTCAATAATGTTCCGTTCGATGTAACGCTGCATCTCTTCCGGCTCGAGCATCTCCTGCAGCGCATCGTAAAGCGGGCGCAGGTACGGCATGATTTTCTCCTTAAGATCGCCCGGCAGAAAGCCGAGCGCTTCGCCTGCCTCGACGGCGGGGCGCGTGAGAATGATGCGCGACACCTTCTCCTGCTTGAGCGCTGAAACAGCCATCGCCATCGCGAGATACGTCTTGCCGGTGCCGGCTGGACCGACCCCGATGACCATATCGTTCTCGGCGATCGAACGGACGTAATCCCGCTGCGCCGGAGACTTCGGTATAACTGGAGGACGTTTGGGCGACACCTGAATGCGGAAGGAGCTGAGTTCATCCAAGCCCGCGCCCGATTCCTCCGCCACGGAACGGAGCGCATAATTAAACTCGTGCCGGCGGATGCTGACACCGTTCTGGCGCGCCTTGTCGAGCTGATCGAATACCCGCCGGACCCGGTCGATCTGCTCCCCATCGCCTTCGACCCGAAGCCATCCTTCGCGCGTCGTCGTCTTCACGCTAAACGTCTCTTCGAGCGACTTGATCAGCTTCGGATCGTTTGCATAAAGGGATTGCAACACCCTTCCGTTTTCAAACTGGAGAGTCTGCACTTCAGCCACGATGTCTAATCCCGATTTGCGTATTAGAAACCTACCGTTGCGGGGTCGAATCGCAAGCTGCTTCTTGGGATCGGCCTCACTCGAAAGCCACGCATCTGGCTATTTGAAGCCGTATGCAAGCGACCAGGTAGTCCGTTCTTCGCCCGATTTCTCGATCTCGACAATTAGGTAGTACGTGCCGGTTTTTTTGGGGCGGATGTGCGCCACGGCTTTATGTGGCGGTAGCGCCTTGCTCTGGTCCTCGGCTAAATTGCCATCGGCATCGTAGATATGTACGGAAATCTTCGCGTCCGCGGAGTCGGTTCCCATCCAGAACCAGTATTCGTTTCCTTTGAAAAGCTGGTGGACGATCGCCTTGGCCTGCTTCACTGGCAGGTCGCCGCCCCAGTAATCCTCCCGGACCGTGAAGCCTTCTTTCACATACGGGTCCGCGGCTTCCAAGGCGAAGGAGAGCGCGTCGTCGATGGTTGCACGGGCCGGCAGCACAAGCGCTACTGCCGCAGAAATAATCAAAAGTCGCAGAAATCGATTCACAGGGCTTAATCCTTTAAGGGTTCGTTTTCTGGTTGATGGACTTGATCGCATCCGTCGCAATGACCTGGATTTTTTTAACCGTCTCCTCGTCGAGACGCGGCTCCTCCCCGCCCATGAGTGGCTCGAGATCCCCAAGCGCGCGCTTCACTTTGGCGACAAGCGGATCTTTTTTTACGTCGCTCCTCATCCCTTCGAGGCGCCCTTTGAAGAATTCCAGGAGGATCGGCTGGTGAAGCAGTTCCGCGCCGTCTTTCGAGTAATTTTTCTCCACAACCATCGTAAGCGCTTCCGTGCCTCGGAGCCAGCCTGCCAGGCTGACGAGTTGCGCCAAATCCTGGTTTTGGAGGCGGTTCATGGCTGTTTTCACGTCCGATAGCGCGCCATCCAGCTCCTTGCGCACTTGCTTCCAATCCGACTTGTCAGCCGATTCGGTGATCGCATTGGCGCGGCGGGTGACCTCTTTCCGGACTCCCAGCGGCTGGGAAAGGCTCAGCACACTGCGCCCGATATTCTTCACCTCCTCCGCGTTCGTCGCCTCGACGGCTACGAATCCCTCGGCAATCACAAGGCCCATCATCAAAGCATCCTGCTCTTTGGTAGCCTGCGCCTTCACCTCGCCCTTGAGCGGACGCAGCACCTCGATCCAGCCCGGCTTCCCCTGCTTGTCGAGCACGGCAAAGATCTCGGAGGGAACGGGTACCACCACGTTTTCGATCACCTGCGTTCGCCCCCCGTTCAGGCTGTTGACATCGATATGCTGCTTCACCGGCGCGTCTTCCGCCCATGCGGCGGTGCAGAGCGAGCAGGCGAGGACAAACGGAGCGCATTTATTCATATGGGAGCCAAACATCCAGAGAAACGGCTCCAATACAAGCAAAGCGCGTATCCATCGCGCAAGCACCTTTTAAAATTTGATTTTGGAATGTTCCCGCAAGGTGCGCGCGACTGCGCTACGAACGGCTCCCCCGCCCCGCTCTCGCCGCTGAAACTCGCTTCTTCACCCCAGCCTCCCATCCTCAATTATCGTCGTCGTCCAACGTTTTCTGGCCCTTGTGTTCGCCAAATTCCGGTCGCTTCAGCGATATGCTCACGGACTGCTTTTCGCAGAGAAGCATGACGCGCCCGTCTTCGATCTTTTGCACCAGAATCTTCGCCGTAACACCGAGCTTCTTCCCGACTTTGAGGAAGTCGCCCTCCCCATAAGCGCGCCCGTTTATCACGGCGAGCGACGGATGGCCTGCCAGAATGCTCGTCACCGAGAACATCTTCGGATCAAGAGTAACCTCCTCCTTTACCTCGGCAAATTTCCCCTTGTCATGGTGGGTGTACCCGATCGGCCAAAAAGGCGGTCTTCCGGGTTCGACGGTCGCGACCGATTTGTTCTTGAGATGGTACCCGGCAAGCGGGGAAGGCTCATCCGCGGAGGCTGCAACCACGGCCGCGGCAAAGAGGATGGGGACGAGAAGCCGCTTCATTTTACAACGTTGTTGACTGTTAGCAGTACGCTCTGGCCTTCCGGATCGTTCCGCATGCTTTCGAGCCGGATGGATGAAATTTCCACGAGCAGCTCCTCGTTCTCGAAGTCGGCTATGGTCTGCGTGAATGCAGGAAACTCAACGCGGGGAGCCCGAATTGTCCACGAAATCCGTTTGAACCCAGCCAGCTCCTTGTCGGGCGAATCTCCAACAACGACGGTCGTGACTTTCTCGATCCCCTCGCGCTTGAAAAAATCACCAACCTGCGTCGGAAACCATGCGACAGGTGAACCCTCCGGAATGAGGGCGCAGAGCTGCTTCAGTGTAAGGCTCGCGGCCGGCGCCGTCTTTTCCAGCTCAGCGGTCTTTTTGATCTGAGCGTTCGCGGCTTCAATCTTCGGTTTCGTTGCGTCGATGCTGGCTTGCGTCGCCTTTTTGCCGTCCTGGAGCGGGCCAAGCAGAAAGGTGAAATAGACAAAGGTCACGCCTCCCACAGCCATGGCTCCGAGGCCTATTTTCTTAATTTCGTCGTTGCCGAGTTTCATAAAATCAGGTGCGACTCCTCCGCGGGATGTAGGGAGCTGGCGGCGGGGGGGGTTCCTCTCCCGTCTCCATCGATACTTGGATTGCGAAGTCCACCGTGGGCAGAGCGTGGCCATCGAGCTTCGCGGCTTCTGACGACTCGTCGAGCCGCTTGAAGGAGGCGTTCACCTTCCGGTACTTCGCTGCAAAGCAATCGGCGACGGCTTTGCGGAGGTCCTCCGCCGTTTTCCGCGGTTCCGCGCCTGTCGCGATGCCTTCGATCGTGACCGATCCCCGTTTAAGCAGCCCGCCATCGACATCGCCAATCAGCGCCGTCACCTGGACCTCTCTAGGCACGATGGCGGCGATCGAGGCAATGACGGGAGCCCAGTAAAACCGACCCTCGACTTTCTTCACCATGGCCTGGCTTGCCTTGATCGCCTCGTTCAACTCGTCTTCATGCTTCTTTGCCGCCGCTGCTTTCGGTTCCAGCGACTTAAGCTGCTGCTCCAGCACGGCGAACTCCTGCGACATCGAGTGCGCCTCTCCAAATTGGATCAAGTAGTAAATCGCGAAACCCGCGACGATCGCGATCACTCCGCCGGCCGCAAATTTCAGCGGATCGCGCTTCTTCAGCGCCTTCCGCATGTCGATCTCGTGATGAAGGTTCAGTTTGAGGGCCATAAGTCAGTGTGCGCCGAGCGCTTGAAGGGCCGCTCCGCAGGCCACGTTCAGATCCAACGACTCCCGCTCGTAATCCGCCATTCGATCAGGACCGATCTCCATTTCGCACTTATCCGCCGCCGCCCACGATTCGCAAGGGAAGCCAAGCTCTTCACCCATGAGCTTCAGGAATACGCGCGATTTCGCGGGTCCGCCGGAAACGAAAATGCGGGAGACCGATCCATCGTGGTGGTGCTCGATGAAACCGATCGACGAGGCAATCTCCCGAGTGAATGAATTCATCGAGACTCTGGTGTATTCGACCATCACTTCATCCTCCTGATCGAGGGCAGATATGACAGCCTCGCGGCTGTCGCCGGTGAGCCCGCACAACGCCTCCAGCAGCCCTTTGCCGCCAAAATCGATCGATCGCACGAGGACAAGTTCGCCGCGGATGCCGGCCATCATGGTGGAAGTCGCATGGCCAATATCCACCACGAAAAACGACTCATTTGCGAAAACTTCGGGCTGCGCAAGCTGGAACGCATTCAGCGCGGCCACGGGCGCAAGCTGCATCCCATGAATTGCGATGCTCGAGCCGGCAACAGCCTGGCTTGCCATCTCCACTTCCGCCCTCGGAGCCCCGCCTACCAAATACTTGAAGCGGCGGGCTGCGCCCGGCTCGGGAGCGGGATCGCTGCTCGCCGGGATGAGGTCGCAATCGAGTACGAATCGCTTCACATCCTGGTTGAGCAAAGACATTCCGTTGAGCCGCAGCGCATCGCGAAGCATCGCCGGAGGCGTCTCGGGCTGCTCGATGATGCGAATCAGCGCTTCCGGGCTTGAAAGACTCACCGCGCAGCCCTTCGCCGCGCCGCCCATATCGCGGAACAGGATTTTCAACTCACGTCCGAGCGCCTCGGCCGTCTCCGGCGCTTCGGCGGGCACATGCAGCCCGTAGTGCGTAATCGCAAGCCGATCTTTGCCGCGACGATGTAGCAGAACGGACTTGAGGGAATGACGGCCAATATCCAAGCCGATGACTGAGTTGGGCACTTTTGCCATATTAAGAACGATACAAGCAGCCGGCGTGCCTAGCCTCGCGCAGCCAAGAATATTCTCACGGATGATCGGTCGTGGCCGTTTCGGAAGCCTTCCGATGTTGCTCCGGACGATCCGGAATCTGCTGCTGCAACATAAAAAGCGCGGCGCTGGTGGCGATGAGGATGAACAGCATTCCAAATGTGAGAACGAGAATTCTCTTTTGGTTCGAGACGCGCGAACGCGATCGATAAATGGCAATCTGGATTTCCAGATTCGTCAGGAGTTCTTCTGGCGTTCGACCAGAGATCGAGGTTTCCTTTACGAGACGCATAGTTGATAAAAAACGCGATGTTTGGCGCTACCCCCCAAGAGAAAGCTTATACCGCGCCGTTTTTGGTTTTCATCGCCATGATTGCGATGGGTGAACTCATTCGGCACCTGTTTGAAGGCCAGGCGGTGTTCTGGATGCTGGGGGAGCCGCAGTACTGGATCAATCCGCTCCAGGCGATTCTCTGCGGCGCACTCATGTTTCGTTGGCGGCCCCTTTACCGCCTCTCCGCGCCGAGGCGCACGGTTTGGACGCTCTGCCTCGCGTTGATTGTCTTCCTCGTGTGGATCGCGCCGCAGGCATGGTTGGGATTTCCGGGACGCTGGAGCGGATTCGACCCGTACCGGTTTGGCCGAGGGGGCCCGGCTTTCCTGGCGACGGTGAGCCTTCGGCTCCTTCGCATGGTCGTCGCAGTCCCGCTGCTCGAGGAAATCTTTTGGCGCGGATTTCTGCTCCGCTACCTCATCAAGCCGAATTTTACCGAAGTTCCGTTCGGCACATTCACCTGGAGTTCTTTTCTGATAGTGACAGCAGGCTTTTGCCTCGAACACAGCAGGCCGGATTGGCCGGCGGCAATCGTCGCCGGAGCCGTGTACAACATCGTTGCATACCGGAGCAAAAGCCTTTCCGACTGTGTACTCGCGCACGCGGCAACAAACCTGCTATTGGGTATATATGTCTTGTGGACCGGCCAATGGGGATTTTGGTGACCGGTTTGCGGATTTTGCGGTACTCTTCTCAAATATGGGCAACTCTTTCCTTCAGCGCGTATTCTCAATGATCATGCTTGGGTTCGTGGCGGCCTGTCTTTTTTGGGCGCTTCGGCATTTCGTTCTCGAGGCGATCTACAGCAATGGCGCGGGCTGGCACGATATGTTCGAGAAGCACAAACAAGTGCCGTGACGCCATCCGCTGCCGGAGGCAGGCTCGGGCGCCGATGATCGGCGTCCGGGCGGCCGTCCAAACGCGGAAAGCCGGAATCCCATGAAAGTCGGTTTCGTCCAATTCAATCCGACCGTCGGCGACATCGATGGAAACAGCGCCAAAATCATCGATGCGTACCGGTTGCTTGCCGGACAGGGCGCCGACTTGGTGATGACGCCGGAACTGGCCATCCCCGGGTATCCCCCCCAGGATCTTGTATTCAAATCGCGCTTTGTCCCTGCGAATCTGCGCGCGCTCGACGCGATTCACGCGGCAGTCGGGGCCGTGCCTCTTTTAACAGGATACGTCGATTTCAACACGGGAGCCGGCCAGCCCTTTCGAAACGCGGCAGCGCTTCTGGAGCGGGGCAAGCCGATCCGAAAAGTATTCAAATCGCTTTTGCCGACTTACGATGTTTTCGATGAGGATCGTTATTTCGAACCGGCGGCGCACACCGAGTCGATGGAAATCGCAGGCAAGCGATGCGGCATTACCATCTGCGAGGATATCTGGACGGAAGAATATCTGCCCCGAAAACTCTACGGGGCCTCACCGCTCGCGGCGCTCCTCTCCCAGGGAGCGGAAGTCATTCTCAACCTCAGCGCCTCTCCATTCACAATGGGAAAGGCGAAGCGCAGATTTGAGATGCTATCGGCGTTGGCAGCGCGGAGCCGTGCGCCGATTTTTTATTGCAATGCCTGGGGAGGAAACGACCAACTCATCTTCGACGGCAACTCCGTCGCCATCCGCGCCGATGGGATTCCCATCCACTTCCTCGGGTCTTTCACCGATGAATATGCCACGGTCGATGCGGAAGGACCGCCCGAGACGCCCCATTTTCAAGATGAAATGGAGGAGCTTCACGCCGCCCTCGGCTCCGGGATCCGAGACTATATCGCAAAGTGTGGATTTCGCTCGGTCGTGCTCGGTTTAAGCGGTGGGATCGACTCGGCGGTCGTGGCCTGCCTGGCCGCCTCCGCGCTCGGACCCGAAAACGTGCTCGGCGTCACGATGCCGACGGAATACTCATCCGCCGGCTCGATCGAAGACTCGCGCATTTTAGCCAGCAATCTGGGGATCCAGTTTGCCGAGATTCCGATCCGCGCCGCGTTGGATGCTGTGCGCGCGCAGCTTGGCCCGATGTTCGCAGGCCAAACAGAAGACACCACCGAAGAGAATATGCAGCCCCGCCTGCGAGGACTTACGCTGATGGCGCTCTCAAACAAGTTCGGCCATCTCGTGCTCTCGACAGGCAACAAGAGCGAACTCGCAGTCGGGTATTGCACGCTTTATGGCGATATGTGCGGCGGCCTTGCGGTGATCTCGGATGTCCCGAAGACGATGGTTTACCGGCTTGCGAACTGGATCAATCGCGACCGCGAAGTCATCCCTCGGGCGACCATCACCAAACCGCCGAGCGCGGAGCTTAAGCCGGACCAGCGGGATCAGGACACCCTTCCCCCGTACGAGATTCTCGACCCCATCCTGCAATTGTATGTCGAGGGGCAGCTCTCAAGCGCGGAGATCGTTGCGCTCGGATACGATGCGGCAACGGTGAAATGGGTCGTCCGGCGTGTCGATCGCAACGAGTACAAGCGCGCGCAAGCGGTGCCCGGCCTCAAGGTCACCTCTCGCGCTTTCGGCCTCGGAAGGCGAATGCCTGTCGCACAAGGTTTTGTCGAGTAGGATTTGAGGCGGCGTGGTTCGCCCCTTGCTAAGCAATTGAACGCACGATGCTTTTCTCCCCCAAACGCCAGCTCGAAATAGCCGTCCACGCTGGCGACCAGATCTTAAGCCGCACGCTCCTGCACCGCGGAAGGTATGTCGTAGGGCAAGATCGCAAAAACGAGATCGTTCTGGACCAGCCTTCGATTTCCGCCCGGCACGCCCGCCTCACGATCATTTCGGAAGCCGAAATGTATATCGAAGACCTCCAGAGCGCGAATGGCACATTCGTGGACGGCGCGCCAGTGACGCGCGAAACCGCCATCACATGTGACTCTCAGGTCGATGTCGGCGAATGTAGAATCGAGTTTCTGCGCGCCGGATTGCCTGCGTCAGTCTTCGCCCGCATGCCAGCGGGTTTCCTGCGCACGCACCCTTACGATCTGGGAAACATCGTCGTGCAAGGGCGCAGCAGCGCCATCTACGAGGCCCACGACACCTCGCTGGATAGGGATGTCGCCCTCAAGGCGATGCTCCCAGGGAGCCAGTCCTCGCCGCAGGCTGTGCTTCGATTCATTCGGGAGGCTCAAATCATGAGCCAGCTTCAGCATCCCAACATTCCGCCGGTGTACGAGTTGAGCGTGGACTCCGACGGGCATCTCTTTTACACGACCCGTTTTCTGGAAGGCGAGACGCTCGCAAGCGTGCTCGACCGGCTTGCTCAAGCCGATGCCGAGACTTTGAATGCCTACCCGTTCCCATCGCTGCTCGCGGTCTTCCAAAAGCTCTGCGACGGCGTCGCCTTTGCGCATTCCCGCGGAGTGGCTCATCGCACGTTGCGTCCCGAGACAATAACCATCGGCGCATACGGCGAAGTATTCATCATGGGTTGGGCATTTGCTGCGATTCTCGACCAGCCGGACGGCGCCTCGGGGACGCGAAAAGTAGGCGCCGTTCATGCGCCCGAAGCCCATCTGCCTCCTCCGCTTACAGCCTATTCGGCTGCGCCGGCGTGCGTGGCGAGGGATGCGGCATCGGAGCATATGGATCTCCACGCGCTGGCCGGCATCCTCTGCAAACTGATAACGCTTCAAGATCCGATTGTCGCAGCCGACGAGGCGGCCTTGGAGGCGAAAATTCTCCAAAGGCAGTTTCCCACGCTGCTGTCCATGTCCCGTCCGGTCCGGGCACACTGGCCTCAGGCCGTTTTTCCCGAGCAACTCGCCGCCATCGCAATCGAGGGCCTGATGGAGGAGGCCGGAAACCCGGACACTTGCGTCCTCCGCTTTCAGCAGAAAGTGCTCGCCTGCCAGGATGCGCCTGTCACCGCGAACGGAGCAAAACGCGGGATCGCCAATTTCCTCGGAAAACACTAGCCCGTTCCGAGGGCGGGCGGCGCTTCAATCCATTCCGACGCTCGTGGAATAGATGCGGCCCTTCCAAGTCACACCACCCGCGCTCATTTTCCGCCAGCTATTGAGGCCGATCGCGAGACAAAGGGCGTGGGCGGCCGGATGGAATGCGCAGCTTTCCCAAGCCGTCGCGAATCGGATGGTGACGATGGTCCGGATCAAATAGATGACGGCGATCTGCGCGGCGATCAGGCCACGGTCGTGGCGCGAGAATACAAGCAACGCAAAAGGCAGAAGAAAACAAAGAAGCTGGCTCGCGCCGACGGCAAGATAGCTCCCCAGCGAGTCCTCAAATGCCGCCCGTATATTCTTCGTGAATCCCTCCCACACCTCCCCGAGCGAGCGATACATGCGGCATGTGGAGAAGTTTTGCCCATCGCAATTGAAAAGCCGTGATCCCGAGCCGAGTCCGGCAGCGATGAGCCGCCCCAGCGCCATGTCTTCCACGAGATGGCCGCGCACGGCGGCGTGTCCGCCGATCGCGTCGTATGCCGTCCGCCTGAAGAAGAGGCACTGGCCATTCGCCGCGCCGAGCATCCTCAGGAAGCGCTTCGGGATGAGCTTCGCGAACCGTGGCTGCGCCTGGAGGGCAGTCAATACAAAGTGGCCGTATAGAATCATCGCGAGAGTGACGAGCATCGGGACGATCAGCCGTTCGCTCCAGCTCACGGTCTCCAGCCGGGGCCACGCTGAGACCAAGTCGGCCCTGCGGCCCTCCGCGCAGGCCACCAGCGCGGAGACAGTTCCCGGCGCGTGCTCCGTATCCGCGTCTGTAAAGAAAAGGAACGCCCCGCGCGCGCCGCGCGCGAGCTGGTGGCACGCCCAAGCTTTGCCAGTCCATCCCGCAGGTAGAGCCTTTCCTCGGATCAGCCGCCGTATGCTCCCCGTTTCCGACAATCCGAGGCCGGTCGCAATCGACAGCGTATCATCCTCCGATTGGTCGTCCAGGACGATGATCTCGCAGTACGGGTAATCCTGGGAAAGCAGCGACCGCACACAGCGCGCGATGTTCCGCGCCTCGTTCCGGGCTGGCACAAGGATCGAAACGAGAGGGGACTCGGGCGCCGCACGCGCCCCCTTCAATTTCTCGAAACAAAACAGATTCACCAACGCAACCAGCAACGACGCCAGGAGGGCGCAAAGGATCGCGATCTGATATAAATGAGCCAGCCGTTCCATGTGGCCATCGAAATACGGGATAGCGCCGCATTTACAAGGGTGCGATCGAGGCGCATATTCGGTTTCTTGACGCTGCCCGCCATCGACCTCGGAAACTCTCTCGCGCCGAATTCGCTCATCCCACGGTTTGCCGCGCTACTCGCGCCGGCTTCGGGCGAGCGCCTGGCAAGCTTGGCGCGCCTTTCCGAACAGACGACCCGGAAACATTTCGGGCGCGCGATCCGGCTCTTTGCACCGCTTTACTTGTCCAACGAGTGCATCAATTCCTGCGCCTACTGCGGCTTCTCACGCGAGAATGCGATCGTCCGCTTGACCCTCGGCCTCGACTCGGTGCTGAAGGAGGCGCGGCACCTGGCCGCCTCGGGCCATCGCAACATACTCCTGGTCGCGGGTGAACACCCAAAGCACGTCTCAAGCGGCTATCTTGAACAGTGCATCCGCGCTCTCAGATCGGAGATCCCTGGGATATCGGTCGAAGTGGCTCCGATGGAGACGGAAGGTTACGCGGCGCTTGTGGGCGCTGGCGCGGAAGGGCTCGTCGTTTATCAGGAAACCTACGATCGGGCGACCTACGCGCTCCTGCACACCGCGGGTCCAAAGAGAGACTATGATTGGCGGCTGGCCGCTCCAGAACGAGCCTATGAAGGTGGATTCCGCCGCATCGGCATCGGTGCGCTTTTTGGACTTCAACCCGATTGGCGTGCCGAGGCTCGCGCGCTCGCGGCGCATCTCGATCGACTGCTCAAAAGCTGCTGGCGCGCACAGTTCACCGTAAGCCTGCCTCGCATACGGCCGTGCTCGGGCGGGTTTCAACCCCGCTCCCAACTCTCCAATAACGAGTTCCTTCAGCTCGTCTGCGCCTTCCGCCTCACCTTTCCACAAGTCTCGATCGTGCTGAGCACCCGTGAAGAGGCGGCATTTCGAGATGCCATTGTGCCGTACGGGATCACGGCGATGAGCGCCGGAAGCCATACGGAACCCGGCGGCTACACCGGGGAGGGAAGCGATTCGCTCCATCTCACCGTGCGTGGAAATGCTGTAGTCGCAACCGCCGAACAGATTGAATCTGGAGCAACGAGCCAATTCGATATAGCCGACCGGCGTTCGCCAGCAGAAATTGCCGCAATGCTTGCTTCGCACCGCTTGGAGGCAGTTTGGAAGGATTGGGATGCGGCGATCTTGAGCGCGACATGATGCTATCTATCAATGGCGAGAGCCGGGATCTGGACGGGGCGCTGGATGTCGCTTCCGTGCTCCAAGCACTCGGATTGCCGGCTCGCGCCTGCATCGTCGAGCACAACGGAGAGGCGCTTCGGCGCGATGAATGGCCCTTCAGGAAGGTAACGCAGGGCGATCGTCTGGAAATTGTCCGCATAGCGGCAGGCGGCTGACTGCGCCATCTCCGCGGGACGCGACCCGCGTATGAATTATGCCGTTCGAGCGCCGGCGCGTCGATCGCGCCGGATATACCAGATCAGATAAGCGAAGATTGCGAGGTTGACGCAGAGCAATCCAATTTTGATGGCGTTTGCGTGCTTCGCGATCTCATAACATTCTACAGGGACAAACGAAGCGGTTACGATCACTGTGAGCCACTCCGCCCACCGAAGCCCGAGCCAGAGCCCGGCGCCTTCGGTAAGGAAGATCATGGCATAGCAGAGTGTCAGCCATCCGAGCACTTTCATTTTTTCTGGATTCATGTCCTCGGCGCGAATGAGAACGGACGCCACGTAACGATCTCCAGAATCGAGACGCAAAAAGTCCACCCAGCGCCAGAGGAGTTCGCTGAGATCCTGGTTGACCATCTTGAAAATGCCGGCTGCCGTGCAGAGCAGCACAAAAGACTTGAGAAGCTTGAACACGGCAATCGTGCGCAGGCCGCCAATCTTTGGGCGCTTCGTCACCATTTCCTCAGGCGCGTTCACTTGCATTACGAGCTCGCGGGAGGCGGCGCGGGCTTGCTAGCCTTTCCGAAGACGCGGATCATTCCTGAGTTGGCAGCCGCGAGGATCACGAGGTCGGCCGCGCGCCTTTTGAGCCGCCATCCCCGCGCTGCCAGCCAAAGCAGAAAAACGCCATAGAGCATCCACGCGTACCGATCGGATTTGTGCAGGAAAGCCCAACGATAACCGAGCGCCGACACGATGATCAGATTCGCAAGCGCGGTCGTCACTACCGGATGATAGTGCAACTGGACGCGTGTCAGGCACTTCGGGCCACCGTGGTATTCCGTAACCGACCGAAGGCGCACGCTCCAAAACTGATTCCCGTAGATCTGGATATCCCATTCTTTCCAGCCGGTGTCGGAGGAGTAGCGCCACCCTTCGCTTTCCAACAAGGCGAACACCTCCTTCAGCAAGGCTTCATGGCCTTGCCCCGTTTCGTTCCAGAAGTTCAGCTTCGAAATCGAACCGCCGCGGCTGGCGCGCGGTATATCCGATTCGCGCATCGAAATAACTTTTCGCGGTGTGTGCTTGTGCTTTAACCAGGTAAAATAGCGCGCCCATCCCCTGCCCAGCGGCTGCATAAAAGCGAGGAAGACAACCAGCAATCGCGCGCTCATCGTGTCGAACCGCCGCTCGATCCGCGCATGGAGCATATAGGAAAGGGCCACCAAAAACGTGGCTCCAAACATCATCAGCGGCAAGATCCTTAACTTCTCGAGCGGCCACCCGAGCACCGCGATAAAGGCGGTCAGCGCGACCCATTCGATGCTGCTTACATACGCGGCGACTTCGCTTTGCGGTGTCGGATAAATGGACTGGAACAGCCCGGTCCCAAAAACGCCATGATAGATGATCGGTCGATTGAGCAGCCATGTGAACCGCGGCGCGCCATAAATTTGGCCCTTCCACTTCGCGGCTCCGGTCGGCCCGAAGAAAATGAGATGCTTAAACCGTAGCATCGATTCCGCTTCACCGTACCCCTCCTGCTGTTTGCGGAATGCCTGCAGGGTGAAGCGCCGGTAGTGCCACACGATCGCGCTGGGGGAGAACGCAATCACGCCTCCATTGGTCTGCAAGCGCCAGCAAAAATCGACATCATCCCCCGCTTTTCGATACTCGCCATCGAACCCGCCCACGCTCTCGAAAGCCGCCCGATAAAATGCCATGTTGCAGCCTGGGATATGCTCGGCCACGACATCGGTGAGCAGCACATGGCTCGGGCCGCCGGGCGCGGCTGCGACGGCTGCTTGAATGGAATTTACAGCGGGCGGCGAAATGTTTGGGCCGCCCACTCCCGCGTAGTCGCCGCTCAACAATGTGCCGACCAAATAATACAACCAATCCCGGTCCGGCATGCAATCCGAGTCCGTATAAGCGAAGATCTCGCCCGTCGCCGCAGCGGCTCCGGCGTTTCTCGCATAGCTAAGCCCCATGTTGCGCTGGCGGACCTGAACAAATGCCGGGCGGTTGGCTACCGCGACGCTCCGAGCCGGCCCGCTCCTCGCCGCGACGAAGCGATCCACTATCTCGGGTGTGTTGTCTTTCGATCCATCGTCCACCAGGACAATCTCGAAGTTCGGATAGTCGACCTCGTCGAGCGCCTCCAGACATTCCGCGAGAGTCTTCCCTCCGTTATACGAGCAAACGATCACCGATACGCGAGGGTATGAAGCTAGCGGAATCCGCGAAGTGACAGACCCTTCCCCGGCCAGCTTGTCTTTCAATGCATGGAAGGCTTTCTTGGGACGCCGCTCGCGATCGACGAGACCGAAGGCCCAATCCGTTATATCGAAGCCTCCGGTGAACCATTCATCCGTCCAGGCAAAAAAGATGGTTCCCGCGGCGCCGCCGCGGACGACCGACTCCAAGTGCCATGTCAGCACTTCCGCTTGCAGTTCTTCGCCTTTCCGCATCGTATCCATTCCGAACTCGCCAAACATGAGCGGCTTGTCGTCCGCTAGATTCTGCAAGCGCGCGAGATACTTTTCGAAATCCCGCTGGCGCTCGAGATACACGTTGAAGCTGCAAAAATCGATATTTTGCGGAAGAAGGTATTCCGTCGGCGGATAGCTCGCGTACGAATAGAGCGGGCGCGGATCCGTTTCGCGCGCGACATCGATCAGCCTCTCGACAAATTCGATAACGCGCCGCGCGCCCAGCCATCGGACCATCGTTGTGGGAATTTCATTGCCGACGAGGTAGCCGAAAATAGCTTCATGCCCCGCATGCCTGGCCACCGCTGAGCGGATCGTATCGACGACCTGCCGCCGCATTTTGGCATGGTTCAAAAATTCGATATGTTCCGCCCAAGGGATCGAGATGAGGACTCGCAGCCGGTGCTCGCGCGCCAGGTCCAGAAACCATCGCGGCGGAACGTGGTAGATGCGGAGGAGGTTCACTCCCATCTCGCACATTTGCGCAAAATCGCGCCTTGCCTGCGCCGGGGCGCCCACGAAATGGCCTTCTTCATCCGGCGCAAAGGGGCCGTATGTCACGCCTTTCACGAAGAATTTCTCGTTTCCATCGAAGAAGAACTTCGCGCGGACTCGAATCGGCTCCAGTGGCGCCGCGCCATCGGGAAGATGAATCGCTTCGGAAATGTTTGGAAGCAAGCTGGCGGACGGCATGAGTGAATCGCCCGAAGTTGTACGGCTTGACGCCTGGGCGCTACTCCAGATTCCCACTTTTCAGGAAAAGTCCTGCTCGGACGCCGCTGGCGCCCTTCACTGATTTGCTGCTAGCGCTCGCTCGGCGCGGGGACCCGGTCCCATTACATCCCGTTTGCCGTTCGCGCCCGCGCCGCTGATCCGCCAGGTCGTGCCAACAGGCGCGGCGAACAAATCGGCGCCCTCCCACAAGCGACGCGCTCCGACTATCGCATCCCGATTTCCGCGCCGCCGGCAACCCTCTGGCAACGGCTCGATGTGCTTCGCATTCCCGCCGCCGACGACGGTGTCGTCTGGCCAAAAAATGTCTCGCAGCAATGGCACGGCCTCGTTCACTGCCTTTTCCCACTTGCGGTGACCGTTCTGCTTGCGGGCCTCCTTTGTAAGGCGCTCCATGAAGATGCCGCCAGAGGGGTGCGGCATCAGTCCCAGCTCGACCGACGTCACTACGCCATCCGCGACCAGCGCGGCCCCGATGCTCGTGCCAAAGCCAAGAAAAAGCATGCGGCCCGCCTCGTAGCTGGCAAGGGCCTGGAGTGCAGCATCGTTAATGATGCGAACAGGCCGCTCGAGCGCCGTCTCGAAGTCGAATGCAACCCATTCCCCGCCCAGATTCAGCGGCTCCCTCACGAGCTTGCCGTCGCGAACGAGCCCTGGGTATCCGATCGTGATTGCATCGTACTCCCAGCTTTCGGCCAGCTCCTTGACCCGATCACACATCTGGAGAGCAGTCATCTCGCGACTCGATGGGGCCTTTCGCATCTCGTCGCTCCCATCCACCATGAGCTTGATATTACTGCCCCCGATATCGATCATGAGCACACGTTTGCGGCGGTTGGGCATAGGTCGGTGTTACAATGAGGGGATCGCAATGAGGCCGGACGTTGAGCGCCTTCTTCGCAAACCGCATCGCCGGCGCGCTTACACGGGAGCCATCCAAATGAAAAGACGCGCGAACAGGTAACCTACAATTCCCGCAGAAGGAAGGGTGAACACCCATGCGAGCAGGATCTGTTGCACCACCGCGAGATTGAGCGCATTGGGACGCCGCGCGCACCCCACTCCCATGATGCTGCTCGTAATGGCGTGTGTTGTCGAAACCGGCATCCCATACGCTGCGGCGATCGTCAGCACCGTCGCCCCCGTTGTCTCGGCCACAAACCCCTGGACCGGCTGAATGCGCACCATGCGATGGCCCATCGTCCGAATAATCCGCCATCCCCCTCCGGCTGTACCGGCCGCCATTACGAGAGCGCACATCACCTTGATCCATGTCGGGATGCCGCAATGCGGTCCTGAACTCTCGGTTTTCAGGAAGGACATCCATCGCGGCGCATGCTCGAAGACCCCTGCATGCGTAGCATTCACCAGCGCAAGCGCGATGATTCCCATCGTCTTTTGCGCATCGTTCAGGCCATGGCTGTGACCCATGTACGCCGCGGAGACGAGCTGCAACTTCCCGAACAAGCGCGTCACCGTGGCGGGACGCCAGTGCCTGATTATTACGTACAACAGAGACATTACGATAAACCCTGCGACGAGTCCGATCACTGGCGAGGCGATCATCGGAACGAGAACTTTCCAGAAAATCCCTTCGTACTTCCACCACGGCGCATTGGGAACGGTCCTTGCCCAAATCAGCGCGGACCATTGCCCGTTCGACGACGCAAGCGCTGCGCCGCACAAGCCACCGACGAGAGCGTGGGAAGAGCTGGATGGCAAACCGAGCCACCACGTGAGGAGATTCCACGAGATCGCTCCAAGCAGCGCGGCAACGATCATTTGCGGCGTTATAAATGAGGCCTCCACCAAGCCTCCGGATATCGTCTTCGCGACCGCGGTTCCAGCCAGCGCTCCCCACAAATTCGTGACCGCCGCGAGCAAAATGGCCGTGCGCGGGGTCAGCACCTTCGTGGAAACCACGGTGGCTATCGAGTTCGCGGTGTCGTGAAAGCCATTGATGTACTCGAAGACGAGCGCGGCCAGCAGAATTGTGAGGAGAAGCGCCATCGTGAGAGTTAAGAGTTCTTCAGCACGATCTGAAAAAGAACAGCGCCGGCATCGCGGCAGCGGTCTATGCCTTTTTCGACAAGTTCATACATGTCTTTCCAGAATACGACCGTCCGCGCATCCTGCTGCCCGCGATAGAGCTCTCGCAGCAAGTCGTTCATAATCCGGTCTGCTTCCCCTCGATGGCTTGTATGCGCTCGTAGTCATCGCGGATTGGCTCAGCGGCGTGTTTGCCAGGGAGCCGTTCCATCATGGTGGAAAGGAGCGCTGTTCCCTGCTCCAAAAGCGATATCTGCTTTTGGATCGGGTTGATATCGATCCCAGGAGGGCAAATAATGAGCCGCTGCCCAATTTTTTCGATGCTCTTCGAGATTTTATAGAGCGCATTTGAGAGGGTTTCCACATCCTCCCGGTCGAGAGGCGTGACGAAGTGCTCGAATAGGTTCTCCACGATCTCGCGGCTTATGTCCTTGTGCCTCGCCCTGCTCCGGTCGATCTCCTCCATTATTTCCTGCACGGATGGCCCGTTTAGCTTCGAGGCAAGCCGTCCCAGCGAGACCGCACCGCTATGCGCTTCTCCCGCGCTGTTTCGGAGAAGGACATAAAACCGATCGTCGCGCTTCGTTAAGCTTTGGAGGAAAGACATCGATTTGGGCCGGTTTCTGTCACATCGGACGGCGCCTGTCCACTCGCTATTTCCGCGGCGGGCTCCCGACAGCCGGGAAACAGCTCTCGGAAATCGGTGGAGAGAAGGCGGCCAAAATGCGCCATCCAGGCTATTTCTTCCCGTAAAGCTCGAGGAGGCTCTCCGTGACGCCGCGGATGCTTTTCGCAAGCGCAGCCGGCTCCAGAACGACGGCATGCTCGCCCCAACTCAAGACCCATCGCTCGATCTCCTCGAGGCTCCCCAGCGTGAGGCTCAGCTCGATCTCCCCATCCGCGCCCTGCTTGATCTTCTGGGACGGATGCCACTCGCGCTCGCTCACAAGCTGCGCGGCAAACGCATCGAACCAAATGCGGACGTGACGCCGCTCTTTTCCGGTAAAAACGCCGAAACTGTCACTCAAATGCCGCGTAATGGAGAAATCGTGAGGACGCCGAAAAGCTGTCTTGAGATCGCGCACCTTTCTCATGCGCGGCAGCGCGAATGTGCGCAATTGCTTGCGCGCGAGATCGTGTCCGAAGACATACCATTGATTTTCAATACATCCGAGGTGGTACGGTTGGACGCGCCTCGTCTCATGCTGCGAACCGCGCAGCTTCTTGTACTCAAAGGAAATCTCGCGGCTGCGGAGCACGGCGGCGCTCACGGTCTCGAACAACTCCAGATCCGCGCGGCTGGCGCCGATGCCGCGGAAGGAGATGGCTGAATCGATGTCGCCCCATTGAAAGTCGATCCGGTCGCCCAAGCCGTCAGTTATTTTGGAAAATGCCGTGCGGAGCGGCTTCTCGAAGGACGTGCCCTTGTACTGCTCCATCGCCTTTTGCGCCACGAAAAGAGCGACAAGTTCGCCCTCGGAAACTTCGACCGCCGGAAAATTCGCCACCGGCTCGGTGTACGCGAAGCCGAAATGCAACTGATCGTACTCAATCGGAAGGCCAAGGCGCTCGCGCATGAAATCGATGTCGCGCTGGATCGTCTTCGTGGAAACCTCCAGTTCATCCGCGACATTCCGGCAATTCGGAAAAGCGCCCGCCTTCAGCTTCTGGTGCAACCGCAGCATCCGCTGCAGCGGAGGGCGGGAATGCATCTCAAGTTTTCGTTTTCCAAGGCGTGGAATCGGTTTCGTTCGGCTCCTCATTCGCAATGCGTTAGTTTCAGGATTTCGAGAGATCAAGAAAAAAATGCCTGCATAGGACAGTATTTGTCCCACTGGCCGGGCATAAATTTGCGCGTGGTTGAAAGACTGGCCTCCCGGCTCTTGGGCTAATGGGTGAACGGAGCGGGCGCGGCGGGAGCCAGTCTTTCGGGGCGCGGGACGGTCCCAGCGATTCCAGCGAAGCCATTACGCCCCGGGCCCGAACAGCAACCTCAAAAACTCCCGGTCGGAAAAGTGCCCGCCTGTCCCGATTCGCACGACCACCAGATCCATCGAGGGGACGATGAAGAGCCGCTGATAGCCGGAACCGATGGACGCCACCAGATCGGCCGGCGCGTCCCGGCAGATGCAGGCATTGCGCCAATCCTGCCGCTCCCAAGGCAGTTCGAGCATCTCTTCGATGTCGAACTCGCGCGCGCCGGGCTGCGCGGCCTCACGGTTATTCCAAAAGCCAAGTCCAAAGGCGGGATTGGCATCGGTCCCGTGAAAACATTCGGACATTCTGCCCGGAGCGACGACCGGCGCCCCACGGCGTAGGACAAGAGCGCCCATGCGCGACCATTCCTCCGCAGTCTGGCGGAATCCACTCGCGAGGAGCGGATTACCTTTCCGGTCCGGCTTGTACGCCTGCGTCCCGAGCTGCATCGGAGCCAGAACCTTCCGCTCCAGATATTGGATCGGCGTTAGATGGCGCTCGGCGAGTTTGCGCCGCAGCACCTCGCCGTATGCCTGCAGCGGCGCAGGTCCGTAGATGAATCGCTCCCCCGCCTGCGCCACGCAGGACGCATTGAGCGCGACGGCGTTACGATCCGGGTAGTCGTCGCTGTGCAGATGAAAGATCGGTTCGAGGCCCGAGGTGAACTGAAGTAACTCACGCAATGTGATCCGCGCCTTCCGTGGGTCGGAACGCCATTCCCGCAACGTATCCGATGCGCGCTCGCCCAGCGGCGCGATTCCCTCCTCATCCGCCGCGATGGCCGCAACAATCCAAAAACTTTTAGTGCCGCTGTAGATCTTGCACCGTTCCCCGGGTGAGCCGCCGTTTGGGTAATTCTCGAAGATTTTCGCGCCATGCTGCACGACGAGGAATGCCTTGCCTTGATGCGCCGCGGAGTATTGCCCCGCCCGCGAGAGCGATGACTGATCGACACCCCGTGCGATCGAAAGCGCACCGAGAAGGTAGAGGATGCCCGGGAAATTCCTCATCGCAGGGAACATAATGGAAGGTTTTTTCACTGCCGCGCTGGAAGCGACAGTGAGTTAACGAACTCGCTCAAGATCCGATCGTCCATCTCTACAAGGTGGCGAGGCTCCGGAAACGCGCCATTCCGAACGTCCCGAATGTATTCGCCAAACGCGGCGACCCGCTCGCGTTGCAGCCGACGGTGTTCTTCGAGAAAGTTGCGATACGCCTTGGCGTGGCGCGGGAGACGCTCGTCGTAGTCACCCAGAATGTCGTCCGAAAAAAGAAATTGGGTGTCGCATCCGCTGCCCGAGCCGAGCGACATGAGAAGCATCGGCGTGTGCGAACAGAGGAAGCGGGCGAGATTATGCGGAACTAGTTCCAGCTCGGCAGCATACGCGCCGGCGCTCTCCAATTCCTTCATCCGCCGATACAGCTCGTGCGCTTCACTGGCGGTCTTGCCGATGGCGCGATACCCCGTCCACGTTACGTGACGCGGGACCAAGCCGAGATGTCCGACAACCGGAATCCGCTCGCGCGCCATCGCCTCGATCACATGCGGGCTGGCCGAGCAATAGACGGAGCTCGCTCCGA
This sequence comes from Chthoniobacterales bacterium, assembly GCA_038238905.1. GTDB lineage: Bacteria > Verrucomicrobiota > Verrucomicrobiia > Chthoniobacterales > Chthoniobacteraceae > JBBSFI01. Next base: position 79,701 of record JBBSFI010000004.1, on the reverse strand, counting down.
GTTCCAACGCTCCGAATCCGATTCGGATCGCCTCTTCGAGCGATGCCAGGCCATGCGGCGTAGCCGCGGATAGGAAACTCTGGGGCGCGGCACCGGCCAGCAATGGAAGCCGCGCCTGCGCCTCCGGCGTGTCGAAGCTGCAACTCAACAGATCCACCCCGGCCTCCTCCGCAGCAGCGGCTTCCTCGGCCGATTTCACATGGATATGCGTCAGCTGCCGCAGACCTTTCGTCTGCTGGAGATCGTAAACGGTATATTTCTTTCGAGGGCGAAGCACGGCGCCGAGGCTCTCTGAACGAAAGCTGGGTATCAAACAGCTTTTCAATCGATGCTCCGGATGAAACCTCCGGCCCCATCGAGATCGTCTTCGGCGGCACCGCGCCGGGGTTGCTATTTCTTTGTGAAGATCACGAAAAGCGCGACACAAAGCGCCACCGCGACCACGGCGATCACCGCGATACCCATCCAGGAAACTTAGCTTACGGACAATGGCTCCCAGCTCAGCGCTGCGAGATCGGGATCCACTTCCGGCCCACTTCCGGTCCGGTGTATTCGCTCAGGGGACGGAAGAGCCGGTTGTCGGCTAGCTGTTCCAGGATGTGGGCGGTCCAACCGCTCGTCCGCGCCACGGCGAAAATCGGGGTGAAAAGATCGGTCGGAAAGCCCAACGAATGATAGACCGTGGCCGAATAGAAATCGACGTTCGCGTTCAGCCCCTTCTTTTCCTTCATCAGATGCGCGATGCGTTCGCTCATCTGAATCCACTTCGGCTCGCCAATCTGGTTGGAAAGCTTGATCGCCATCGCCTTGAGATGCGGCGCCCTGGGATCGAGCACCTTGTACACGCGATGACCGATGCCCATGATCTTCTTCTTTTGTGCGAGTGCGTCGTCCACCCAAGCATCGACCTTTTCCATCGAACCGATTTCCTGGAGCATGTGGATGACGCCTTCGTTTGCGCCCCCGTGCAGCGGCCCCTTCAAAGCGCCGATAGCGGCGCTCACGGCGGAGTACATGTCGCTCAAGGTCGAGGCGACAACACGCGCGGTGAAAGTGCTGGCATTAAAGCCGTGCTCGGCATGCAGCACGTACGCGACATCGAGCGTCTGCACCGCTTCCGCGCTCGGCTCTTCGCCTGTCACCAACCAAAGAAAGTGCGCCGCCTCGCTTAAATCCTTCCGGATCGGCGGCAGCGGTCGTCCGGAGCGCGCACAGTGAAACCACGCCGCAATGATGCCGATCTGCGAAACCAGCTTGATCGCGGTCGCGTGATTCTCCGACATGTCGAGATCGTGCCGTTCCGTCGGATAGCAGCCGAGCATGCTCACGGCGCTCCGCATGATATCGATCGGCGCCGCGGTTTTCGGAGCCGTCTCGATAAAATCGACCACCCCTTTTGGAAGTTCACGCTCCGCCCGCAGCGCGGTAGTCAGTTTGGCGAGCTCGCCCGCGTTTGGCAGATGACCATGCCAAAGCAGATACACGACCTCCTCATAACTCACATTTCCGGCGAGTTCGTTAATATCGTATCCTTGGTAGATGAGCTGGCCGGTGTCTCCGCGGACATCTCCGATGCGCGTTTCCGCGGCGATTACGCCTTCGAGGCCTTTTGATATAACAGGCATGGCTTTGCTTAGGGTTTTTGGATTTCGGACGATTTGCTTGCTGCCAGCATAACCTCAGCAATTTGAAAGGCGAGTTGCGCCAGCGCCTCGGCGGAATTGTCCCCCACTGCACGATTGCCGGACAGGAGGCCGCTCAGCGCGGCCGCAGCGAAGAGATCGCGCCGTTCGGGCTCTCCCATCGTGATGCTTCCCGAGACGTTTATTTGTTCAGTCATTCAATAGCTGAAATACGGCGGCGCGATTCGTTCAAGCCATTTGTTTCCAATGGCGGATCAGCGTATCGGCCATTACGGACGGAGTTTCAGCGACGGCGATGCCAGCGGCGCGCAAAGCCGCGATCTTCCCGGCGGCAGTTCCCTTGCCTCCAGAGACGATGGCGCCGGCGTGTCCCATGCGGCGTCCCGCGGGGGCGGTCGATCCCGCGATGAACCCGGCGATTGGCTTGCGGCAATGCTCCTTCGCCCAAGCCGCGGCCTCTTCCTCGCCAGTGCCGCCGATTTCTCCGATAAGTATAATCGCCTCGGTCTCCGGATCGTTCTCAAACATTTCAAGCACGTCCCGGTGCGATGTGCCATTGACAGGATCGCCACCGATCCCGACGCAGGTCGATTGTCCGTAGCCGCGGGTCGTAAGCTGCCAGACGGCTTCGTATGTCAGTGTCCCGGAGCGTGAAAGGACGCCTACGTTGCCCCGACGATGAATGTAGCCGGGAGCGATCCCGATGCGGCAGCCGCCGTGCGAATCGGGGCCGTCGCCGGGGGTGACAACTCCTGGGCAATTGGGGCCGATCAGGCGGGTTTTTCCGCCCTGCATGGCCGCTTTCACCTTCACCATATCGTTCACCGGAATGCCTTCCGTAATTGCGACGACGAGGGCCAAACCGGCATCGACACCCTCCAAAATCGCGTCGGCCGCAAAAGGCGGCGGGACGAAAATGGCGGAAGCTTCGGCCCCAGTCTCTCGGACGGCTTCGGCGACGGTATCGAAGATCGGGACTTTATGTGAGCCGTGCGCGAAGATCTGCCCGCCTTTGCCGGGCGTGACACCGGCGACTACCTGGGTGCCGTAATCGAGCGAAAGCTGCGCGTGCTTTGCGCCGAAGGATCCCGTGATGCCCTGCACCAGGACGCGTGTTTGAGGAGTGACGAGGATTGCCATTGAAATGTTTAGGCGGCTGATTTGAGGGCGGCCACCACCTTGCGCGCGGCATCATCGAGATCGCTGGCCCCAATCAAGCGGAGGCCGCTCTTTGCCAGCGTCTCTTTTCCTGCTGCCACATTGTTGCCTTCCAGCCGCACCACGAGCGGCAGGTTTAGCGCCGTCTCCTTCGCCGCGGCGATGATTCCCGTTGCGATCACATTGCAATCCATGATGCCGCCGAAAATGTTCACGAGAATCCCTTTCACATTGGGATCGGAGAGGATGATCTTGAAGGCAGCCGCCACCTGCTCCTTGCTCGCGCCCCCGCCGACATCGAGGAAATTCGCAGGCTTGCCGCCCGCGTGCTGGATAATGTCCATGGTCGCCATGGCCAGCCCTGCGCCATTTACCAGGCAGGCAATGTTACCATCGAGGCCGATGTAGTTGAGACTGTATTCGCTGGCTGCCACCTCTCGCGGATCTTCCTCCGTCTTGTCGCGCATGGCGGCGATGTCGGGCTGGCGGTAGAGCGCATTGTCATCGAAGTTAAACTTCGCATCGAGCGCGAGAAGCTGTCCGTCGGGTGTGACCACAAGCGGATTGACCTCGATCATCGAGCAGTCGCGCTCCACGAAGAGACGGTACATCGCGGAGAAAAGCTTGCCGGCCTGAGTCATCAGCGGACCGGTCAGCCCGAGCGCATAGGCGATCTTGCGCGTCTGAAAAGGCTGAAGGCCCAGGAGCGGAAGGATCGGTTCGCGCAAAATCTTCTCAGGCGATCTATCAGCCACGGTCTCGATGTCCATTCCACCTTCGGTGCTGGCGACGATCATCGGCGCGGACGACGCGCGATCGAGGAGGATCGCGAAGTAGAGTTCGCGGGCAATATGGGCCGCTTCCGCAACGAGAACCTTCGAGACGAGCTTTCCCTCAGGGCCGGTCTGGTGCGTCACCAGAGTCTGGCCGAGCATCTTTTCCGCGATCGAGCGGGCCTCCGCCGCAGTGGAGCAAAGGTGGACTCCTCCTTGAAAGCCATTTTTGAAAGTCCCCTTCCCTCGCCCCCCAGCGTGGACCTGCGCCTTCACCACAATCTTTTTGCCCGCGAGCGCAGCAGCAGCCGCCTCTGCCTCCGCGGGCGTGGAAGCCTCCCGGCCTTGCGGAGTCGCGACGCCAAATTGCTGAAAGAGGTTTCGAGCCTGGTACTCGTGAATATTCATGCTGCGGTGCTGTTTCTAAGCTGGAAAAAAGGGCTGGAGAGAAAACAAAGGGCAATCCGGAAGAGCCGATGCCCTCCGGATTGCCTCTTAGATTGTGCGCGACGGGCTGCTAACTGCCCGTGCCCACGTACTCCGCCGAATAAGTGTCGAACTTTGCGGTGGACCCAACCTGCGGAGTCTTGCCGACATCGTACACGTTATTGCCGACGATCTCCTGCGATTCCGTGTCGTAAATCATCACCGACTTCTGCGCCTTCGGGGAAGTGTGCTGGTCCTTCTCGGTATCGACAGCGATGTAGCGGGGAAGCCTTTGGGTGGACCCGGAGCGCGATGACCCTCCGCTTTGAGCGACGGAGCCATGCTGCACATGCCGCCGGGCGGCAATGTGCGCGGCAGCGATCCGTGCGCGCGCCTGGGCCACCTGATGCTGCCGCTCGGTGGCTTGGTGCTTCGCGATTACGTAGGCGGTCAGCGCGACAGCCGCTCCGGCAGCAGCGCCGATCAGCATGGACTGTGTGCCGCTCATGCCGGCCGCCCGGGCGAGACCGCCCGCGAGCAGGGCCGCCCCTCCTCCAAATGCGGCGGCGTTTCCGCCGGGGCTCAATTGTTCGCAGCCTGAGACGCCAAGGGCCGCGGCTGTGGTGATCGCAACAATACGGAGGGTGCCGAATTTCATAGGATGCTTCTTTTATCGAATCCACGCAGACCCCTGCAAGTGGGAAAGCGCATTTTAACGGACAAAAATTTAATCGGCGCCGGATTCCGCACTTCCATCGACTACGGTCGCGGCGCTCCTTCGATTGCGACATTGTGCTCGGCGCACCATTTGATCGCTCCAGGGTATCCCTTTTCCGCAGCCGCTTTGTACCACCGCTGCGCCGCGCTCGCATCCTGCGTTACGCCGTCACCAGCTTCAAAGCACTTCGCCAGCAGATCCATGCAAAAGGCATTTCCCAAGTCAGCTCCCTTTTTGAAAAGCCCCACCCCTTTGGCCTGATCCTTCGTCACGCCCTCGCCTTTCATATAAAGAACGCCGAGATTTCCGCACGCGTCGGGATCGCCTTTTTCCTCGGCACTCGAGAAAAGGCGGACCGCCTCGGCCAAATTAACCGGCTGTTGCATTTGACCCTTCTGGTAGGTGACGCCAAGCCGGTTCATCGCCTTGAAGAAGCCGCCATCGGACGCCTCCTTAAGCATCTTAAATCCTTCGCGCGGATCGGCCTTCCGGCCTTTCGCATAGATGAGACATTCCGAGTAAGAGAATTCCGCTTCAGGATCACCTTTGCCGGCGCCTGCCTTAAATGCGTCCGCAGCCTTGGTGAGATCTGCTGCGACCCCCTTTCCGCTGGCCAGCATCGCCCCCTGCCGGGTGTACGCGGGACCGTGCCCTGCTTTCGCGGCTGCCGTGTACCAGGCAAATGCGGCGGCCGGCGCCGTGGACTCCTCCGATTCAGCCAGGAGCATCATCGCGCCGACCACTCCGAGGTTCGCCGCGCCGGTGATCGGCTCGCGATATTTCTCGAACGCGGGGCCCCGCACGTTCTCCGGATATTTACGCAATTCGGTGGTGAGAATGTCCAGTTTGGTTCTGCCGAGATCGAACTCCGGATATGTCTCCGCAATCCGATTCCACGCGGTGATCGCCTCGGCGTCGTTGCCCCGATCTTCGATCGCCTGCGCATTTTCACGAGCCGCCTTGAAGGCTGCCATGCGTTTCTCCTCCGCCGTCGGGCCTGGCGCTGCGGGCGACGAAGAGCCGGACGTAATCTCAACAGGTTTATCCTTGCCAGACGGTTGGACGTCCGCCGCCCGAGACGCTTCGCCGTGGCCCGACGGCGCCTGCCGCCGCGCACTCCACCACCACGCGCCTCCGGCGATGAGAGCCAGCAGCGCGGCGGCTGCGATTATGAGCGGTGCATGCGACCCAGTCTTGGCTGGCGGAATGGGTTGGGCGATGGCGTCCGCCGGAACGCTCCCACTTTTCTTCTGACTTGAGAGCACCACCGACGCGTTTCCACGCGTCTGCGTTGTGGAAGCCGCCGGCGTCATCGGGCGTCCACTTAGAGCCTGGTCGAATTCCGTGGCAAATTCCGTCGCGGACGAGAAATCGGACGGCGCCTCGATGCCTTGTTTCAGTACGGCATTCGCATCGTCGGCTAGCGCCGCAATTTTCGTAAATCGGAAAGGGGCTGACAGCGCCGTGAGAGGTGGAATCGAACCGCCAAGAAGCTCGTACGCCGTCCGCGCGATGCCGCGCACCAAGACCGAACGGGCTGCGGTCGCATCGACATTGTCGCCCTGCTGCCCTGAAATATCGAGTGGATCGAGCTTGAGGACCGCGTTTGGCCATGTATGGACGGGCGCTGCGAGGAGCGGCTGCGGATCGGCCACGCCTTGAAAATCGAGCGCGATCTGGTGCAGCGCGAGGCCGACGCGGAAGACTCCGGCCCGGATTGCATAATCGATCCCATCGCCCATCTGCCGCACGATGGCTATCGCTTCCCCGGCTGGAAGCTCGCGCCGCGCGCGGAGCAGATCGAGCAGAGAGAAACCATTCGTCCATTGAACGAGTAGAAGCCCCCCGCTCGTCGTGGGCTCAAACGCTTGGATGCGCAGGATATTGCGATGGTCCAGTTCATGGAGCCGCGCCACTTCCCGCTTGATGCGATCGACCAGCGCGGCGTCGCGCGTCCATTCCTTCCGCACCACGATGAGCCGCACGTCGCACCGGCTCTGATCGACCGCGCGAAATTGCGCGCCGATGTTCGTTTCGCCGAGCGCCTTTACGATTTCATAGCGGCCCGCCGCGAGCGCGCCCGGTTTTAAACGGCTCGGATCGATGTCCGCAGCGGGGGCTTGTGCTGCTGCCGCGGCGAGATTCTCCTGCTCGATCGCCGCACGCGCGGCCGCTGCGAGAGAGCCGCCCGCCAGGCTTTCGATGCAATGCTCGATATCCTGCCGCAGGATGGCTGCCGTCTGCGGGCGCTCGGCGGGCTCTTTCGCGAGCATGCGGCGCAGCAGTTTTTCGACAGGATCTGGCAAGCCCGGCAACTTCTGAAAAGGGGGCTGCGCCGTAAGCTGCTGCGTCATTACCTGAGCGAGGCTGCCGCTGAACGGAGCCTCGCCAGCGAGCATGAACCAGAGGGTCGCGCCGAGTGAATAGATGTCGGAGCGCGAATCGATCTCGCCGGCCATCATCTGCTCCGGGCTTGCATAGAGCGCGGTGCCGTAGAACGCCCCGGCCATCGACACGGTGGCATCTTCAGCTTCCGCATCCTGTGCTTTCACAAGTCCGAAATCGATCACTTTGACGCACAATTCCTCATCTTCCTGCACGAGCATGAGGTTGGCGGGTTTGATGTCCCGATGAACAAGGCCATGCTGCGCCGCGGCGTTAAGCGCACGAGCCACCTGCACGGCGAGCTTGAGCGCGGTCAGCGGCGGCTGCGGCCCCGTGCGGCGGATGAGCGACTCGACCGTCTCACCGTCAATAAACTCCATCGCATAAAAGCAGGTCTCGCCGGTAAACTTCAGGTGGAAGACCGACGCTACATTCCGGTGGCGCAGTTTTGCGGCCGATTGCGCCTCACGAATGAAACGCTGCTTCGCATTCTCGCTGTCTCCCAGCTTGGATGTGATCACCTTCAAGGCGACCGGCATCCGCAGATTGGTGTCGATCGCCTTGTACGTCACCCCCATCGCGCCGCGCCCGAGCTCAAACGGCGCGCCATTCTCGCGCGTCAAAACCTCGTAGTGATCGAATGTGATGGTGTCAGGCATCTCTCGGCGAAAAAGGAATTCAGGAACAAAGCAAGTATCGGGCGAAACGCGAATCTCATTGCTCTGACTCGCGCCAGGCGGCGCGTTCGAAAACTTCGCAGCGGCCCCGGCGCGGCCGTGCTAAACCTCGTCGAGCGGCTTGGCCGCATCGCCGAACTTCGGCAGGTGGAGATCCATTTTGTCCATCATCGAAAGATACAGCCGGCACATCTGCCGGTCGGGTTTCCCGGTATAATCGAGGATCCGCCCGCCCTGGATGCGGCCGCCGCCACCGCCCAGGACGACAACCGGCAACTGGTCGTTGTTATGGTTGCCGGTCATCATGCTGGAGCAAAAGGTGAGCATGGTATTGTCCAGCAGTGTGCGAGGGCCTTCCTGGATCGAGTCGAGCTTGCGGGCAATGTAGGCGACTTGCTCCATGAAGAATCGGTTCACTTTAAGCCAATCCGCCGTGTCTGAGTGAGACAGCAGATGGTGGATCATGTAATCGACTCCGAGATTTGGAAAGCGGAGCGACGAATGATCGTTGTTGAGTTTCAGCGTGGTGATGCGCGTCGTATCGGTCTGGAAGCCGAGCACCAGGAGGTCGCTCATGAGGCGCATGTGCTCACCGATATCTTGCGGAATGCCATCGGCGGGACGCGCCATATTTGGCTTCGAGAGAGTCGGCCGCCATCCCTGCAACTCGCCTTTCTTCCCTGCGTTTTCGATGCGCTGCTCGACATCCCGAACCGAGTCCAGGTATTCGTCGAGCTTGCGCCGGTCCGAAGTGCTGATCTGGCGGCGGAGATCGTTTGCGTCGGAAAGCACGGCATCGAGCACGCTGGTGTCTCCCTTGCTCACTTCGTCCTTGAACAGGCGGTCGAAAGCGAGCGCCGGATAGATTTCCAGCGGTGTCGGCGTCGTCGGCGAGCTCCACGAAATATGCGAGCTGTAGAGCATCGAATAGTTCTTGTGGACGGCCGGATTGGACTTCTCGCAGCCGAGCACGAGGCTCGAAACTTTTGTCGATGAGCCGTACTTCTGCGCCATTAACTGGTCGATACTGGTGCCGGAGCGGATTTCGCCCCCGGAGGCGAGCGGCGCGCCGGAGAGAAGATTGCCAGTCTGTGAACTGTGGATATTGCCTTTGGTCGCCTCTGCATTGTACAGGCCGCGAACGAAAAGCATCTTCTCGCGAAAATCGGAAAGCGGTTCGAGCACCTTGCCGAGCTCCATCTGTTTCCCCTCGCCTTTCGCCCACCACTCCTTGCTGTAAAAGCCGTTGCCCGCGAAGAGCACGGCGAGTCGCACCGGAGCTTCGCTCGATGGAGCCGCCCCCTTCGGTTCGTCGCCCCATACCCGCAGCGATTCCATCCAGGGAAGCGCCATGGTGACGCCGATCCCGCGCAGGAATGCGCGGCGTGAGAATTGGTGGCTGCTCATAGTGCTAAATCAACTTTCGTCGTTGGCGGCGTCGCGTCCGCGTATTTCACGGAACTGGCGGCTTTGCACAATCTCTTCGATCGCATCGCCGATAAGATAACCGCTTTTTGCCAACTGTGCTTGCATCTCTTTTAAGAGCGGTTCGTCGGAGAGCTGCACGGCGCGGCCAAGCGAATAGCCGAGGAGCTTCCGGCAGAACTGGCGCAGAAAATCGTCACGGCGTTTGGTGAGGAGGTAATCGCGCAGGCCTGCCATGCCATCGACCTCGGAGCCATCCAGGACGGCCGCGCGCGAATTGATCGCGCGCCCACCGAGATCCTTCTCGCGGTAGCGCCCGATCGCGTCGTAATTTTCAAGCGCAAAGCCAAAACCATCGATCCGCACATGACAGCCCGCGCAACGCGGATCATTGGCGTGCTTTTCGGTTAGCTCGCGGACGGTCAGAGTCGCCGCCGCCTCGTCCTCCGGCAATTGCGGCACGTCTTTTGGCGGTTTAGGCAGCTTGTCGCCCAGCAGCGCTTCCGCGACCCAGTTCCCACGGAGAATCGGACTCGTGCGCGAGGCGCCGGATTGTTTTGCGAGCGTCGAGGCGAGGCCGAGGATTCCTCCGCGGAAATAGTTCTTCACCCCATCCACACGACGCCACTCCGGACCTGTCACACCAGGGATTCCATAGTATTTGGCCAGCGGCTCGTTAAGGAAGGTGTAATCGGCATCGAGGATGCTGAGAATCGGACGATTGCTTTGGAAGAAATCGGTAAAGAAGCGGATCGACTCCTCGTACATGGCGCCGCGCAGTTCCAGGAAGGCTGGAAAGTGGCGCTCGCTCTTCTCGTTCAATTCGTCGAAGTCGTGAATGTGAAGCCAGGAGCAGCCAAACTCCACGGCGAGCCGACGCACACGTTCGTCGCCCAGCATCCGGTGCGTTTGGGCGGCAAGCACGCCCGACTCGTGGAGTTTTCCGGCGGCGGCCACTGCGCGCAATTCGGCGTCGGGGGCGGATGACCAGAGAAAATAGCTGAGACGATTGGCCAATTCCCAGTCATTGACCGGCGCCTGCTTGTCGCCGGGCGGCGCATTCTCGGGGTGATACAAAAAGGCTGGAGCAACGAGGACGCGCGCGAGCAAGAGCCGGATCGACTGCTCATGCGGCAGCCCTTCTTCCCTCAATTTCCGATAGAGGCCGCGAAGCGCCTCCTTCTCCGGTTGTGCAAGGGGACGGCGATACGCCAGGTTGGCGAAATCGAGCACCGCGTCGAGATGCCGCGGCTCCGTGTCCAGAAGCCGCTGCTGGAAAGCCGCCGCGCCTTGCTTGATCGGTTCCCGCAGCGGCTCGAACACTTTTGGGTCGGCGTCCTGCGTTGCGTACTGCCAGAGCTGCTCAAAGACATCCACCAGCGTAATTGCGTCGCCGCTTACGTAATGAAGCTCGTCCCATAACCGGTCGAGTTTTGCCTTTTCGGCATCGCCGAGCATCAGCCTTTCGAGCCGCCCATCCTCGCGATAAAAGAGTGAAAGCGTGATGACTTCATCCACAGGGACAATGCGCGTGTAACAAAGGGCAGCCGGGAACAGTTCGCGGTAATCACGCATCGCCGCCTCCAGGCTTTTTCTCATCGCGCTTCCCTCGGCGGCTATGATCGGCAGCGATGGCGACAACCCGGTTTTCTCGGCTGGCCTGGCTGTGACCACCTGCACCTGCACGCATCCATTGGCGCCGGCATCGGGATGCAGGCTGGCGGTCGTGACGAACTCACATCCCTCGGCGAGTTCGGACGGTATGCGCACTTCGATATCCAAAGGCGCCTTGATGCACAGGCTCTCGGCATCCACGGACACGCCATTGGCCTGCGCTCCAAAACGGGCGGCGTCAAGACCCGCCGTCGAATCCGCCCGACCTGCGTCGGCGTGTGCTTGAGCCTCCGCAATGGAACGGCGAACGACAAACGCGATCAATTGCCGCCGGAGTGTGGCATCGGGGTTCTCCTTCGCAGCCGGAGCTTCCGCGAGCAGCATTTTTGACAGGTTGTCTGCCAGGCGCTGCTTCTCCTCGGCGCTTCCGGCAGCCTCCCATTGCGCGAGCATCGATCCTTTCGGGATCGCACTTCCGGCAGGCGCGCTTTGATCCGGCTCGGAATAGAAATTCCAGACATCCTTATGCGACAAACGGTCGGCGTGCGGATTGCCGGCAAGGACATCGGGAGAAACATCCGAGGCAAGATTCCATTCCGCCGCCGGTTCGCTTCCGTGAATGATCAGATCAATTGCCGTCAGGCCGCACGTATGGTCGCCGTCACGCGGCCCGATGAGTACGGAGATCAAATCGCCCTGCCGCACGGCGACGTTCTCGATCGGACCGATCGTCGCGGCATCGCCGTTCTGCGCGGCGCCGCTTGCGAGCTGGCGCCGGGTCGAGCCGCGCCGCACTTCGACAGACCATGTGATCCCCTTTCCGCAGTCGAGATGCGCCCGCTGAATTTTTGCTTCCACCTTGACCGTATCGGTGACGGGGCTGCGCCATCCAATCGCCACCTTCCGCTTCGGCGATGGATGCACCATCACGCTGTGAGGCTTGGCCGTGCCGGGGACTTTCACCTGTTGATCCGAAGAGTTCGCCAGAACGCTCAGCGCATCGTCACCCGTCCAGCCCTGAATGAAATCGTATGCGCCTGACTTCACTGCGGTTGCCGTGATGTAGGAGGCGATCTCCGTTCCGCCTGAGCCGATTCCAAGGTAATCGAACCAGGCAGCCAGCGAGTCGGGATCGACGCCATACTGCTTCGCGAGCTCCGCTGGATCGGCTGGTTTGTCCGCCTGGCCCGCTGCCGCGGCGGCAGCGAGACATATCGCCGCATCGCTGAAGAACCGGTTGCGGCGCGACTCGATCCCGGCGCTCACCCGCCGCACATCGCGCAGCAGCAGATCCGGCCTGCCTGGCGCAACGAGGCGCGGTTTCTCCCACACGACGTAATCGTTCGCGGCGCCTGCGCCTGCGCTCGTCGCTGAGAGATGAAGCGTCGTTTCTTTCCGATCCGGCGCGGCGGGGAGCTTGAGCTTGAACTCCTGGCGAGAGACGATCGGCGTGGCGGCCTCCTCCCACATCGTCGGGCCGCCCTTTTTGCCAATCTGGCCGATGCTGTTGAATTTCCAGAGCGCCTTCTGCCAATCGCGAATCTCGGTGGCCAGCGAGGGCGCGGCGTCGGGTTTTGCGGTTCGCCATCTCGCCCGCAGGGGATCGAGCAGAAGCGACGGCTCGGCGGAATGAAGAGCTTCCCATAAGATGCCGAAGTACTTCGGAACGACGTCGTGCTCGGCGGCTGCTTTTTCGATGCTCTTCGCGCCACTGCCGATCGCCTCGCGCTCAGCCAGCGTGGCCGCGAGATACTTCTCGATCGGCAATTGCCCGCCTCCTGCCATGGCAAGGGGCACGCCTTGCAGGACGACGTTGGCGCCCGCCCCCGCTTCAGTATAGCTGGCGTAGAAGGCGCGAATCTGCGCGAGAAATTCCTCAGTGCGGTCGCGCTTCGTCGTCGCGGGCGTGAAACGAATCCCGTCCGGGAGCAGTTCCGCGTGACTCGCAATCTCCTTCCCGGCATCGAGATACTTCGTAATGAGCGAAGGAGACATCACCAACGCCTGGCCGGTGTTTGTGAAGCCCTCTCCCGCTGCGCCATCGACTGGAAATTCATGAGCGGGATCGAGCGAGGCGACCCCGGTGATATCGCGGACAGTGTACGTGTACTCGGCATTCGACAACCGCCGAAGAACCACCGGCCCCGGATCTCCGGCGCGCTCGAGCGCCATCGTGTCGAGAGTCGCGCGCACCCAATCCATGAGGGCTGTTTTACTCTCGGCCGCAGGCTGCGGCTTCTTCTTCGGAGGCATCTCGCCATCGACCAATTGTTCGAGCACCCGCTGCCAAATCTTCGGGTGGCGCTTCACATCCGCCAGCGAGCCGAATTGCTCTAAGTCCAGGTCTCCTTTCTGCTCCTCCGTGGAATGGCACTTGAGGCAGTAGTCGCTGAGAATCGGGCGGACGGCGGAAAAATCGTGTGCGGCAAAGACCGGCGCGCCCCCCAGCACCGATGCCGCCAACGAAAGCGAAATCGCAACGCGGACGCGATTTCTGCTGGAGGGAGGGACTGCCATAGATGGGGACTACTCAAATCCAGCGCGAGCCTTTGTCAAAATCGGCGGTCGCCGGAATGGGTGAGGGTCGTGGCGCGCTTTAAGAACGCCCGGAAGGTCGTCGCATTCCGTGGGAAGTGATCGTTAATTTTAGCCCGATCGCTTCCCGCTTGGTTTTTTCGTCATACCCGTCGGCGGATACGGTGCTCCACGGCGCCCCAGAAGTAACGGAACGAAGCCGAATGCGGCAGCGCGCGGGCGGGGCGAAACTTCGGCGCCATGTCCTTGGCAAAGGCGATTTCATTGAATGAGGCGTGACGGCCAAAGTGGTCCTTGGAGAGCGTGCGCAGCCGTCCCTTGGCAACGCGACAGGTATCCGCAGGCGCTTCCCTCCACTCGCAGTCCGGCATGAGCGCCTGGATGGCGGTGGCGTCGGCAAGATACCACGATTCGATTTCCTTGATGGCGACGCAAACGTGGAAGGAGCGGGCGGCGCGGTCGCCCGTGCACGCAGCGGTGCGCACCGCGCCATCGAATAGGTCGAGAACGGCGGAGATGCAGGGATCATCGTCCATGTCCACGAGCGAGAATCCTGCGGCGTAGTGGCAATCGCGGAAGCTCTCCATCAAGCGCGGCGTCTCGCGTATGAGCTTGTCGCGGTTCTTCATGTTGCGGACATCGAAGCGGCGCTTGCGGAAATGTTTGTGGAGAACCTTGTTCCAGAATTGGTAATCGGAAGGCCCTCGACGCCGACGCCGATGGTCATGGAATCCCCCCGAGCGTGCCTTGCTCCCAAAGTTCGCCGAGGCGAAAGTGTTTACGGAACGAATCCACCTCCTTCACGTCGGAGGCCTGCCGCACCTTGGTGATGCCGTCGCGAAGGCGGTCCTCGATGACTTGAAAGGTGCGCGTGCCCTCGGCTTCCTGCGGACGCGAGCGCAAGCTCTTGAATGATGGCACGGCGCCGCGAAGTCCTTGCACGAGATTGGCAATGCCGCCGTTTCCACTCTTCTCCATGAGATGCAGGATGGTCGCGAGCGATTCGCCAGACTCGCCAAGATCGGTATCGACGACATCCTTGCTGGCGAGCCGGACGACATCGGGGTTAATATTGAAGAAGGCCCATCGCTCGATGAAGCGGCGGAAGCGTCCGACAACGGGGCCGATGAAACTGCTGCCTGCCACGAGCCGCGTGGCGTCGTCTTCCTCGACGGCATGCTTTCGCGATTCGGCGCCCGCCAGCGGATCGAGCACGGTGAATGACTTGCGAGCGTTTGAGCTGGAACGTGGCGGTTTGCTTTTCCGGCAGCGCGAGTTCCGCTTCGAGCAGTTCGGAGAGAATCACGGGGACGCCATCGCCAGCGTGCAAGTCGATCTCCACGCGGTAGTGGTAGCTGGAGATGGAATAGACAGATCCTTGTCTGCTGCGGAAGCGGCTCGCGGTCGGAACCTTTACGCGCAGCGTAATGCGAAGCGGCTTCGGCGTGTCGCGCTCGCGCAGGATTTTGTTCCGCACTTCGGCAACGCCGCCGTATGCGTTCGCCGCAGCCTCAACACTTTGCAGGATGGCGATCTTGAGGAAGCGCAGGGCGGACACGAGGTTCGTTTTGCCCGAAGCATTCGCGCCGACGATGAAGTTGAGCGGGCGCAATGCGAGCGGGTGCGTACCCGAGCCGAAGCTCTTGAAGTTCTCGACGCGCAACTCGGTAATCATGGAAGGCATGGTTGTAACGGGGCGCGGGAGTTGATTGCAAACGCCACCTTACTAGCGGCCCCAAATGGAGCGCAGTTCGTACACTTCCAGGCGGCGAAACTGAACGCTGGCGCGCCGCGCGGCGAGGCTGAGCGAAGTCTCCTTTGGATCCAGATTCAATGGCACGGGAATGAAGGTGCGGCCGCCGCTGGCCAAAATCTCAATCCCTGTGCGATCGGCGAAGATCGTGAGAGTCTGCCGTCCTTTCTCCAATGGCGCCGGAGCGTGGCGTCCATTTACCGTCAACACTTGCTGTTTCGCGTCGTAGATCAACGGCACGCCGCGCACGCTGAAGGTCACCTCCGCTTCTCCTTCCGGCTCAAATTCCGCCTCGATTTCCAGCAGCTCACCGGAAATCGCAGCGAGTGGATTGGCGGTCTCGGGCGTTAGCTTAAACGGTTGCAAAGCGTGCGCCTCGCCCCGCAGGGATGCGACTTCCTCGACTGGCTTCCATGCAAGTCTCGGCCCTTCGCCGGTGCTCACCAGCCGCAGCTCAAATGGCAGGCTCATTGATTGATTAAAAGGCATCCCTCGGGTCACCGTCTGCCACCACCCAATCTGCACACGGCGCCCCTTCGGCTCATCGCTAAAAGTCTGCGGCGCATAGTAGCTCCAATCGCTCCACTCTCGCGACTGTGGTTTCCCGCCACGCTGGCCGGGAAGCTTTTCGGTCTCGGCCGCGAAGGTTTTGCCGTCGAAACTTCCGACGACATACTCGGTATTTGCCGCGGAGAGGATCCACTTCATTTGCTTCGCATCGCCATCGAGCGGGAGGGCGAAAAGATCGGGGCATTCGAAAAGGAAATTGCCGCCGATCGCATCGCCTTTCAGCACGCTGGCCAGCGTCCAGTCGCGGAGATTTGGAGACGTAAGAAAGTGGACGGTGTGCCGGTGGTCGAGCTCCACGTACAAGACCATGACCCATTGCTGGGTCGGTTCGTGCCAGATTACCTTCGGATCGCGATTCCCTTCAGTAATATTTTTTACCACCGGGTTGCCTGCAAACTTTGTGAATGTGCGCCCATCCGTGCTGGAAGCGATGCGCTGTGTCTGGCCTCCGGCGGTATAAACCAGCACGAATGGAGGCTTGCCCGACTCGCCCAGGCCGCTCGTATTCTTCGAGTCCACGACGCCGCTTCCGCTCCAGATGCCGCCAAATTCATCCGGCGCCAGCGCGTCTCCGAGTTCCTGCCAATGGACGAGATCCTTGCTCGTGGCATGCCCCCAAAAGTTAGGCGCATGGCTCCAGCTAAACGGGCAGTGCTGGAAGAACATATGATACTCGCCATTGTAAAATGCGAGGCCGTTGGGATCGTTCAGCCAGCCTCGCTGCGCGGAGAAATGAAACTGCGGCCGGAGCGCCTCCCCATGTAGATTTTCCCGGCCGATGGGGGTGGCGGTCGACGCGACGCGCTCCAGGCCGCGTGAATCGCTGGACAGTTTATCGACCGATACGCAGAGCGTTTCACCACGCCACGGCGAGACATCCAGCGATCCCCACCACTCCGGTTCTCCATCGGCGAGTTCGATCTCCAGGCGGCGCTCGATTTGGCCGTCGCCCTTGCGGGAAATGAGCACCGTGCGCTTCCGCGCTCCCGTCTTCACAGGAAGGTTTAGCCATCGATCGGCAACGATCTCGCGCGATGGATACGAAAGCATTCTCGTCGCAAGCGGCGGCTTGGCGTCTGTGAAGACGATGTCATCGACGGTGATGTGGCCCCACCCGCCGGTCGCCGCATCCACAATTTCGATGGATGCGGTCTTCCCTGCCAACTCACCCACGTCCCAGCCGCTTGGCACGAGCTTTTCACTCCCGCCAGGCTCGGTGTTCGGACCCGCAGCGGTGCGCGCAATCTTGCCATCGATTACCAGGTTGATGCACGTCCTGCCCTCCCATCCCCCGCCTCCGATGAGGAAGGAAATGAAATGGCGCCGGATCGCAAACGGCGGCGACACAAGCTTCCCCTCAGCCGCATCCCCACCGTGGAAAGAGTTTGCCAGACCGTGCCCGTGAAATCCTTCGACAGCCCATTGATCGCCTACTTTGCCCTGTGCTGGCCCTGCTCCGAACGCCGTGCCTTCCACCTTCCACGCGCCGAAATCGGCGCCCTCGAAATCGGCGAAGACTTCATCACCTTCCCCCCGGACATCGGCCGCGCTGAGATCGAAAACCGCGCAGAGAAGTGGAAGAATGGCAAGGACAGAAAGGGGAGATCGCACAAACAAAGGCAATCGGGGATCGCTCGCCGCGTCAACCGCTCGCGCGGCAGGCTTCGCAAACGCCGAAAATTTCGAGGGTGTGGGAGACGTTCGAGTATCCCATCTGGCGCGCCATGCGCTCGAGGCCATCGGCAACGCAGAAGTCGAGCGTCTTCACACTATGGCAGAAGCGGCAGACGATGTGATGGTGATGGTGCTCGCCCGTGTTGAACTCGTAGCGATAGACGCCATCCCCGAAATCGCATCGACGCACGAGGTTGATCTCCTCCATCGCGGAAAGACAGCGGTACACCGTAACAAGGTCGCAGATGCCGTGCTCGATGCGCCCGTGGATTTCCTCCGTCGTGTACGGGCCATGCTCGGCGATCAGCACCGCCAGGATGGCCTTGCGCGGCGCCGTCACGCGATTGCCATGCTCGCGCATCGTGCGGAGCGAGGCGTCCAGCAATTCGGAATCTGAGAGGTTCGGCGCGGCCATCGCACTATCCACCTAACTCGTGCTCACGGGAGGCGCAATCGGTCCGGACAAACGCGGCGGCGAAACTGGCAAGCGTTACACCGTGAGGTTTGCGCCGAAATCGGGGATCTTTCCCTGCTCGACTTGGGTCCGCCATTTTTCCAACCGTTGCAGGCCGTCTTCGGACCAAAACCGCTCGCAGAGCGCAAGGTACTGGAGGACAGGCTGCCGGTCGCCGGCCACCAGAAGATCGTGCGCCAGGCTCATATTCGGTCCGTACCAATTCAGATTCGGGCCGCCGGGGGTGCGCCCTGCGGCAAGCAGATGCGCCTCGGCTGCGGCGACGTTCCCATGCTTGAGGGCGAGCCTTCCCAGGACGATCTGGTCGTAATGCAGCGCCTCGCCGTAGCGGGGATTCGACCGATTCTCCGGAAGGAGCTTCTCCAGTTCCAGAGCGAGTTGTTCGGCCTGCTGATCCTGCCCGAGATCCATGCAATTCTTTGCGGCTTCTCCCAGCAACGGGAAGCGCTCCCGCTCATCGTGCAATTGCTGGAGCGTGGAGAGATCCTGCGAATTCTGGAAGCGGACAAGCCCGCGCTCCATCGAACTGGGTGAGACACAGCCCGCAAACAGCAGGATGAGAGCGGCTGCAAAAGTGACTGGGGTACGCATCGAGTCGAGAATAGGCGGATAGCCTCCATTTCCGCGAGCACTCTTTTACTCCGATTCGATCGATTGATTGAAAAACCGCCGTTTCCGGGGGAAACTCGGCGTCTTGCAGGCGCCATTTCCACATCTTTACGTACACATTCCCTTTTGTCCAAAGGTCTGCCCGTACTGCTCCTTCTACAAGGAGGCGAGCGATCGAAACAAGACGCAGCGCTTTCTGGACTCGGTGCTCTCGGAGTTGGATGCGCGCCTGAGAGAAAGGGCCATCGAACCGGAGACAATCTTTTTTGGCGGAGGCACGCCGAGCGCGCTCTCGACGGGGCAGCTCGAATACCTGCTCGGCGGCATCCGCGAGCGGCTCGATCTCCGGCAACTCAAGGAGTGGACGCTCGAAATGAACCCGGCGACCGTGTCACTGGAGAAGGCGCAACTCCTTTACGCGATGGGCGTGAATCGCATCAGCATGGGCGTGCAGTCGTGGGACGAAGATCTGCTCAAGGTGCTTGGCCGGGTACACAATGCGGCCCAGGCTGAGCGCTCCTACGAGATCCTCAGAGACGCCGGATTTGCAAACGTGAATCTGGATCTGATGTTTGCCGTCCCTTCGCAGACGAGGGCGCAATGGGAGGCCTCCCTCGCGCGAACGATCGGGATGAAGCCCGAACACATCTCGGCTTACTGCCTCACATACGAAGAGGACACCGCTTTTTATACGCGCTTCCAAGCGGGCGAATACGCGCAGGATGAAGGCTGGGACGCTGATCTCTTCGAGACGGCGATGGATTTGGCCGGCGCTGCCGGTTACAATCAGTACGAGATATCGAACTACGCCCTGCCTAGCCGCGAGTGCCGCCATAATCTCGCCTATTGGACTGGCGAAGATTACATCGGCTTGGGGCCGAGCGCTTTTTCGACAGGAGCGTCACGCCGATGGCAGAATGTATCGGACACCTCCACTTACTGCGACCGCATCGAGGAGACCGGCATCGCGGAGGGATCGTCGGAACCACTCTCGGAGACGACCCGGACCGCTGAGAAGCTCGCTTTTTCGCTGCGAACGGATCGCGGCATCGCGCGAGCGGCAGCGGCCCCGTGGCGGGAGCAGATCGCGCAGTACGAGGAAGATGGGTTTCTGAAGGCGTCGGGAGACCGCCTGGTGCTGACGCGCCGGGGCAAATTGGTGGCCGATTCGCTCGCGGAGCTGTTTGTGTAGCGCGCGCTTCCGCCGGGAGACGATCCCGATGGAGCCGCGCCCATCGGCGCTACTCGCCTCCCGCCATCCGCGTCTTCACCACCGTCATCGTCTTCTCGACATCCTCCCGCTTCTCCCGCGGTAATTCCGGATCGGCCAGCGCCTTCCCGTACTGCTCCAGCGCCTGCGCCCCCTTCCCTTCACGCGCGTACGCCTGCCCCAGATAAACGCGGTACCCGGAAGTCGTCCGCTTATTCTGTTCCGCAAGCGCGATCAGCCGCAGGAGCGCCTTCTCCTCCTCCGCAAAAGCCCGCGCCTCGTGACAAATCTTCGCATGATAGAATAACAAAGCCGGATCGTTCGAAGCCTTCTGGATCAGCTTGTCCGACACCCGGAAAGCCTCCTCGAAATGCTTCGTCGAATAGAGCGCCTGCGCTTTCGTCGCCAGCGCTGCCAGGCATCCCGCGTCCCGGTCCAGCGCCCGATTCGCCTCCGAGATCGCCGCCTCCCACTCGCCCCGGTCGAGATGGAAATACGCCAGCGCAGCCAATCCATCCGGCCGATCGGGCGCCAGTTGCGCCGCCTCGTCCGCCAACTTCTTTCCCTGCGCGCCTTTCCGCACCGCGATCAGCTTCACCGCCGCACCGGCCAGAAAAGACGCCCGCGCATCCGCCGACATCGAAGCGAACCGCGCCCGCACCGCATCCAGCTTCGCCTCGGTCCACGGATCCTCATCCCCGCGCCGGAAAATCAAACTCGTGTGGTCCAGATACGACAACGTCCACTCCTTCGAGTCCAATAGATAATCCAGCAGCGGACGGCACTCGCTCGGATCGCCCGCCAGAAATACCGTCGCGAAATGATATTGACGGTCGAGCTGCCGAAAGAGCTTCGCATCCTGCACCGCCTCCACAAAACTCCGTGTCCGCGGCGACCCCTCCTCCTTATCCTCAGCCGTCACCAAATCCCCGCGCCTGGCCAGCACAAACGGACGCGCCGGCCCATTGAAATAAAGCGGCTTCCCCGACAACGCCTCCAGCGCCAACTCCGGCGTCCCCAGCAGCGGCTCTGCACGCACGCCCCCCCCATGTCGATGACAGGCGCCAAACAACACCATCGCCCAAAACGCGACAGCCACACCCCATCTCGATCTCCATCCCATCCCCACGTTCACGACACCCGCCCAGCTCCGCAAGACATGCGGGAACCCCTAAATTTTAGCTTCGTCATACGCCACACTATTTTCGCCCCACAAAATATGCAATCGACCGTTTAAAATCGTTCCGCTCGCCAACGCACGCCACCACCAAAAGTTGAGTCGCGCGTCCCGTCGCTCAACCAAACCCAACCCCCTCCATCCCCTCCCCAATCCGCAGGAATCGCGGTGGCGCGAAAATCTGCGGACACCCCGCTCCCCGCCACTTTTACACTCCCTGCTCTGCGCGCGTTTCCACCCAGCGCGCCCAGAGCCAGCAAAGGTCGGACAACCGGTTGAGATAGCGGACGATCTCCGAGTTCACCTCCGCGCCGCTCTCTTTGAGGACGAGCACCTCGCGCTCCGCACGGCGGCAGATCGTTCGCGCATGGTCAAGGAAAGCACTCTCCTTCGTCGCGCCCGGTGTGGCCCAATGCTTGAAGGAGATTTTTTCGCCCTTCTCCAAACGGTCGATCTGCGCCGTCAGCGTATCCACCATCGCAGCCGTGATGCGTCCGAACCCTTTCTCTGCAAATCGCTCCGCGTCGGCCGGGTCCAGCGCGAGCTCGCCCATGAGGACGACTAGCTCCTTTTGAATCCCAAAAAGACTCGCCGCAATCACGGGGTCTGTCACGAAGGCGCGCGACAGTCCGAGCGCCGCATTTAACTCATCCACGGCTCCATTTGCCACGATGCGCGGATGGGTCTTCGACACGCGCTTCCCAAAGAGAAGCCCTGTTTCACCGAGATCCCCCGTCTTGGTTGCTATGGACATGGCGTTCGCATCATCACTCTTACGCCTTCAGCATCAACAGAAACTCCTCTTCCCCAATCTCGCGCACACCGCTCGCGCGCGCTTCCTCCAGCTTCGATCCGGCATCCGCTCCGACGAGCAGAAAATCGGTCTTGCGCGAGACCGAACTCGACACGCTCCCGCCTGCGGCGCGGATCAGATCGGCCGCCTGCCCCCGTTTGAGCGTAGGCAGCGTGCCGGTTATCACGACGCTCTTTCCCAGCAACGGGAGATGGGCCGCATCCCCGGGTCTCGGCGTCCCCTGCGGATCGATCCCGAGCGCCTTTAACCGTGAAAGGAGAGCGCGCCCCGGCGCCGAAGCGAAGTATCCGAGCACCGCTCGCGCGATCACTGGGCCGGCGGTGGTAACGAACCCTTCGCCCTCCTTCTTTCGGGTGCGTTCGGCAAACCCGGCCCGCTCCAGGCGTTCCATCGCCGCTGTCATCTCGGCGACCGCCTGCGCATGCCGGGCTGGATCGCCAGACGGTTCTCCAGCGGTCTCTTTTTTCACTCGGCGCGAGGGCTTCGTCTCCTCCACCTCCTGGCGCAGACGATCCAGCTCGAGGACATCGCGCAGAAGCGGCGAAGTGGCGACCTCCTCGATCGTGCGGTGGAATTGAGCCAGGTCGTACGCGGTCGTCTCGCCCACTTCCGGGATAGCCAGCGCGAAGAGCCAGCGCGCAAGCGGAAGCGAGCGCGCCCGTTCGCGCGCTTCGACGATCTTCGCAGCGTGTTTCTTCCCGAGTATCCTCGGTTCGGTCGCGGTTCCCAAGCTGAGCACGGCAAGCTGCTCTTCCGTGAGGTCGAACAGGTCCAGCGGATCCTTCACGAGGCCGCTTTCCACCAATTTATCGGCGACGATCCCACCCAGGCTTTCGATCTCTAGGGCGCTGCGTTTGGCGAGATATTCCAGTCTCCGCGTCTTTTGAGCGGGGCACGCGGGATTCTCACAAATCCACCACGCATAATTCGCATCCCTGCGAACGGGCCCGCCACAAGCCGGACATTTTCCGCCGATATGCGCGAGAAAATCGAATGGCGCCGCCGTGGCAGGACGCTTCTCCGTCACCACGCGGACTACCGCTGGAATCACTTCCCCGGCTTTTTCAATAATCACTGTGTCGCCGATGCGGATGTCTTTCCGCCGAATTTCATCCTCATTATGAAGTGTCGCGCGCGACACCGTGCTCCCGCTTACGAAAACGGGCGCCAGTTCCGCCACCGGCGTCAGCACGCCGGTGCGCCCGACCTGCACCGTGATGGCGCGCACCACCGTCTCGGCTTGCTCCGACGCGTATTTGTACGCCTTGGCCCATTTCGGCGCGCGCGTGGTGAAGCCTGCAATCTCGCGCAGAGCGATATCGTTCAGCTTGATCACCGCCCCATCGGTCTCGAACGGAAAGTCGTGCCGGATCGCGTCGAGCTCATGGATCGCGCCCATGATCCCCTCGACCGAATCGACCAGCCACGTCCGCGCATGCACGGGAAATCCGAGGCGGCGAAGCAAATTCAGAAGCCCCTCCTGCGTCTCCTGGAGAGCGGCGCCCGGCGTCGTCTCGCCCGTGCCGTAGCTCAGAAATTGAAGGCGGCGGCTCGCCGTGACGCGCGCATCGAGCTGCTTGAGAGCGCCCGCTGCCGCGTTTCGTGGATTGGCAAACGGCGGGTCGCCGCTCGCCTCCTGCTCGGCCTGGAGCCGCTTGAAGGCGGCGAGCGGCATATAGACCTCGCCTCGCACCTCGATCACGCGCGGCGCGTCCCCCGCATGCTTCAGGCGAAGGGGAATATTCCGCACGGTCTTGAGATTGCCCGTGATATCGTCGCCGGTCTCCCCATCGCCACGCGTCGCGCCACGCACGAAAATGCCATCTTCATACCGAAGACTGATGGCGACACCGTCGATCTTCGGTTCGACCAGCCATGCGAGCGCGGCCTCCGGCAGCGAATCCTTTTTGCGAAGCTCATTCTCGACGCTCACGACAAATTTTCGGATCGCTTCCGCCCCGTCACGAGCAAACACATTGTCCAGCGAAAGCATCGGCACGCCGTGCCGCACCGATTGGAAACCCGTCACCGGTTTTCCACCGATTCGCTGGGTTGGCGAGCTGGCGTCCGCCCATTCGGGATGCGCTTCCTCCAGCTCGCGCAATTCCCGCAGCAGTTCGTCGTATTGCGCGTCGGAAATCGCAGGTTGCGCCTCCTCGTAATAGCGGCGGTTGTGCTCCTCGATTTCGGCGCGGAGAGTTTCGATGCGGCGTTGGGCGGCGGTCACGTCTCGGATTACGGATGCATTCCCATTGGGATGAAAGCGAAAAGCGCCGCACGATGGACTCGGCTCACGCAAAGATTCCGAAAAGAAGCAAGCTCCATCGCTTCGGTTGGAGGTCGCGCCTAGGCTCCAGCCCGATGCTCTGATTGCGCGTTCAGCTGCAAAACGAGCGAAATCATCCGGATCAATTCCTCAACGACTACCGGCTTGAATACGACCAGAGCGTCGATCTTCTTCAGAAACTCGTTCACCGGCGGTTTGTCCGCATGCCCTGTGATGAAAAGAAAGCGTTTGCAGAGTTCCGGCTTCGTCTTCTGGACTGCAAGATAGAACATATCCCCCGGCATCTGCGGCATCATGAGATCGCAAATCACGACGTCGAAGTCGAACATTGAGACTTCCCGGAATGCTTCGGCGCCGTTGCTCACGGTGCTGACGATGAAGTTGCGGCTTTCGAGCAGTCCCTTCAGCGAGTCGGCGAGATCGGTGTCGTCGTCCACCAGCAGGATATTTTTGATCTCGTGAGACATGACAGGAAGGGTTCCAACAGAGGGAAAAGCGGACATGTGACCCGGTGGAAGGAACAGCATCCGTGCCATGCAGCCACACGATTCCGGGTCCCATCCCGGCCAGCCTCCGCACTTTGCGCACATTATCGCTTCTCACAGACGCCCCTCCGCGCTTGAATACCATGCAACATCCTATGGAAACCGCACGCCAACTCTCTATTTTCCTCTGCAACGAGCCCGGAACACTCGCCGCGATCTGCGACAAGCTCGCCGAACTCAAGATCAATATCTACGGCCTCACGATTTCCGATGCGACCGATCACTCCGTGGTGCGCATGGTGGTGAGCGATCCGGTAAAGGCCGCTTATATCTTGGGTGAACGCGGCGTTCTCGTGCTCGAAAATACCGTGATCCTCATCGATAACGTGAACAAACCGGGCGTTTTCGGAGCCGTCGCGCACGCGCTCGCCAAGGCAAAGATCAATATCGAATACGCGTACCTCGCCACGAGTCCGAAGTCGAAGAGCGGACTTGCCGTTCTTCGCGTCAGCGACACCAAGAAAGGCGTTAAAGTGCTGAAGGCGATGTAAGGTCCGAAGATCGCCGGAGATGCTTTTTTGCGCCCTCACTGGCGCGGGTGGCCGGCGCCGTACGATCAGCAAACCCGATAATCTGCGCCCGTTAAACGCACCACCCTCGAAAGAGCGGGATAAAAGCCAGCGGCCCGCGAATGAAGATTGCACTCCCGTCGGTCATCGCGGCGCTGCTCGCGGGCATCCTGCTTGCTTGGCTTGCCGCGTGGCAGCCATTCGCCGCGCCGCGCTCCCCATCTGAGCACGGTTTCTTCGATATCCCACTCGCAGCGTCGGCGGACGGCACACTGGACGTCGAAATAGACGACGGTCATGGGTTCGACACCGAGAACTCCGCCCATGCCGATTTCCGCGCGAGCGCGGCGCCCGTCGCTCTATCGATTCCACTGAATCCAGGCCGGATCAATGCCCTCCGCGCAGTGATCTCATGCCCGGTGGCAGCGATCGGCGAGGCGCGGATCAGAACTTCGGGCGGCGAACTCCTGGTTGTCGTGGCAAACAGCCAAATCGTTCCCGGCGCGGCGACGGAGGGGAACGAGACCGGACCGTTGCTTCAACTCAAAAGCAAGGGCGGCTTGGATCCCTTGCAATTCGATGTCCTGCTTCGCGAACCGGTCCGCGTGCGGACCGGGAACGAGCCCGGCGCAATCCGATTTACGTTGGAGATCGTGCTCTTCGCCGTGCTCTCCCTGCTGCTCGTGGGGGCCGTGGCCCGTGGAGGAAACTCGCCATGGCGCGCCGCGGCCAGAAGGAACCTGCGAGAGCTCATTTGCCTGGTGAATGCCCGTCCGGCGCTCTCCCTGCTCGGCGCCTCGATCCTGGCCACGCTCGGCAGTTGCTTTCCGATAGTTTTCGAAGGCAGGAGCTTCGTTTCTCCAAACAACAGCGCGCGCCTCCTTTATGCGGCCTACCCGACGCTGCCCGGCATACCGTACGAACCGCCGATCGATCCAAAGGACTCCGATATCGCGGCCATGATGCTCGCGCATCTCCCCTATTCCGTAATCGAAAGCCGCACACTCCTGCGAGATCATGGGATACCGCTCTGGAATCGCTACAATTCGTGCGGCGTGACCCTCCTCGGACAGGGCCAATCGATGCTTGGCGATCCGCTTCACCTACTCCCGCTCCTCTCGGATGGCGCATACTGGGCGTGGGATCTCAAGTTCCTGCTCGCCCGTGCGCTCTTCTGTTTCGGCGTCGGCCTCTGTGCATACGCTCTTACGAAAAATCTCCCGGTGTCGATGCTCATCGCAGCCTCGTCCGCATGGATCGGCTTCTTCCATTTTCGCTTCAATCACCCGGCCATCTTCAGCTTCTGTTACTCGCCGTGGCTTCTCCTCCCATGGCTGAAATGCCGCGACGCCGCATCGCTGCGGGCGGCGCTTCCATGGGCTGCCCTGCTCACGCTCGCGGATTTCGCCGAACTCAATAGCGGCACCGCGAAGGAGGCGGGAATCGCGATCCTGTGCCTAAACATCGCGGGGCTTCTCGTGCTTCTCATGTCGCGCACGGTCGCAGCTTCCAAATTGCAAAAGATCGCGTTGTGCGCCTGGGCCAGCATCCTCTTCCTCCTCTTGAGCGCACCGTGCTGGCTCGTATTCCTCGATTGCCTCCGGCAGTCCGTCACGACTTACGATCACAGTGCGCCCCTTCAGCTCAATCCGAGCCTCTTTATCGCGTACTTCGACGAACTCTTCGCCCAGGACATGATTCAGATGGAGCATCATATCCTTCCGTCGGCGAATTTTCTCGTCCTCACCGGCTGCCTCTGGGCCGCGGCGTCGTGGCGGCGGCGCGTGCGTCACGATTCGGCGCTGCCGGCGCTCGCCGCCGCTGCGTGCCTTCCTCTTGTCTTTGTGTGCGGCATCGTGCCTCCCGCAGTGATCTTGACCATCCCATTTCTGAGCCGCATCCAACACATTCATAATACGTTCGGCTGTCCTTTGATCGTCCTCATGCTGATGATCGCGGCCTGCGGACTGAATGCGTGCGCGGCGTGGAGCGCGACGAAGGAGTGGAAAGACGATTGGAAGCGAATGGCAATTTATCTCGCGCTTCTATTCGCCCTCTATTTCGGGTTCACACAAGCGATGCGTCCTTCGACCCTCTTACTGTACAATGTGACGCCGCACGAGCCGAGCCGCTTCTTTAGTTGGTATGCCGTCGCACTCGGCTGCGCCGGGCTTCTGCTTCCTTGGGGCATCCGGTGGATCCGCCAATCCGGCGCGGCCCGTCCTGCCGGATTTGTCCTATGCGCGATTTGCCTGTTCGCGATGCACTTCCGGCACGGGATTTACACAGAGACCGAGCTTGGAGACTATGTGATGACGACCCGCTCCGCGGGAAATCTGGATGCGGCATCCCCCGCGGTTGATAGTCTCAAAGACCGAATGTCGGATCCCTTCCGGGTCTCCGGCCTCGGCGGCACGCTGACGCCAGGCTACAATGATATCGTGGGACTCGAGGGGATTAGCGGACCCGATGCGGTCATCAATCCGTGGTATCGGGAACTATACATCGCCGCTGGCATCGAGCGCATTTACGATTGGCGGCTTGTCATTCACGGGGAATCGCTCCCGACGTTAAAGCCCATCTACGATTTTCTGAACTTGCGATACTACGTGCGGGAAGCGCAGCGGAACGAACCGATCCCACCTCAACTGGCGTACGTCGGAGAGTCGGATCTGCGGATCCTCGAGAGCAAGGAGGCCTGGCCGCGCGCGTTCTTCGTCGATAGCGCAGCGAGCTGCAGCTCACCTGAAGCGCTCGTCTCGATGATCGAAGCAGGCGACGGTCATCCCTTCGCGGCTGTGCAGAGCGCGCCGGGAAGCCCACCATCGCCGCCAGCGCCACAACGGCGCATCGTTCCTGCGCGCGATTACAAGCTCACCGGGAATAAGACCGCTTTCACGATCTCGGCGCCCGCTGCGGGCGTCGTCGTGCTGAACGAAGCTTACGAGGCAGCGAACTTCCAAGCCACCGCCAATGGCAAGCCCCTGCCATACTTTCGCGTCAACCACACTTTCAAAGGGATCTACCTGCCAGAAGCAGGCGAATATCGCGTCGTCTTCTCCTACTGGCCACGGTTGCTCACGCTAGGGCTTTGGCTCATGGCCGCAGGCGCGGCGCTCGGTCTCGGCAGCGTGATCGCTCTGCGCCGGCTTTGAAGCCGCAAGTTCGCTTGGCGAGCAAGTCCACTTCCTGTACACCCCCGACGGAACCTTCACGGAATTCCAAAGCGCACCCATGATCCCAAACACTTCTCTCACCAACACCGATCCCGAGCGCACCATCGAGTTCGAATTCCTTCGAGCCACCGAGAATGCCGCTCTCAATTCACTCCCATGGCTGGGGCGCGGAGAGAAGGAGAAAGCGGACGCCGCCGCGTGCGACGCGATCTACGGGGTTTTCGACCAGGTCGATATCGCCGGAGAAGTGGTGATCGGCGAAGGGATCAAGGATAACGCCCCCGGAATCTTCCTCGGCGAACAGCTCGGCACGTGGAGGCCCGGTTCGCCGCGCTTCGACATCGCGCTCGACCCGATCGACGGCACAAGCAACATCGCCAACGGGATGCCAAATTCCATTTCCGTGATGGCAGCCAGTGAATGCCTCGCAAGCGGCGGCCACGCGATGTTGAATATCCATCCTTCTATTCCACGAAGCTGGCGTATGGCCCGGCAGTCGTGCAGGCGATCAAGGCAGGAATGACTCCCGTGACGCTCGACGATCCGCTCGAAGATATCCTCGCCCGAGTCGCAAGCGCGCTGTCAAAGCGCGTGACCGAGCTGGTCGTGATGACGATGATTCGCCCGCGACACGCCGAGATCATCGAGAAGGTGCGGTCCGCTGGAGCGTCCCTGCGTTTGATTACCGACGGCGATATCACGGCTGCGGTCTCGCCGTCGCTTCCCGATAGCGGCGTGGACCTCTACTACGGAATCGGCGGTTCGCCGGAAGGGATCCTCACAGCGGCCGCTCTCAAAGGGCTCGGAGGAGAGATGCTGCTCCGCATGTGGCCGCGCGACGAAGATGAGCGCCGCTCCATCCTCCAAATCGTCAAGCAGGCCGATCTCGATCGCGTCTATCGCTGCGACGACATTATCACCGGCGAAAGCGCTCTGTTCTGCGCCACGGGCATCAGCGACAGCGCGCTGCTGCCGGGGGTAAAGCTCATGGGAAAGAAAGCGATCACCCATTCCATCCTCGTTCGCGCGCTCAGCCGCACCGTCCGTTACATCCGCGCCGTCCACGATCTCGAACACAAGACGATCCACCTGAGGAGCGTCCGCGCCGATCGGAGATTGCGCTGAGCGGCCATGGGAGACGCCATGCTTCGGATTTCCACAGCCTCATTTTTGCGGCTGGACGACCCATGGCATCGCCTGTGCTTAGACATTGGGGATGACGAGAATACCCTCCAAGCTCATGCGGCGAATGATACTCGAACAATCGAAGCGGGCCGGAGTAGGGCACATCGGATCGGCCCTTTCGATCGCTGACATCGTCGCGGCGCTCTACTTTGGAATCATGAACACATCCGCGAAGGACGCCCATGAACGGGACCGGTTTGTGCTCGCGAAAGGGCACGCGGTGCTTGCCTTGTACGTGGCGCTTTACCTCAAGGGATCCATCTCCTTCGAAGATCTAAACAGTTATTGCGGCGATGGCACGCTCCTCGGCGTGCATCCGGAGTGCAATCTTCCCGGGATCGATTTCGCGAGCGGCTCCCTTGGCCATGGTCTCTCATTCGCAGCGGGCGCAGCCCTCGCCGCCAGGCTTCAGAATTCCAGCCGCCGCGCCTTTGCGCTCCTCAGCGATGGCGAGTGCAATGAAGGCTCCGTCTGGGAGGCGGTAATGTTTGCCGCGCACAATAAACTCTCAAATCTCATTGCAATCATCGACTTAAACGGGCAGCAGGCGCTCGGATACACATCCAACGTTCTCTCCCTCGATCCGCTCGCCGAGCGGTGGCGCGCCTTCGGATGGGATGTCCATGAGGTGAACGGCCACGATATCCCGGCGATGCAAGCGTGCATTGCTGGACTCGACACCTCCTCCGGCGCCCCGCATGTGCTTGTCGCGCGCACGACTTTCGGCAAAGGGGTCTCCTTCATGGAAAACCAGATCAAGTGGCACTATTGGCCCATGTCCGACACCGAATATGCCCAGGCGATTCACGATGTAAGCGCCGCCGCATGAGACGTGCATTCCTAGAAACACTCTCAGATCTGGCCGACAAGGATCCGCGCATCGTCCTGCTCACGGGGGATCTCGGCTACATGGCGATCGAGACATTCTCCGAGCGCCACCCCGATCGCTTCTTCAACGCAGGCGTCGCCGAGCAGAATATGGTCGGCATGGCGACCGGCCTTGCCCAGGCCGGCTTTATTCCCTTCACCTATTCGATCGTCCCCTTCTCCGTGCTGCGTCCGTACGAGTTCATCCGAAACGGTCCTGTGCATCACCGGCTTCCAGTCCGAATCGTTGGCGTGGGAGGCGGCTTCGAGTACGGCAGCAATGGGATCAGCCATTACGGACTCGAAGACGTCGCTGTCCTGCGGCCAATGCCCGATATCACGATCGTCGCGCCCGCCGATCATGAACAAGCGCGCGAGGCGCTCTCAAAGACGTGGAATCTCCCCGGGCCGATCTATTACCGGCTCGGGAAGGACGACAAGACAACCGTGCCTGGCCTCGCCGGGCGTTTTGAACCCGGAGCCGTCCAGCTATTGGGCAGAGGCCGCGATCTCCTCTTCGTAGCCATGGGAAACGCGGCTTCAGAAGCGGTCGCCGCATCGAAGTTGCTCGAAGAACAGGGCATCGGATGCACGGTGGCGATCGTGGCGGCGGTCCATCCCGCCCCGTCCGATCTCGCTGGCGTCCTGGCCCAATTCAAAACGGCTGTAAGCGTGGAGGCTCACTATCGAACAGGCGGCGTCGGTTCCCTGGTGGCGGAGATCATAGCCGACGAGAATTTACAGTGCCGGTTGATTCGCTGCGGCGCAGGCTCGGTGGCGAGCGGCATAACCGGGAGCCAGCAGCATCTGTACGACCTGCACGGGCTGTCGCCACAGAAGCTCGCCGCCACCGCCCTCGGCGCTTTGAAAGGAACCCCATAATGCCGATCGCCGAAACGCGAAAGAAGATCAGCTCGGTGATCGCCTGTTATCGGGATGCGCAGGCCGTGCCGATCATGTACGAACGGCTCGTTGCAGTCTGCAACAAGATCGGCGTCGATTACGAAATCATCTTCGTCAACGACAACAGCCCCGACAACGCGCGGGAGGTGCTGGCCGAACTTGCCGCGCGCGATCGGAAAGTCGTCGTTATCAATCATAGCCGCAATTTCGGATCCCAGAATGCATTCACAAGCGGCATGCGGATTGCCACCGGCGATGCCGTTGTGTTGCTGGATGGCGATCTGCAAGATCCGCCGGAGCTCATTGAAGCCATGCACCAGAAATGGCTGGAAGGGTACGCGGTGGTGTATGGCGACCGCGTGCGGCGCGAGGCGACACAATTCTTGCAAGTGGCTTACAAGGCTTTTTACCGCGTATTTCGAGCGACTTCGTACGTTCGCATACCGCTCGATGCCGGCGACTTTTCTTTGATCGACCGCCGCGCCGTGAACGCTCTGAACAGCTTGCCGGAAAACAATCGTTTCATGCGCGGGTTGCGCGCCTGGGTGGGCTTCCGCCAGATCGGCGTCCCCTATGTCCGCCCGGAGCGGATGTTCGGTGTGACAACCAATTCCATGCTGAAAAATCTCGGCTGGGCGCGCAAAGCCATATTGTCCTTCTCATACGTGCCTCTCGATTTCATCGCATGGCTTGCTTTCGCGAGCGTCGGCTTTTCGTTCATTGCGATCGTTCTCCAGATTATCTCCCGCATTTTCTTTCCCCAGATCGCTCCACGCGGTTTCACGACACTCTTCGTGTTTCTTGTCTTCTTCGGGGGGATTCAACTGCTCTGCCTCGCGATTATTGGCTCTTATGTCGCGCACATTTACGATGAGGTGAAACGGCGCCCGGCCTACGTCGTCGATGAAATCCTGAACGACCCCTCCAAGACGGCGGAGGCGGCGAAGCGACCGGCGTGATCTATCAGCGTGCGCGTGCTCGATTGCATCCCGTTCTCAGCCGTTAACTGATTCGCACCCCACGATGTCTGCCACGCCAGTCCTCGCCCAGCCTGAATTACGGGCGACGCCGTGCGCGATTTGCGGAGTCGAAGGTGAATCGACGGAGCGCTATCCTGCCAATTTCGATCTCGCTTCCCTGAACCCGGATGTATTCTCCGCGAGGCGCCTCCCGGACCGGATTCATTTTCGAATTGTGCAGTGCGATCGTTGCGGATTGCTTCGCTCGGACCCAGTCGCCGACACCAGCATACTCGAGACGCTTTATCGGAAGAGCGCGTTTAACTACTCGGCCGAAGTGTCAGACCTTCGCCGCACTTACGGCGCATACCTGGCGAAGGCCGGCCGACATGCTCCAGGCAGGGAGGATTTCCTGGAAATCGGCTGTGGCAACGGTTTCTTTCTCGAGGAAGCGCGTCGACTCGGCTACCGATCGGTGCGAGGAGTGGAGCCGAGTGAGTCGGCCATCGCGGGCGCGGATCCGGCGCTGCAGGGAAAGATTGTTTGTGACGTGATGCGTCCCGGCATTTTTGCGGAGGCCGCTTTCGACGTGGTCTGCGTCTTCCAAGTGTTCGATCACATCCCCGACCCGGTCGCATTGCTCAAGGAGTGCCTCCGAATCTTGCGTCCCGGCGGCGTGCTCCTGGCAATCAATCACAATGCCTCCGCGGTTTCTGCCCGTCTCCTCGGAGAAAGCAGCCCGATCATAGATATCGAGCATACCTATCTTTATAATCCCGATACGATGCGCCGCATTTTCAGCAAATGCGGCTTCGAGATTCGCGAGGCGGGACCGGTATTCAACCGCTACGCGCTTCGCTACCTGGTCCGCCTGTTGCCGCTCCCAAGCGGGCTGAAGAGCCGGTTGCTCGCCTGGCTCCAGCGAAGCGCCATCGGAGCGCTCCGATGTGTCGTGCCGCTCGGCAATTTGTACTCGATCGCCCGGAAACCGTTGGACGCGACGCGGTGAAACGGGTGCTCGTTACCGGGGGGACCGGCTTCGTCGGCGCGAGTCTTGCGCGACGCCTGCTTGCAGACGGGTGCGAAGTGCATCTCGCCGTCCGGCCCAATTATAGTCCATGGAGAATCGAAGCGATTCGCGATTCCCTCCATTTTCACGAGGCGGCACTGCACGACGCTCAGGCGGTTCGCACGATGGTGGAACGCGCGCGGCCGGATTGGGTGTTTCATCTCGCGGTTCACGGAGCCTACTCGTGGCAGCGGGACATGGCTGAAATGACGCGCACCAATTTCGACGGCATCGTGAATCTTGTGGATGCGTGCGCGTCCTCAGGCGTCGAAGCGCTTGTCAATGCCGGGTCATCTTCCGAATACGGCGCAAAGGATCACGCACCGCAAGAGTCGGAGGCGCTGGAGCCGAATAGTTGTTACGCAATAACAAAGGCCGCCGCCACTCACTACTGCCGCTTCGCGGCGCAGGAGCGCGACATGCATCTTCCCACGCTCCGTCTCTACTCGGTCTTCGGACCGTACGAAGATCCGAACCGTTTGATTCCCGCTCTCATCAAGGCCGGCGCAGCCGGGTCGCTTCCCCCGCTCGCAAACCCCGCGATTGCGCGCGACTTTGTCTATGTGGATGACGTTGTTGAAGCGTTCATCCTGGCCGCCAAAACGAAGACTTCCGAGCGCGGCCCCATCTACAACGTCGGCACAGGCGTCGAATCCAAGCTAAGAGACGTTGTCGAGACGGCCCGCCGAGTGATGGATATTCGATGCGAACCGGAATGGGGATCGATGCCCGACCGCGCTTGGGACACCACAGTCTGGCGCTCAGACAATCGGAAAATCCGCGAGCGGCTCGGCTGGGCGCCGGCGTTTGATTTCGAGGCGGGCCTGCGGCGAATGCTTGAATGGCATCGGAAACACGATCTCATAAACACGTCATGACAGAGCAACTCGAACACCTTGCCATCCCGGCCATCGCGGTCGACGGGGGCGCTGCGGAAGCCCGTCCGCACTCGGTGCAAGCTGCACTGAAGTCGAGACACTTACCGGCGCTCGCCCTGCTTGCGGGCATCGTGTTATGCCAGTTTTTGTTATATGGCTCGTCGCTCGTGGGCCGCAAGATTCTGTTGCCGCTCGATATCCTCAATACGCCGGGTGAATACATGCCGCTCGATCGCAGCGCTCCGGAACCGGTTCCCCACGATGTTCTCCTGGGCGATCTCGTCCATGCCGACGAACCCGCGCGGGTTTTCCGACACTCCGAATACATGGCGGGACGGCTTCCCGTCTTGAATTCCCAATCGTACGCCGGCGTCCCGCAGCCATCGCTCAATCTTTCGCCTTACGCGCTGCTTGCGGCATCGACGGCTTCGCCGCGCATTCTCCCTTGGGTCGCATTGCTTGCCGCGCTTGTCAGCGGCCTCGGAGCGTATCGTTTTTGCCGAACGGCAATGCGGCTCGGCCCTTGGCCATCCGTCGTCGCCGGTTGGTGTTATCCGATCACAGGTTTCTTTATCGTCTGGCAGGGAATCGGCCTGGCTTACACAGTGAGTTGGCTGCCGTGGCTCATGCTCGCGGTCGAACGGAATGTGGACCGCCCAACCGCCCGCCGAGCGGCAATTCTCGCGGCGTTCTCCGCGCTCACGGTTGTCTCCGGCAGACTCGATGTCGCGGGCCAGGCGCTCCTTATTTCCGGGATCTACGGCCTTTGCCTTATCTGGCGCAAGCACAAGCAGCGCATCTTCACCGCGCCATCCATTAAAACAGTATGCGCGCTCGGCTGCGGATGGACGCTCGGCATGATGCTTGCCGCTCCGGATATGCTCCCGATGCTCGCCTATACGCATGAAGGCGCCCGAATGGCGCGCCGGAGCGCAGGGCAGGAAGAGCGGCCTCCGATCGGCCTCGCGGCGCTTCCGGAGCTTGTGATGCCCAATATGTACGGCGACACCATCGAGGGAAGCTGGCGCACTTCCACGAACCCCAACTGGGCCATGATGGAAAGTCCCGGCGCTGGATTCGCCGGATTGATAGCTACGCTCGTCCTCGCTCCGCTGGCCTGGAGTTGCAAGTCACGCAGAGCGGAGGCTGCCATCCTCTCCGGGATCGCGCTGATCGGCGCGTCGTGGTCGCTCAATTTGCCCGGCTTCGTCCAGGTATTGCGGCTGCCTGGCCTGAATATGATGTCGCACAATCGCTTCGTCTTCGCGACGGCCTTTGCGATTGTCTGTCTCGCCGCGATGGGCATCGAATCGCTCGTGAGCGGCAAGGCGCGGCAATCGCGCCTCCACGTGGTGATCGCGCTGCTGCTTGCCGGCCTATCCGCATGGTGCCTGTACGAGGCGATCGCGCTTCCGGAGCCGATCCGCAATCCGGGCCCCGCGCTGGTTTTCAACCCTCCCTTTCGTTCGCGGGTCGAGCGTTGGTTCACAGTGCAATTTGCGGAAAGCGCTGCCGTCTGCGCGGCGGGCCTGATCGTTCTAGGGCTCGCCCGTCTCCGACGTCCCCTTCCCGCATGGGCGATCCCCGCGATCGGATGCGTCCTCGTCGCGGAACTGCTGCACTTCGCGTGGGACAAAGCCGCTCAATGCGATCCATCACTCTATTTCCCTCCGATCCCGGCCATGCAGGAGCTCGCTCGGAATGCCTCTGGACGCGCGACCGGTTACGACTGTCTCCCGGCTAACTTCACGCAGATGCTCGGTCTCCACGACATCAAAGGATACGACGGAGTCGATCCGGCGCGGCTCACGGAGCTGCTGCACCTTGCTGGAAAGCGGCCGGAGCCGCCCGTCTCCAATATGCAGTACTTCTTTCCCACGCTTCTGGGAGTCGGAGCGCCGGACTCAGTGCGCCTTTCTCCGATCCTCGACATGCTCGGCGTTCGCTATCTCATCGTCCGCGGGAAACCGAGGAGCACTCTGAAACCGAAATATATCAGCGCGGATTATTACGTGCTCGAAAATTACAAGGCTTTGCCGCATCTCTTCGTGCCCCGCGTCGTCGAAACCGTGGCCGATTCATCTGCCCGTCTCGAAAAAATGGGGTCGCCCGAGTTCGATGCATCCGCGACGGCGTACGTCGAACAGCCCGTCCGCACGGGACCCTCCTGCGAAGGAACGGTTCGGATCGAGGGATTGACGCCGCAACGAAAAACGATCTCCGCTAATATGCGCACCGCTGGACTGGTGGCGATTGCCGATCTCTGGACACCCGGATGGAAGGCAACCATCGATGGGAATCCGGCGCCGGTGCTGCTGACCGACCACGCGATTCAAGGGGTGGCCGTTCCTGAGGGGCGCCACACGATCGAGATGCGCTACGAAGCGCCCGGGCTGCGAAGCGGCGCGTATCTTGCCGCCACCGCGCTTGCAGTCTCGATCGGGCTTGTCGCTGCTGGCGCAAAAGGGGGGCGCAGAAGCGCCGAAGACCGCGCGTAGTGAGCTGCGGGGAAAGCTCACACAAACAGAACCTCTCCCGGCGCCGGAGAAGGTTGCTCACCCTCACCCGAGGCTGCCGGCCCAATTGGGACAGGACGCAGCAGATACCAGCGGCGCCCCTCGATGCATAGGAACGCAACGAAGATCAGCCATGCCGCATTGCTAAAGGGACTCCAGAATGAAATTTCCTTTTCGGTCGGGAAAGCAAAGTACCATGGAAATTCCCACTTCGACGCAGAGTGATAGAATGCCGCCATAAACAGCGCCGAACCTGCTGTGAGCGCCACCCACCAGCGCGGCGCCATAACGAGCACGAACGGCGCGTACCAGACCATGTATTGCACACCGGCGCCGGGGGCGAACGCAAACGTAATAGCCCATGCGGCTCCGATGCTCGCAAAGAATTCCGCCGACTTCACGCCACGTCGCACCCACGCCAGCGTCAGCAGCGACGCAACGATGATCCCCTTAAGCGCCGTCATGATGTGCGATTGAACGCTCGACAACCCGGTGAAATCGACCGTTTGCAGGAGCGGATGCCCGGTCATGCGCAGCCAATATGTGATTCCCCACCCTCCCCAGTAGCTGCCGTAGCCGAAGACATTGTGAAGATACTCACGCGGACATTGCACGAGCGGAACCGCCGAGCCGAGGAGCAGGAGGAATCCCGCCACCCCTGCAAACAACGCGGCCTGCTTCCGGCCGCGGCCCCACCAGAAGAAAAAGAAAACCGGGGCGAGAGCAATCGGCGCCACCTTCACATCGCAGGAAAGAGCGAAAAGCGCCCCACTCAACGCCGGACGTCCATCGAGCACGGCCACCGCAGCCAGAAAGAGAAAGAAGATCATCACTGGATCGAGATTCCCGTGAAAGCCCGACACCATGATCGAGACCGGACTAATCGCGAAAAGCGCCAGAGCCCAAAACGGCGGTTTGCCCGTTATTTTTCGCACATGCAGCAGGCCAAGCACGAGTCCGATGTCGGCGACAATGCTGAAGCCTCGCAGGATGGGAGAGAAAAGATGGAAGCTGCCGTGGCACGCCCTGTAGAGCGTGCTCACGAAGATCGCCGTGAGGGGGGTGTGGTTGAATACCTCCGATGTCCGGTAGAGCGCCTGAAGCGACTCGACCTGCAAGGCTTGGCCAAACATGCAAAATAACATCGCATCCGCGCTCCCTGCGCTGTAGAAGGCCCAAATCACTTTGATGCCGGTCGCCAGCGCGAGCGCTGCCAGTATCACCGTCGTTTCGGTTTTGCGGGGTAGAGTTGCGGACATCGGCCTAACTCCTAAGCGTTTTGTGTGCCTCAGCCGGTCACGCTTACAGCCGGACCGCTCGGAATTTCGCGGAAATACCGGTTGCATCGGGTGCAAAGCGCGGCATTGTACCGGCCCTTCAATCCAACATCGCAGGAGGGTCTGTCATTAAAGCAGATCCATTTGCACTGCAACTCATCATGGCCAAACACCGCTCCAAACGTTACCGCGCCGCCATCCAAAAGGTGGACGCAAAGAAAATTTACCCGTTCTCCGAGGCAATCACCGCCTTGAAGAGCATGCCGCCCACGAAATTCGATCAGACGGTCACGCTTTCGTTCCGGCTCGGGGTCGATCCCAAGCAATCCGACCAAATGGTGCGCGGCACCTGCCCGCTCCCGCACGGGTCCGGAAAGAACGTCCGAGTCCTCGTATTCGCCGAGGGCGCTTCCGCCACGGCGGCCAGAGACGCCGGAGCCGAGTTCGTCGGCTACAAGGATCTCGTCGAGAAGTGCCAGCAGGGCTTCCAGGATTTCGATGTCGCCGTCGCCACCCCCGCCTGCATGGCGGAGGTCCGTAAATTGGGCAAAGTGCTCGGGCCACGCGGCCTCATGCCCAACCCGAAGACCGGCACCGTCACCGACGACACGGCGAAAGCCGTGCGGGAAGTGAAGGCTGGCCGCGTCGAGTTCAAGCTCGATAAGAACGGCAATGTGGCCGTGCCAGTGGGCAAGTTTTCGTTCTCCGAGCAGGCGCTCGTCGAAAATGGCAATGCCGTAATCGACGCCGTCGTAAAGGCCCGCCCCTCGTCGGCCAAGGGACGGTTTGTCGATAACATCACACTTTCCGCGACGATGGCGCCTCCCGTCACCGTCGATGCCGCCCCGTTCCTCAAGAGCTAATTTCTCACCGGATAACCGCCATGCCTCATCCCGATAAAGCCAGCCTCGTCGAAGACTTGAAGGTCCGCCTCGATGCGTCCCCTTTCCTCTTCGTAGCAGATTACACCGGCCTCCGTGTTTCCCAATTTGCGGAACTCCGCAACCGCCTTCATAGCGTGGGCGCGCGCTGCCATGTCGTAAAGAATACCTTCCTCCGCCGCGCCGTCGCGGATGCGGGACTTCCCGAACTCGGCACGCTCACCGGCCAGAGCGCGATCGTCGTGGGCGATAAGGACGCCGCGGCGGCAGCCAAAGTTCTCAAGACGTACGCCACCGAGTTTAAGAAGCCGATACTCCGGGCTGGCATCATCGACAAGCTGGTCGTCTCGCCCGCCGACATTCAGACGATCGCGGATCTGCCTGCCCGTGATATCCTGCTATCGCAGCTTCTCGGCTTGCTCCAGACCCCGGCCACCAGCCTCGTCCGCGTGCTCAACGAACCCGCCTCGGCTCTCGCTCGCGTCCTCAAGGCGCACAGCGACAAAGAAGGCGAAAGTGCAGAACCCGAGACGCCTGCGGTCGAAGCGGCCAGCGAACCGGCTTCCGAAGCCGCTGCTTAACTTTTTCTTCGCCGAAAGGCGGAGAAATCCCTGGCGCTCCCTAAAGGCGCGCTGGAAATCAAACAACAAACAAATGGTTCCTCGTCGGAGCGGCGGCAGCCGCCTGAAATAGCTCAATGCTTTGAGCCGCGACGATACCGACAAACTAGATACATATGCCAGATACTAACGCACTCGTGGATCAGCTCAGCGGACTTACCGTTTTGGAAGTTGCCGGGCTCGTCAAAGCCCTCGAAGAAAAGTGGGGCGTCAGCGCCGCCTCGCCGGTCGCAGCCGCAGCCCCTGGAGGCGGCGGAGCAGCAGCCGCAGCTCCTGTTGAAGAGAAGACCGCATTCGACGTCGTCTTGAAAGAAGCCGGCGGCAACAAGATCGCTGTCATCAAGGAAGTCCGCGCCTGTGTCGCAGGACTCGGCCTTGCCGAAGCCAAAGCCCTTGTCGAGGGAGCTCCAAAGACTCTCAAGGAAGGCGTGACGAAAGCCGAAGCGGAAGAGATTAAAAAGAAGATCGAAGCCGCCGGCGCGAAGGTCGAGATCAAGTAATCTCCTCCTCTCGCTTTTCAGCCGCTTAAAACTTATCACCGCCGCCGCGGCTCACGCTGCGGCGGCGGTTTTTATTGCCTGCCAAACGGAGTCTTCGGCTGTCATCCCGTGACGGTCAAAGACGCGCTTCTCAGGGGGGCATTCCGCGCCCAGCGACAAGCGCTCAGTTTCGCAGGCTTCCTCGAATTTGGGAGGCTTCCATGTCAGCGGCGCCGATTCGGCTTGGCATCGGCGCACGTCCAGCAGCCGCCCGCTTTGGCAGCCGGGAGACGATCCACGCGCCGAAGGCGATGGCTGGACGCTCGACGAAGAGCCAACTGGCGCAGCCGGCGGCCGCGGAAAGTGCGACCGAGAGAGTCAGGAAGAGGACGAATCCGTGCCGGTGCAAATCGAGCGCCACGAGGCATTGCTGGAGGACAAAGGAGTAAAGATATATGCCATAGGAAATATCTCCCCGCGCTTCCAACCCTCGAAAAGGAAGCCGTTCACCGAGGCAGACAAGCATGTAGGGAAGCGCCAGGGGCCAGATGAGCTGCGGGGCAGGGCAAAAGAGCGAGGCGATCACGCCAGCCGTTGCGATTGCAAACCAAGCCGCATTCCAGAGTTTGCGATCACGGAAGATCGAATGGAGAAGCGCGCCCGCTGCGAAGGCAACGAGGAGGATTTCATAAGGCGCGGCTGCCATGAAGGCGAGCGGATGCGGCAGTCGGAATCCAGCAGGCAAGGCCGCTGCAATCTGGCGCAGGTAAAGCAGGGTGAAGAGGCCAATCGTTACGGCGCGCCGCTTCTGCAAATTGAAAGCGGCAAACAGCGCCAGGCCGATATAGCACCGCACCTCAAGGCGCACGGTCCAGAGCGACGCATTGATCGTGGAAGGCAGCGGATTGTGCTCGAACATTCCGGCGATAAAGCTCTGACGCTCGACCAGCCATGCGTTCACCCCCAGGTAGTGGAGCGCACTATGCCGGGTGAAGGCGAGGCTCTCCCAGTAGCTCAATTGTCCTGGGTAAAAAAACGCGAAGCTGAGCGGGACGAGCAGGAAGGTCGTAACGCAAAGGCAGACCCAATAGCCCGGCAGAATGCGGAAGGCGCGCCGGAGCGCAAATCGGGCGAGGGAGCGGTTCCGATCGAGGGAGAGGCAAAGCAGATAGCTGCTCAGGATGAAGAACCCGACGACGGCCAATTCCCTTCCTGAAACCTTCCCGCCGGTCAGGCGCTCCATCGGTTCCGGGCCGAAACCGCCCGCGACAAAGGAATGGCCAAACACGACCAGAAGCGCCAGGCCGAGGCGGAGCGCGGTAAAACTATTTCTCCTGGGATTCGTCGGTTTTGCCGATCCGGCGCCGGACAGATCGGCGGGTTGGATCCCAATGCTTGCCTTGTGGAAAATGCGCGAAAGCACTCCGGCGCCGGTTGGGGCGGGCGGCTGCAACACAGTTTCGCAAGGCATTCCTTATGCGAGAAAGCAGCAATTGCGCCGCGTTCCCAAAAGGAAGGCAAAGCGATCTCCCGGATCGAACGGGCAAAGCGGATGAGAATGAACTACAGCAATCCTGCGGGCGGCCAATTTAGGCTGAAAGCGCCTCCTCTGCGCGCTCAGACTTCTTTTCGATTGCCTTGGAAGCCGCCCGCCGTTACGCAATCCGCTTCCATTTTCCAACGCTTACACAAGTCTTATGTCCTTATCCATCATCTCGAACATTCGCGCCCGCCAAATCCTCGACTCACGGGGCAACCCCACGATCGAAGTCGATGTCGAGCTGGCCGGCGGGGCGGTCGGACGCGCAGCCGTGCCGAGTGGAGCGAGCACCGGCGAGCATGAAGCGTGGGAATTGCGAGATGGCGTGAAGGACCGCTACCTTGGCAAAGGCGTACTGAAGGCCGTGTCGAGTGTCGAAAAGACCATCGCCCCGGAGCTCGAGGGCCTCGACGCGACCGAGCAGGTGCTCATCGACCGGACGCTGATCAAGCTCGATGGGACGCCGAACAAGGCGAATCTCGGAGCGAACGCCCTGCTCGGTGTGTCGCTGGCGACAGCACACGCGGCAGCCGCGCAGCTTGGCCAGCCGCTTTTTAAGTACCTCGGCGGGCCGAATGCGAAGGTGCTCCCCGTTCCGATGATGAATATCCTTAATGGCGGCGCGCACTCCGATGCGCCGATCGATTTCCAGGAATTCATGATCGTCCCGAAGCGGTTCGACAGCTTCAAGGACGCTCTGCGCGCCGGAGTGGAGATCTTTCACGCGCTCAAGGGCGTGTTAAAGGGGCGCGGTCTCTCGACGGCGATCGGGGATGAAGGCGGCTTCGCACCCGTCCTGAAAAGCGCGGATGACGCCTTGGAGACCATCGCCGAAGCCGTAAAGAAAGCCGGGTATAAGCTCGGCAAAGAGATCTTTATCGCGCTCGATGTGGCGTCGAGCGAGTTCTACGACGCGAAGACCAAAAAATATGTCTTCAAGAAATCCGACCAATCCAAGCGCTCAGCGGCGGAGTTGGTCGAGTATTACCAGGAGCTTCAGGCCAAATACCCAATCATATCGATCGAAGACGGCTGCGCGGAGAACGATTGGGACGGCTGGAAGGAGCTTACGGTGGCGATGGGGGCCAGGACGCAACTCGTGGGCGACGACCTTTTTGTGACGAACGTCGATTTCCTTCGCAAGGGGATCGAGCGCGGCGTTGCAAACTCGATCCTGGTGAAAGTGAACCAGATCGGCACGCTTACAGAGACCATGGACGCCATCGAATTGGCCAAGGAAAACCGCTATACGGCCGTGATTTCACATCGCTCGGGCGAGACGGAGGATACGGCCATTGCAGATATCGCGGTCGCGACAAATGCCGGACAGATCAAGACCGGTTCGCTCTGCCGCACCGATCGCGTTGCGAAATACAATCAATTGTTGAGAATTGAAGAACAATTAGGTGACAATGCCGTTTATGGCGGTAAGATGCGCGACTAGTAGCGAGCAAGCGCGGGGCTACCAATGCCTTCCAAGGGCCTTCCCAAGGGCCGTGCTTCGCGCAGCCGCTCGCTGGCCGCTCTTCCCGATTGAGCACACAACATTCCAGTTTCGACGAGCCTGCCGAGGGGGGCTTGTGGCCGTCCCTCAACCGTTTCCTGGCGGTGCTTATCGTCGTCACGATGCTTGCCGGAGTGACCTATCGGTACGTGCCAGAGCTACAGAAGCGACGGCCTCTTGAGTCGCGCATCGAGCAACTGGCCCTCGAGATCGCCCAGCAAAAGCAGCTTCTCGCGCGGCATACGCTCGAGGAGAATCTCCTGAAGCGGGATCCGGAATATGTCGGGCTTGTAGCGCGGGATCGCCTCGACCTCATGAAGGAAGGGGAGACGATCTTTCGCATCGAACCGAGCCGGCCCGATCCTGCGAAGATGCATCTGAATAGCCGCTGATTCGCGGCGGCTCGATCCAGAGCGGACACAGCCCGGACGATCCCACCCGCGCCTCGCATGATCTGGATGCCCCGGCGCACATACTTTATACTTTCACTCTTATGTTCGATCCCGATTCCATAGATCTCGATGCCCTCCGGGCTCGCGTGGGCGAGTTGCGGAGGTATCTTTGACTTGCCGAAACTGCAATCCCGCCTCGCTGAAATCGAGGGGCTGATGTCGGAGCCGGACTTTTGGTCCAATAAAGATCGCGCGCAGCAGCAAGTGGAGGAAGTCTCGATCCTGCGGGGCAAGATAAACCCGCTCCTGCAAATCGAGGGCCAGATCGAGGATCTCGCCGTGCTGATCGAACTGGCGAAAGAGGAGCCGGACACCGCGCAAGCGTTTGAAGAGGTGCGCATCGAACACGAGGCCACGGTGCGCGATCTCGAAGCGTTCGAGTTGAAGATGCTGCTTTCCGGGCCGAACGATCGCTGCAACGCGTTCCTGAGCGTCAGCGCCGGCGCGGGCGGCACGGAATCGTGCGATTGGGCGGATATGCTCCTGCGGATGTACCAGCGCTGGTGCGAACGCCGGGGATTTGCCACTTCG
The DNA here is from genome assembly GCA_038238905.1 of Chthoniobacterales bacterium. Lineage (GTDB taxonomy): Bacteria > Verrucomicrobiota > Verrucomicrobiia > Chthoniobacterales > Chthoniobacteraceae > JBBSFI01. The sequence continues at coordinate 35,887 of JBBSFI010000004.1, read as the reverse complement.
ATCGTCGATATCCAGCTCGGAGACGAGGCGGGCATCAAGTCAGCGACCATCCGGGTCGCCGGCGAAAATGCCTTCGGCTATCTCGCGACCGAGCGCGGCGTGCATCGGCTTGTGCGGATTTCCCCATTCGATGCGAATAAACGGCGGCACACCTCCTTCGCGGGAGTGGATGTCGTTCCCGAGCTGCCGGAGAGCGCGCCGATCGAGATCAATCCGGCTGAGATCGAGACCGACACCTACCGGGCCGGCGGCAAAGGCGGCCAGAATGTGAATAAGGTCGAGACCGCCGTGCGGATTCGGCACAAGCCGACCGGCATCGTAGCCGCATGTCAGAGCGAACGTTCGCAGTCGATGAACCGCGCGCTGGCGCTCCGGATGCTTCAGGCCAAGCTGCAACAGATCGAGACAGACAAGCAAAGCGCCGATACACTGGCGGCTTACGACCAAAAGGCGGACGTCGCGTTTGGAAGCCAGATTCGGTCCTACGTATTCCAGCCGTATCAGATGATCAAAGATCTCCGCACCGGCGTGCAAACATCCGGAATCCAAGCGGTAATGGACGGAGAAATCGATCCATTCATCGAAGGCAAATTGCGCGGCCTCACGCTGAAGAAAGGCGTCGTGGAAGAGGACCTGGAATAAGAGGGCGCGGGGTGATCCCGGGGGGCGGTTTCGCGCGGAGAGGCTGCTCGCCACGCCGTAATCAGTGCAGGCGGGCGGAGGTCGCGGGGGTAATTCCGTGGGAGCGGTTTCATCCGGAGCCGGTTCGCTCACCAGCCCTGCTGGCGTGGCCTTAACAAGTCCACACGCGGCGCGCGAAACGAAACAAACCTCCAATGATCGAGAATCCGCGTATCGTGTTAACCGTGCGACCTTATTTTGACGGGTGGCAGGCTTTTGAAGACGCCGAGCATTGCCCTGTCTTTCCTCGGAAAGAGGACGCATTTGGCTATGCGATGGAGCGGGCCACGCGGCAAGCGCGGGAAATCCAAGTGACAAACGCGGATGGTACGGTGGAGAGGATTGTTCGTCCCTCCCTTGCATAGTTGGATTCCTGACGAAAAAGTCGAAAGCGATCGGCGCACTCGAAACGCACGGGATTCACATTATGTCAAAAACAGGAACAGGATTCTAACTGCGGCGAATCTTTGGTGGTCTGTGGGCATCCGAACTTGGCTTTTGCGGATCGTTTCAACCCGAGAGGAGCAGTGCGGACTCGGCTGGCAGGCGCTTGAGCCATTTTCGGCCTGGGCAGTGGTGAAAAATGCGAGTCAGCAGCAGTCTCCAGCGTCTGCCGGAGCATCTGCTTTCCACGGGCCAGCCGAGACATCACCGTGCCGATTGGCACATCGAGCGCGACGGAGATCTCCTTATACGAAAGTTGTCTGAGATAGAAGAGAACGAGCGGGATCCTGAAGACTTCGTCCAGAGCGTGGAGTGCCAGCAAGACCGACTTGCTATCGAGAAGAGCAGCGTGATCGACGCTGATATGAGGCAGCTCGTGCTCGGAAACTTCCAAGGTTACTTTTGGATGGGCGCTTTCGCGGCGGTGGGTCTGTAGAAACTCGCGGTGGAGGATGGTGAAGAGCCACTGCTTACGCTTGCCCTCATCCCGCAACTGATGCGCACGCGTGTGGGCGCGATAGAAAGCTTCCTGCGTAATATCGGAGGCGTCGCTGTGATTTCCACTCAAACTGAACGCCAACCGGAAAGCCGCCTGGTAGTGCTCTTCGACAAGCTTTATAAAGCTCGCAGGGTCTGCACTGCGATCCTCCTCGAAGGACGCCGATGCTTTATCTAGCGGGTACTCTTGGCAGTTGTTTTCCATGGATCGAATCGTCGGGGAAGGATGCATCCTCGAATCGCGTGCCGGGCAGAAAGGACGCGTACCGGATAGCCGCAAAAGCCTCGCAACTCGATCGACCCAAGCATCCATTCAGCCGAGTGATCGGCTTTTCTCGCATGGATCAAAAAAGGACGCGGAGCCGTTCCAGTATGGCATGGCCTGGCTTGAGGATCGGAGCGAGGAGGAGCTTCGCGAAATGCCGCTCGGCTGCTGCGACCAGTCTCTGTTTGAGTTCGGAGCCGGCATCCTTCATCGGGCCCGCGGGGCTTATAGCTGTCCAGAAGTATCCGTCATGCGACCGGGTGAAAACTTCCTCACGCGCTCCCGGGAACGATTTAAGCACCCGCGCTGAAACTCCGAGTTGGAGGCGGCCGTGAATATTGCCTGCCTTCAACGTAAACGAACCTTGGAGTCGAAGCAGCCCGCGCGATTCCGCCACGAAATCGCTCACCTCCAAGGCGGCTGCCTGCCATCGGTATTTGCCGCTTATTACCTGCAAATGCAATCGACGGAAAGCGCTTTCGCCTGTGAAATCGGCGAGCTTTCGCAACGCGTCGATGTCATGCAATTCTGTCCCCGTACACTTAACGGAGCCTTCCACACTGGTTTGCTCCTCTGATCCAAATTGTTCCTTAACATTCGCGTCGCCGTCGAATGCTCCACTGAGCTTCGATCGAAAGGCTCCAGTTAGAAAGTCCTTTAAGTCACATTTACTAAACTGAAGTTTTATGTCCATCTTACCGGGCTGCGTGAATACGACGTCTCCTTTCACGTCAATCGCTCCGCGCAAACCGACGAGCATCGTGGCAGCATCCAGCCGCAAGTCGGGTTTGGCGTAATGCACCTTAAACTCGCGGATTTCCATCTTAGGCAATCCTGACAGTGCGAAGCTCCCGCCATATCCCGATGCCACGAGATTCGGTCCATCGGGCCAGAGATCAACTGTAACACCCCGAAACGACCCTCCAGCGCGTGGATTCCCGAAAAGCAGATCGACGCTCTGGATGTCAGTCTCGCGGATATCGAGTCTGAATTCTCCGTCCTTTTCCGAAGGATCGAATAGCTGCGGCTCTTGGGACAAGTCATTCTGAAGAGCGCCAGCCGTTTCTTTGGAAAACGCAACTTGCAGCCGGGCGATCGTAAATCGATCCACCCGAATCTTCTTCTGCGCTATTTCAGCCAGGCTGCAACTGGCCGTGAGTCCTGCGGCTCGGAGCGCCGTTAACGCCCGCTCTGGCATCCCCACTGCCACGAATCCAGCGCTTTCACCATTGAGACCATCCCATTTCAACGGGAGAAATCCGCTCTTCGCACCGAGCATTTTAGCCGCTTGCTTGGACATCATTTGAACCAGTTTAGGACTCTCCAAAACCCGATCGAGTGCGTTCACAACAATGGACTGCGCCTTCGGTGCGGGAGCGTCTTTCACGTTCGATGTAGCAGGCGCGCGAGGCTTCCAGAACAACGCGGCTCCGGCGCCGACTAATGCAATAGCAGCGATCCAAAGGAGAGTTCTTTTTACAACCGTGCGCATGCAATAGTTTCTTTGGCTGTCTTGGACCGGTTTTTAATTGGGTTCTCCAGCGGGCGGCCAAGTGGCGTTAGACTGAACCGACAGACGCGCGATGGCGCATACAACGCGAGCGCCGTCTCGTTTTGGATGCTATGAAATGGAAGCATCCACGGGTGTAGGCGCGCGGTGCACCCTCTAAATCAAATCCCCAAATTCATGCAGCGCGACGGCAAGCTTTTTCAGTCCCAATGCCAGCCGCGTCTTTATAGTCCCCAAGGGAATTCCTGTGACGGCGGAAATATCACGCTGACTCAGTCCACCAAAATACGCCAATTGTATCACCTGAAACTGCAATGGGGGAAGCAGCGCCATCGTCCTTTTGATATACAGTCGCATTTCTGAAAGCTCGGCGTCTTCGGATACGTGCCACAGGCACTGCTCCGCTGAAGCCTCCGTCTCAAGGATTAACCGCTCTTCCATCCGTCCATACGCTGCCCACTTGCGGATCTTGTCGATCGCGCGTCGGCGCGCCATGGTCACGATCCAGGTTAACGGACTCCCTTTGCTTGGGTCAAACTGCCCGGCGCATCGCCAAATCTCCAAAAAGACATCTTGGAGGATGTCGTCGCTCTCTGCGTCGTTACGAACGATTTTCATAATCAGCCCTTTGAGAAGGCCAGCATACCGGTCATGCAAGACGGCTATTCCCTCAGGATCGGCCGACTGAATCCTCTCCATAATTAGGCAGTCGCCAACCACCGGAGCCGCATCTACAAGAACAGGGACTGATTCCTCGACCATACGGTCCATGAGAAACGATAAAGGAGCGGTCAGCATAAGGTACACGCAGGCTTAGCAAGCTGTGCGCCAATCGATGCACGGTAGGGGAACGGGTGCCGACGGGCGGTCGACGGTGTCTCGATCGCCAACACAAGTGTCTGAAAATGGCCGCCGCGCGCTCAACCAGAACAGGATTCAACCATGTCGGCCACTTACCGCCGAATTCCAAAAACTGGAAGGCGCCTTATGCTGGTCCGATTACAAGGCCTTTTCACGTCGGTTCTCCACTTTATCTCGCGAGACGAATCGCGAAATCGACGAGCGCCGGTCTCCGAATGGGTGCCCTACGGATTCACTTTCCCCGCACCAGCCAATTGCGCAAGGCTTCAAGGTCCACAGGTTTGACGAGGTGGTCATCGAAGCCCGCATCGCGGGTTGCAAGCCGATCTGCCGGACTTGCGTAGCCCGTCATTGCGAGCAGCAAAGAGTTGGAGGTCGCGGGCATCTTGCGCAACCGCCTTGCGACTTCATGCCCATCCATGCCGGGGAGGCCGATATCCAGCAGCACGACTTCGGGCAGAAAATCGGGCGCGATTGCGAGCGCCTCGGGTCCGGTGAATGCGGTCCGCACCATATGCCCGCGCCGCGATTGGAGCATCGCCATGCTATTCGCGGAATCCGTATTATCGTCCACGATCAAAATGCGGCGGGGCGTTTCCGGCTGCTCCAGAGATGGCGCCACCGGAGCAGCCGGCGCCTCGCGGAGGATGGGAAGCCGGACGACAAATTCGCAACCGTAGCCCCAACCGCGGCTGTGCGCCTCGACACTCCCGCCATGCAGCGTTACGAGGCGCCTCACGAGCGTAAGGCCGATTCCGAGACCGCCATGCGCGCGATCTGGCGCGCGATTCGCTTGAACAAAGAGATCGAAGATCCTTGGCAGGAGTTCGGGATCGATGCCGACCCCATCGTCTGCCACCCGGACAATGGCTTCAGGCGACTCCGCGGAGGCTCCGCGCTCGGCGACGATCGAGACGCGACTCCCCTCGCCGCTGTATTTGCAGGCATTGTTCAGCAAGTTGCTGAAAACCTGTTCGAGCCTCGTCGCATCGGCATTCAGGAAGATCGGATCCGATGGCATCGACACGAGCAATTCCTGGCGATGTGCAGTGAGGGCGGGGCGGGCCAGATCGGCGCTTGTCCTGAGAATTGCCTGCAGTGCGACGGATTCCTCGCGCAGTTCGATCTTGCCTTCGGTAATGCGGGACACGTCGAGCAGGTCGTCGATCATGCGCGCCATGTTCTCGAGCTGCCGACGAATAATCCGCAGGGCCTGTCCGCGCTCGCCAGGGCTGGCCTGTGGGGTTTCCAGGATTTCAGCGGCGTTGCGAAGTGGAGCGAGCGGGTTGCGCAACTCGTGCGCCAGCATCGCGAGAAATTCATCTTTGCTCCGGTCCGCGCGCGCCAGTTGTTCAGCGCGTTCCGAAAGCGAATCCTCGAGCGCACGACGCGCGGTGATGTCTGTAATGTTTTCCAGAACCGCCTTCGGATTCCCGTCGCTGTCGCGATCCATCGTCTTGCGAATGAAAACAATAATCCGCCGGCCACCACGGGTCGTATGAATCAATTCGCCTGCCCAGCGCCCCGTGCGAAACAGGATCTCCGTTATTTCAGGAAGAGGAGTGGAATATTCTGTCCGCAGCAGGATATGGCTGATTTTTCCAAGCGCTTCCGAACGGGACCATCCGTAGAGCTCCTCGGCGCCATGATTCCAATAGCGGATCTCTCCTGCCGCCCCTCGGACTATGATGGCGTCGTAGGTGAGGTCGAGGAGGCGGGCTTTCTCAGCAAGCTGCTCCGCCTTCTCCGACAATTCACGCGCGATGGCCTGCCGCGCGACGACCTCGGCGCGCAATTGAGCGTTCAAATCCTCCGCCGCCTCTGTCATCTCATGCTGGCGAATAGCCCCCAGCAAGAGCGCCTCATTCATCGCAATGGTCTTGGCATGGACCTCGGCAGTTTCGGTGACTTGCAGCATGATTCCCACCAGATTCCCCTCCTCGGTCAGCGGCCACATGGTGTACGACCAGAAGACTGGATGCGGCTGGGAATCCTCCTGCTCGATGTGAAATTCCGGCTGGCAATCCCGGTAAACACGGTCGAGCAGCCGAATACATTCGTCCCGCTCGGGCAGCAACTCGGCAAGCGGCTTGCCGCACAAGTCCTCGGCTGCCCGGTGCATCAGCCGGCAGAATGCCGGATTGGCAAAGCGCACGATATGCGCCTCCCCTTCCACCATTGCGATCGGCTGCGGCGCGCACCCGGTAAGGACGAGGCAAAGCCGGGACAGGTCGGAGGACGGAACGGTAGCCACTGGTGACTCGGTGTTCAAGGCGTTGCGATGATCCCTGGCTCCGGTTGACTCTCCTGGAGAGCCTGCCTTATCGCTTTCAACAACTCTTCAGTCGTAAACGGTTTGGAAAGGATCTGCTTCACGCCCAGTGCGGAAAGCTCAGAGACGTTTGCGTTGGATGAGAGGCCGCTTGCCCCGATGATCGCCAACTTCGGATTCATTGTGCGCAAGATTCGGATGAGCTCCGGCCCTTGCATCCGCGGCATTGCCATATCCGATAACACCGCAGCTATGCTGGAGCTTCGCTGTGCAAACATGGCGAGCGCCTCCCTGCCGTCGCACGCCACGACGGCGCGGTACCCGAACATCTCCAGAATACGCTGAACCATGCGACGCATCGGTTCTTCGTCATCGACGACGAGAACGAGCTCTCCGTTGCCTCGCGGAAGGCCGGATTCGGCGGGCTTCGGCGGGAGGACTGGGATATCGGCCCGCGCCGGGAACAAGATATGAAAAATCGAGCCCTTCCCCAGCTCCGACTCGACATCGAGAGAACCGCCGTGGCTCTTTACGATTGCGAGGGAAGTGGAGAGGCCAAGCCCGGAGCCTTTGCCAAATTCCTTGGTCGTGAAGAACGGATCGAAAATCTGGTCTGCGATTTCGGGGGACATGCCGCTCCCACTATCCTGAACCTTCACCAAAATGCACGGGTGTCCCTCCACAATAACATCTCGCGCGGCTGGCACCGAAGTGTTCCCGGCAAGCTGATTTTCCGCTGAAATGACGATCGTTCCACCATGCGGCATCGCATCGCGAGCATTCATGCAGAGGTTCAGCAGAACCTGATGAATCTGCGTGGAATCGCCAACGATCGTCCAGAGACCCCGCGGCACACAGGTCTCGATCTTGACAAGCTGGAGAAACGTCTCGTTAACGATCTTTTCAATGTCTTTAATGACGTGCGCCAGATCGACATCGGCCCGTCTTCCGTCCACTCCGCGGGCGAAGGATAGCACCTGCCGGACCATATCCGAACCGCGCTGTGCGCCGGAACTGAGCAGGTCGAGGAGCTCCTGACTTTCCGGATCGGGAAATTTCATCCGCAGCAACTCCAGCGCGACTAATATAGGCCCGAGCGAATTGTTCAGATCATGGGCGATCCCGCCTGCGAGCATGCCTATGCTCTCAAGACGCTGAGAGCGAAGCGACTGCTGCTCCCGCTTCTTGCGCTCGGTGAGGTCCAGGAACGAAGCAATGGCGCCGTCAACCGCGCCCGCATCGTCTTGAAGCGGGGCGAAATTTGCCAGAACAGCCACCCGCGAGCCATCGTCCCGTTCCACGCAAAGTTCTAAATCGAGCACCGGGAAGCCTGTGCGCAACACTCCGGCGACCGGGCTTTCAGCGGCTTGCAGGAGTGAGCCAGCTGGAGCTGACAGACGGAGTGAATCGCAGAAGCGCTCAATTCCGCGGACCGGCTCCCGGCCCAAAAGATCGGCGGCCCGGGAGTTATATTGCTGGATCAAGCCGTCCCGGTCGCACGCGAAGACGGGCATCGGCGCGGAGGCGAATAACTCGCGAAACCTCTCTTCGCTTTCGCGGAGCGATTGCTCCGCGTGCTTCCGCTGTGCGATCTCCGCGCGCAGTTGCGCATTCAAGTGCTCTGCCGCATCGATTAACTCATCCTGGCGGACGGAACCAAGTATCAGCGCCTCGTTCATCGCGACCACCTTCGCATGCAGCCAGGGAGGATCCGTGGCGGAATCGAATGATCGGTCGGCGCTCATGATGCGTTACGCCAGCGACTTCCGTTCAGGGGGCGCTTCTGCTGTCTGCCCGGCGAGGCCGGTGACATCGGGAATCCCGGTAGTGAGCCGCGTATATTCCGTTTGCCGGGGATCGAGTATGACGACGCCCTTTTCAGTGATAATATACTCTCGAATGTCTTTACTGTGATTGCCGGCCCTCATCTTGATGACCATCATCACTTTGCGAAGCTGGCCCTCGATCTCCACATAACGCATCCGTATGACGTCGTCCGTGAGAAACGAGATGGTGTAGTGGCTGAAAGGGAGCGCCGTGAACGTGTCCTCTATCTCAATCGTGCTAAGAATCGTGACGCCAGCCCCCGTAAGAGCGCCGATCATGCGGTAAAGCGACTCGCGGAAATCGACCCGAAATCCAGGAGCAAGCGCCATCTCGAAGCCCACGAGCGAATCGATGACCAACCGTTTCGCGCCGACTCGCTCGACGGCATCGAGGATCTCTTGCAGCGTCTCATCCACCGAAAGATCGAGCGGTCGAAGGTAGAGTATCTCCAGCCTGCCCTCATCCCGCCCGGTCTTCAAATCCAAACCGAAGTTGTCCGCACGCTCGGCGTACCCCTGCGGACGCTCCTCGAAGATCGCTAGTATCCCCGGCTCCCCGTTGCGCAGCCCGGCGGCGATGAATTGCGTCGCCAGGGCGGATTTCCCGGTGCCAGACGGCCCGGCGACCAGCAAGCTGTCACCTTCCAGAATGCCGCCCCCCATCATCGCATCCAGTTCCGGGATGCCCATCGAAAGCCGCTCGCGCTGGGCGCGCCGCATTTTTTGAGTGGTTAACCCGAGCGTCCGCGAGTAGGCCTGAACCCCCGCCTCTGTAATCCGGACCGTGTGGAGCCCCGGCACCGATTCCTGGCCACGCAACTTCATGATCTGCAGTTTGCGAACGACCGAATTGCGCTCAGCTACCTGCGAGAGCCACAGCAGCCCATCGGCTATGGTAAAAACAGGATTGTCGCGAACCTCCTCGACCACATATTCGCCCACTAGAAACGTCGTCGCCTCCCATCCCGTCAAAAACTGGGCAAGACGCTGCACAAAATTTTGCATTTCGAGTTCACTCCCGAGTGTAGTCGCCTTCCTAACCACTGTGCGGAAGGAATCCACCATCACCACTTTCGGACCGACCGCAGTCACCTCGTCAACAATGGCTTTGAGGACGGCATCCAGATCCTTATCCATGACGACATCGGCGAGATTTACGAACCGGATCGCTTTTCCCAACTTCGAGTCGTCAAAAAAAGAATATTGTTGCTGATAACGCAGCATTTTGATCGCCGGTTCACCAAGCACCGTGAAGTACAGCGCCGGTTTCGCCTCCGAAGCGTTGGCGAAAAGAATTTGATGGGCGAGCGTCGTTTTTCCACAGCCCGGGGACCCTGCGATGATATTGAAGGAGAATTCCGGAATGCCCCCGCCGAGAATCTCATCCAAACCACGCACGCCGGTTGGCAATTTGCGGATAATCACCTTGCCCGACTTGGAGGCGGAATCGACCGTATCCTTGGAACTCGCTGCATTATTCGTCTTTTTCATGGATGGTCTCATTCTATAATTTTCAGATCTTCGAGCGAAACGGAGGGACGAACCTCACTCACCAAGCGCAACGTCAATTTTACGCCAACGAATGCAACCAACAGGCCGAATAGCTGCGCCAGCAGAACGGCGGACCCGTTCGACAATTCATCGGGCGTCACCTCTCCTTCGGACTGCTCCCACCCTTCCAAAGAGCCGTCGGCCTTGACATTCAAAGAGTTGAGCCCTGGAATTTCCGCGCGGGTCAAGGCGACAGCGCGGGACAGGAGCGCGCGAAAGCCGCCGTTGCCCATCAGTGTCGATAGGACGGGACGCAGCTCCTCGATAAAATGAGCTGCGGCTTTGGAGGCGCCCAAGTGCGCTGACTTGCCACCCGTCTCATCAGAGAGAAGACGGCCTGCCAAAGCAATCATGATGGGTGTAGCCCTGCTCATAGGCAAAAGTAAGGAGTCTGTTCTCCCGGCCCGCGATCGACGCGGACGGTCACCAGATGAAAACTCCCATGGGAGGTCCTCCGGCGATGCAGGAGGACTGACGATCCTCGGCATCGATTCCAAAGGAGAGGGGAAGTGATGGAATCCGGGCCATCCTCTCTCGTCGCCCCTCCCACTCTTTTTGCAAGGCCGATTTTATTTTCCACGAATCCCGCTCCGCTCGCTCCCCCACAGAAACTACCGCTTCAAACTCGATTCAACGGTTACAAAGTTACTCCGGAGCACCTCGCCCCGTTAACCATCGGATTTCACCCCGCCACTCACCCGTCGCCACTGTGCGCGGCGACGTCCTCCTCCGGCAAATGCCCAGTCAGTGATACACGACTGCTACACAAGTGGTCGCGGTGCGAACAACATTCCTTTGCGGATCTCTTCCGTCATGGTTCCGACAGGGGGCGCTTCCGTAAGTATATCGTTCGGGAAAAGGTCGTACACGAGCCCGGTGGTGTTGGAATCTCCGTCACATAGGATCTCCTTTTGCTGCCTCCGCGGATTGTCGGCGATGAAGCGGGATATCTGATCGAGCGCGCTCTCCGTGTGAGTCGCAATGAAGAGGCGCTCGTAACATCCAGGGGCGGTCGGGTCTTCAGGCATTCCAAGGGATACCATAAGCGCGCTGCATGTCAAGCGTCAGCCGCGCTTCGGGATCGAGAGGCGGGCCGAACTTAACATAGGTATTTAACAACAAGGCTCACCCGTGCCTAGATTATGGCCAGTAGGTCGGGCGGAGCCGTCGTTTAAGGTTTGCGAGATTACCGCGACTGCCCCTCCCGGACCGCATGCCTTTAGTTAACAAACAAGGCGTCATTTATACAACCCAATTTTCCTTTCGACGAGCCTTGAGAATCTGCGCCCCGCTATTCGCAAATCCTCCGGCGCAGCCGGTCGCGGCGCCGCCGGTCTCGCCGCCACAAATCGCGCGCCAGCGGGACGCAGCAAGGCTTTATCTCGAAACGCACACGACCGCCGAGCTGGTGAAGGCCGTTATGGACGCTGCGACGAATACTTCTCTCCGATCCGTTCAATCGAAGTCTTTTGCGACTTTGGTTGCGAAGCCGAGTCCAACCTCCAATTTATAAGAATCGGTTCACCCGCCTTATGCCCGCGCTCAAATCAAAAACCACCGCCACCGATGCGCTCGTCGGCATTTGGACGATCGCGCTGGCCGCGTTCATCGTGGCGACCCTCTTTTTTGCCCGCGAGCTGCTCATTCCGCTGGCGCTCTCAGCCCTGCTCACCTTTTTGCTGTCGCCGCTTGTCACGCGGATCGAGCGCTGGATCGGCAGGATCGCGGCCGTCTTGCTGGTGGTGGCGCTGATCTTCACCGGGTTTGGCGCGGCGGGCTGGATGCTCACCCGGCAGTTGGTGGATCTCGCAACGAAGCTTCCCGAGTACAAGGGTAACATCGTGTCCAAAATACACGCCTTCGAGTTGCCGAAGGGAGGCGCCTTCACCAAGCTTTCGCAGACAGTCGAGGATCTGAAACAGGAGCTCCCGGGCGGTTCGGCAGCGCAGGCGCCCGTCATCACGCAGGAGCCTGGAAAGCCAGAGACGGCCGTCGCTTCGTCGCCGCGCGCGCCCGTGCCCGCGGCGCCCGTGCAGATGGTCGAGACATCGAAAGGAAACCCGCTCGAAATGGCGCAACTCATCATCGCGCCCTTGCTCGGCCCGCTGGGAATGGCTGCGCTGGTGCTCGTGCTGGTGATCTGCATGCTTTTTCAACGAGAAGATCTGCGCAACCGTCTCATCCGGCTCATCGGCCAGGGGAGGATCAGCGCCACGACGCGCGCCATGGACGACGCAGGTCATCGCGTTTCGCGCTACCTCCTCATGCAACTGCTGGTAAACGTGACTTACGGGACGGTCATCGCCATCGGCCTCTATTTTATCGGCGTGCCAAATGCAGTGCTCTGGGGCGCATTTGGCACGGTCCTGCGATTTATTCCGTACATCGGTCCGTGGGTCGCCATGATTTTGCCCACGGTGCTTGCGCTGGCCATCTCACCCCACTGGACCGTGCCGATTCTAACTATCGCGCTCTTCGCCGGGCTGGAATTGGTCCTCAACAACGTGATGGAACCTCTCCTCTACGGGGCGCACACCGGTGTCTCTTCCATGGCGCTGATCGTGGCGGCCGTCTTCTGGACATGGCTCTGGGGACCGGTCGGCCTCGTGCTCGCTACGCCGCTCACAGTTTGCCTCGTCGTCATGGGAAGGCATGTCCCCCGCCTCTCCTTTCTAAGCGTAGTGCTCAGCGATGAAGACGCGCTCACGCCGGCCGAGGATTGCTACCACCGCCTCCTCACGCCAGGGGAGCGCGATGAATTGGATCTCGTCGAGTCGTATTTGAAAGCAAACTCCCTCACGGCGCTCTATGACTCCGTTTTCATCCCGGTCCTGACGGCAGCGGAGACCGATGCGCGCGCAGAACTTCTCGAGCGAGAGCAGCTCATCAATCTCGAACAGAGCATGCGCGACATCGTCGAAGATCTCGGCACGCGACCGGCGGCGCCATCGAAGGCGGCCGTGGAAAAGGCCGACGCCGCAGCCGACGAGACGGCTCCTCCACCACCCGCGGTCGCGCCGGACTGCCGCGTTTTTTGCCTACCCGCGCGCGCGGATCGGGATGAAATCGCTGGAACGATGCTTGTTCAGTTGGCGCGCCAGCAAGGGTTCGGCGCGCAAAACGCCCCGGCTAAATTGGTCGCGGGCGAGTTGCTCGCCTTGGCTGAAAAGGCAGACGTGGACGTGATCTGCATCTCGGTCGTCGCCCCGTCCACAGTGATTCATGCCCGTTATCTCTGCGTGAAATTGCGCGCTCTTTTGCCACGGCTAAAGATCGTGATCGGCCTCTGGGGCGCGACAGAAGAGGTCACCGAAGCGACCAAGCGCCTGCATGACTCTGGAGCCGATGAAGTGGTCACGACGCTGGCCGAAGCGCTCGTGCAGATGGCCAGGCTCGCTCCGCCCTTGATCGAGGAAATGACGCCGGCCCCCATTCCCGCGGATGAGGAAGAACGCCTCGCGGCGCTCGCCGAGCTCAACCTCCTCGACACGGAAGCCGAGCCGGTTTTCGACCGCATCAGCGCGAAACTTGCCCGCGTCTTCGAGGTGCCGATCGCTCTCATTTCTCTCATCGATCGTGACCGGCAGTTTTTCAAATCGCAGACAGGGCTGCCTGCGGAGCTCGCCAAGGCGCGGCAGACCGCGCGCAACGTCTCCGTGTGCGGCCATGTCGTTGCAAAGAATCAGGTGATGGTCGTCGAAGACCTCGCGCGCGACCGGCGTTTTGCGAATAATCCGATGCTTAAGGAGCACGGCATCCGCTTCTACGCAGGCGTCCCGCTTCTCGCGCCAAACGGCCAGCCCATCGGGGCGCTCTGCCTTATGGACCTCAAGCCGCGCCAGCTTACGGAACGCGAAAAGCGGCTGCTGCTCGAATATGCCAGCGAAGTGATGGAAGAGATTGCCAAACGCGTGCCGGCAAAGAGCATTCTGGCAACCGAGCCCGCAACTCTGCAATTGCCCGCCTGAAAAGAAGAATAGGCAGGGAGATTTTCGGAGCAGTGAAATGGGGCCGCCCGACTAGGCATCCTCTGGAGGTTCGTGAACGGGCGGTACACTGGGAGGCGTGGATGCAGCCTCGATGGTGGCGGCGCCAATCCCCAATCGGGCCCGCAGCAGATCGTCGATGAGAACGGCCCGGCTGTTCGGCGCGATGCCGGAACCGAACTTGCGCGCATAACCTTTCGTAATCTCAGCGCCGAAGAAAAGGATGCAGGCCGAGTAGTAAATCCATGCGAGCACGATCACGACCGACCCGGCCGCGCCAAAGCTCGATGCAACGCTGCTGGTCGCAAGGTAGTAGCCGATGACGAACTTGCCGAGCGTGAAAAGGAGCGAAGTTGTGACCGCTCCCAGCCAGACATCCCGCCACCGAAGCCGCACGTTTGGCAGAAACTTGAAAATCATCGCGAAAAGACCGGTTACGACCGCGAAAGAGATCACAAAGTCCCACACCTGCCATATTGCGGATGGAAGGCGGAAGCGGCTGCTCATATAGAAACCGAGCGCACCGAGCAGGACGCTGACCATCAGCGAAACCAGCAGAAGAAAGCCAATTGCCAGCACGATCGAGAACGAAAAGAATCGATCACGAATGAGCGTGAAAAACGGCCTCCCCGGTTTTACGACGACGCCACAGATCGCATTGAGCGCATCCTTCAACTCGGCGAACACCGTCGAAGCGCCAAAGAGAAGAAGGGCCGTGCTAATAACCGTGGCGAGCATGCTGGCCGATTTACGTGCGGCGCTCGATTGCACGGCCGCTTGAATTGCGTCGCCGGCGCCCTTGCCCGCCAGACTGGCGATTTCGTGCGAGAGCTGCCCGCGCGCTGCCTGTTCGCCAAATACCAATCCGGCCATCGAAATCACGATGACGAGCAGCGGCGCGAGCGAGAAAATCGCGTAGTAGGCAAGCGAGGAGCTGAGCCGCATCGCGCCGTCATCGACCCAGTCGGAAGCGGCGTCCTTAAGCAACGGGATCAGGTTTCGCGGATGCATAGGTTGCACATCGATGCTCTCGATTGAGGCGCCTTTGCTTCCGGGAGCGAGACCGCCATGTGTTTAAAGAGTGGCACTGAATAGGGATTTTCCCAGCCCGGAGTCGCGGCAGTAAGCGAATCCATCGCGTCCGCTGCTCACGCTGGCTGCACGCAGGCTTCCTTGAGCATGGCGGGGTTTGCTAGCTAGACAGCCACCACTGCTTCGGGCGCCGATCCTTCGGTCTATGGGCGACCACTCACCGAAGAATCAGCACAAGCTCGACGAGCAGAAACATGAAGATCATGTGAAGAAGGATCACGCGAAGCTCGAAAACGCGGCGCATCAGCATCACCCCGATCGCCCTCCCACCGCTGAGGAGCTTCTCGCCCTGAAGAAGCAGGAGGCGGACGCGGATGCCGCCAGCACGAGCGCGGCGGATTGAGCAGGTGGACGGGCCTCGCATTTGTCACAATTTGGCGCTCGCCTTCGACTCGCGGATGCGCGAGCGTCGGCTTTCGATGAAAAAGATTACCCTCCTCTTCGCTCCTTTTTTCTGTTTAGCGCTGGCGCATGCCGATTGGACAATCGAGCAAAAGATTGAATCTCCCTTCATGAATGGGGTGTCGACGACGAGCATCAAAGGCGATGTGATGCGTGTGGATACGCCTATGCCGGGCGGCGCCGGGCAGGTGTCGCAGATCATCGATTTCGGAAAAGGGAAAGCGACTACCCTCATGCACGCGCAGAAGATGGCGATGCAGATGGATCTGGCGACTCTGAGGAACGCCGCGCAAGCGGCTGTGAAGCAGAATCCGGCCCTGGCGGGCGCCGCCGGAACGCCGGCCGTTAAACCAAAACCAACCGGCTCGGAAAAGGTGGGCGAATGGAATACGGACATCTACGAGATCACAGCAGCGGGAATCCCGATGCGTCTATGGGTTGCAAAGGACTTTCCAAAAGCGGCGGAGTTGAAGGAAGCGATGATGAAGGGCGCAAAGGCGATGGGGGCTGGCTCGCCCGGAATGCCCGATCCATCCCAATTCGATCTCCCCGGAATGGCTGTGAAGACGGAGGTAACCACCCCCGCCGGAAAGATTACAAGCACGCTGGTCAAAGCGACCGAAGGGCCGATCGACGACGGCAAATTCGCAGTCCCAGCGGACTACCAGAATATGGCGATGCCGAATCTCAAGCCGCCGGGCGGCGAGGCTGCGCCCGTTCCTCCGATTGCTCCGACCGTCCCCCCGCCAACACTTCCGAAGGGCGCCGCTCAGCCAAAGTAGGTTACTTGACGGCGCGCGCTTCGCGCTCCCTAAAGCGGAGCATCACGGGCAGGCCTTCCCACGATTGCTCCTTCCGAATCTTTGAGATGAGAAACCGGCGATAGTTCTCTTCGAGCAGCTTCGAGTCGTTGCAGAAGATGACGATCTCGGGGAGCGGGATCGGAGAACGGTCGGTCGTGGCCGGCTGCGTAGCGTAGAGGATTTTGAAGCGTTTGCCCGAGCGAATGGCGGGCGGCTGCTGCGTGAGCGCGGCGCTTATGATTCGATTGAGCGCGCCTGTATTGATTCGCTTTCGGGAGCCTTCGCGCACGTCTTCGATGCGCTTGAAAAGTCGGTCCATCGAGGCGCCGGTTTTCGCTGAGAGGAGCAGCAGCGGCGCGTAATCGAGGAAGAAGAGCGACTCTTCAAATTCGGTGAGCACTTCCCGGAGGGCCTCTTTTCCCTGGGTCCGCTCCTCGATGAGATCCCATTTATTGACGGCAATCACGCACGGGCGCTTCGCCTCCTGGATGAGGCCCGCGATTTTTTTGTCCTGCGCCGTCACACCCATGGAGGCATCGATCACGAGGCAGCACAGATCGGCCCTCCGTATGCTCTGCTCGCTGCGCATGACGGAAAATACTTCGACGGAATTATCGACTTTGCCCCTCGGGCGGATGCCCGCTGTATCGATGAGGATGAAGCGCTGATCGCCGCGCTGGTAAGGGATATCGACCGAATCGCGAGTCGTGCCCGAGATGGGCGAAACGAGCGTGCGGGCGTCGTGCAGAATCCCGTTGGTAATCGAGGATTTCCCGACATTGGGCCGGCCGACGATGGCTACTTTGACGGGCCTTTGAAGAGCCTTCTCGTCGTGGCTCGATTCGGGAGACGGGAGGAGCGCATCGATGCGATCGACCAGCTCGCCGATCCCACGATTGTGCTCGGCGCTCACGGCGATGACAGGCTGGAAGCCGAGCTGCGAAAACTCAGCCGCCTGGGGATGATGCTTGGGATCGTCCACCTTATTGGCGACGAGGATGAGAGGCTTGTTCACCTTGCGCAGGAGCCGCGCCAGCTCCTGATCGACCGGATTTAGCCCGTCATGCGCATCGACGACGAAGAGCAGGAGATCGCTGGTCTCGACGGCAATCTCCACTTCGGCGTGGACCTGCTTTGTAAAATCGGCGTCCACTCCGCCTCCGATGCCGCCCGTATCGAAAATGGTGAATGGCTCGCGTCCAAGCTCGCACTCCGCGGAGATGCGATCGCGCGTGACGCCCGGCATATCGTGTACGATGGAGATGCGCCGTCCGGCGAGCCGGTTGAAGAGGGCAGACTTTCCGACATTCGGGCGGCCGACGATTGCTACGACGCGGGAAGACATGGGGTGGGACGTTCCCCCTTCCGCGAACAAGGTCAACGCACAATCACGGGCGGGCCTTCGCCCGATTTGAAGGTTGAACGCGCGGGCTGCGCCGTTACCTCTATGGCGCGGCCGGCGGCCGCTTTCGATAGCGATGACTACAGCGAACAAAATTACCATCACGCGGATCCTGCTGATCCCGGTCTTCGTTTTGATGGCGATTTACTACGGCAACAGCGTCGAACGGGGCGCGCCGCATGCATGGGAGCGGTGGGCTGCGATCGCCACATTCGTGATCGCCGCGGCAAGCGACGGAATCGACGGCTACATCGCGCGCAAGTACAATCAGCGGAGCCGATTGGGGGTAACGCTCGATCCGATCGCGGACAAGGGGCTGCTGCTCGCCGCGATCATTACCTTGAGCATCACGAAATGGGCATATCGGTTTCCGATCTGGTTTCCCGTGTTGGTGATCACGCGGGACACGATCATCGTGGCCGGGGCGATGATGCTTCACTACCTGAACGGCTCGGTGCAGGTGCGGCCTAGCTGGGCAGGCAAATGCGCGACGGCGCTGCAAATGATTGCCGTCTGCCTCGTGATGCTTCAGGTCGATCTCTTCCAGGCGCCTGTCACGGTGGGATCGCTTCGGATTATCGTTCATTTCCTAGATCTGCCTGTCGTGCTGGCGGGGCTGTTCACGGCGATCGCCGGCGTCGGTTACATCATGGATGGCATCAGCCAGGTGCACGTCCACGCGCAGCCGGACGAGCCGCAAACCAAAAATCCGGGGAAGCTGCTATAACGGAATGACTACTTCGCCGTGCGCGCCAGCCACTCCGCGGCGAGCTTCGGCCATTGCGAGACCGGTTCCTTCGATTCGCGGAGGCCGTACCCGTGGCCCCCTGTAGGATAAAGGTGCATCTCCGCGGGGGCGTGTGCATGCGTCATCGCAAAATAGTAGGCGAGACTGTTTCCGACCCCGACTCCATCGTCTTCGGTCTGCACGATGAAAGCCGGAGGGGTGTCGGATGCGACATGGATATCGGGCGCCAGCTTGCAATCCCCTTCCTTGGACGCCAGATAAGCGGGGTAAATGAGAAGCGAAAAATCGGGCCGGCAACTCTGCCGATCTGCCTCGTCGATCGGCGTGTAAACACGCTCTTGAAAGCGGGTGGATGCGGACGCCGCCAGATGCCCGCCCGCTGAGAAGCCAAGGATGCCGATGCGCTTTGGATCGATGCTCCATTCCGCGGCGTGCAGCCGCACGAGGCCGATCGCCCGCTGCGCATCCTGAAGCGGAAGCCGGTGGGCTCCGTCCCCCGGGCGGCCGGGCACGCGGTACTTTAGCAGGACGGCTGTGTAGCCGATGCCATTGAGCCAGTCGCATATCTCCGAGCCTTCGAGATCCATCGCCAGGATAGAATAGCCGCCTCCTGGACACACAACAACCGCGCCGCCGTTGGCGCGCCCCTCAGCTGGCATGAACACCGTGATGGAGGGTACGCTCACATTGCCGAGGCGGATTAACGCCTTGCCGCCAACCTGGCCATCGGACGGCTTCGTGAGATCGCGCTCAGCCTCGATCTTCCCCTGCTCGTCTTCTGGAGCGCCCCCTGGCCACAGGGGAATGGGAGCATCGGCGGCCGACCCCATGCGCACGGCGGAAAGGGAGAATAGAGCAAACGCGAGGGAGAGTCTGGAGATGAGCACGACGGCGAAGCTATGCGGATGCGCGCTGACGTCCAATAATCCTCTTCGCACGGTTGATCCCCGGCGGATCCACCTCCGTGTGACCTTGTTGGGAACAACGCGAGAAGCAGGGACTTCATTTGTTCACTGTCGGTATTTGCGGAGCGGTTGGAAGCTGGGCAAGCCCATCGGCAAGCGCAGCAAGCTTCTCCAGCACTCCTGGCATAAATCCCCGTGTCGTATGCGCGACGCCCATGAACACAAGCGGCCGGGCAAAAAACGTAAGCGAACTCCTCTCGCCGTGCAGCGTAAGCGCTTTGGGCGAAAGCAGCTTTCCGTCATGGGCGGAGAGGGAATGCGCAAAATTCTGGCATATCCCACGGAGCGTGGCCGGGTCGATTTCAGACGGCCAATCACCGGCCCGCGCGATCTCTTCGGCAGCCAGGATGAGGCAGCCTTGGACGCCTGGCAATTCCGTGGAAAGCCGCGCGATCTTCGGCAAATCCAACTGATCGTCGGTGAGGAATACACCCTGAATTTTCGACTGATGAAAGCGAGGCAGAGCCAAGGGTGGAATGACGGCGTCATGCAGCTCGGTGGAAAGCTCCGGCTTGCCCGGTGTATCCTGCGCAGGAATCTGCGGTTCAAGCGCGCGCCCAAAGAGAGCGGGCGGCGGCAGCGCCGGACGAGCCGCCTCCGCTTCAGCATCCGCAGGCCGGGGAGAAACGGGCGATGGCTCGGCGCCTGGCGGTTGAAGTCCCGAAAGGTCGCGCTTAAAAATCGGAGGCCGTGGCGCCGGAGGGCGGATGTGCGGCATCCGGACATGCTTCGCATCGGGCGCATCGACCGATCCCCTCGCCTGCTCCGGTTGCGGCAGCGGCGCAGGAATCGGATGCGCAGCGGCAGAGGCGTCCGTACTCGTGCATCCATTGACCTCGACGAACAACTCCGGCAGCGGAATCGCCTTGCTCTCGACCGCGGCAGGCGCGGGTGCGATCTCCTCCGCGGCAGCAATGCTTTCAGCGACCGCCTCGGGCGGATGCGTCACAACCACCGGCGGATCGGTTCGATCCGTTTGCCGCGCATCCAGCGGAGCTACAAGCGCCTCCTCTACGGTTGCAGGCGGCTCAGGCGCGACAGGAACCGGCGCCGCGCTGGCCGGGGAAGCCACGGGGAACAATTGACTGACGCCGACCGAACCCCTGCCCGCTGCCGCGTTCCGGGATGTCGCAGGACGGGCCTTCGAGAAATCGACGAAACCGAGCTGTTCGATGAGCTTCTGGAATGGAAGCCGGATTTTCACGTCCTCGCCCACACAGGCGCCCGCGTTGAACACGGCGGGACAGAGTTCCGCAAGCCGCGCAATCGTTACGGAAGCCTTTCCCCGCGCGATGCTCTGCGACAATTCATCGACATGGAATCGCAACTCCATGTCGGGATCGTGGAGGCCAGGCTTGAGGCATCGCGTCGGAATCAGCGGCAGGATGTCTTCGAGCCGGACAACAAGGTGCTCGTTCGCCGCGGCTTCGTCCGCTTCCAATATTGCGGACGGGCCTTGTTGAGGCCCGCATGGCCGGACTTCCTGAGGGAGCGTTGTGATCGCCGCCGCCGGGCTGGCCGCATCCTCCTGCCTCTCTCGGCCGCCGGGCGGATTGAAGAGAGGGGGGAGAAGTGCCATGGGGCTCAGTGATCTTCGGAAGTAACGCGCAGTATCTCCTCCAAAGTCGTAATTCCTTCGCGCGCCTTGTCAATTCCAACCATTCGCAGCGACTTCATTCCTTCGCTGATCGCCTGGTTTTTGATCACAGTCGCCGAAGCGCGTTTGACAATCAAACGGCGCACGGTTTCGGAAATGGGCAGGACTTCGATAATCGCCGCCCGGCCAACGTAGCCCCGGCGCTTGCAGCGCTCGCAACCGGCGCCGCGATAGAAGAGGCCGCCGCCGCCATCGGAGAGCTCCAGCTTCGCGAGGAGTTCCGGCTCGGGGATTTCCTCTTCCTTGCAATTCTGGCAGATGCGCCGCACGAGCCGCTGGGCGCACGCAAGGATGACGGAGGATGAAATGAGGAATGGCTCGATGCCCATGTCGTCAAGACGCGTGATCGCGCCCGCCGCGTCATTCGTATGGAGAGTGGAAAGCACCTGATGCCCGGTGAGAGCGGCCTTGACGGCGATATCCGCCGTTTCGTTATCACGAATCTCACCGATCATCACGATGTCCGGATCCTGCCGGAGGATCGAGCGCAAGGCGTCGGAGAAGTTGAGGCCGATATCCGCGCGCACGGCGACCTGATTGATCCCCTGCAACTGATACTCGATCGGGTCTTCGACCGTGACGATATTGTAAATGGGATTGTTCAACTCGGAGAGGACCGAGTAGAGCGTAGTCGTCTTTCCGGAGCCAGTCGGTCCGGTGACAAGGATCATGCCGTGGGGCGCATCGACGGCTTTCTTGAAAACGGCGCTCGTGTACTCATCCATGCCGAGCGCATCGATGCTGCCGGAGAGGGCGCCTTTATCGAGAATACGGATGACGATCTTTTCGCCGTGGACGGTCGGAAGGACGGAGACGCGCAGATCGATTTCCTTGCCGGAAACGCGAATGCGGAAGCGCCCATCCTGCGGGAGGCGGCGCTCGGCGATGTCGAGGCCTGCGAGGATCTTCATGCGCGAGGCGATCGGCATTTGAAGCGCTTTCGGCGGAGAAGTGGCCTCAACAAGCGCTCCATCGATGCGGTAGCGGAGCTTGAGCTGCCGCTCGAACGGCTCGATGTGAATATCGCTCGCCTTTTCCTTAAGCGCTTGAACCAGAATAAGGTTCACTATCTTGACCACGGGAGCGTCTTCGCTCTCGACCGCCAGCCGGTCGAGATCGATGTCCTCCTGCTTGGTGGCGACTTCCTCGATTGTCGTATCCTGGGCGACCTCCTGGATGACGCGGTCCATCGTGGCGGACGTATTTCCCACGCCGGAGAGCGCCTCGTTCACCGCCCGTTCGGTGGTGATCATCGGGATGATCTCAAGGTGCGTGCGCTGGCGCAAATCGTCCAAAGCCAGGACGTTCAGCGGATCGGCCATCGCCACGAAGAGCTTGTTCCCAAGCTTTGCAATCGGCGCGAGCTTGTATATCCGCGCCATGTCTTTCGGCACGAGCGCCTGGATTTCCTCCGGCACGTGCAATTTGGAAAGATTGATGGGCGGCGTATCGAGGCAGCGGCCCATCGAGATCACCATATCCTGATCGGTGACGTATGCCTTGTCCGTGAGAAGCTTCAGCAGCCGACCGCCCTGCTTCTTTTGAATATCGATCGCTTCAGCGAGCTGGCTCGGCAGAAGCAATCCATCTTCGATCAGGACATCGGCGATGCGCTCGCCAAAAGATTTTATGCTCATGTCTTTTTAATCCGCGAGGCGGAAGGAGGACGCTGAATTCACACTGGAGCCGAGCCGATAAGTTTCGCCGAGAACCTTTGTGATCGCCTCCGGTGAAGCGAGGTGCCATTGCAAATTGTAGTCGAGCAGTTTTTGGACGGCCTCCTTGCCGGCCGCGTCGAATGGGTTGGCCATCGCGATCATCAGCGTGCGGCTCATGACATCGAACGGCACGATCATCCGCCCGAGCGTAAGCTCCTCGGGAAGCATTTTTACGACGGCGCGATCGACATCGTAATACTCAAGCGGCACATACGCGAATTTCGAGCGGTCGATGATGCTGCTGAGCAGCGTCTCCATATCGACGGCGCCGCGGCGGGAAATCTCGCCGATGAGCGAAATGCCGACCGTCCCCGGAGCGCGATCGAAGTTCTTCTTCGTGACACGCTCCAGCGCGGAAGCGACGATCTCTTCGTTTGCGATGCGATGCTGTATGAGGAACTTCGACAGCGCTTCGTTCCCATCGTCCGAGAATGAGATGCCCTGCGCTTCGCCCGCCACAGCGCCGTTGCTGGCCATCTGCGTCTGCTCGGTCCGAATGAGGGTGCCGGTCTCACCGATATGAACTCGGAAATCGAGATCGATGTTTAGGGCTTCGCTTTTGGCGGCTTCCGACGGAGTGGGAATCTGCGCGGCTGCGCGGGACCCGTCCTTCTGCAGCCGCTCCTCCACCTCGCCCAGCGCGGCTATTATCTCGACATTGTTCGGGTCTCTCTGCAAAAGCGACTCGTACTCGATCATCGCCTGCGAATATTGCCCCGTCGTATAATAGGAATCGGCGATTTTTCGCGAAACGGCCATTCCATCGCTTTCCCGGGCGAGCTTGAAGTAGGCGTCCTTGAGGATCTCCATCGATTGGAAATCCTGGGGATTGGCCTGCACGATCACCTCGAACATCTCGATGGTCTGATGGAGGAGCTCCTGCTCTTCGGAGGATATCATCGTCGGAGTGATGTTCATGAACGGAATTCTATGGAGCAAAATCGATGCCCTGCCGTGAGGTTTCGCAAATACGCGAACGACAAAACGGAGGTCGCCTCAAAGGAGGTGCATAAACCGGGCCGAGCCGCCGCCCTTTTGCAACAAGTCGCGCCTTATCTTATGGCGACGCTTTTTCCTATGACGGCGCTTTTTCCTTGCTGGCCTCGCGGGAGCCGCTAAGAAGAAAGGGTGATATTTTCAATCTGGAGCCACTGCTAACACGGGCGCCAGACGCGCTGGGGCATCTCCCGCGCGTCCGACTTGGCCCGATGATTCCGAGCGAATCGTCGGGCCGTTTCTTTTTCCACCAATGACCGCGAGCCATACCACTTCCACCCCCTCGTTCAAATATAACTCCGACGGCCTGATTCCCGCCATCGTGCAGGACGCGGGCACGCGGCGCGTCCTGATGATGGCATGGATGAACGAAACGTCTCTTCAGGCCACGTTGAAGACCGGTCTCATGCATTATTGGAGCCGTTCACGTCAGAAATACTGGCTCAAGGGCGAGACGAGCGGCCACCTCCAACGGGTGGCCCGTTGGTTTGCGGATTGCGATGGGGATACGCTGCTTTTTCAAGTGGAGCAAACCGGCGGGGCCTGCCACGCTGGCTATGAGAGCTGCTTTTTTCAGGAGATAGGCCTCGATGGCGCCGCGAAACCAATTTCCGAGCCGCTCGCCTTCGATCCCCAAGCGACCTATGCAAGCTAGCTCGCCTAATGAGCTCAACAAGGCGGGGCCTGAGCGGTCTGCCCCGCCAGTTGAACCGTCGCTGGAACAATTCAGGGCGTTCGCCTTGCGCGGCAATCTGATTCCCGTCTGGACGGAGCTGATCTCCGACTCGGAAACTCCCGTCTCCGCGTTCCAAAAGATCGACGACGGCCGCTCGTCGTTCCTTCTGGAATCGGCGGAGCAAAACGATCAGGCGGGAAGGTACTCTTTCGTTGGCAGCGAGCCGCATTCCATTTTTGAGAGCCGGGGACGCACGATTCGCATTACAGAGAAAGGTTTCACGCGGGAATTTGAGACCTTCAAAGATCCGCTCGAGGAGTTGGAACTTCTCATGAGCCAGTATCGGCTGGTGGAAACCGTTGCGGTGGGCGCGTCACGTCCCCCCTTTGCAGGGGGCGCGGTGGGCTACCTCAGCTACGATATGGTCAGATTCTTCGAGCCGGCGATTCCGCCTGCGCCAAAGGACGAACTGGGGATTCCGGAGTCACTCTTTTTCATCACCGAGATCGTCCTTATATTCGATCATCGCACGCGCGGCCTGCGCATCGTCTGCAACGCACGCGTGGAGGAAGCCGGGGCCGACGCAGCCTACGAGCGCGCGGTTGCCCGCATCCATGAGTATGCGTCGCGCTTGAACACCCGCGGCTCGCTCCCTCCGATTTACACGCGTCGAAAGCCGGCGCCGATCGCCCCGCGCTGCAACACCACGCCCGAGCAGTACAAGCAGATGGTGCGCGACAGCCATGAGTACATCCACGCGGGCGACATCTTCCAGATCGTCCCTTCGCAGCGCTTCGAGACCGATTATAGGGGCGCTCCGCTCACGCTCTATCGCACGCTCCGATTTGTGAATCCTTCGCCGTACATGTTCTGCCTCAAATTCGGAGACTCCTTCGCCCTCGTTGGATCCTCGCCCGAGGTGCATGTGCGGGCGGTAAATGGCCTCGTCGAAATCCGCCCCATCGCGGGCACCAAACGCCGTGGCGCGGATGACGAAGAGGACGACCGCAATGCTCAAATGCTGCTGGCCGACCCCAAGGAGCGCGCCGAGCATCTCATGCTTGTGGATCTCGCCCGCAACGACGTGGGAAGGATTGCGCAGTTCGGAACGATCGAGGTGAGCGACTTCATGACGATCGAGCGATACAGCCACGTCATGCATATCGTCTCCAATGTGAGCGGCCGGCTGCGAGAAGACAAAAACGCCTACGACGTCATGCGCGCCACCTTCCCGGCGGGGACCGTGAGCGGATCGCCCAAAGTCCGGGCCATGCAGATCATCAACCAGCTCGAGCAGAGCAAGCGGGGCGTTTACGCAGGCGCCGTTGGCTATTTCGGCTTCGATGGGAGCAGCGACTCGTGCATCGCCCTCCGCACCGTGGTTTTGAAGGATGGCAAGGCCTTCGTGCAGGCGGGCGCGGGTGTCGTAGCCGATTCGACGCCCGAAGGGGAGCACCAAGAGTGCGTCAACAAGGCGATGGCGATGATGACGGCGATTGCCTATGCGCGCGAGGTCGAGGCTGGGCAGGCTTGACCTGCGGCAGCATCGCCGCAGTTTTCTTCCGCTGCTCTCATCCCACGACGCTCGGGTTTTCGAGATTAGGGAGTTCCAGTGGCGGGAACGGGCGGAGCCGGAGTCGCGGCGGGCAATGCCCCGCCTGAAAACTCTTGCCGCAAGCGGGCTATAAGGGCCTGGATGGCAGGCCGGCGCTTTTCCTGCATCTCCTTGCGAAGCTCCTCCTCCAGAAGGCGGCGCTCTTCGGCATATCGCTTTAAGAATGCCTCACGGCGGACGGGTTCGAGCACAAGCCCCGATGCCTTCAGGGCGCGTTCGCCTTCCTCGGCGCGCTGCTCTCGGCGCACCTCTTCGCGCATGCGAAGGATGTTTCGCACTTCGGGCGGGAGGCTCGCCCAGTGTTGCATGTTGTCCTGAAGTTGCTTCCTCTGCTCTGGACTAAGTGCCTCGATGGCGCGCCGGGCATTCTCAAAGCCGGGAGAGTTGAACTCTTCAAATCCAGGCTGGCCCTCACGCATCTCCTTCTCCCTCTCCTTCTCCCTCTCCTTCTTAAAGCGGGGAAGGCCCTGCTGAGCGGCGCCCGGTTCTCCGTGGGCGGAGCAGACGATTGCAAGCGCGACCGAAAAAGAAATCAGTCCGCTTCGTTGTCCAGCCATACGGAGTCTTTTTCGGAATCGAGCAGCTCGTCGAGGTGGCTGATCACCTGAAAATCCGCGCTCTTCGATAGGGTGCTGGCGAGGACGAATATTTGCTGATTCTCGGCTTGCGCGACCGCCGAGCGCCTCGCGGCCTGCCGGTGCTCGAATTGCGTCGTTCCCGCGATCAGCAGAGCGCAAGCAGCGGCTGCGCAGAAAGAAACCTGCCGCCAATGCGCGGCCAGCCATGTGCGAAAACCGGGGCGTTCCTGGCTCTGTAAACGGATCTCGCGGAGGACGTTCCGGGCAAAAAAGGGCGACGTGGAAACCGGCCGGGCTTTGCCCAGAAGATCCCACAATTCGTCCTGTTCGTGTTCGTCCGATATCATTGCTCTCGACTAATAACGCACTTTCGCGCCGAAAGTTGCGAACTTTTTGTCTGAAAAAAGTCTATTTATTGGAGTCGCAACGACAGACTCATTCGCTGGACTTGGAGGGTTTGGCGGAGGCATCTGGGCGAACACGGGCTGCCTGCGCCAACATCTCGGTGAATAATTTGGCGCCCTTCCCGTTGAAGTGATCTCCGTCGGCGCGGGTGCTTTCCTCGTACAATGCAGGATAGCGGGCAGGATTTTCAAAATTAAAAACGACCGGCCATGGCCCCTCCGACGGCTTCGGGACCATGCTGCCGTACGCAGTGCGCGGCATGACGAGAAGCACCGGCTCGGCTCCGATCGCCCGGACGGCTTGCACGAATTGTCGTAGCAGTTTCTGGCTGGGCGCGCTTCCGTATTCCGATTCGCGAGGGTGACTCAAAAGATTGCGGGTGCGCATAGCATAGTTCGCCCGTTCGGATGGCGTCATTTCGGAGCGTGGCATTTCAAAATAACCGTCTCCCCTGCCGCCCAGTTCCGCCGATCGACTCCTGCCGCCGCCACGGCCCGCGAGAAACCACCGCGACCCCGCGCCCCGTCCAATATTGCTCATATTTTGCAAGAAGCAGTCGATGTGAGTTGGCAGCGCCTCAGCCGCCGCGGAAGCGTATCGACCGAATGTCGCCCGCCAATGTTTTGCAGGCTCAATGTCGAAAGTTTCCCGAAGGATCCAGGCGAGCCGGGCAAGATCGTGCCAGTAAATCATGCGGTCCGTCCCGCGATTCGCATCCCTTACATGAATCTGAATCGCATTTACCTCGATAAAAACGCGGCGCAACCGTCGAGGCCGCATCTTTGCGATCTGCTCGAAAAAATACAGATCTTCGGGCGGATGCATCCCATCCACCCCTGCGTTGAACGACCGTGAATGGGCGCCGGCGCGGCGGTTTGCTTCGTCGAACACCTCGGGCATGATCCCGTGATAAACACGGCTCGTTCCCAGGAACAGCGTATCGTATTCATCGATGTGCGCTTGAAGGAAGTCGAGCTTTTCGCGCACCTCGGAGATTTCCGGCACGGGGAGGCTCGAATGAATCGCGGCGCACGCGAGGCAGAGCGCGGCGAGGAAAATCGCCACATTGCAAAGCGCCCGTGCGCGGATGCCCCTCAGCGATTGCATCACCGGCGCAGGCCCTCTGGCCCGTGAGTCGATAGGTACTGCGAGAAACTCCGCGCCACGGCGGCGGTGAAGACGACAGCCCCCTTTTCGTTCAGGTGCCATCGATCACGGTGAAGGGCGGGATCGTAAAGGACCGGGTATAAATTGGGATCGGCGTAAGAGAATACGGTCATGCCATCGGGGAGGCGGTCGTACTTTCCACCGAGATCGACAGCGGGCGTGACCAGAAAGAGCGGCGTCGCCCCCGCGGACTTCACGACCTCCTCGATTCGCCGCAAGTGGGTCGCGAAGTCGCCGTTGACTTCCACGCCAGGCGCGGCGCGGAGCGATTCGAGATCGTGTGCATACTTCATGAGATAGCAGAGCACCGTCTGCCATGCCGCCCCGGCTATGAATCCTTCATCCTGCGCCTTGTAGCCACCGTCGGCAACGGTCTCGCGCGGGGCAGCCTGTTCGGGCCAGCGCGCTTTTGTGGCCAAAGCGAGTGCTTCCGCGCCGGCGCCGCTGCTCGTCGTATGAGCAAGCAGAAGCTTCAAATGCAGGAAGGCCATCGGAAGCCTTTCCGCGGAAGGAAGCTGCGACAACGTCCCGAGTGCCATCAGCGTGTGCGGGATGTCGTGCCAGTATTCGCTTCGCCGCGAACCGCGATTCCTGGCCTCGATTGCCGGATTGACATCCATAACTTCGATGACGACCCAGCGGAGGCGCCGGGGGTGGAGCGAAAGAATATTGCGGAGCAGAAAGTAGCTCTCCGGCGGCCAGAGCGCATCGGCGGCAAAATTAAAGGAGTGCATCGGAAATCCGCTCTCCTCGCGAACAGCCGCGTCAAACTGGGAAGGTATGATCTGGTGATAGACACGGCTCGACCCGATAAAAAGCGTGTCGAAATCTTCCCGATGCGCGGTAAAATAACGGTGCTTGGCGCCGAGCGGGGCGATGTTTGGGAAGGGAAGAGAACACTGGATCGCAAGACATGCGCCCAGGCATGCCAAAGCGAATGCGGCTCCGCGCCGGATGGCGCGGAACCAAGCGCCGGGCCGGAGTCGATTTTCAGCTCCGGGCAAGCTGTGCTGCATCATCGCGGGAGAATAGAACCGGCAATGCGCGCCGCAAGCAGAGAGGCGTCCGCAAAAAGCAAACCGGTGCGCGATTCCGCGGAAATCGGCTTCACCGCACCGGAGCAGCGGCAGCTAAGAATACATGGATCTTCGCCGCGATCATGTCCTTGCCGGCCTTGCCGGAGGTGTACAATGTCGTAAGCGGCAGACGCGTGCCGTCGCGGCGAACGAGCTCGATTCGATATGTAGCTTCGCCCGGGCGCGGATTCCGGGCGTACGATTCCTGCTGGACCGTGGCTCCCGTGATCTCTGCGAGAGGGTACTCACGCCGCTTGCTCCCGAAGAGGCCCTTCGAACTGATCTCAAGGCTGCCCGCGCCTCTGTCGAAAATATACTGGGTGCTGCCGAGCAAGCCGAAGAGCGTCTTCCCTTCGAGCACAAGTTTGTCGGCGGCCTCTTGGATTACTTTCATTGGAGCGACTACTTGTAACGCCGCGCGGAACGCAGCGCAACACGCACTTACCGCTCAAACCAGGCGCGATTCATGCAAGGGATGGAAGCTTGTCCGTTGAGTTCCACCGATGCGGAGACTAAAATTGAGCTTTCTTTTCCTCAACCCATGCCTTTCTATCGCCGCGTCAGCGCACTCCTGCCCCTGGTCCTTGCCTCGGGCCTATCGTCGTGCGCCGTCCAGCATGCATCGACCCTCGGGAGCGCCTGGCAGGCGGGCATCAATCTGCACGAAGCCCTACTCCCCGCAAATGTGCATGGGCGGCTGGTCGCCCGGACGATGCAGCCGCACTACATCACGATCCACTCGACTGAAAATCCGGGAGCGACCGCCGCTCAGCACGCGCACCTGCTGCTCGACTCGGGCGATCGCAGCAAGAATAACCCCCGCTTCGGACGATCGGGCTGGGTCGCATGGCACTTTACGGTGGACGACCGGGAGGCATACGAGCATTTACTGCCCACAGAACAGGGCGATCACGCCGATTACGGCGGCACGGGCGATACAGAAAGCATCGGCGTCGAGATCTGTGAATTTCACGATCGCGCACGCCAGGCGGCGGCGCTTGACCGGGCCGCGCGGCTAGCCGCTGCGCTCGCCGGGCGTTACCACATCCCCGCCAGCCGGATTGTGCCGCATATGCATTGGGCCCGGTGGGATTATCCGGCCGGAAAGCCGTGCCCGCGCATTTTGCTGGAGCGGGATCCGCACGCCCCCGGGGGCTGGCGCACAGGCGACAAATGGGCGGGCTTCATTCGCCTCGTCGATCGATATCGTTAGAACGGCGATGACCTCCGCCATCCTGCTGCAGCGTCTCAGTAAATTTTTCCGAAGTTCGCAAACGACGCTCGCGATCGATTGCGCAGCCGCACTCACGGAGGAAGGAGCGCCCGAGGGCGGCTTCCGCTGGGATAAAACGCTTCCTGAACTGATAGAGAATCTATCCGCTCAAGTCCTTGCGCGGGCATCTGGCGAAGGGTGGAACGTCGGCGGCGCGGCGTCCGAGGAAAGCTCGGAGGTCAATCGCGAAACGCAGCGCCTGCTTATGCAGGTGAACACCGTGCGCACTTTCTTCGTGCGGTCGCTTAACCGATTCCAAGCCACGCAGACCGTTTCGGACGGTTTCACTGCCAGCGACATGACGCAGACCCGCCAGGAGGCGAGCGATATTTTCGAGAGGCTTATCACGGCCGCCGTGGCAGACTGGCTGGCCGCTTTCGCTCGCGCCGCCGAGCCACCGAAAGCTCAGCCACCGAAGCCCGAGCCACCAGCGCAGTCAATCGAGCCGCCGCAGGCGCCTCCGGCGGAGCCGAAACAACCGGGAAGCTCCGAGTCCGCCGCGCTGGAAGAACTCCGCGCCGGAATCCACTCAATCGGATTGCTGCTCGGTAAGATGCGGGTCTCCAATCCACAAGGGGTTGAGTCCGCGGTGAGCGGCGCCACCCGCCATTTGCAGCGGATGAATTCCCTCCTCGAAGCGCTCGGCTTGCAAGGCCGAACCTCCGGGGAGATCCATACCGAGCACTCCGTCCGCTTCGCGCCCCTCGCTGTGCGCCCTTTCATGGAATCGCTGGCTGAAAGTTTTCGGCCCCTTGCGGAACAGAAAGGCCTCCGCTTCGCGATGGCCGCGGATCCCACGCTCGTAACCGTGCATACCGATGCGCCAAAACTGCAACGCGCCGCGAGCCTGCTGCTCGGAAACGCAGTGCAATATACGATCAAGGGCGGCATTTCTCTCATCGCGCGCCCCAGCGGGACGGATTGGCACCTGACGATCGAGGACACCGGGCCAGGCATCGAGCCGGCGCGGCTGGCAAATTTCCTCACGGGAGACATGATGGGACCGGATCGGATTCCGCACGGCATTTCCGTGGCTCGGAGCCTTCTGCACATGCTCGGCGGCCATTTGGACGTCGATTCGATGTTGCGCCGGGGGAGCCGGTTCTCCATTTGCCTCCCAAAGGAACATCCTTCCAAGCGAAAATAGCCGCTTCTTCGGTTTCGTCATGCCCGATATCGCTGTCATCATTCCCGCACGCTGGGGATCCACGCGCTTCCCTGGGAAGCCGTTGCACCCGATCGCCGGCAAGCCGCTGCTCCAGCACGTCTGGGAGCGCGCACGGCGGGCAAAGGGCGTAGGCCGCATCGTCATCGCCACGGACGACGCGCGCATCGCCAGCGCGGCTCGCGATTTTGGCGCGGAAGCGGTGATGACCTCAAAACGGCACCCGTCTGGAACCGATCGCATCGCCGAGGTGGCGCGGGGTCTCGAAAACGCGACGCATGTCATCAACGTGCAGGGCGATGAACCACTCATCGAGCCCAGGCTCATTGCGCGGATGGCTCGCACGCTTTGCGAAGATCCTGAAGTGGAGATGCTCACGGTGGCGAACGCGTTCGACGCAGAGGCCGACCCAGGCAACCCAAACGCCGTTAAAGTGGTGCGCGACCGGGCTGGCTGGGCTCTCTATTTCTCGCGAAGCGCGATCCCGTTCCCGAGGAAGACAGGGTTCTCCTCCGTGTATCGGCATCATGGCATCTATGGATACACGATTCCCTTCCTGTTTCGCTTTGTAGCGTGGAAGCCTTCTCCGCTCGAAAAGACGGAGCAGCTCGAGCAACTGCGCGCTCTCGAGAATGGAGCGCGGATCCGCGTTCTGCTTACAAAGCATGCTTCGGTGGGAGTCGATGTCCCCGCCGATGCCGCTCTCGTGGAAGCACATCTCGCAAAATAAATTACCCCTCAATCTCGCACTTCGCGAGATTGGTCATTGAAGAAACTCTCTCGGCGGGGAAGGAATTTAGATTCGCATGAAATACATCTTCGTCACTGGCGGCGTCGTCTCCTCGCTCGGCAAAGGGCTCGCCGCCGCTTCCTTGGGAACGCTGCTCGAACGTCGCGGCCTCAAGATCGTGATGGAAAAATTCGACCCTTACCTGAACGTCGATCCGGGAACCATGAATCCCTTCCAGCATGGGGAAGTCTATGTGCTGGACGACGGAGCCGAGACCGATCTTGATCTCGGGCATTACGAGCGCTTCACCAATTGCGTCCTTTCGCGGTCAAACTCTACAACCAGCGGCCAGGTCTATGAAACCGTCCTCTCCCGCGAACGGCGCGGCGATTACCTTGGAAAGACGGTGCAGGTTATTCCGCACATCACCGACGAGATCAAGGCGCGCCTTCGGCATCTCGCGGCCGAGCAGCCTTGCGATATCCTCATTACGGAAATTGGCGGCACGACGGGCGATATCGAAGGCCTCCCGTTTCTCGAAGCGATCCGCCAATTCATCCTCGAAGTCGGCGCGCAAAATGTGGTGATCATGCATGTGACGCTCGTGCCTTTTATCAAGGCTGCGGGCGAGTTGAAGACCAAGCCCTCGCAGCAGTCGATTGCGAAGCTGCGGGAGATCGGATTGCACCCGCAGGTGCTCGTCTGCCGCACGGAGCATCCGCTTGATCAACATGTGCGCCAAAAGCTCTCCGTCTTCTGCAATGTGCCGCTCGATGCGGTGGTCGAAGCGCGCGATGTCGAGCACACGATTTACGAGATGCCGCTCCTCCTGCAACAAGAAGGACTCGACGACACCATCTGCCGCTTGTTCGGATTGTCGCTCCCTCCGGCGGATATGACCGATTGGAGCAAATTTGTCGCGCGCATCATCAAGCCGAAGAAGCGCGTGAAGATTGCGGTGGTCGGCAAGTATATCGAACTGCAGGACGCCTATAAATCGATCTACGAATCGCTGACCCACGCTGGCGCCGCGGCCGATTGCGGAATCGAACTCCTGCGAGTGGATGCCGAAGCGGTCGAGGACGCCGATCCTCTTAAAGTCCTCCGGGATGTGGCCGGCATTCTCGTTCCCGGCGGTTTTGGCGATCGCGGTGTGGAAGGCAAAATTCGCGCCACCCAATTTGCGCGAGAGAGCCAGACGCCGTTTCTCGGCTTATGCCTCGGCATGCAGGTCGCGACGATCGAGTTCGCGAGAAACGTGTGTCATCTCGACGGCGCCAACTCTACGGAGTTTGAGACCGATGCGAGACATCCTGTCATTTGCCTGCTCGAAACGCAGCGCGCGGTGACCGACAAAGGCGCCTCGATGCGCCTGGGAACCTGGCCCACCATCATCAAGGAAGGCACTAAAGCCCACCAGGTCTATGGCAAGACGGAGATCCGCGAGCGGCATCGGCATCGCTATGAGTTCAATATGGCCTACCGGGCCCAGATGGAGGAGAATGGTTTCGTCGTCGCCGGCACGTCGCCAGACGGCCAGCTCGTCGAATTGATCGAGCTGCGCGATCATCCGTGGTTTCTCGCTTGCCAGTTCCACCCCGAGTTCCGATCCAAGCCAAACAAACCGCATCCGCTCTTCAAAGGCTTCGTCAGCGCCTGCCTCGCCCACGCGGACTAAACATGGCAATGATCAAACGCTCGAACATCAGCGCGGGTCTGCTCCTCTTCCGGCGAAGCTCGTCCGGCCTGGAGTTGTTTCTCGCGCACCCCGGAGGACCATTCTGGGCCAAACGCGACTTTGGAGCGTGGACCATCCCAAAGGGAGTCATCGACGAAGGCGAAGACCCGCTCGCGGCGGCGCAGCGCGAGTTCAGAGAAGAGACCGGCGTCAGCTCACACGGCCCCTATTTGCCGCTCGGCAGCATCCGCCAAAGAGCAGGCAAGACTGTGCATGGCTGGGCGTGGGAGGGTGACGCCGACCCGTCTTTGGTTCATAGCAATACCATGCGCTGCGAATGGCCGCCGCGCTCTGGCGAATGGGTTGTCGTGCCGGAGATCGATCGATGCGCATGGTTCGATCCCCGCACCGCGCGCGTTAAAATTAATGTGGCACAGGCGGAATTTGTGGATCGGCTCGAAATGCTGCTGCGTAGCTAGCGGCAGAAAAATCAGCGGCCTGCTTTAACACAGGCCGGTCACCAGAGCGCCGGCTTCGTCTCTCCGAGCCAGGCCAGGATCGTAACCAAAGTCAGCGAAATCGCTATCGCAACAACAAGCGGCGTTTTGAGGCGGCGCAAGATTACCGGCAGAAATCCGATCACCACCCACAGGACCGTTTTGGCCATCGCAAAATGCGGGAAGCCCAGATGGAGTTTTGCCAGCAGTCCGAATCCAGAGACAAGCATCACGATCAAACCGAGACCCTGGCAGATCGCGAACGTCCTCCTCTGAGCGCCGTTCGCCATCATGCCGCCGACGCCCAAGGCAAGTAACGCAATAATAAACCATTGAATGTCACGGGCATGGGCGGGATCCTCGGGCTGGTCATCTCCAACTCCCGAACCATCACCGCTCCTGGAGTAGGTAACAGGCAAATCGGAATTTCCGCCGACAGCATTATGCTCGAATCCTGCACCAGCATCGGCACCACCAGCACTTCGAGTTCCGTCCAGTTCGCTCCGAACTCCCCGCGACGCAGATTGATGTCGGCGGAGCGAGCACGACGGGCGTGCTAGGCCTCACGCAGACGATCCTGAACCAAGTCTCCGCGCATCAGGTGGCCTTCGAGAGTAACGGCGGCGCGCTCGATTTCATCGGCACGACATTTGCCGGCGCCGCGGGGAACCAATTCACCATCGTTAAAAACCCCGCGCGCAACGCCGCTGTGGGCAACTCCTTCACCAGAGACCAGCGCGGCTTCGCCATTACCGACGGCAAGCCCGATATCGGCGCCTATGAAGCCGGGGACGTCAGCAACTTCAACGCGTGGATCTACGAAAACCTGCCCGCCAGCACAGCCGCCACCGCCCTCGTGCACAGGGCCTTTTTCGACTGCGACGGTGATGGCGTGAGCAATTAAGATGAATGGCTCGCACAGACAAATCCAAACGATCCGACGAGCTACCTGCACATCTCGCAAGTCGCCCGCTCCGGGAACAATCTTAGCTTGAGCTTCCCGAGCGTCCTCGGGCGTCACTACAGCGTGGAAGGAACCGTCGATTTTAGCACGTGGAGTCCCATCGACGGGCCCATTTCTGGAACAGGCGCCCTGATCCTCCGGTCCTACATCCTGCCGACTGGCACTACGCCGAACTATTTCCTCCGGGTGCGTGTCGGGCCTTGAGGCGGGGCCATTTCCCGATGCCACGGGAATTTTTCGTAGGACAACGCCACGAGTGGAGACGACGGGTCCGAGCCAGAATAGCAGCTACCGCGACACGCGGCGCCGTTCGCTTCGGCGCGTGGTCATGCGTTACTGCGGCTACGCAATCAGAGTCTGAGTTTCTAAAGGTTGCATAAGCGCGG
>JBBSFI010000003.1:0-130573 GCA_038238905.1 Chthoniobacterales bacterium | reverse complement strand
CGGCCACGCTCATAGCGCCTCCGTCGCACTCCCGCTCCCGTTCTTCTTGGCAATATGCAAGGACCGACCCTTTTGTCACGCGGGGGCGCGGAGGGCGCGGAGGCTGAAGAGGGTTGGTTGCCGTGGGGCGAGCGGACAGGATGGCAGGGCGTTTATGGGCTGGGTCTATGGATGTCCGATAGTGCGCATAGCGGGCGTCTCGCGCTTCAGGGCGGCAAGGAGGCGGCGTATGCGGCGAGGTCGATCATGTCCTCGAGCGTCAGCTTCTCGACCGCGGGCTTCATGAGCGCACTGGCGAGACCAGCGCGGACGAGGTGCTTCAGGTCGTAGATCTGGCGGAAAAGATAACTCGGGGAGCGCCCAGCGATCCCCGGAATTGGGCCAATTCCGCGAAGATCGGGGCCATGGCAGACGGCGCATTGCACCGTGCGGCCCGCGCCGCCCGTGCTCGCGAGCGTCTTGCCTTTTTCAATGCTTCCCGGTGGCGCATAGGCGGTGAAGTGAGCGCGTGAATCGCGGCTGATAAATTGCTCCAGATCGTCGGGAAATTCAATGATTCGCTGACCGATCGGCTCCATTTCTCCGTTTTTGAGATCGGCGAGATGCCAGCCGTGGACCTGGGTCTGGGGAACCATCGCCGCCTCCACGACCTTGGTGATGGGCTTCAACTTCAAGCCCGAGAAATAAGCGGCGGCCTCCTCGATCTCCGCGGTGGTGGCGACCTTGGCGAGCGCGATCATGTTTTTCTGCGGAGCGCGCAGCGGGAGCGAAGTCGAACGCGCGCCGCTTTTGAAGTCCGCCATC
This sequence comes from Chthoniobacterales bacterium, assembly GCA_038238905.1. Taxonomy (GTDB): domain Bacteria; phylum Verrucomicrobiota; class Verrucomicrobiia; order Chthoniobacterales; family Chthoniobacteraceae; genus JBBSFI01. The sequence continues at coordinate 129,769 of JBBSFI010000003.1, read as the reverse complement.
TGCTGGATGATGTAGGCGGCGGGAAGACCGGCGATGCTGGCGTTTTCAGGGCCGCCCGTTCCTTCCGCCCGGCGGCAATAGCCGCAGGCCATCACCGCAGGTTTTCTGCCATGCACGGCGACTTCGGGCATGGCTGGATGATCGCCGGGATGCCAGTCCGGCGAGACAAACCCGTCCCGCACCTGGCTGAGAGTCATGCCGAGCGGACTGTCGGGCACATGCCGCAACGTGCCGTCATCCTTGGGAGCCACCACCCCCGGAGGATCGACTGGATAGGCCCAGGGCGGCGGCACGTTTTCCGAAGCCGGAGTCTCTGCTGTCATCGTCAATGGCAGCGCCAGCATCGCGCCCAATAGAGCGCACCCTTTTCCCAGCATGCGCCGCAAAAGTTTGGAGGTCATGGATGAAGTTTCGACGGAGAATACAGGACGGGATGTGAATCTGCCGCACCGGCCGGCGCTTAGGCGACTAAAACCGACGGTCGTTAAACCGCGCGCCCGGCGCCGCCTTGCGTTTGCTCCATCCGCTGCAGCCGACGATTTGCGCGTGGGTTTCCGTGACAAAATACGTGCGGTCCGTGATGAGATGGCGATCCACGCCGAAGACCGGGCCGAGCGCCGCGTCCATCTGCGCGGGCGAGTAGTGCGCGGCATGCAGCACGCACACCGAGAGCGGGATGAGTTCCTCCAGCGTTGCGGCCTACACCTCTTACCAAGCCCACTTCGGTGGCCCGCAAGCGATCTGATACCGATTCTTTTGGAGAGAATCGATAATTGGCGCGGGATTCAATGGCATCACGTATCGCAAACTCGCCGAGCGAATCCTCCACTTTCCGTGAATTGGAATCTCCGCCCACAAGGGAGCGGGAAGGCAAAATGGCTGGCCGCACGCCGAGGACGGGGCTGACGCTCGCCGGCTCCGCGCCTCACTGCCCGCGGCGAAGCCGACGTAATACTGCCTCGAACCGGTCGCAATGGAATCGGCCCATCCTCTACAGACTTTGTTTTTGGTTGTAGCGGTCGAACATTGCGGCGCTGATTTCCGGGCTGCTCGGCCAATGGCCGCGCCGTTGCGCGGCATGGGTTTGATAGATCACCAGCCGGTCAGGGTCCGGCTGCACCACCTTCCCCGCTTCCAAGAAAAGCAAGCCCGCGTTCTCCGTGGGCATCCGCGCAACAAAGGCTTCGGCCTTCTCAAGAACCTGGCGCAAGCGCGTCATCGTTGCGGCGGGATCAATTGGCGGGTCACTCGCCACGCGCCGGAAATCTGCCGCCGTGTAGCGGGCAACCCGGCGAACCTCGTTGATAAGACCCTCGGGCGTGAAGCCGGGCGATTTGTCCACGGCAGCCCACACCACGGCCCCAAGAGGCAGAACGCGCTCATGGACCGTGAGCAAGTCCACCACGTCGCGCGGCTCACGTCGTCCTGCAGCGGCCATGACTTTGTTGGTGGCGAGATCGACCGGATGCAGCATATAGCCGAAAGTCTCATCCCGCACGGTCGGGAAAAACCGGTAGTCCGCGTCAACCACCCATTCCAGCTTCGTGTTCTCGCTGCCCTTCGCGGCAATGACCGCCCACATGGTCGGGTCTCGGCGGAACCATTTGAGGTCAAAGCCCTCCGCCAGCAACACCCCGGCATCCGCCTGCGCCGCCTGCGCGACGCGTTCCTCGCGGTCGTGAAAAACATCGATGTCACCGGAATAACGCGGCGCATCCACGTTCAGCGGCGTGCTGCCCGCCACATAGCTTTCAGGATCGCGATGCGCGGCGAGCAACCGCAGAATCTCGGACTGAATTTTAGCGAGCGGCACGGCACGCGTTCTCAATCAACTCCGCCAGCCGCCGCGCTCCCAAATCGCCTTCCACCCGCAGGCTGCGCGTGATGGCCAGCCCATCGTCCGGGGTCGGATTCGTCACGGCGCGACTGCTCCACAGGGCGCTCGTTCCGTAGTCCTGAAAAGCGCGCCGGTAGAGGGTCCCGAGATCATCCTGCTCTCTCATTTTGCCGGTCATGATGGCTTGAATCGTATCATGTGCGCCGGGTCGCTGCAAGGTCACTCAAGACGAATGCGCGAACGACTCGCGAACGGCGCCCACTTCGCCGTGATCGCAAGCCGATGCGGTGGCGAATGCAGCTTCCGTTTTGAACGCAGATAGCAGTCGTTGGCGCGGCCTGCAAGACTACGGCTTAGCCCGCCAGCCTTGACTCATTCCGATGTCCGAACCGGCATTCTACTACGTTTACGTTCTCGCCAGCCAAGCCGACCCCGCTGCCTAGTACACCGGATCCACTCGCGACTTAAACGCGCGCCTCATCGAGCACAATGCCGGCAAGTGCTCCCACACCTCAAAAAGCCGTCCCTGGAGGGTCGAAACCGCCGTAGCATTCGGAGCAAAGTAAAAGCCCTTGCCTTCGAGCGATACCTCAAATTGGGATCAGGCCGTGAATTCGCACGCCGCCATTTTTGAAAACCCGGGCTCCCACGCCGGAGTCGCGGAGCGCGTAGGCGGGCGGAAAAACGCCGCGCTTGCAACGGCTCGCGCTCCTCCTACGTTCGCAACCCCCACTTCAATGCTCAAATCCAACGAGATCTTCGCTCAAATGCCAGTCGAGACCGCGGGCAAGCTTTTCAGCTTCCTCACGGAGAAGGAAAAGCCGCTCTACAAGGCGACGATCGATACCCTCACGAAGCAGCGCCACCTCCGCCCTATTTTCATCGAGCGCAAGCCACGCGTCGAGCGCTTCGCATGGTTTAAGGAGACCCTCTCCCGCAAAACAAGCGAAGCCGTCGCCGCGCATCTTCTCCAGATCTGGCTCGTAGCGGAACACAAAGCGGTCCTCTGCGATTTCCTCGACGCCTTGGGCATCCCGCACGAAAACGATGGGACGGTCTCCACCCTTCCCTCCGCTCCTCCCAAGGACAAACTGCAGACCGCCGTGCAGGCGTTGTTCGATAAGCACGATCCAGCCGTCGTAGCGGTCTATCTCCATGCATTTCAAGCCATTGACGACAAGGGGTGGTCCTCCCTCGAAGAGTTGCTCCACGAAGACGATCGTCTCCGCCTCGCGCCAGCGCCTGCGGCAGCCAGCTAACCTCCTTTTTCCCCTCCTATGTTTCGCCGTTGCTCGCTCTGGATTCTCACGTCAGCCGCAATTTGCGGCGCCCTCTTCGCCGATCAGCCGGGACTGGCGGAATCGAAGGGTCCGATCCTTCGCGATGGCGACCGCGTTGTTTTCCTCGGAGACACGCTGCTTGAACGGGAGAGCACGTACGGCTGGATCGAGACCGCTTTGGTTCAAAGCTTTCCCGACGCGCATTTCACCGTGCGGAATATATCGTGGAGCGGCGACACGCCGCGCGGAGTCTCCCGGGCGATGTTCGACGGTCCCGAGAAAGGTTGGGAGCGGCTGAAGGACTCGATCACCGAGCTCAAGCCCACGGTCGTATTCCTGGGCTATGGGATGGCGGCCAGCTTGCAGGAGTTGAGCGACAAGTCAGGTGACATCTCCTTCAATCCCGATCCCGCCAGATACGGTCGCGAGCCGATGAGCGCGGAACGGTTCAAGAAGGAAATGGGCGAGTTGATGGCGTACATCGATGAAAAGGCAAAGGGCGATCCCGCCGGTCCCGTGCGATTCGTTCTCCTTGAGCCGATCCATCATGAAGTTATCCCCGGCTGCCCCGACCCGGCGGCGCACAACGCACTGATCCAGCACTATTCCAAGGCTCTCTCGGATCTCGCGAAAGAGCGCGGCGCGATCTTTGCCACGACGTCCCGCGTCACATCCACCGAGCCGGGACATCCGCCCCTCACTACAAATGGCATCCACCTCAGTTCCAGCGGCTACCACGCGCTTGCGGAAGCTGTTGCGCATGACTGCGGCCTCCGATGGCCTGGCGGAGGGTCCCTGACCGGTTCCGGCGAAGAGCTTCGCCAGACCATCGTTCGCAAGAACCAACTCTTTTTCCACCGCTTCCGTCCTGAAAACTGGACCTACCTTTTCGGTTTCCGGAAGAATGAGCAGGGCCGGAACTCCGTGGAGATTCCCGCATTCGATCCCCTCATCGCGAAGGAAGAAGCCGAGATCGAGCGCTTGAAAAAATCGGCATCCACCGCGCCTGCCGCTGTGGCTGCTCCCTCGCACCAACCTTCTCCGACGCCCGATGCAGCGGAAGTGTTGCCGGCCTTTGATGTCGCGCCGGGGTTCAAAATCGAGCTTTGGGCCACCAACCCACTGCTTGAGAAGCCGATCGAAATGAATTGGGATTCCGAGGGCCGCCTCTGGGTTGCTTCGTCGAGCACGTATCCACAGGTCAATCCCGAAGATGTGGCGGCTTCGCTCGCCTCCGATCTTGCAAAGGCGCCCAAAGACGCACCGTCAGCCGGCAATGACAAGATCATCATTCTCGAAGATCCTGATCACACCGGGAAAGCGACGAAGTCCACCGTATTCGCACAGGGGCTTCTGATCCCGACAGGCGTCGCTCCTTTTCAGGACGCTCAGCATCATTGGGGCTGCTATGTCGGCGCCAGCACGGAGTTGCTCGAACTCGTGGATACGAAGAAGACCGGCAAAGCGGACTCGCGTAAAATTATCCTCTCCGGATTCGGGACGGAAGATACGCATCACATCGTCCACACGCTGCGCTGGGGACCGGATGGACGGCTCTATTTCGATCAATCCATCTATATCCATTCGCACTTCGAGACTCCGTCCGGAATGCTGCGCATGAACTCGGGCGCCGTGCTTGCATGGAATCCCCGCACGGAGAAGGTGGAGGCGCTCTACAAAGGCTTCTGCAATCCGTGGGGACACGCCTGGGATCCGTGGGGCCAGGAATTCATCACCGATGGCGCCGGCGCTCAGGGCCTTAGCTGGGGAATCCTCGGCGGCATGTACTTCACCTACGAGAACGGGCGCAAACTGCTACAAAGCATCTCGCCCGGATCTTATCCGAAATTCTGTTCGCTCGAGATCATCCGCTCGCCCTTGTTTCCAGCCGACTGGCAAGGCTCCGCGATCACAAACGATTTCCGCGCCCATCGCATTGTTCACTTTGGCATCAACGATCTCTCAAAATCGGCCGATCCCGCGAAGGCTCAAAGCGGTTATATCACAAAGGAGCTTCCCGATCTGGTCCGCACCGGCGATGTCTCCTTCCGGCCGATCGACGTAAAGCTCGGCCCCGATGGCGCGCTCTACGTGGCCGATTGGAGCAACCCGGTTATCAATCATGGCGAGGTCGATTTCCGCGATCCGCGCCGGGATCATCATCGCGGCAGAATCTGGCGCATCGCCCCCGCGGACAAAGCGCCCCTTGCGTGGGAGAAGCTGACCAGCAAGCCAGCCTCCGATGTCGTTCAGAAGCTGATTACAACCAACAACGAATGGGAGTTGGAACAAGCACGGCGCGTGCTGGCGCTTCGCCCGGCTGCCGAAGTCGATGCGGCAGTCGCCGCAACCAGCGGCGGGGCCGCCGCGCGCGACTCGCAAGCGCTCCGCGAATTCGCCTGGCTCGACGTGGCGCGCGGGCGCGCTGCCTCGCATCCCGTTCTCCAACTCGCGGCTTCCGACAGCGCGGATGCGCGGGCGCTCGGCGCGAAGCTCCTTCGACACTCGACGCAGGCCCCGCAAGCAAGCGCCGCCCTCGATCGCCTTGTCAAAGATGCCAGCCCCCGTGTGCGCATCGACGCTCAGCGCACGCTCGCTTCGATACCCGATGCGAAGACCGGCGGCAGCCGTGCGGGCGCCGTCCTTGATGCCGCTATCGCCGCGCCGGAAGGCGATCCCTTCTATGACTATTCTTCGTGGCTATCTATCAATGATCTCGCCGTGCCATGGATGAACGCCGTTGCCAATGGAGAGTGGAAAGTGGAAGGCCACGAAAAGCAATTCGAGGTGGCGGTTAATAGCATCGACCCAGCTCTTGCTCACGATGTCATTTCCAAAGTCATAGCCGCACGCGGCATACCGCCGGATGGCGGACCGTGGATCGATCTGCTGGCCAAATCAGGCGGCCCGGCCGAACTGCGCAAACTCCTCGACGCCCTCGCCGCTGGAACCTTGACGCCTCCCGCAAAGCAACACGCTCTCACAAGCTTGCGCGAGGCCTTCCGCATCCGAAACGTCCGTCCCGACGGCGATCTCGCTGTTATCGCGCGGCTCCTTTCCGATCCGAGCATCCCGATTCAGGCGGATGCACTTCGACTCATGGGCGCGTGGAAGCTCCCCATCACGCTGGAATCGTGCCGCTCGATCCCCGGCGCCCGAAGCGCGGCGCCTGCGGAGCTCCAAATGGCAGCCATCGAAGCGCTCGGAGACTTCGGTGGCGATAGCGTCGTCGAACCGCTCAAGGCGCTCCTCGCTCCAGCGGAAAAGCCCGATATCCGCGCCGCGGCCCTGGTCTCTCTGGCCCATGTGAAGCTCGGAGATGCTGTTTCTGCCGCCAATGAAGTGCTCCCGGCGATGAGCGATCCGAACGTTCTGCTGGCAGCCTGGCGCGGACTGTTGCAAATCAAGGGCGCTCCGGGCGCCTTCGCTGCCAATCCACCCAAAGCCGTGCCTCAGCCTGTGCTCGCCGCTGGTCTGCACGCCGCCCGCGAGCTTGGCAAGAATGGCGAGCCGCTCGCCAAAGTGCTCGACTCACTTGCAGGATCTACTCCAGACGCCGCGAAGCCTGCGCCAGATTACAAATGGATGATCGACTTCGTGAAGCGCGACGGCGACCCGGCGCGCGGCGAAAGCATCTTCCGGCGCGCCCAATTGGCGTGCCTCACCTGCCACGCAATCGGCGGCGCCGGCGGCAAGGTTGGCCCGGAACTCACCAGCCTTGGCGCCAGCGCGCCGCTCGACTACATCATCGAGAGCGTGCTCGTACCCAACGCGAAGGTGAAGGAAGGCTTCAACGCCGTGAGTCTCACGCTAAAGGATGGCACGGTCGCTGCGGGCATTCAGTCTCGCGAGACACCGCAGGAGGTATTCCTTCGCATGGTCACAGGACAGGAGACAGGCGTGCCTAAAGCAAACATTGTCAGCCGCGAAACCATCGGCTCGATCATGCCAGCCGGGTTGGTCGATGCTCTTCCCGAGCGCGACCGCTGGGATCTTTATGCGTTTCTCGCTCAGCTCGGAAAGCCGGGCCCGTTCGACGCCAGCAAGGGAAGTGTCGCCCGGTATTGGGCCATTTATCCCGGCAACACCCCGCCCGCCCGTGTCGCGGATCCTAGTTTGCCCGCCGCCGCGCAGGCGTTCACTCTCGTAGATGGCCGGCTTGTTCCCGAACTGCTCCTTCCTGCAATTCCGCAGGCGCCAGCGACCGAAACAAGCCTCCTCGCCGTTGCCAGGTTCCAAGCGCCCGCCGCCGGAACGGCCACTCTAAAGCTCGACGGCGCCCGCGACTGTCTGCTCGACGACAAACCGATCCAAGCAGATGCGTCCGGCGTCCTAAAGTCGGAACTGACTGCCGGAGTGCACACCGTCACCGTCAAGCTCGACGCCAAAAAGCCGCCACAGGCGCTCCGCCTCCAATCGGACGATGTCCGATTCCTCGGAAACTGATCGTCCGCCTGTCTGCCAGCCGCTACCGGCGTTTCCGCGCGCCGCCGCCAAAGGAATGCCCCTTCAGCGTCCTGCCGCCGCGTGGCGCTCCCGCCGGAATGGCCGCTTCATTGAAGAGTGCGGTGTATAGATAGGGAAAGCCCTCCAGTTTGAGCCGCGGGATGCTCTGCCCGATGAACCGCTCGATTGCCCGGATATGATCGAGATCTTCGGCCGAATAAATCGTAAATGCGTCGCCTACCTGAAGCGCGCGCCCCGTGCGCCCGATGCGATGCACGTAATCCTCCGGATGCCCCGGCACATCGTAGTTGATGACGTGTGACACTCCCGCGATATCGAGTCCGCGCGCTGCGAGGTCCGTTGCCACGAGCACTTCGTATTTGCCCGACTTGAACCCTTCCAGCGCTTCCATCCGCTCCCGTTGCGTCCTGTCGGCATGCAGCACCGCCACCGCGTGCTTCATATCCTTCAGTTGATGCGCGATCCGATCAGCCATCACTTTCGTGGACGAAAAGATGATTACACTGTCGAAATTGGTCCGCTCCAGGAGCGCGTTGAGCAGATCGAATTTTTGATCCTTCGCGATCGGGTAAAGCGCATGCGTCACCGTCTCGGCAGGCGAACGCCGCTGCCCGATCTCGATCACTTCGGGATCGCGCAGGGTCCACTTCGTCATCCCCGCGATCTCGGGCGGCAGCGTAGCCGAAAAGAAAAGCGTCTGCCGCTCCTTCGGGCATTGCTTCACGATCTTGCGCACCTGCGGCAAAAATCCCATGTCGAGCATGCGGTCCACCTCATCGAGGACGAGATACTCGATCCCTGCCAGACTGACGTCTCCTTCCTGCGTCAAATCGATCAAGCGCCCAGGCGTTGCCACAAGCACATCGATTCCCTTCGTGAGCATCTGCCGTTGCGGCCCGAAACCGACTCCACCTTGCACCAGCCCGATCTCAATATCCATAAACCGCGCGAAATCTCGAAATGCGGTCTCCACCTGCGCCGCAAGTTCGCGCGTCGGTTCGAGGATGAGACAGCGGAGTGTTCCATGCTTCTTCAGCATGCTCAGGATCGGCAGGGCAAAGGCCGCTGTCTTGCCCGTCCCCGTTTGCGCCGATCCCATCACATCGCGCCCCGCCAGCACGAGGGGTATGGCGCGGAGCTGGATGGGCGTCGGATCGACATAACCCATCGACTGCACTCCGTGGATGACTTCATCGGCGAGACCAAATTCCTGAAATGACATGCGGGCGCCTCCTGTAACCCAAGCTCCGCCCACGCTCAACCATTTGTTCAAACGGCAATCGCGCGCACGAACCCGCCACGCCGGGCCCGCCGTCCCGGCCGATACCCGCCTGCCCTTGCTCGCCGAATAGGCGTTCTGTGGCGATCTTTGCCCGGTCGGCGCCGTTAGCGCAATTGGGAACTTTGCGGGAATTACCCGCCGTCGGAAGCGTGCCTGGTTGCGCCGCTCGCGCTCCTGTGCAGTCATGCAGGATGCTGCGGAACCCCGCCCCCGATTCGCTTTCCTCCAAGGGAAGGCGTTGGCTCGAACCGCTCGTCCCGAGTCTTTTGGCTCTCTTTTTTGTCTGGACGGCGCTCGTCGCTTTGCTCTGGCTCTCGGGATGGGGCGACGCCCAGATCGCGAATGTCTTTCATGTTCCGGAACTGCGGCAAGCTCTCTCGCTTACCGTGAACGCAGCCGACGCCATCTGGGTGTTGCTCGCTGCGGTAAATATCTACTTGAGCCTCGCGGCAACCGAAGGGGTTCGGACGGCCCGGCGATGGGCCGTGATCACTCTTGCCGCCGCCTGGTTTGTTGCCGAGATCTCCGCCCGCTTCGGTATTCCGCTCGGTCACATCCGGTACACGGAGCGCCTCGGACGTCATGTGGGGTCCGTGCCGATCGCGCTTCCCTTTCTCTGGTTCGCCATTCTCTTTGGCGCGCGTGGATTCGCGCTGCGGGCTGCTCCCCGTGCGAGCCATTCTCAAATCGCGCTCTTAACTGGAATCTTTGCCATGCTGGCCGATTGCAATCTCGAGCGGGTCGCCTCCTCCATCCGGGTGTGGTGGCTCTGGCGCCCCCTTGAAATCGCGCCTCCGAAATGGCCGCCGGCAACGACCTTCATCACATGGCTCTGCGTCTGCGGCGCCCTCGGCTGGCTGTTTCGCGAGCAGAAGGTTGCTCCCAAGCCGGATGATCTCCGGCATGCGCCCGCGCTGATCTTCCTGCTTTTGAATATCGTCTTCGGAGTGGCCGATTTCTGGAAGTAAACCGCTCCCGACTTTCCATTCCCGCAGCTTATGATAGGCTGGGCCGCTTCATGAACTCCGTTTTTCAGCTTATCAAGCGCGCTTTTAGCCACGAACCGGCGCTTCATCCTGTGGACCGGCAGCTCGCCAAGCGCTGGATCAAGCAGCGCCTCGGCGCGGTCTATCCCGACCTGCGCCGGAACCCTGCCGCCATGGAGCGGGCCTACCGGTCTCTCGATCTACAGCCGAGGGAGGGCCAGGAGGAAGGTGACGCCGAGACGGTATTTGAAGTCACACTGCCAGACGGGCGCGATCCCCGTCCATCATAACGCAGTAAACTCTTCGCGATGAGTGAGTTGTGCGCGGATTTACGCACAATGCGGAGTGACTTTATCGGCACGATTCATCCACCCATCGCGTGTAGGCGAGCAACCCGGCATGCGCGCGGAATGCCAGGATTTCCGGGACCTTGTAGGGATGCAACTCCTTCAGCCGAGCCTCCAATTGGTAGTACCGATCGATATTCGTTTTGAATATCACCATCGTCTCTGCCGCGCTTTCGACCGCCCCCTCCCATCGGTAGATCGATTCGATGGCCGGGAGTATGTTCGCGCAAGCTGCCAGTTGCTCCTCCACCAGCTTCTGCGCCACATGACGCGCGCTATCCGCATCCCCAAACGTGCTGAGAACGATGAGCGTGTTTTCAGCCATGATCCGTCCCGTTAGCGCGCCCGGCAGATCCACCCGCCGCCGAGCACCACGTCGCCGCGGTAGCAGACAGCCGCCTGGCCTGGGGTAACGGCCCGTTGCGCCGCGTGAAGCTCCACCCGCGCCGAGCCGTCGGATTCTGGATAGACAGCGGCTGCCGCTCCGGCATGCCCGTACCGAATTTTCACGGTCGCATCGAAAGGCTCGGACGCATCGTCATGCCAAAGGGTGTTATCGATCGAAAACTCTTTTGTTACTAAATCTTCCGCTTCTCCCACGACCACGGTAGCTGTCGCGGGGTCGATATCGACAACGTACCGCGGCTTCGCCGAGCCGCCTGGCAATCCCTTTCTTTGCCCGATTGTGAACATCTCAATGCCTTCGTGCGGCCCGAGATCGGCCCCCTTTGTGTCGCGGAGACGCCCGGGATGGAAGTCTCCTGCGGAAAGGTGTGTCTTCAAGAAAGCCTTATAGTCGTTCCCCGGCACGAAGCAGATCTCCTGGCTATCGACTTTATCGGCTACTTTAAGGCCCAATTTGCGCGCAATCTCACGGATCTCCGGCTTCTCCATGGCGCCGAGCGGGCAGAGCGCCCTCCGGAGCTGCGCCTGCCGAAGGCTGAAGAGAAAGTACGATTGGTCCTTGCGGGAATCCGCCCCCTTTCGCAACACAGCGCGCCGTTCTCCTAACGCGTTCTCCTGATGCTCGATGATCGCGTAGTGACCGGTGGCGATGTAATCGGCTCCGATCGCCTTTGCCTTTCCCCAGAGATTGCCAAACTTCACCTTCTCGTTGCACATGACACACGGATTCGGAGTGCGGCCCGCCTTATATTCGCTCGTGAAATAATCGATCACGAGACGCTCGAAGTTCTCCGACTCGTCCACCACATAGTGCGGAATCTTCAGCGCATGCGCCACACTCCTTGCATCGGCGATGGCCTGTGGGCCGCAGCACTTATCCTCGGCGCGCGAAATGCAATCCTGCGGCCACACTTTCATCGTCACGCCCACGACATCGAACCCCTGCTCTTTCAATAGGAACGCCGCCACGCTCGAATCGACGCCGCCGCTCATCCCCACGACGACACGCGTCCCGCGCGTCGAAGATGCGGCGTGTGCTGGCTCCAGAAGTTGCGACATGAAAAGGTTCGAAAAGGCTCGATTCGAGGGTGGTGTCTGAAACAGGAATGCTCGCTGGCGTCGGGCTTTGTCTCAACTGGTTTTTGGAGGCGGCGTCGTCGCGATGCCACGCTCCGTGACGATCGCATCCATCGGGGCATCGTGCGGCTCCTCCGGTATCTCATCCAAGAGCTGGAGATCGAAGCAGACTCCCATGACCCGCGCATCGTTCCGCTTCCGCGAGAGCAGTCGATCGTAAAAGCCGCCTCCGCGTCCGAGGCGTTTGCCTCCGGGCGTGAAAGCGAGACCCGGCGCGAGAATCAGATCCACATCCGAAATGGGAACGGTCTTCGCCTTATCGAGATCAGCATGATTCAATCGCCAGTCCGCGCCCGAAAACGCGGGGGTTTCATCGAGCAAGAGCACCTCGATCTCGCCTTTGCACAGGCGCGGGAAGCCGATGGAACGCACACCCGATTTCGCTGACCAGAGCGATGCGATGAGCGGCTCGATCGCCATCGGGAGGAAGGCGCACACCATCGCGCTTTCCGCCCAAAACCGGCTCGCTTCGATGTGCCTTCGGATGCTTCGCGACCACGCTTCGCGGATTGCGAGTCCGTTGGAATCGCTTGCGACCGACCTTGCCAGCCGCGCCTGCATATCGCGGCGCAGTTCGGCTTTCGTTCTCATCGTTGCAATCCGTGCCACGGAGCTGACGGACCGTCGAACGAATCCTTTGCCACCCCTCATCGAACGGCTACACTCCGCTCCGTACACATGCCTTCTTTCCGCAGGAAGCCGAAAGCCGATATCCAGAAGTCAGCGAATTCAAATGGCAACGTTCCGAAACCGGGCGCCGTCCTGGGATCGGAACGCAAAGTTGGGCTGGGGCTAAAGGGCGATTGGCACCGGCGCAATTTCCTCACGGAAGTCTTCATCCCTTCGATCTTCACGAAGCGTGCGGGTCATCCTGTCATTCCTCAATGGCCTGAACTCAAAGATAAGGAGATTGGGATCACATGGATTGGCCATGCCTCGTTTCTGATTCAGACGCATGGGCAAAACTTCCTGGTCGATCCCAATTGGGCCAAGTGGCTGAAGGTTTTCAAGCGGATGCGCCATCCGGGCCTCGAGATTCATCATCTGCCCAACATCGATCTTGTCCTCGTAACACATGCCCACTTCGATCATCTCGATCGGAAATCGCTGCGCGAGATCGCCGATGAACAACCGATCGTGGTCCCTTTCGATGTCGGGAATCTCGTCCACGATCTCGGCTTTCGCAGTGTTCACGAGCTCCACTATTGGGAGACGTTCGAGCATGGACCGCTTCGGATTACACTCACACCGTGCCACCATTGGGGCGCGCGCGTCCTCCACGACTCGCACCGCGGTTTCGGCGGATTCGTCATCGAAGCCGGTGGCCGCTCGATTTTTCATTGCGGCGACACGGCCTATTTCGATGGGTTCAAGGAAATCGGGCGGCGTTACCCGATCGATATCGCCCTGCTCCCGATCGGCGCCTACGATCCGCCGAGCGGGCGGGAGGTGCATATGAATCCCGAGGAAGCGATCACCGCCTTTTCGGAGCTGGGCGCCAAGCGGATGGTCCCCATGCACTACGGCACCTTCCGGCTCAGCTACGAACCGCTGGAAGAGCCGCCGGAGCGGCTGCTAGCCTGCGCGCGGTCGCACGGCATCGCCGATCGCATCACGCTGATGCGCGAGGGTGTGCCGATGATTTTTTGAAGAAATCCGCGCGCCGCGCATTGACGTTCCGCGTGACGAGTGGCAAGGAAACCGTCCCGTATGAAATCCCCATTTTTCTCCCTGCTCGCGATCCTCGCTCTTGGCGTCGTGAGCGCCACCGCCGAAGAGCCCAAAACTGACACCAAAAAAACCGTGAGCAATACCATCGACGAAGTAGCAGTCATCAAAACCTCCGAGGGCGAAATGGTCGCCGAACTCTGGCCCGATGTGGCGCCGGGACATGTGAAAAACTTCGAGGATCTCGCGCGGAAAGGCTTTTACGACGGAACAAATTTCCATCGTGTCATCAAAGGCTTTATGATTCAGGGCGGCGATCCGCTCACGAAGGACGAGAGCCAGAAAGAGCGCTGGGGAACGGGCGATGCCGGATACAAGATCAAGGCCGAGTTCAATAAGAAATCCCATGTGCGCGGCGTCCTTTCGATGGCCCGCTCCAGCGATCCCAATTCCGCCGGAAGCCAGTTTTTCATCTGCGATGGAAACCCGACGCAGCTTGATGGCCAGTACACGGCATTCGGCAAGCTCATCAAGGGTGACGACGTGCTCACGAAAATCGCATCCACTCCTGTGGACAGCCGCGATCGGCCGCTCAAGCGGGTGAATGTCGAGAGCATCAAGATCGTGCCGCGGGTCGAAGCGCTCAAGTAGTCTTCCGCGCTGGAAGCGCCGCCGAGACAGCAGCCATGTCAAAAGTCACTCTCGGCCTGGTCCAGATGAGTTGCTCGCCGGACCCGGTGGAGAACCGGGAAAAGGCGGCTGCGCGCATCCGCGAAGCTGCCGATCGGGGCGCGCAGATTGTCTGTCTTCAGGAGCTCTTCACGTCGCAATACTTTTGCCAGGTCGAAGACCATAAATACTTCGCTCTTGCCGAGCCGATTCCCGGTTCGGGAACCGAGGCTCTTTCCGCCATCGCCCGCGAGCGGCAGGTGGTGATCGTCGCTTCGCTCTTCGAGAAGCGCGGCGCCGGGATCTATCATAACACGGCGGCCATCATCGACGCCGATGGCTCATACCTCGGCAAGTATCGGAAGATGCATATTCCCGACGACCCGCTCTTCTATGAGAAGTTTTACTTCACGCCCGGCGACCTCGGCTTCAAGGCGTGGGATACGCGCCATGGCCGCATCGGCGTCTGCATCTGCTGGGATCAATGGTACCCGGAAGCGGCCCGGCTTACCGCGCTGAATGGCGCGCAGATCCTGTTCTACCCGACCGCCATCGGCTGGCATCCCGGCGAAAAGGCCGAGCATGGACGCAAGCAGCATGACGCGTGGGAGACCATCCAGCGCTCGCACGCGATTGCCAATGGATGTTATGTGGCAGTGCCAAACCGGGTTGGACACGAGGCGCCCGACGGCGGTCCCGGCATCGAGTTTTGGGGACAAAGCTTTGTCGTCGATCCCTCCGGCGAGATCATCGCCAAGGCTTCCGTCTCGAACGAGGAAATTTTGCTTGCCGAGGTCGATCTGGATGCTCTCGACGTGCAGCGGACGCATTGGCCCTTCTTCCGGGACCGCCGGATCGATGCGTACACCGGGATCGAGAAACGCTTCATCGACTGAACCCGACTTTTTGAATCTGTGAGCGCCGGCGTCGCAACTCAGCAAACACCGGCCGCGCTCGGCTATCGGATGCCGGCCGAATGGGAGCCGCACGAAGCCACGTGGCTTTCATGGCCGCGCCGCGAAGGCATTTCCTTCCCGGACTCCTATGACCGCGTGATGCCCGTCTTTGCGCGAATGGTCGATGCTCTCGCAGATTCCGAGGAGGTCCGCATCAATGTTTGGGACACGGCGCATGAGGCGGACGTCGTGCAAATACTCAAAGCGCACGGCGCACGCGACCGGCACGTGCGCTTTCATCACAATCCGGCAAACGAACCGTGGTGCCGCGATCACGGCCCCATCTTTCTCACACGCGCCGAGGAACCCGCGCTGGCTATCGTCGATTGGGATTACAATGCCTGGGGCGGGAAATATCCCCCCTTTGCGGAAGACGACATCGTGCCAGCCCGCATCGCATCTGACTTTGGTCTTCCGCTCTTCTCGCCGGGCATGATCCTTGAAGGCGGGTCGATCGACGTCAATGGAACGGGAAGCCTCCTTACCACCCGCTCCTGCCTGTTGAATCCCAACCGCAATCCGGAGATGACCCAGGCCGGCATCGAATCGCGCCTTCGCGATTACCTCGGTGTTCACAATATCCTATGGCTTGGCGATGGAATCGAGGGTGACGATACCGATGGACACATCGACGACCTGACACGGTTTGTCAGCCGCTCGACGGTTGTAACCGCAGTCGAAGAAGACCGCGCCGATCCCAACTATCCGCCCTTGCAGGAAAACCTCGCGGCGCTCGGCGGCATACGAATCGAAGACGGTTCGCCGCTGGAAATTGTGAAGCTTCCCATGCCGCGCAAAATCGTGCGCGAAGGCCTCCGGCTTCCTGCCAGCTATGCCAATTTCTACATAGCCAACACGGTCGTTCTGCTTCCGGTATTTGGCGATGACAACGATGGCGCCGCTGTAGCCATTATCGAAGGAGCGTTTCCCGGCCGGGAGACGATCCCGATCGACTGTCGCGAACTCATCTGGGGCCTCGGCGCCTTCCATTGTCTCACACAGCAGCAGCCAAAGAGCGGACTTCACTCCTCCGCAAGGCGATCGAGTTGAGGAGCGCCAAACAGTTCGTGATAGCCTGCGCTATCCTTTTGCCGTCGTGCAACACGCCTGGCGAATCGAGCCGCCGTCTTTCCACACCGGTTCGAGCATGGTGGAACGCGGCATTTCCGACGGGCCCAATTCCTGCCTTTCCAATTGGGTAGTCACGGCATCCACGGCCGCAGCAGCGATTGCGCCGGGACGCTGGTCGATGCCAGCGATTCCGCTCATCGACGGCAGGTAATCCAGATGGACAAATCCCGGAATGTCCGTCCGTTCCCGCATAGCGCGAATCCAATCCCATACGCGCATGCAGTTGCTCACGATCGCATCCGGTCGATAGGTTCGCAGCCACGTCTTAAAGGAGGCTTCGCCCGGATTTTTGGCAATGTGTGGAGCGGTCGAATCCTTGCAAGCCCGATGCTCCCAAAGGAAGGCTCCGCTCCAGCGATGGTTCGTCCATTCATCGACCACCGCATCCGTATAAAAACCGATCCGCTTGTAGCCGCGAAGGCGGAGCTGCTGCAGTGCGATCTGCATGCCGATAAAGTGATCGGTAACTGATCGCGGAAGCGCGGGCCGAACGCGAGCGTAGCCGAGCGTGATCGCGGCAAATTTGCTCCAGTCCAATTGGGAATACAAGGGAGCATCCGGTTGCAGTGAACCGAGCAGCATACCGCGGATTCCCCTCGCGATAAGCACCCGTTCAAAGCGTCGGATACTCATTCGCAGATCGTCCAAGCCAAAGACTTCAAGACGATAGCCGAGCTCCTCCGCACGCTGGCGGGCCGCCGCGTCGTACGTTCGATAAAATGGCGAGGCAGCCAGCGCCGCTTTCGATTGGACGAGATGCGCGATCGTGGAAAGATACTCCAGCCGACGCCCGCCGCGCACATGGCGCATCAGCGCGCTGACAAAGGGATGTGCGCGATAATCGAGATCTTCGACGCACTGCAATATATGCTTGCGGGTGTGCTCCGCGACTCCGGCATGGCCGCGCAGCGCTCTGGAAACGCTCATCGGAGAGACACCCGCCTTGCGCGCGACGTCACGCAAGGTAACCGGGAGGATCGGCTTCATGGTACGTGTAACGTATCGTTTTGTTTGTGCCTGTCCACGGGGACTTCCAGATTGCCGCGCCGCCCCGGTTACAAACAAATCGAAAATCCCCCAATGAACCCTCGCAGCATCCCCTCGCCCGTTATCCTTCCCAATCTACTCCCGGCATGGCCGCCGGGAATATCCAATCGCCGAGAGCCCGTGCTCAGCGCCGCGTTTCATCGAATTTGCCGCTTCTGCGCAGCGAGTCTCCTTGCCCTCGCATTCAGCGTGGCAGCCTC
Source organism: Chthoniobacterales bacterium (assembly GCA_038238905.1). Lineage (GTDB taxonomy): Bacteria > Verrucomicrobiota > Verrucomicrobiia > Chthoniobacterales > Chthoniobacteraceae > JBBSFI01. The sequence continues at coordinate 112,357 of JBBSFI010000003.1, read as the reverse complement.
CCACTCGTCGCAGGCGCAGACTCCACCCCGTCTGGTTTTCGCCCACTACATGGTCGCTCTTCCAGACTACAACAACGGTGTTGAAGGGTACAAACAAGACATACGGGACGCACAGGCCGCCGGACTCGACGGCTTCGCGCTCAACTGCGGAGCGTGGAGCGCGGATTCGAATTATCAAACCAGGAGCGCCGCCATGTTCGAGGCTGCCAAGGAGTTGGGAACAAACTTCAAACTCTTCTTCTCCGCGGATATGACGGGCCTCGGGCCTTCGGACATCATCAGCATGATCGAGACCTACGCGGGCCATCCCAACTACTATCTCTACCAGAATCGTCCGTTCCTCTCGACGTTCGGAGGAGAGGGCGGGCAGGCCAACAGCACCAATCCCGCCATGGCGACTTGGTGGCAAACCAACGTGTTAACGCCGCTGAGAAACGCCGGGTACAACGTCTATTTCATCCCGTTCTTCTATGCCTACGGCGATCTCGGCGCCGTCGTGCAAAGCGACTACAATTTGTGGTGGAATCAAGTGGTCGATGGCTTGTTCGATTTCGGCGCCGGCGGAGTTCCGGATGGCATTGCATGGGGCAGCGATATTTATGGCGGCACGGCGCACGGCGGCAACAAAACGTACATGGCGCCCGTATCGCCACAGTATTGGGGCCGGCTGCAGGGCGCGCGAGGCTACTTCGAATATCAGGGTGGAAAGGGCGCCGCGATGCAGTGGGCCGACATCATCAACGTGAGCCATCCGGAATGGGTCGAACTGACGACATGGAACGATTTCTACGAGGCTACCTACTTCAGTCCGATCTACGATGCGTGGTCTTACTGGCCGTATTTCACCCCAGCGGTTCCGGCCTATTTGAAACCGCACGGGGGATTGCTTGCCCTAAATAGTTATTACATTCGATGGTATAAAACCGGTGTCCAACCCACTCCGACGACAGACCAGATCTATTGGGCTTACCGGATCAACCCGTGGCAAATGGTTGCAAGCAACGACCCCTGGGGGCCTGTGACTTGGTTCAACCCGCCGTCCGGAACCACTAATTATAACTACGATCAACTCTACGTCACCACGATCCTCACCCAACCCGCAACTCTCAATGTGACATCCGGAGGGGTAACGACCTCGTACAACGTCGGAGCCGGACTTCAAGATACGGCGATTCCCTTCCAGCCGGGAGCGCAGCAGTTTTCCATCGTTCGGGGCGGGCAGACCGTGATCCATGCGATCGGCGATCCGATCGAGACAAGCAACGCGCTTTATAACTTCGACTATACCACGGGATCGGCGACCGCCCAGCCCGCGTCTCCCGGCCTGAACGCGCAATACTACAATAATATCAACTTCACTGGAACGGAGATCGCCCGAATCGATCCCACCGTGAACTTCAACTGGGGCAACGGATCGCCCGATCCGGCAATCGCGCCGAACACATGGTCCGCGCGATGGACCGGCTTCATCATGCCAGCTTATTCCGAAACATACACGTTTTCGACGAATAGCGACGATGGGGTGCGTCTGTGGGTCAATGGACAAAACATCGTGGACAACTGGACCGACCACCCGCCGACGGTGAATACCGGGACGATCGCACTTCTGGCAAACCAGCTCTATCCGATCCGGATGGAATACTACCAGAATGGAGGCGGCACGGTGGCCCAGCTTTCGTGGTCCAGCCCCAGCCAGGCTTCGCAGATTGTTCCCCAGAGCCGGTTGCTTGCTTCCGGAACCGGGATCGCTGCGAGCTACTTCAATGGAATGACGCTCAGCGGCGTTCCGTTCCAGAGGCTCGATCCCGCGGTGAATTTCAACTGGGCCGGGGCTTCCCCTGCTCCGTCCATCCCACCTGTCCAGTTTTCGGCGCGGTGGTCGGGAAGTGTGGTCCCGGACACAACCGATAGCTATACGTTCACCACAAACAGCGACGACGGAGTCCGCCTGTGGGTTAATGGACAAAAGATCATCGACAACTGGACCGACCATCCGCCGACGCTGAATAGCGGCGCGATCTCCCTCACGGGCGGCGTACCCGCAAGCGTGCAGATGGACTTCTCCCAGAATGGGGGCGGCGCGACGGCGCAACTGGAGTGGGCGTCGAGCACACTCGCGACCGAGACCGTGCCGACAGTGTCGCTACGTCCGTATCCAGCTTTGGCTGGCGTGGATGTGGGCGGTCCCGCGATTGCAGGCTCTTCCACAAGAGATATCGCCGATGGCGTATTCACGGTCAACGGTTCCGGAGCCGACGTCTGGTACACCGCCGATGCATTCCAGTTCGATTGCCAACCGCTTACGGGCAACGGCCAGATCGTTGCCCGCGTGCTCTCGGTGCAGGGCACGGACCCCTGGGCGAAAGCTGGAGTGATGATCCGGGAAAGACTCGCGGCTGGTTCCGCGCAAGCGTTTACCTGCGTGGCGCCTGGCAGTGGCGTTTTGTACCAACGACGCCCCGCCACCAATTCCGCGAGCCTCTCGACGTGGGGCGGATCCGTATCGGCCCCCTATTGGGTCTGCGTCACTCGGAATGGCAATACGCTCACGAGCTACGCCTCTGCCGACAATGCAACGTGGACGCTGATCGGAAGCGACACGATTCCAATGGCCGCGCAAGTCTATATCGGGCTCGCCGTCACTGCGCACAATAATGGGCTGCTCAACACCTCGACATTTGACAATGTGACGGTGACTAATCTGCCGTAAACCGTACCGGCAACCAGGTCAATCGAAGGCGGCGCATCGTAAGATGCGCCGCTTTTCGTCTCAAACTGGGCGCCAATCCCTAAGTCCAACCCATGGGGTCGGGTCTCCATTTTCCGCTCCGCGCCGGCGTGACCCCAGACGCGTGATGGCTGAAGTTTTGGACTGGTCGAGAGGCGCAAACGCCCTGATTATTGGGCTGTGAAACGATCTCGACAGGTTTTGATGCTTTTAGTTGCCAGCTTTATTGCTGCGAACCTGCTGGTGAGGGCGAACGACGCCCCAGAGATGGGCATCGCGCCCGTGGATGTGAAGGTGTCGAGTTCGCAGGCCAGCGATCCGCGGAGTTTAATTGACGGACGGGGCCTTGCCGAATCGCGTCCCGGCAGCGGGCTGGCGGTGCACACAGATAACAAGTACGCCGACGGCGGCACGATGTGGAATGCGGACTACTCGGACGCACACCCGTGGCTGGTTTTCGACCTCGGGAAGGCGACGCGGCTCACGGGGATGCATATCTGGAATGGCAATGAAAAGGGGTATAATGGGCGCGGGGTGCAAGGGTTGGAAGTGCTTGGGTCGGCGGATGGGGAGCACTTCCAAGCGATCGGCTCCTTTCGACTCAAGGAGGCGAGCGGTCAGGACGACGATCCCGGAGAGGAGATCGCCTTTCCCGCGCCGGTTTCGGCCCGGTTTGTTCGGTTTAACATCCAATCGAATTACAAGCCGGGCGATCCACCATCGCTCTCGGAGGTGCGCTTTCTTTCACCGGATGCGCCCGCCCACGCCGCACGTGTCTTCAAGCCGAAGTACCAACCGACAGTCTATCCCGTCCTTCCGGTTGGAGCGCCTGCGCTCGGCGTGGAAAATATTGCATTTCCAGCCGACGCGGGCGTGATCGATATAACGAAGCCGCCTTACAACGCAAAGGGCGACGGGATCGCGGACGACACAGCAGCCATCCAGCGGGCGCTTTCGGATCATCCAAACGCAGGCGCGATCGTCTATTTGCCGAATGGGCAGTACCTCATATCGGACACCTTGAAATGGGCGCACGGAAGCCGCGACGGATGGGAGGAAAAGAACACCGCGCTGCAGGGCCAATCCGCAAGCGGCGCGGTCATCCGATTGAAAAGTGGGTGTGCCGGATTCGATCTACCGCGCAAACCGAAGGGAATGATCTGGACCGGGGCCGCCCCGGCACAGCGATTCTCCAACGAAGTGTACGATCTCACGCTTGATACAGGGTGTGGGAACCCTGGCGCTGTCGGGATGCAATTCATGGCAAACAATCAAGGCTGCGTGGAAAGAGTGCGGGTGATCTCCGGCGACGGACAGGGAGTAGCGGGAATCGATCTGCGCTACACGAACGAAAACGGGCCTTTGCTGATCGACCACGTGAGCGTAACGGGCTTCGACTACGGGATATGGACAGCGAACTCGATTAACTCGCAAATTCTGGAAGCGGTGGATCTGACGGACCAGAATGTAGCCGGATTGCGAAGCGACGGCCAAACATTGGCGATTCGCCGGCTCAGCAGCCACAATGCCGTGCCCGCTGTGCTGAATAATGGGGGGCATCTCGCGCTGCTCGAATCGTCGTTCATCGGCAAGGGGGAAGCAGTGTCCACAGCGGCGATTGTTAACAGCGGCGAATTGTATGCGCGCGATGTGAAGACGGAAGGGTACGCGAGCGCGATCGAGGGGAGACCCGGAGCGCTGCCAACAGAATACACATCGCGTCCGATTGCAGGCGGAAAGGCCTCCCTCGGGCTTCCAGTGAAAGAGATCCCGTATGTCCCGTGGGGAAATCCGAAGGAGTGGGTTGCGCCGCGAAAGTCCGTCGAACGCGGCGGCGGATCGGGCGACACGGCAGCGATTCAAGAGGCAATCGATTCCGGGGCTGAGACCGTATATTTTCCACGAGGGACTTACAAGATTTCGTCAACAATCCTTGTCCACGGAAAGGTGCGGCGTCTGATCGGGTGCCGGGCGAACCTGGATGTGGCCGCGATGGAACAGCCTGTGTTTAAGGTGGTGGACGGCGACGCTCCCGTGGTGGTGTTCGAGCGGCTCAGCAGCGGCTATACGAAGACGCCCACCTTTGAAAATGCAAGCGGCCGGACCGTGGTGATCTCACATTGCCTCAATGTATGCGGGGCGTTTTCGGGGAGAGGCGACCTTTTTCTGAACGACGTGTGCTCGAACCCTTTCACGAATTGGCGGTTCGCCGGGCAGAGCGTCTGGGCGCGCCAGCTTAATGTGGAAAATCAAGGGGAGCACGTGAGCAACGATGGAGGGAAGCTCTGGATACTCGGACTGAAGACGGAGCGGACGGGGCCGCTCGTGACGACTCGCAACGGCGGCGAGACGGAACTGCTGGGCGGGCTTTCTTACACTACAACCGACGGGAGGATCGGCCCGATGTTTAACATTGAGAACGCGAAGGCATTTCTGTTTTTTCGGGAGGTTTGTTTCAATGGCACGCCCTACCGGGAGATCGTGCATGAAGTGCAGCGGGACAAAGAAACGAGAATGATGGCGGAAGACGCGGCGTATAAGGGCGGCTCGCTGATTTTCCGGAGCGCGGAGTGAGACGATCTCTCGTGGCGGAGGCGGCGGGTCGTCGAGTGGGCGCATCCTTTCAGGCCGCGGGCTGCGGGGGATGGGAACCCCAACCCGGTGGGTTGGGCTATGGAATTGGCGCCCTTTGCAGCCTGCGCAGCCTCCGCAGGGCTACGGCTTGCCGAGGGGGACTACGGCTTGCCACGTGGGGCTGGGAACGGTGGTCGCGCGGTTCGGCGTCAATCGTCACGGTGTCGTTGTCCGTGACAGTCCCCAGCTTCCCTAAATGGCCGTAGCCGGACGAACGAAAAGCCAACAAATTACCTTTTCTTTCGCGATGAATCGCACCAACCTTCAGGTCCGAAGTTAAGCACCGTTTCTTTTTATGCGCTGGCAAGATCAAGAAGAGAGTTCCAACGTCGAAGACCGCCGGGGCGTCACGCCGGGTCGCGTGGCGGTGGGTGGCGGGATCGGCACGTTCATCGTGCTTGGCATCATGCTGCTGATGGGTGCGAGCCCGCAACAGCTCCTGAATGTGGTGCTGCAGAGCCAGCCTTCGGCTTCAGCGCCCAGCTCCGATCCACACTCGCGGATGGTTCCCCCGGCGAAGCAGGATGAGTTGGTGCGGTTTGTCAGCGTGGTGCTGGGCGATACGGAGAAGGTCTGGCGCGAGCAATTTCAACGCATGGGGCGAACCTACCGCGAGCCCAAACTGGTGCTCTTCACCGGGCAAGTCGAGTCCGCGTGCGGATCGGCCAGTTCAGCGACGGGCCCGTTTTACTGTCCGGGAGATGAGAAGGTATATATCGACCTGGAGTTTTATCAGGAATTGAAGGACCGATTCAAAGCGCCGGGCGACTTCGCCCAGGCTTATGTCATCGCGCACGAGGTGGGGCATCACGTGCAAAAGCTTCTCGGTATCACCGACAAGGTGGATGGGATGCGCGGACGCATCAGCACGGTGGAGTCAAACAAACTCTCCGTGCGGCTGGAACTGCAGGCGGACTTTCTCGCCGGGATGTGGGCGCACTACGCGCAGACCAAGTGGAATATCCTCGAGCCTGGGGATATCGAGTCGGCGCTGAATGCCGCGAGTGCTCTCGGGGATGACCGCCTTCAACGCGAGGCGCAGGGTCGCGTCGTGCCGGATTCTTTTACGCACGGCACCTCGGCGCAGCGTCTCCGCTGGTTTCGACGCGGATTTGAGACGGGCGACTTCGCGCAAGGCGACACTTTCGCGGCTCGCGACTTATGAACTCAATCGATTGCCTTTTGGCTTGAGTCAAGTGTCGCAGCCTTTCAGGCCGCGGGCTTCCGTATGGGAACCCAACCCGATGGGTTGGGTTAAGGTATTAATCTGCTCATCCACCCTGCTGAGCTTTGCTTTTCACATCTCTCCTTCGGCTTGTTCGCTCCTCTCAGCTTCCCGAAGCTGGGTTTGAGTGCCGCGAGGCGCTTTGTCAGAACAGGCATTTACCCCGCGCGGGCGAAGTTCTCGAACTCCGAGCGAAATCCATCGTCGGAAGAGTGCAGGCCCACCGCGCCTTAACCAGGATCGACGAGGAGCGGCGCGTAGTAGCGGGACAGCGCGCCCACAGTCTGGGGAAATTACGCTTGCGTGAGCCAAGAACCGCTCGGAAATTCAGCGCGTGAATTGCAGATAAGCCGGGGTGGCGAAATTGGCAGACGCGCCAGACTTAGGATCTGGTGGAGCAATCCTTAGGGGTTCGAGTCCCCTCCCCGGCACTTCGCTATTTTGGCGGGGCTTCCGGGCGGAGGGTGACGTCGATTCCGAAGAGCTTCCAATCTGGAAGTTCGTAGATGAATTTCAGGACGAAACAGACCTGGTAGGGGCGGCTCTCGTAGTGGCCATTCAGCAGAAGCAAGCCTTCGCTAGTAATCTGGGGCGGGACGTCCATCTTCGGCTCCAGATTGGCGATCGGGGTGAGGTCGATCCGTTGATCGACGAAGCTCTGGAACGCGGTCTTGAGCTGCCGCTCGGTGAGCTGCGCCTGCCAGGCGTCGGATACGTAGGCGTAGAATTCTTTGAACGAGCCGTCCCGGAGCGCGTCCTGAAATTGGCTCATGGCTTCGCGAATGAGCTTGCGGATGGTCCGCTCATCGGGGACTGGCTGGCGGGCGGCATCCTCGAAAGCGGTCGTCTTGCCGACGAGGGTGAAGCGGTTCTCGCTGCGGCCCGTCTCGATGCTGCGCGGCGAGCGGAGCGCGAAAAGCTTCCATTGGCCGCTCTCGTTGGTCATCGTGACGATCAAGGGTAGCCTCTTGCCTGACGCCGAGGTGATTTCGGCATTGAGCCTGGCAATTTCTCCCTCCTGCTTGAGACCTGTGAGTGAGACCGATTTGGCGCCTTTGAGTCCCATTTCACCGGCGTTCGCAGCGAAAAGCTGTTCGCTTTGCGTCGCCTGAAATCCGAACGCCGCGCTCCGGTAGGCTTCCGAAAGTTTTCCGGCGAATACCTGCTCGAAAAATGCCTGGGCAGCAGCCGAGGGATCGGATTGCGGCTTATGGCAACCGGCGGCGAGCAAGCAGATGACAGTGAGCGCTGTGAGCCGTCGCGCAAATGCTCGGAGGGGGATATTCACGCCGCTTGGATTTCCTTAAGCGCTCAGCTCCAGCATGCGGCGGATGGGAAGCTCCGCGCGGGCGCGGATCGCTTCCGGAATGTCGATTCGCGGCTCGAGATTGAGCAAGGCATCGTGCAGCTTTTCCAAGGTATTCATCTTCATAAACCGGCAATCGGCGCACGCGCAAGTGTCGGTAGGCCCAGGGATGAAAACCTTTCCCGGAATTTCCCGGCGCAGCCGGTGGAGCATGCCCGACTCGGTGACGATGATGAAGACGCTGGCGGGGTTTGCCTTGCAGTAGGTTATCATCTTTTCGGTCGAGCAGACCTCGTCGGCGAGCATGCGGACGGCAGCCGTGCATTCCGGATGCGCGACGACAGGCGCGGAGGGCCACTCAAATTTGATTCGCTCGATTGCATTCTTCGTGAACTCGACATGGACATAACAGGCGCCCTTCCAGAGATCCATGTGGCGCCCGGTCTTCTCCATCACCCAGGCGCCGAGATTTTGGTCCGGCACGAAGAGGATATTCCGATCTTTCGGAGCGGCCTCGACGATCTTCGTGGCATTGCCGCTTGTGACGATCACATCCGAGAGCGCCTTCACGCCGGCGGAGCAATTAATGTAGGCGATGACGTAGTAGTTTTTGTCGGAGTGCGCCTTGAGATGGGCATCGAGCCGGTCGGCCGGGCACGATTCGGAGAGCGAACAGCCGGCATCGAGATCGGGCAGGACGACCGTCTTGGCTGGATTGATGATTTTCGCGGTCTCGGCCATGAAATGGACGCCGCAAAACGCGATCACGTCGGCGTCGGTTTTGGACGCCTGGAAACTGAGGCCGAGCGAATCGCCGACGAAATCGGCGATCTCCTGAATTTCTTTGATTTGATAATTGTGCGCGAGAATGACCGCGTTGCGCTCTTTCTTCAAGGCAAGGATATCCTCGGCCAGATCGACTCCTAGGGTGGGCATGTTGGGAGCAAAGTAGCTCATGGGAAGGGCGCGGGTCAATGGGCTGCGGGTGGCTGCGGGAGCTGAGGGGTCAATTGACATCGTGCTGGTCGCGTACACTGTTTCGGATGGAGCACGTCCAGTCGAACCCAAGTGTCATGACGGGCAAGCCTGTTATTGCAAGGACACGGATCGCCGTGGAGAACATTCTCGAAAGGCTCGCGGCAGGTGAGAGCATCAATCGCATTGTCTTCGAGCAGCCGAGACTCACCCGGAATGCAGTACTTAAGGCGATTGAGTTCGATGCCAAATTGAGACGATAGATCGTTTTGGTTATCGAGGAGCTGCTCGCCCACCCTGCTGCTTGCCGTTGCCCCAACCGCCTCCTGGGTGGAGCGGGATCACTTCAGCGTCCCCTGCTCCAGCCAATCGTAAGCGCAGCTTAGCACTTCCTGGGAGAGTTTATAACCGGCGCGGTCGGTGTTGTGATGGAGTCCTTCGAACTTCGATTCGATGCGAATGCGGGCGGTGCGGCAGAAATAATCGGCGATGGCGCACGCATTGGGCTCGGAGAGCGACTGGGCGCGGGCGCAGGCGGCCGCAATTGCAAAGAGTTCCGTGCCGATATCGACGAAGCGTCCGAGGAGCACCTGCTCGCGTTCGAGTTTGGGGCCGAACCGGGCCATCGTGTGAAACAAGGCGCGTGCGAGATGATGGGTCGTCTGCTCGGCCCACCGGATGTGCCTGGCGAGTTTCGGGTTGAGATGTTCGCCAGAGGCGAATGGAAGCCATTGCTGAGGATACCACCCTGCGTAGAAGGACGCGGCCTTCATCGCGGCGCGGAGGCGGACGCGACCTGGCAACTGCGTATTGAGCATCGGGGCGCCGACTTTGAGATGCGGGTCGAGGGCCTCACGAGCGATAAAGAGGCGCATGATCTCGCTGGACCCCTCGAATATCGTGTTGATGCGACAATCGCGGAACATCCGCTCGACAGGGATCGGCTTTTCCCCGCGCGCCTCTAGGGATTGGGCGGTTTCATAGCCGCGCCCGCCGCGGATTTGCATGGTGGCATCGACGATGTCCCAGCAGCGTTCCGAGCCCCACAGCTTGCACATCGCGGCTTCGAGGCGAATGTCGGCTTTCTTATCCCGATCGACGATGCTTGCAGTATAAAAGGTCATCGCTTCCATGGCGAAGATATCGGCGGCCGTGTGCGCGATCTTGTCGGCGACGGCGGCGTGCCTGCCGATCGGCGCGCCCCATTGCACACGGTCATTGGCCCACTCGCGGGTGATCTCGAGACAGCGCTTTGCCAGGCCGATGCATCCCGCGGGAAGCGTGAGCCGGCCGGTATTGAGCGTGGTAAGGGCGACGCGCAGCCCTTTTCCCTCGGCGAGAATGATATTCTCCCGGGGCACCTTCACATCGGTGAAGCGGACCACCGCATTATAGAGCGCGCGCAGACCCATGAATCGGCAGCGCCGCACGATTTCCACTCCTGGCGTATCCGTGTCCACGACGAATGCCGTCACCTGTGTCTTGCCATCCTTCGACGGGGTCTTGGCCATGACGACCAGCACTCCGGCTTTGATTCCATTGGTACACCAGAGCTTCTCTCCATTGATGACGAAGGACTTTCCGTCCGCCGTCGGTTCGGCGTGGGTCTCGATCTTTGCCGGATCGGAGCCGACCTTCGGCTCGGTGAGCGCGAATGCGGAGATCTCGCCGCCGGCGACGCGCGGCAGGAAGCGGCGCTTCTGCTCTTCGGTGCCGAAGAGGATGAGCGGCTGTGGAACGCCTATGGATTGATGCGCGGAGATCAGTGCGGTGAGATTTCCGCAGTAGGAGCCGAGGAGCACCGCGGCGCGGCAGTAATTCGTCTGCGAAAGGCCAAGTCCGCCGTACTCGGGCGAAACCTTGATTCCGAAGGCGCCCAATTTGGCGAGGCCGTCGAAGACCGGCTGCGGGATTTCACCGGTCCGATCGATTTCGTCGGGATCGACGCTCTGCTTGAGGAATGAGCCGAGCCGCTGTAGGAAGGCGTCGCCCTGGTCGCGATCCTCGGGCCGCTGCGACGGGAAAGGGTGCATCGCCTTGAAATTGAACTGCCCCATGAAAAGCCCGCCCGCGAAGCTTTCGCCGGTCACTTCACGGGCGGCTTCGGTCATTTCGAGGGCAGCCCGCTGCTCGGGCGACATTTTCGAGGTGTCGATAACAGACGCGGGTGCTGCGTCGCCGGGAAGAGGGTCAGTGTTCATGGAATCGTTTATTGTTTCGCGCCATTTCCGCGATGAGCGCGCAGGGAGCGAATTGCCCGCCGACCGTCTCGGCGAGCCGGCTGAGTTCCGCAGCGATTTTGTCCACGCCCACGCTGTCTGCATAGCGCAACGGACCTCCGCGGAATGGGGCAAACCCTGTGCCCATCACCATCGCAAAGTCGATATCGTCGGCGCGCTCGGCGATTCCCTCTTCGAGGCAGCGGGCCGCCTCATTGACCATGAGCAGGACCATGCGCCGCTCGAGTCCCTCGCGATCGAGGGGGCGCCCATCGCGCGGACGGAGCCGGATTGCGCGCGCATTGGGCGAAGCCTTGCGGCCCTTGTGCACATAAAACCCCTCGCCATTCTTCTTGCCCCGCATGCCGGCATCCAGCATTTGCGGCAGGATTTCCGGCATGGCGAGCCGGTCGGGGAACGCCTTGATGAGCGTCTTTGCGACGTCCTCGGCCACATCAATGCCGACCTCATCGGTCAACCGCAGCGGACCCATGGGCATCCCGAAATCGAGCATCGCCTCGTCGATGTCTTCGATGCTCGACCCGGCCCGGAAAAGATGCGCCGCTTCGAGCATGTACGGAATGAGGATGCGATTGACGAGAAAGCCGGGGCTGTCTTTTACGAGGACGGGGAGCTTCCCGATGCGCTGGACGAAAGAGACGGCGCGTTGGGCGGCCTCGGGCGAGGTCTGCGAGCCGACGATCACTTCGACGAGCTGCATCTTTTGCACCGGATTGAAGAAATGCATTCCGACGACGCGGGCCGGATGCCTGGTTGCAGCAGCGAGTTCGGTGATCGAGAGCGCGGAGGTATTGGTCGCGAGGAGACAAGTATCATCGACCCGTTCTTCGAGACGCTTGAAGATGGCGATCTTTGTATCCATCCGCTCGACGGCCGCTTCGATCACGATCCGAGCAGCTTTCAATGGCGTCTCGACCGGAACCGGCGAGATGCGATCGAGACCCCGCCGCGCTTCCAAGGCGGTGAAGGTGTGCCGTTTCACACCGCTCTGGTAGAGCTTTGCGATGTTAGCCATGCCTGCGGCAACTCGCGCGGCGTCGATGTCGCGCAGGACGACGTGGATGCCGCGAGCGCTCAGCCATTGGGCGATGGAAGAGCCCATCACACCGGCGCCGATCACTGCGCCGGAAGCGATGGCAGGCGCTGCGGAGGCGCCCGGGATCGCGAGCTTCTTCGCGCGCTCGCCGAGGAAGAAGAGCCGGATGAGATTGGCGGCAGCAGGCGTTGGCGCCAATTCCCGGATGGCGTCGCGCTCGATGCGTTGAGACTCGGCATCGCTTTTTGCGGCAGAGGCTTTCATGGCGACCTCAGCCGCTTTGGTGATCGCTGGATAGTGCCCGCGGGTTTCCTTCGCGATCGTGCTGCGGACTCGCGCTGCAACAAATGCAGACGCAACTCCCAGCGCGAGCGGACCGGTTTTCCAGCCGTGCGCCCGTTTGCCGCGCTTGAGCAGTTCCGCCGCCGCTTCGACGAGGTGATCGCGCGGGGCGATGAGATCGATCATCCCGCGCTTGAGTGCGTCTTTAGCGGCGACCGTCTTCCCCTTTAAAATGATGTCGAGAGCGCCGGGCAGCCCGATGAGACGCGGCAGCCGGGTGGAACCACCCCATGCTGGAAGGATGCCGAGCTGCGTCTCGGGTAGCCCGATTTTCGTGCTTTTGTCGGGTGAAGCAGCGCGCCAATCGCAGGCCAGCGCGACCTCGTATCCGCCGCCGACCGCAGCGCCGTGGATGGCTGCGGCGGTGGGCATTTTAAGGGCGGCGATCTCGGCAAATACACGCTGACCGATGGCGATAAATTCGTCCAATTCGCGTGGGGTCATCTTTTGGATCGAATGCAGATCGGCTCCTGCGACAAAGACGGAAGGCTTGGCGCTGCAGAGGACGAGACCACGGGAGCCCAGGGAAGACTCCGCGAGCGCCTTGATGTGCGACTCGAGCTCTTCGAGGGTAGCCCGATCGAAGATATTCACCGACGAATCCGCGCGATCGAAAGTGAGTACGCAGATTCCGTCTTCGCGAAGCTGGCGCTGGATATTTTGCATGAAGGTGGGTGGGAAATCGTCAAGCGCGTTCGAGCCACAGCGCGCCGCCCTGGCCGCCGCCGACACAGAGTGAAACGAGGGCGGTCTTTGCGCCGCGCCGACGGAGTTCCATGAGAGCGGTGAGCACAAGCCGGGCGCCGGTGGCTCCGACGGGGTGGCCGAGAGCGATGGCGCCGCCGTTCACATTCAGCTTCTCGATCGGAATCTCGCGTTGCGAATCGCGCAAGACCTTGAGGACGGCAAGCACCTGCGCCGCAAAGGCTTCGTTGATCTCGACCAGATCGGCTTGCGCCGTCGTGCGACCGGAGAGCTTTGCGAGCTTTTCCATCGCATAGACCGGCCCCAAACCCATCCTCGCCGGGTCGCATCCCGCGTAGGCGTAGCTAGAAAGATAGCCGAGCGGCTCGATGCCAAGCTCCCGCGCGCTCGCCTCGCTCCCAACAAGCAGCGCGACGGCGCCATCGCTGATCTGCGAGGAGTTGCCGGCGGTCACCGAGCCATATTTATCGAAGACGGGCTTGAGTTTCGCGAGCACTTCCCGGGACTGATCGGTGCGCGGCCCGCCATCCTGGACGACGGCTTTTCCAGTTCCCTTAAAAAGGTAAACGGGGGTGATTTCTTCCGCCAGCCGCTCGCGCGCGGCGATGGCGCGCTCGTGGGAGCGAATGGCAAAATCGTCCTGCGCCTCGCGCGAAATCCCGTGCTCCCGAGCCAGGATCTCCGCGGTTTCCCCCATATTGAGTCCGCAAAATGGATCGGTGAGTCCGAGTTTCAACCCGACCTCAGGCGCAAAATCCTCGGCGCGGAACGCGGCGAAGGCGGCTAGCTTTTGAGCGGTCGATTTGGCCTTCGCGGCTGAGGCGAATTTTGCAGCCGCTGATTCGCGATAGAGCAGCGGCACGCGCGACATGTTATCGACTCCGCCCGCGATAAAAAAGGAACCGCGACCAGCAGCCATCCGCTCATAAGCCGTCGTGACGGCCTCGAATCCCGACGCGCAATTGCGATGCACCGTAACTGCCGGGACGCTCTCGGGGATGCCTGCCCGCAAGGCGATGACGCGCGCGATGTTCGCGGTGTCCGGCGGCTGGCAGACACAACCAAAGATCACTTCATCTATGCGATCAGCGCCGATCCCGAGCCTCGTGAGAAGCGCATCCGTGGCGATGCGCCCGAGGTCGTCCGATGGAATGGATGCAAACTCGGCGCCCGCCTTACAGAAGGGGGTCCGAATTCCACCGATAATGGCGAGGCGATCAGGCATACCTGAATGTCTCAGTGTGAGAGGGGATTGGAAAGCGGCGAAATGGCTGGCGTCTGCGGCGGTGGTGAATCGGCGGATTTACCGGACGGGCGGCGATCGATCACGCGCTGTTCCTTGAGCTGGGCGCCGACGCCCTGTTTCCTTCGCAGATCTTCGATGGTGACAAACTCGATGCGGTTTGGATGGATCTCGAGTTCGGAGGCGAAACGTTCCGAGATCAAGGCGCGCAGCCGGCCGGCATCGAAGGCGTCCGCTTTTTCGGCGTAAAGTACGATCTCATCAAGTTCGAGCGGGTCATCGTTTCGTTTGCGCAATTCGATCTGCCATGTGCCGACATGCTCCATGTTGTCGAGCACGTGTTCGAGCCGATTGAAGTCGATGAGCGTGCCTTTGAGTTTGTCGATTCGGAGTTCGCGCACTTCCGAGTTGCGCGAAATCTCTCCGACGAGGCGCGGCACGAGCGACCCGCAGAAAGGGCACGGTTCATAGATGAGGCCGCCATCGGTGCAATCGCCTGTGCGATAGCGCAGGACCACGCTGCCGCGGGCGGCGAGCGGCGTGAAGACGATCTCTCCCGGCTCGCCCTCCCCACGCGGCTCACCGGTTATGGGATCGACGATTTCAATGAGCGCGAGATCGGGATGAATATGGTACCCGGCGGACCCGGCGTCTTCATCGAAGGGGCACTCGGCCCACGCGAGCTTCGCCTCCGTAAAGCCGTAGGTGCGCAGGACGTCGATCGTGCCTGCGCCGAGCTGACTGGCCAGGGCGCGCAATTTACGGCGCATGCCAGCGGGCGCTTTTTCGCCGCCCAGCACGACTTTCTTTAGCTGCGGGAACTCGAGACCCTCCCGCACGGCTTCGCTCAAAAGATGATACAAAAACGTCGGCATCCCGATCACGACATCGGGCTTTATCTTTTTGAGAAGGCGCAGATTTCCCTCGGTGCCCATTACTTTGCCGCCGCCAGTTCCGAGCATAAAGCAGCCGAACTCCGTCCCAGCGTAGTGCGTAATCCAAAACGCGAGATGCGGGGCAAACGGAAACATGTTCAGCATCTTCATCTCGCGGGAGGCGCCGGAAAGGGCGATCACGCGGCTACCGGCGAGCTTTAAATTATCGATATCGCGCGCGGTATAGAGAAACGGGACAGGCTCCGCGGAGCGTCCTGTAGTGCTGGTGAGGAGAAGGGGCCGGAATTCGTGCTCAAACCCTTCCGCAACGGCGGCGCGCCCGTGAAGCAAAGCCCGGAGGATCGTCGAGGGGCGCCGGGCCAGCGCCTTCGGATCGGGTTGCAATACAAAGCTGCGGACGGGATCGGAGTCGCCCGAGTTGGGTTGGAAATCGACTTTGCTGGAGAAGGGAATCTTTGCGAGATCGGCAAAGGTGCGGAGCTCGGAAGGGTCCAGTTTTTCTCGCTGAAAAAGCGCCCGGTAATGTGGAGAGAACGGCACGACCGTCTGGCGCAGGTAGGCGCGCAGCCGCGCCATCTGCCACTCACGCAGCGCGGAGAGCGGCGGCGGCGGCCAGTGTGCGGGGGACTTTGGCATTTTCATCGGTGGGTACTTCTCTTACGAGAGCGAGCATTTCTTGAAGCTGTGCTTCCGCCACGCTCCGTCCGAGCGCGATATACTTCCGCGGATTCCTGAAATCGTGCCAGACGCCATCGGGCGAGACGGGTCGCAGAACGACATCGGCGCTGGCTGTATTTGCCTCGGAGACGCGCATCTGCACGCTGTTGATCGCCTGAAGCATCGTATCGAAAACATTTCCTTCCGCGAAATAGTTCAACTGGCGGTTTATCAAATGGGGCAGCGACCAGCGCTTCGGTTTGCCATTCGTTTCGTGTCCGCGCTCCTTCCAATAGCGGAATGCCTGTGGAGACGGAATGACGTTCACCGCAATAATCCGCTCGATCCCCATCTCATCGAGCACATCGATCGGCATCGGGTCGGCGATGCCGCCATCAACATATTCCTCGCCGTCGATGGTCACCGGCACACAGATGCCGGGCATCGCGATGCTGGCCTCGACGGCCGTCACGACGCTGCCTGTCGAGAAGACGACGCGATCGAGCGTCTCTCGATTCGTGGCAATCACGCGCAGCGGGCGGATGAGATCTGAGAAATGGGAATCGCCGAGGGAGCGCCGGAGCCGGCGGGCGATGCGAACCGTGCTGAGGAATCCGCGCCTCGGCGGAAAGACCGGAGCGAGCAAGGATAGCAAGCCCCAGCGCCCCTCGTGCTCGAGGGCGATCTTTTCGATCGCACGGCCATCGAGCCCATAGGCCCAAAGAGAGCCGACATAGGCGCCCATGCTGGTGGCGGCAATCGCATCGATCTCGATTCCGTTCTCTTCGAGGACTTGGATGACACCGACGTGCGCGAGCCCCTTTGCGGCTCCGGAGGAGAGCGCCAGGCCGACGCGGCACCTGGCGATTTCCCGGGCGATGCGGTTGATGTGAAGGCCGAAGCGATGATCCCCGCACGACGAGGACGCGCTGCACGGGAAGCCGCGCGCGAAGGAGTGAACGGAGCGCCCGAAGCGGGCGAACATCGCGTGGAACTCATCGAGATCGAACGGCTCCTCGACGAAGATGACCGGCTTCACGTGGTTGACAACTCCTCGTGCGTCGTCCCTCAGCGCTTTGAGAAGCATCTCGAAATCGTAGAGGCTTTGAACGCTCGGCTGGACGAAGACGTAGGCGAGATCGGCCTGGATGACGCACTGGACGATCATCCGCTGGGAAAGCTGCGGATCGACATGCAGGAGCACGTAATCGTAGTGGCATCCGCAATGGCCGATCAACGGCGCAATCGCCGCCGCGTAGCTGGGATCGCTTCCGACCGGCAGCCGCAACTCGTCGTAGCCCGCGGGATTCGCTATGGCCTGGCGGCTGAACGCGAAAGGTCCTCCGAAACCGGGATCCCGCAGAGCCCACTCGTGAGGATGCTCCGCGCCGCCATCGCGCGCCAGATGGAGCATCAGAATCTTTTGCCTGCCGATGGTGCGAAGCGACGAGGCGAGGCGAGCCGCAACGGCGGATCCATCCACGCGATTGCCTAGCGCCAGCAGCGTGGCCACGCGCCGCACGCGGGAGCGCGTACGAGACCCCTCCATCGAGCGGGCACGGCGCGTCAGCGTCTGCGAGAAACGCCCGGCGATGGTGGGATCCTTGGAGAAAATGCCCTGGAGATCGCTTGCGGGTATGCGAAGCAACACACAGCGCGTGGCGATCGTGACCGTGCTTCGGTGCGGTTCATCGTTTAGAAACGCTCGCTCGCCCAGCGTATCGCCCGGGCCGAATACCTGATCGACGGAGAGTGCGCCAGACCGGCCCTTTATCTTGCTCTCACAGCGCCCGCTGATGATGAGGTAGATGGCATCGCATGCATCTCCCTGGGAAAAGACCGTGGCTCCCTTCGCGTACTCCGAGACAGCCGAATCCGACACCAACTCCTTGATCTTCCGATACGGCAGCAGCGCCAGAAGGGGGTGCGGCTTGAGGAGGTCCGGGCTTATTTTCATGTGAGCGGGGGATTTCCGGAGGGGCGCGCCGGGCGCTTGAGGTTAGCTAGCGGCCATTTATAGGGTTGTTTAACTGTTGCATCGGCTATGGGACAGCGAAAGGCTGCTTTTAAGACGCTCCGCACGCGCACTTCATTCAATTCGGCACGCTTCACGCCGGGGTCTCGCCCCTCAACAGACGACGAATGGGACAGGCGACGCATTTTGGCGGGAAATGAGGCGAGCGAATCGGATGGGTCGAGCGAACAGGATGTGACAATCCAATCTGCACACAGGAACAAACACGGCATGCCCACCGAACACGCGTCCATTCCAACATCGACCTACCGGTTTCAATTCCACAAGGATTTCACCTTCCGGCATGCGGCATCGCTCGTCGATTATCTGCATGGGCTGGGAGTGAGCCACCTCTACGCGTCCCCCATTTTCAAGGCAGCGGCGGGCAGCCCCCACGGATACGATATTTGCGATCACAATGCGCTGAACCCGGAAGTCGGCAGCCGGGAGGAGTTTGACGCCCTCTCGGCGGCACTGCGGGAGCGTGGCATGGGTCTTATCCTGGATTTCGTGCCGAATCACATGGGAGTGGCTGAGCCGCATAACGCGTGGTGGATGGATGTGCTCGAACACGGGCCGAGTTCTCCCTACGCCTTTTACTTCGACATCGACTGGCACCCGCTCAAGCGCGAACTAGAGAACAAGGTGCTCCTGCCAATTCTGGGCGATCAGTACGGGCGCGTGCTGGAGAAGGGCGAGCTGCGGCTGGTCTTCGAAGGCGGGCGATTCCAGATCCACTATTACAGCACCATCCTGCCGGTGGAACCGGCGAGCACGCTCGGTATTCTGCGCGGAGCGCTCAGCCATGTCGGGAATGAACTCGCGGAAGGCGCGCGGGTCGAATTTGAGAGCATCCTCACCGCGCTGGAACATCTGCCGGGCAAGACCGACTCGCGTCCGGAGAAAGTGGCGGAGCGGCATCGGGAGCAGCTTGTCTTCAAGCGCCGGCTCCACGCGCTCTGCGATCTGGATCCCGCTGTGTGCGCGGCGATCGCGGCAAAGGTCGATGAGTTCCAGGCGCCCGGCGATGAGAATGCATACGACGCATTCGATAAACTGCTCAATGCGCAGAATTATCGCCTCAGCTTCTGGCGCGTGGCTGGCGAGGAGATCAACTATCGGCGCTTCTTCGACATCAATTCACTCGCCGCGATCCGAATGGAACTGCCGGATGTCTTCGAGGCAGCGCACCGGCTCGTATTTGAATTGATCCAATGCGGGGCGGTCACTGGCCTGAGGATCGACCATGTGGATGGTCTGTACGATCCACGCCGCTACTTCGATCTGTTGCAGGAACGATGCGCGCAGCTCACCGGCCTGCCTCCGGATTCGCGCGCGCTCTATTTGCTTATCGAGAAGATACTCGCTTCCGGCGAGAGCCTGCCCGCCTCGTGGAACGTCCACGGCACGACGGGGTACGAGTTTGTGAATCAAGCGGTGGGGCTGCTGGTGGACGGGGCGGCGCAAAAGGCGCTCACCGAGGTCTATGAACGCTTCACCGGATTGGATGAGCGGTTTTCCGATATCGCATACCGAAGCAAGCTTTTGGTCATGCGCTCGGCGATGTCGAGCGAGATCAATGTGCTCGGCCACATGTTAAACAGGCTCTCCGAGACAAACAGATGGTATCGCGATTTCAGCCTGAACGCCCTCACTGCCGTGGTGCGTGAAGTCATTGCATGTTTCCCGGTCTATCGCACGTATCTTACCCCCGATGAGCCGCCCTCCGATGAGGATCGCAAGGTGATTTCCCGCGCCATCGATCAGGCGCGGAGGCGCAATCCCGCGGTCGAGCGGACTGTCTTCGATTTTATTCGTGAAGTGCTCCTGCCTTCGCCGGGTAATCCGCACGCTGTCGCGGAAACACCGCGGTGCGCCTTTGTTATGAAGTTCCAGCAATGCAGCGGGCCGATCACGGCGAAGGGCGTGGAGGACACGGCTTTCTATATATATAACAGGCTTGCCGCTCTGAACGAGGTCGGCGGTGAACCGGGTATTTTTGGGGTAAGTCCGGCGCGCTTTCACGAGGAGCAGGCGGCGCGGCTGGCTCAGTTTCCGCACTCGATGCTGACCACTTCGACACACGACACGAAGCGGAGCGAAGATGTGCGCGCACGGATGGCGGCGCTTTCAGAAATGCCAAAGGAATGGTCGAAAGCCGTGCGGCGCTGGCAGATCGCCAATCGAAAGTTCAAGAAGAGCGTGGGAGACGAATTGGCTCCGAGCCTGAACGAAGAGTATCTGCTCTATCAGACGCTGGTCGGAAGCTGGCCGCTGGAAGCGATGACCGAAGAGTCGCGCGGCGCCTATGTGGAGCGAATTCAGCTCTATATGGAGAAGGCAATCCGCGAGGCCAAGGTGAATAGCAGTTGGATCGAGCCCAACGCGGAATGGGACGACGCGTCCAAGCAGTTCATCGCGTCGATCCTTGCGCCAAAACGATCGAGCCGCTTCCTTGAGTCGGTCGCATCCTTCGCGGATAACCTGGCGCAACTCGGCGTCATCAATTCACTGAGTCAGCTAGTATTGAAAGCAACTCTGCCCGGCGTTCCGGATTTCTATCAAGGGAACGAGATTTGGGACTTCAGTCTGGTCGATCCCGATAATCGAAGGCCAGTGGATTACGACAAGCGGCGCGCCATGCTTGCGGCGCTTGGGGAAAAGCCCGACCTGGGCGAACTGCTCGCGAGTTGGAGAGACGGGCGAATCAAACTGTTTGTAACCCAGCGTCTTCTCGCTCTTCGCAACGAACGGAGCGCGCTTTTCCAACGTGGCAGCTATAAGCCGGTGGAAATCGAAGGCGAGTTCGCGGCTCACTGTGTCGCCTTCACTCGCAAGCTCGATGAGTCGCAGGTTCTTGTGATCGCGCCGCGGCTGAGCGGACGCGTGGGGTTTCCGCCGATCGGAGAACGGTGGCGCGATACAGCGCTCAACTTAGGGGGAAACTGGAGGAATATCTTCAGCGGCGAAACGCTTAGCGGAGACGGACTTACCGTGGCTGGCGCGCTCGCGAAGCTTCCGGTGGGGGTCTTTGTTGCGATGTGAGCAAACATTTGCGGACCCTTTTCGGTCCGTAGTCACCGCGCGAACTGCTTCCAGAATAGGATTGCGGAAATGGCGAAACCTATGGCGGTCACGATGCGGCGGACTGCTTTTTGAGGGATGCGGAGCGAAAAGCTTGCGCCGAGGAAGTAACCGGCGACAGCGGCGGCTGCCATGATGCACATCCTGGGCCAATCAATGAGGCCGCAGATGACGAACCAGATGGCGGCGACCAGGTTGATGAGCGAACCGAGGATGTTTTTCAGCGTATTCATCTCGTGGATGTCGTTGAGGCCGAGAAACCCGAGGGAAGCGAGCATGAGAATGCCGATGCCCGCGCCGAAATAGCCGCCGTACACCGCGACGGCGAATTGGAAACCGATCGCAACCCAGACACCGCGACGCGAGGGCCCCTGAACATGGCTGGCCGCGCCCATGAGGCGTTTCATCACGCCTTGGGAGAGGAACAGGAGCGTGGAGAATAACAGCAGATAGGGGATGAGTTTCGCAAACGTTTCATTCCCTGTTCGCGTGAGCAGCACGCTGCCGAGCCAGCCACCCAGAAGACTGGGCGGAACGAATCGTATGAGCCACGGTCGCACCGCGGTTATCCGCGCGCGGAAGCCGTAGAGACTTCCGCCGGTGCCAATTACGAGCGCCAGCGTGCTGGTTGCATTCGCAACGATCTCGCGCGTGCCGAAGAAAAGGAGCGCGGGGAAAGTAAGAAGCGTTCCGCCTCCTGCGATCGCATTGATGGCGCCCGCGAGAAATGCCGCCACTGCGAGCGCCGCTATCTCGCCAGCCCGCATCGGTCAGTACGCTTGCACGCGCGATTTCCACCCTGGGAGCCAGCGCGCCTCATGCCGCTCGGCGGGCGCATTATGGACGCGAAGCTCCAGAACGGCAGCAGCTGCGACGGAAAACTCCCTCACCGCGCCTTCGCCTGAGCCGTGCATCCTTGATAGGGCTTGGAGAAGCCCCCAGCCTTCCCCGTTGTAGCGCTCCCGCGGATTTGTCCCCTCCCCTTTGAAATTCACATAGTCGATGAGCGCGAATGTTCCAGCTCCCGATGCTTTTAGACGCGCAAATTGCGACCTGATATTCTCGCGCCCAGCGTCCGGCGCCGCGGCGAGCATCTTGGGAAGCGCCTCCTCCAGACGAAGGGCGAGCATACGGCTTTGCAGGGGAGTCGTCGAAGCCAGCAGATCGCGTAGGGCAGTCATCTTCTCACCATGAAAATCGCGGAGGAACTCCGAACGCGTTCGCCACGGGCAATGCGCACCGGGTTCGAGCCAGCCGGGGAGCTTTACGCCGTTTGAAACGAAAAAGCCGAGCAGTTTGGGAAAGCTCTCCTCGAAGCGCGGTGCGACGCCTTCCGGGTACCAAATAAAATGGCCGATGCCGAGTGATGCGAAGTCTTCGCCTTCATTCCAGGAAGTGAGTCCATCGCGCGTTCCGCCGCATTCGTTGTGCCATACCTTCCGCCCGATCGTCTCGAGATCGTTTTCCGAGAGGGCGCTGAATGCAGATCCCAGCGGCAGAAGGATGGCAAACAGTAACTTGAGCATCCGCCACGGATGAATGCGCGAGGCCCTCCCGCCAAGCTAATTCGCCGAACAGCGATCGACGGCGGCGGGAGCGTTACGATCGCTTGCGAAGCGCGATTGTATCAAAGAAGACGGCGGCGGCCCGGCTTTGCTCATTCTCAAATGAAATATTCGTTCCCCGCCGCCTGCATCCTTGCCACTGCCATCGCGGCGCACCTTTCCGCTGCCGAAACGCCAAAGCTGCTTCTCGAGAAGGGCGATCTGCTGGCGATCTGCGGCGACTCGATCACAGAGCAAAAGATGTACTCCGTGTATATGGAAGACTATCTGCTCGCCTGCCAGCCCGGTGGGGTAGCGGGTCTTCGCTCTCTCCAGGAAGGATGGGGCGGCGAAACCGCCCGGGGCTTTCGCAACCGGATGGAACTCGACACGCTTCCTCTCAAACCGTCCGCGGCGACCACCTGCTACGGCATGAACGACGGCTCATACCGACCGCTCGATAAGAATATAAGCGACGGCTACCGCGCCGGCATGACGGATACGGTGAAGACCTTCAAGAGCCATGGCGTGCGGGTGATTATCGCTGGCAGTCCCGGCGCGGTGGATTCGGACACCTTCCACCGGGAAGCCGCTTCAGCGGATGTGTACAATGTGAACCTAGCCGGACTCCGCGACATAGCCCGCGAAGTGGCAACGCAGGAGGGGGTGCTCTTCGCGGATGTCCACGAACCGCTCATGCAGGCGATGGAAAAGGCGAAGGCCAAGTATGGGCATGCGTACGCAGTATGCGGTGGCGATGGAGTTCACCCGGATGCGAACGGTCACTTGGTGATGGCTTACGCGTTTCTCAAAGCACTGGGATGCGACGGCGACATCGGGACGATTACGCTCGATCTGGCGGCCGGCTCCGCCACGGGCACCGCTGGGCATGTGATTAATTCCGTCTCCAATGGCGAAGTGACGGTGACCAGCAGCCGCTACCCTTTCTGCTTCACGGGCGACCCCAAAGATTCGCACGCGACCAGCGGGATCATCGAGTTCTTCCCGTTCAATCAAGATCTGAACCGATTCACATTGATTGTGAAAAACGGAGGCGCCGGCCAGCTCAACGTCACGTGGGGAAAGCAGACCAAGACGTTTGACGCGGCGGCCCTCGAGAAAGGGATCAATCTAGCGGAGCAGTTTCTGGACAATCCATTCGTGCCCGTCTTTCAAAAGCTCGATCAAGCCGTGCGCGACAAGCAAAACTCCGAGACGAGCCTTATTAAAGATCAGCTCATAGCGCTCGGGCGTTTGATCACGGCGGCGCCGGAGGAAACGGAATCGCTCAACCGCATACGGGAGAAGCTTCTCGCCAAAGACGCGACCTACTCGCAAGCGGTCGCGGCGCTGGTGCAGCCGCTCCAGTACATTGTGAAAGTCGAGGCTGTTAAGTAACGCGTGTCACTGCTGCACCTGCAGCGCGATCACCAACTGGCCGTGCGAACACATCGGCCCACGAATGAGCAGCGGACTGTTCGGCATCAGTTTGACCTGTGATTCGAGGATGTGGCGCTGATCGTGAAAGACCTTGAGATCGATGAGGTAACTTCCACCCGGCTCCCGCTTGCTCTTTACCGCAAGCCAGAAGTCCTGGCTCGGCACGAGCCATTGCTCGAAGCGGTCGTCGATGACCTGGGATGCCGAGCCGATCAATTCGATTTGTTTATACCCGAAGAATTGCTCCACCTTTCGCCCGATATGCGCAAGCTCCGGCGAGAGCTGGTGCGGGCGTTCGTTATCACTGGCGAGTATGAGCGCACTCCAGATTCGCTCCGGCGCGGTCCTTACAACGCCTGGACGCTCCATCACTGGCGGGCGCAAGGCAGTCCCGATCTCGTGCTTCATCTGGATTCCCTGCGGGGAAGGGGGAGCGACAGATTGCCGCTCTTCCGCTCGGACCGCCTCGGCCTTCGACGGGTCGGCAATCCTCTGCCCCGGCAATCGCTCTGGAATTTGAGCGATCGAACCGAGAGGCATGAGCGACAGCGCGACGATTGCCGGCAGACGCCAAGAGTGATTGCGGGTCGGCCAGTCCGCAATTTTTAGACGCCGTTCCAGCCGCCTTCCGATGGAAGCCGGAGCAACCACAGACTTGATTTTGTCTGTGCGGCCCATGGGTCAGTGTGGATGGTAGCTTGCGGGCAGATAGTCGAGCCCATCCACCCAAAGCACGGTCACTCTATCGTTTGTAGAGTGAACGGGGGTCACGGAGATATTGGGATCGGGCGAACTGGCGCTCACGATTTCCGCCCCGTAACCCGTTTCCGGTGAACTCGGGAGCGGAGTCGGCGCCGAAACGAGGTCTGCGAGCGGCACATTCGCAGTCTGCCGGGGAACAGCGGACTGCGGCTTTACGAACATCTGGAATAGGATAAAGGCCACGAGCAAGGAGCAGACACCAGCCCAACCGAGGTGAACGACGGGCCAGTGGAAGGCCGGTTTGGCCTTTTCGACGTCGGGGGCGCGGCCCAGCCGGTCTTCAGCCTCGATGCGCGCGAGGATCTGGTGCGTGAAAAACTCGGGGTTTGCCAGCTTCGGCGCCTGCCCGTGCAGGCGGAGGAGCGAACCGAGAGCCAGGGCCTCTTCTTTCCCCAGCGCGGCTTCAGGGTGGCTGGCTAGCTCAGCCTCCACCGAGGCCGACTCCGCGGGCGAGAGCTTTCCATCCACCCAAGCTGTGTGGCGTTCTTCAAAGGTTTTCATAGACATCTTTCAACATGGTCTGCAGTTTTTTGCGGGCGTAAAAAAGGCGGGACATCACGGTGCCTATCGAGCATCCCACGGCATCGGCGATTTCCTGGTATTCCAGACCTTCAATCTCCCGCAAAATGACCACCGTCCGGTGCTCTTCGGAAAGGCGCGAGATGGCGCCGTCGATCCGGGAGCGGATCTCCTTGTCGGAAAGATTAGCGAGCGGAGCGGGTTCGTCGCGTGGCGCCGTGACCGCCCCTGCATCGATCTGACCCATCGCCTTCGTGTCGTCAAACTCGGTGCCTCCCTCGATCTGCTTCTTGCGCAGCCAGTCGATCGTCACATTCATGAGGATCCGGTAGAGCCACGTGAAAAAGGACGATTGCCCGCGAAAACGCCCGATCGACTTCCACGCCTTGACGAAACCGTCTTGCGCGAGATCCCAGGCGTCCTGCTCATTGCGGACCATGTTATAAATCATTGCGTAGGCTCGGTTTTGATAGCGCGTCACGAGTTCGCCAAAAGCTGCCGTATCGCCAGATTGACACTTTGCGACGAGATGCAGTTCGTCGGCACGCGTCTCTTCATTCGATTCGGTCGCCTCAGGTCTCATCGGTTTAGACGCCACTGGCTCCATTCCATTCACAAGAATGCATTTTTTCGCCCACGGAGGCCCATCCCGCCGCGCGTTCAGAGTATCGTCGCATCGTCGCTTCAGTGTCCGTGCCGCCTGCGCCACTCGATCCGAAACTCGCCCATGAGCAGGATGATGCCATCGCGGACGTGGAATAAGCGCTGGTTCAGCGTGCCGAATCGATCGGAGCCGATGACTTTTTCATCCCGCAGCTTCGCCGCGCAATCCAAGCCGATCGATACGGAGCGCAGAGCGCGCTTCAGGTACGCGATGGTCATCCCGATCTCATCCACGTCGTCGTCGCTCAAAGCCGCGGCCAGCTTGGCGCTCGCAATCGCCAGGTTCGTGGAGAGCCGCACCGAGGCCGGGTGATTTTCGATGCCGTTGCCGCACTCGTCGTACATGTGATCGATCCACGCCGTCAGTGCGAAGGACGCCTGATAGAGCGGATGCACCTCAAAGCCTTCGTCTTCGTCTTCGCCCTCTTGCTCGTCCTCGTAGGATTCTTCCAAGGCGTCATCCAGATCGATCTCCTCCGCGAACTGCGAATCGACGTGATCGGCCCACTCCTGCCCTTCCTTGTTCAACAGATGGGTCCATCCCATTTCGCGGGCGATGATCTGGTCACGATTGGGGTCGTCGATGTAGCGTTCGAGCAGTTCCATGTACTTCTCCGTTTTTCGGTCCTGTTCCTGGAGGAATTTTTCCCAGTCGTATTCGTCCCAAACTTTCTCGGGCTGTTCGTCGTCTGGCATCGCGCTCATTATTCCTCCGAGCTACTTTTGGCAAAAATTTATTTCCTGTGACCAAAATGGCGAAAAAATCCCGTTTGGCCGCCCGTCCTAAATACAGGCGCAGGTGAGACCGTCGCGAAAGTCTGCTTGAATCCACGCGGCGCGGCCCGGATGATCGCGAAAAGTATGCCGGGGTCCACAATTTCAGAGAACAATGCCGCGACGCTTCGCCTGCGGGGCGCGCCTCTCGCAAAGGCCGTCAAGGAGCGCGTGGCCGCCGCCGCCCTTCGCCTCACTGCGCGCGGCGTAAACCTTCGCATGGCGGTGGTGATTGCGTCGGAGGATCCTTCATCCCTCGCGTACGCGGAGGCCAAGAAGAAGAGCGCGGCGGAACTCGGAATCGAGGTGGCCATCACCGACCTCGGCCGCGACGCCACTCAAGCGCGGCTGGAAAGCACCTGTCTCGAGCTTTCCGCGGACCCTGCGGTACACGGCATCCTGCTCGAGCTTCCACTTTCCTCGCATTTGGATGCCGATGCCGCGCTGGAACAGATCGCCCCAGGGAAGGATATCGACGGTTTGACGCCCTTCAATCTCGGCCTGTCGAGCGGAGGCGACGAACGCAAGGCGCTCACATCGGCGACCGCCCAGGCGTGCATCGCGCTTGCCGAAACGCAGGGACCGCTGGCGGGAAAGCGTGTGGCGCTCATCGGCAGAGGCCGCACGGTTGGACGCCCACTCGTCGGCATGCTGATCAACCGGCACGCCACCCTTACGGTATGCCACACGCGGACGCGAGACTTGCGCGATGCGGTGGCCGGCTGCGAGATCGTCATCGTTGCGATCGGGAAAGCCGCGCAAATCACGAGGGAACATCTGTCCCAAGGGCAAATCGTCATCGATGCGGGAATCAATGTGTGTGAGGGAAAACTCACGGGCGATGTGGATGCCGCATCGGTCGAAGGGGTCGTCGCGGCGCTCACGCCGGTGCCCGGCGGAGTTGGCCCCCTTACCTCGGCGATTATTTTCGAGAATCTCATCCGCGCAGCCACCATGCAGCACCCGGAAAGGGCTGGGTCATGACAGCGGCGCCGGAAGGGAGCCTCTGGGAATCGAATCTCGGTGATTTTCGCGACAAGACCGCAAGCGCAAGCCCGACGCCAGGCGGCGGCAGCGTGGCGGCTGTGAGCGCTGCGCTCGGAATGGGCCTCGTGGTGATGGCGCTTGAGATTTCCGGCAGCCGCAAAGATGTGCGCGACCTCGATGCGATACAGGCGTTGATCCAGCGCGGCCGCGACTCGATGGGCCTGCTGAGCCGCGCCGCCGACAACGACGTTGCCGCGTTCCAAGGTTTCATGGCTGCTCTCAAGCTGCCGAAACAGTCGGACGACGAAAAGCGCGCTCGCAAGGCGGCGATGGCGGAAGCAAGCCATGCCGCCACACTGGCTCCGCTGGCGGCGGCGAAGCACATCCTGGATGCCCTCGGGATCGCCGATGCCGCGATTCCGCTTACGCATTCCCATGTGCTAAGCGATGTCGGAGCCGGAACAAGTCTCCTTGGCGGCGCGCTCACGGCGATCCTCTTCAATGTGGATATCAATCTGCCGTCGATCGCGGACGATGCTCTCAAATCGGAACTGGCTGCGGAAAGGAACCGGCTGGCCTCGCGCGGAGCCGATGCCGTGCAGTCGATCCTGGCTCGTGTCTCCGCCTCCTTATAGGCCGATTTACACGCCGCTTTCGTTAAAGACCTTCCGGTATAGGTCGCGCACCACAGCCGCCTGCCTGTCGCCGCTGGCGGCATAGTTATCCAGGCCAGGCGCGGCATTGATTTCCAGAATGCTGTATGCGGAGGCGCCGTTGCAGATGTCTTCACATGCGAGATCGACACCGCAGAATCGCAGCCCCATCGCAGCCGTCACCTCGATACAGAGTTTTTTCCATCGGGGATCGATGCGGTCCGTGAAGTCCTCGGAGTCTCCGCCGACGGACAGATTCGAGACGTCGTAGATCTGGAACGAATGGTCCTGAGAGAGGACCGTCTCTCGCGTCAAGCCGCAGGCTGCCAGCTTCTTGTCGATCCGATGGTCTTCCAAGTCGATCACCGTATCACGACCTTGCGCCTCGAACAGGGCCTGTCTCTGGGCAAGCAATTCCCGCACGGTTGAGCGTCCGTCCCCGGCGATGCGGAGCGGCTTTCGGAGGTAACAGGAAAGGACCTCGCCGCCAAGAACCACGACACGATAATCGGGATACGGGACCGCCTTTTCCACGAGCGCTTTCAGGGCGCCTTCTTCGGCCAGCCGGGCAAGCGCCTCGCGAAGCTCCGTGGCATTCAGGCATTTCTCGATTCCCCTGCCCTGCGATCCTTCGTTTGGCTTGATATAACAAGGGTAGCCCATCCCTTGTTCGACATACTCCTGAATCTTGCCGGCGTCCGCATACTCGTTAAATCCGTAACGGCCGAGGTTCTTATCTATCAACTCGATGAAGCGCGGCAGCAGAAAGACCTGGCCTTGCGGAGTCGCGTAGCCGAGCGCCGAAAGAAAATATTTCGTGTAGCCTTTGTCCTTGGATATCTCGGATGCGCCGAGATTATTGATACCCATGCTCGACCCTTTGTAGAGGCGCACCAGCCCATTCCGGTACACGATGCGTCCGACATATCCATACACTGGCTCGATTTGAATGCTCTCGACATTTGGAAGCAGTCCGGACGAAAACAAGTCGATCAGCGTTCGCGTGATGAATGGATAGTGTTTTTCAGATCGGAGCGGATGCATCATTTGAGATTGGCTATCGGCGAAGCGCCACAGGATGGAAATTGATGCGGTTCACCCCGTTGGCGCCGGGCCTCCGGTAAGCATCCGCGCGCGCTTGTCGCGCAGCGGCAGGCGGATCGTAAAGATAAGCCCCTTCCCCTCGTCGCTCACAAGATCGATCTCGCCACCGTGCTCGCGCACGATGCGCCGGACGATGAGCAAGCCCAGTCCCGACCCGCCCGCCTTCGTCGTATAGTACGGCTCGAAGACTTTGCTGATCGTCTCCGCTGAGATTCCACCCCCGGTGTCGGAAAACGTCACGGACGCAAAGTGGCCGTCCGTGTCCGTGCGAATGCGGAGGATTCCGCCTGTCTTCATCGCTTGGAAGGCGTTCTTGATGACGTTGTAAAACGCCTGCTTCATCTGTGTTCTGTCCAGCTCCAGCAGCGGGAGATCTTCGCGGAGCTCCTGCTCGACAAGGATATTCCGATCTCCGATTTCCGGCCCTAGAAACTGGACGGACTCCTGAACCAGCGCGTTGAGATTTTCCAACTTGAGATCGAGAAGGGCGGGGCGGATGGCGCCGAGGAATTGCTGGATGATCGAGTCGAGCCGCTGGATTTCCTCCCTGGCGACTTGGAGCGAACTATGAAGCTCCTTCCGGGCTGCTTCCGGCACTTTCCGCAGCTTGCGCTCCATCAACTGCAGATGGATGTGCAGTGAATTGAGCGGATTGCCGAGTTCATGCGCGACGCCCGCCGCGAGCAAGGTGAGCGCCGATAGCCGCTCACTCTGGATCGTCTCTTCTGTCGTGCGCCGCGTCTCGGTGATGTCTCGCAGGATCACGGCGTAGCCGACCATCTCGCGCTCGTACACGTGCGAGTCGCGGCGCGCTGCGGGACGGTCCAATGAAAGCGGCACGACATAAAAATTCAGGAAACGGTGCTGGGGATAAAAGACCTCCATATCGCGGGAAAGCACCCGCTGGGAATCGACCAATTGCACCCAGTCCAAACCCCGCAGCCGCTCCGTGATGGCCTTCCCCTGGCACTCCTCACGCTCGAGCCCGAAGATCTCGCATGCCGCGCGATTGAGATAATTGATGCGCCCCTCCATGTCGGTAACGATGACCCCCTCGTGGATTGCGTTGAAAATCGTTTCCAGGAATCCTTTCTCATCCGCAAGGCGCAGCAGATAGCCTTGCAAATCTTCCGGGCGCACCCGTGCTATGCGCTCGATGAGCTTGTCGAGAAAACCCGAATTCATAATGGTGGAAGGCTATCCGGCGACGGACGCCGGGCATCCCAATCAGCCAAAAGCCCGTGGACATCCAAGAGAAATGATGAACCGTGGTTATTCTCGCCCATGCGACTCGTCCCCACACGCCCGCTGCTGGCCGCCTGCCTCGCGATTACACTTCCTTCCGCGACGTCGGTGGCCGCCGATCTTGATCTATCGAAGCTCCCAGCGCCCGCTGTGGCGTACGACTTCGCGAAGGATGTTCAGCCGTTGCTCGAGCAGAACTGCGCGGGGTGTCATGGCGAGGCGAAACAGAAAGGAAAGTTCCGGCTCGATACACGGGAAGGCTTGATGGGTGGCGGCGAGAATGGCAAGGCGGTCGTCGAGGGAAAAAGCGCCGAAAGTCCGCTGATCCACTACGTAGCGCGACTGATCGAGGATATGGAGATGCCGCCGAGGAAGGAGAAAGCGCTCAAGCCCGGCCAAATCGCTGTGCTGCGCGCGTGGATCGACGCCGGTGCTCCGTGGCCCGCTGGCGTGAAGCTCGCAGCCTCCGCGCCCGATGAGAAGCTCGACGCCGCAAAGCTCGCCCAGCTTCCGCCCGCAGCGGAGCGGCGCGTCGATTTCGTGCGCGACATCCAGCCGATCTTTCAGAGTTCCTGCTACGATTGCCATGGCCCGCGCAAGCAGCAGGCCGGCTTTCGCCTTGATAACAAGCAGATCGTAATGCGCGGCGGAGAGCTCGGTCCCGCGCTCGTCGCAGGCAACGGCGCTGAGAGCCTCCTCGTACAATTCGTCGCCGGATTGCGCGATGAAGGGGTGATGCCCAGGAAGGGTCCCCGGCTCTCGAATGAACAGGTCGGCTTGCTCCGGGCGTGGATCGATCAAGGCGCCGATTTCCCCGATTCAGCGTCGGTCGTGGTGAAAGATCCGCGGGATCATTGGGCCTTTCAGCCGCCTGTTAAACCCGCGCTCCCAGAAACGCACGATCCCGCCTGGGCGCGCAATCCGGTGGATCGCTTCATCCTGGCGCGGCTTGAAAAGGAAGGGCTGCGTCCATCCCCGGAGGCGGATCGGGCGGCGCTTTTCCGCAGGCTCTCGCTCGATCTGATCGGGCTTCCGCCGACGCTGGAAGAACTCGACGCCTATCTGACCGACGCGTCCCCGGATGCGTGGTCGAAGCAAGTGGAACGGCTGCTCGCCTCTCCACACTACGGCGAGAAGTGGGGGCGTCATTGGCTCGATGCTGCGCGGTATGCGGACAGCGACGGATTTGAAAAGGATAAGCCGCGCCTTGCCTGGTTCTATCGTGATTGGGTCATCAATGCGATCAACCGCGACATGCCGTACAATCAGTTCATCGTCGAACAATTGGCGGGCGACCAGCTCCCCAACGCGACGCAGGATGACATCGTCGCCACGGGGTTCCTCCGGAATTCGATGATCAATGAAGAGGGCGGCGTCGATCCGGAACAGTTCCGCATGGAAGCGATGTTCGACCGGATGGAGTGCCTGGGAAAAAGCGTGCTCGGGATCACGATCCAGTGCGCGCAATGCCACACACACAAGTACGATCCGATCACGCAGACAGAGTACTACCGGCTCTTTGCTTATCTCAATAACGATTCGGAAGCGCAGCCGATCGTATATGGCGGCGAGGCGCTGATGAAGCGCGCCGAGATTCTGCGTCAGGCGGGCGAGATCGAAGCGCAGCTTAAACACAATACGCCGGAATGGCCGCAGCAGATGGCCGCATGGGAGGATGCACTGAAGGCGAAGCCACAACCCGAGTGGACCGTGGTGCAAGCGCCCTTCGAAGACATCTCAACCGGCGGTGAGCGCTATCTTCTGCAAAAAGACGGCTCCTTCCTGGCGCAAGGATACGCGCCCACCCATAGCGCGCCGACCATGACGGTGAAGACCGATCTTAAGGGCGTCACAGCGTTTCGCTTCGAGACGCTGAACGATCCGAATCTGCCCGGCGCCGGGCCGGGGCGCTCCTTGAAAGGTACTTGGGCGCTCACGGAATTCGAGGTGCAGGGTGCGCCAGCCGATGACCCGGCGAAGATCTCCAGCATCAAACTCGTAAAATCCACTGCGGACTATAGCGACGCGCCGGAGACGCCGCTGGAAGCGCCCTTCGACGATCGCTCGGGCAAGAAACGCGTCACCGGGCCGATCGAGTATGCAATCGATGGCAAAGACGAGACCGCCTGGGGCGCCGATCGCGGGCCAGGACGGCATAACATTCCTCACAACGCGGTCTTCGTCGCTGAAAAGCCGATCACGAACGAGCACGGAACGTTGCTTACTTTTAAGCTAAAGCAGGATCATGGCGGGTGGAATTCCGACGATCTTCAAACCAACAATCTCGGCCGCTTCCGGCTCTCGATCACGACTGCGGCCGATGCCGAGGCCGATCCGCTCCCCGCGCGGGTGCGCGAGATTCTCTCCGTGCCCCGCGACGCCAGGAGTTCCTCGCAGACGGCGGCGCTCTTTAGCTATTGGCGCGAATCGGTCCCTGGCTGGAAGGCCGCGAATGCTCAAATCGAGGAGCTTTGGAAACAACATCCGGAAGGAACGACGCAATTCGTGCTCGCGGCGCGCGATGCCGCCCGCGATACGCGTCTCCTGAATCGCGGCGACTGGCTGAAGCCTGGGAAGCCCGTTTCCGCTGGAGTCCCGGCTGCGCTGAATCCGCTCCCGCAAGATGCGCCGCCGACACGACTGACTCTCGCCAGATGGCTCGTCGATCCCAAGTCGCCCACCGCGGCTCGCGTCATTGTGAATCGGACGTGGCAGCAATACTTCGGGATCGGCATCGTAAGCACTGCGGAAGATTTCGGCACGCAATGCGAGCCGCCTTCCCATCCGGAGCTGCTGGACTGGCTTGCATGCGAATTTATGGAGCGAGGCTGGAGCATGAAGGCGCTCCATCGGCTGATTGTTAACTCCGCGACTTACCGCCAATCTTCCAAAGTCACTCCCGAAATGTATGAGCGCGATCCGTATAATCGGCTCCTCGCCCGCGGGCCGCGCTTCCGCGTCGATGCGGAGATCGTGCGCGATATTCAGTTAACAACGAGCGGCCTGCTCAATCCAGCGATTGGCGGCCGCAGCATAATGCCGCCCGCGCCGGAATTTATCTTCAAGCCACCCGCCAGTTATGCGCCTTTTCCGTGGGTGGAGGAAACCGGCCCCGACCGTTATCGCCGCGCCATCTACACGTGGCGCCGGAGATCGACCCCATTCCCCATGCTCCAGGCATTCGATGCGCCCGAGGGGAACAACGCCTGCGTGCGCCGGGGCCGCTCCAACACGCCTTTGCAGGCGCTGATGACGCTCAACGAAACCGTATCGATGGAAGCCGCGCGTTCGCTCGCTAAGGAGATCCTCGAACACGGCGGCAAAGAAGATTCGCAGCGGCTCGATTACGCCTTCCGCCGATGCCTCTCGCGCAGCCCGACGGAATCCGAGCGCGCCGAATTGGTCGCACTCATGGATAAACAGCGACGCAGAATTGCCGATGGCTGGATCGACTCGTGGCAGGTGAGTGAAGGCAAGGCCGAACGACCCAAATTGCCCGCGCAAGTGACGCCCGCGCAGCTTGCCGCCTACACGGTAGCCTCGCGCGTCCTGCTGAACCTCGACGAGACCATCACCAAAGAATAGCGAGCCGCCACAACCTTCGTCCTCTTTGCACTATGAATCACCACGCTCACTTTCAGAACGCACTGCGCAAGCAAATCACACGCCGCTGGTTTTTCGGCCAATGTGGAGTCGGTCTCGGCAGCATGGCGCTCGGCTCTCTGCTGGGCGAAGCCTTGGCGCCAGAAGCGCGCGCCGGATTGGCTGGGCAAAATCCGCTCGCCGCGCGTCCGCCGCAATATCCCGCCAAGGCAAAGCGCGTGATCTACCTTTTCCAAGCCGGAGCGCCCAGCCATCTCGACCTTTTCGACTACAAACCGCAGCTTGAAAAGTTTAACGGCGCCCTTCCGCCTGCCGAACTGCTGAAAGATTACCGTGCCGCGTTTATCAATCCAAGCTCGACCCTGCTCGCGCCGAAGTTCAAATTTGCCAAGTACGGCAAATCGGGCGCCGAAATGAGCGAGCTTCTGCCGCATCTGTCTGAGGTTGCCGACGATATAGCGATTGTCCGCTCGATGAAGACCGATGCGTTCAATCACGCTCCGGCGCAGATCTTCATGAATACGGGCTCGACGCAGTTTGGCCGTCCGAGCATGGGCGCGTGGACGACGTACGGCCTCGGCAGCGAGTCGCAGGATTTGCCGGGCTACGTGG
Source organism: Chthoniobacterales bacterium (assembly GCA_038238905.1). GTDB lineage: Bacteria > Verrucomicrobiota > Verrucomicrobiia > Chthoniobacterales > Chthoniobacteraceae > JBBSFI01. The sequence continues at coordinate 77,366 of JBBSFI010000003.1, read as the reverse complement.
TATTCAGCACGGGCCAGAAAGGGACGAGCGGCGGCGCCAGCAATTGGGGCTGCGGCTTTCTCCCGACGGTATATCAGGGCGTCCCGTTTAGAGGGCAGGGCGATCCGGTCCTATTTCTCTCGAATCCGCCTGGAATCGATCGCGAGGTTCAGCGCGATTCGCTCGATTCGATCCGCCGCCTCAATGAGGAGCACCTTGGTCTCGCCGGCGACCCCGAGATCGCCACACGCATCAATTCCTTCGAACTCGCCTACCGCATGCAATCGAGCGCCCCGGAATTGATGGACCTATCAAAGGAGCCACAGGCCGTGCTCGACATGTACGGCGCCGAACCCGGCAAGCAATCGTATGCAAACGCTTGCCTGCTTTCCCGCCGGCTCATCGAGCGGGGTGTTCGATTCGTGCAGATTTTTCACGAAGCGTGGGATCATCACGGCGGCCTTACGGCTGGCTTGAAGGAGCAGTGCGGCAAGACCGACAAAGCTAGCGCGGCCCTCGTGAAAGATCTCAAACAACGCGGTCTTCTCGACGACACCCTCGTCATCTGGGGCGGTGAATTCGGGCGCACCCCGATGGTTCAGGGCGGAAACGATGGGCGCGATCACCATCCCAACGCCTTTACGATGTGGCTTGCCGGAGGCGGCGTAAAGCCTGGCCTCACGCTCGGCGCAAGCGATGACTTTGGCTTCAACTCTGTCGAAGATCCCGTCCATGTCCACGACCTGCACGCCACCATCCTTCACCTGCTGGGCTTCGACCACACAAAGCTGACTTACCGCTTCCAAGGGCGCGACTTTCGCCTCACCGACGTCCGCGGCGAAATCGTCCAAAAGCTGCTCGCGTAGGCTGTTGGAGATGGCGGCCTTCAGGTTTCACGCGGATTGGCGTACACGATGTCGTGGGGCTTATTATCAATGGAGCCGGGGTCGATGATGTAGTCCGCAGTTTTCCAGACATCACCAGAGCGCAGGTTTACGAATGCCTGGCCTATTACGAAGATCATCGGGCTGAAATCGATACGTTGATCGCCCGCCAGATGAGCGGACCGGAAGCGTTTTGAACTTCTTTCTCGATCACGACGTTCCTTCGGACAGAGCATGAGTGTTGCGGCGGGACGGTCATTCGGTGACAGAGCTTCGCGAGGTGCTCCCAACAACTTGTCTCGACATCGAGGCTCTTGCGCGAGGCCGGTGAAAGCGGGATCGCCTTTAACATCAATTTCGCTTAGTTTCTTAGACTCGCCGCGAATTCTCTTTCCGGCGGCATTACCCTACCCTTTTGGCGTGTGGTCCAGAATAAAGCGCACAACCGGCATCGGATCGTCGAGGCCGTGCGGATGATGTCCAATGCCTGGCTTGTGGATCACTTGCATCTTACCGCCGGGCTCCTTGTAACGCGCCTCGACGATTGCTGTGTTCTCGCTCGGCGGCACGACGTCGTCGGCGTCGCCGACAACGTGTATCAATGCAATCCCGGCTTTTGCCAGCGGCGCGAGTTTGTCGATTGGATTGCCGGTAAATGCGAGCGCCTCGCCCTCGGTTTGGAAGCCATAGCACTTGATCAATTCAGCCCAATCGCCCGCGCTCCCCTTGCCAGTTCCTTTGCCTGCCGGCCAGCTCTTGAAGTCGCAGACGGGCGCATCGCCATAGATCACTGAAACACATTCCGGCTGGTCCGCTGCGAAGCGATAGGCATACAATCCGCCCCGGCTGATCCCGATCAGCGCCGCCTTCCTGCTAAAGCCATGCGAGACCAGAAGGTCATAGAACGCCCGCAGATGCTTCAGCGGCTTCAGCGCGCCCGGGCTTCCGAAGGTATTGCCCACCGAGATAAACGCGTGGTAAAATCCTGCGTCCAGCAATTGCGGCGCGGCGCATCGCTCGACGAAGGCATCGGGAAACTCCATGCACCACGACCATGGGTTGCCTGCAAGCGCGGCCTTCGGCTCGACCACCCGCGCCGTGCATCCGTCCGCTTGGAACAGATGCCGTTTGAATCCATGCCATTGGTCAATCTTCTCATCCGGGAACGACAAACCGTCGCCCGCAACAGCGGGTGTGAGCGCGGAGAGAGCTAGCATTATCGAAAGTGCGCAGGGAGAGGCAAACATTTTCATGGTAAATACGATGGAAGGGTGCGTGCTGATTGCGGCATTGCCAATCCGCCAACCTATTGGCGCAATTGCTGGGCAAGCGAATAGAGGATCAACTTTATCAACGGCTCGGGCACGTACCAGGTTGAATCCTGCTTGGGGCTCGCCCTGGCGGGTTTAACTACTTCTCCGGCCCAGGCCGCTGGACGTGTTCCGCCCGTCATATTGACGACAATATAGTGGCCGCTCCCGCGCAAGTCATTGACCCGCGTATCGATCATCTGCCCAGGCTGGCCTTTGTTTTCGGTATTCAGATAATCGTGTGTGTGCAGGTTTCGTTCGATCTTCTTCCACGGCGGAGATGGCGGATACCAGTTCACCCCCTCCGCTTTGAGGAGGAGCGACACTACTTGATGCTCCGGCTTCGCGCTGTCTGTAAGTATGCACAGCCTATTATAAATGCCCGCCTTCACGTCGTAGGTGTGGATGAAAAGTCCATCGGGAAAACCCGGCGCCACTGCCCGCGCCACCGTGACGGTCCCCCGGCTTTTAAAGAGCAGCGCCTCCGCCTTGGGCAGCGGCATGAGATAAGTGATCCTGCATGACTGGCTCAATCCCGAATCCATGGTCGGCCCTTCGTACACCGTCACTTCGGGGTGGGGAGAGACGTCTTCCGCTGGCGCGCCATAATCCGCCAGCAGCAACTTCAGATCTTGCATCTTCTGCGTCTGACCGCCGGATGACTCCGTCAAATGGCCTGAAGTTTTATCCGAAAGGGCTATTCCGCCGAATCCACCCGCTGACGGAGCGGAGGCAGGCGGAGCCGATTCACGCTGTTGCGCGGGCGGACCACCGAAAGGAGACGGCGTTGCCTTTGCGGGATTGCGATGGTCCAGGCTTGTATTGCCGAACCCGGCGAATGGATCCTTTTTCGGAGTGGGTGTTGCCTCTTGGCCCGACACTCCAGCGGCGAAGGCAGTGAACAAGAGAAGGCAAACGAACGACAGCTTCATTTGATGTCACGGCTTTATGCCAAAGCGGCGCGGAGAATCAATGGGATTCCCCAGCCTTCGGGTTCTGAGATCGCATGGCATCGAGGACAAGCCCTGCGATCAGCTTTTGTCCATCCAGCCCGAGATGCACCTTGTCCCATCCAAATAGATGCGCGTGATCGGGCGCCGGATCGGCGTGGAATGCCTTGTACACATCCACGGCCCCCGCGTTCCGATCCGCGGCGGCCTTTAAGCACGCGGCCGCCAATTCCGCGTAGTTGCCCCAGTGCGCGATGCCGGGGCATGTCGTCATGATGAGGACATCCGACTTGCCGCCGGTCGCTCGGCGGATGCGGTCGATCGTGTCCTTTTGCGCCTCGAAAAACATCTCGCCGCGCATGCCCGCCTCCCAGTCATTTCCCCCAAAGAAGACGGTGACCAGATCCGGCGCTGGCGCATCCATCTTCCAATAAGGGATGAGCACTTCGTTCTGGCGCAATTGCGTGCCACCCATTGCGGGGTTCACGATCACCGCCTCCGACTTAAATTGCTCTTTGAGAGCCGCTTTCAAAAGCATCGGCCAATTTGTCTCACGATTGCTCCAGTGATGGGTATCGGTAAGCGAATCGCCCATGGTAACTATGGTGATCGGCTGGCCAGCCTTCAGCTTCGCAGCCACACGCGCGAGCGGCGCGCCCGCAGGCTTGTAATCATGCGAATCGAGCGCGATCACCGGCTCAAGCCGGATCTCATCGATTGTAAAGCTTTGCGCAGCGGCGTCGCGCCAATACCACCATTTCCCAAACCAGAGCGCCCCGAGCTTTGAAGGCGCATTGCCCGTCGAAACGTCCAGCGGCTTCGAGTCGGGCGACGGCAACACAGGGATCAGATTGCTCCACGGGATAACGATCTTTCTCCATTCCGTGCCGTCCAGCGGAAATGCGTAATCGTATCGCAGACCGTAGTTCTCGTTCCACACAAACTCGATGCCGCCGCAATGCCGCGAGCCGTCGCCCTTGAGCCAGAAGGAGATTCCGGCGGCCTTATCCCACTCCGCTTTGCCGCGATCCCTGCCCGTAGCGAAGACGCTTTTGGAGCCATCGGGAAAGCTAAACTTCAACGCGCGCCCCTCCTTGCCCGGCTCGACCGTTTCCACCGTTCCCTTGCCTGCCGGAAGCGTGAAAGAAGGCTCTTCCATCGGGTCGATCAGCAAGGCGTCCGCAGCGAAAAGCGCGCGACACGTCAGGATCGATATCGGGAGAAACGCGAGTCGAAGTATCTGGGGCATCATGCAAGTAAACCACTTCCGAGAAGCGATCTCAGCATCGATTTCGAAATTGCGGGATGAATCAGGCGGGTCTCGAATCGCAGCAAGAATCGGGTGGGTGCTCCGCCATTCTCGATCCATATTTTGTCCCATGCACGGCAGCGATTACTCCCGCATCACAGAGGCCATTCTATATCTCGAAGCAAACGCGGGCGCCCAGCCGAGTCTGGCCCAACTCGCCGCGCACATCGGAATCAGCGAATCGCATTGCCACCGGCTTTTTCATCGCTGGGCAGGCATCACCCCCAAAGATTTCGTGCAGGCGGTCACTCTCTTCAGCGCGAAGGCGGCGTTGCGCGGCAAGCGCTCGGTGTTGCATGCGGCGCTCGATTCCGGACTGTCGGGTCCCGAGCGCCTGCACGATCTCTTCGTTACGGTCGATGCGGTCACTCCCGGCGAGTATGCAGCGATGGGCGCGGGCCTATCCATCCGATGGGCCATCCACGCGACGCCGCTCGGTGAAGCCCTTTTTGCCATGAGCAAACGCGGTCTTTGCGCCCTCTACTTTGTAGAAAGCCTCGAAGAAAAACCCGCGCAGCTTGCGCGGCTGCGAGCCGACTGGCCAAAGGCGGAACTACTCGAAGACCCCACCGCGACAGCACCCGCCGCTCGAGAGATCAACCGCCGGATGATGGGGGCTGGACAAGAGCCGCTCGGCGTTCTGCTGAAAGGCACCCCGTTCCAAATCAAGGTATGGGAGGCTTTGCTGCGCATTCCTTGTGGCGATGTCACCTCATACGGCGAAATCGCGCGCGCGATCGGCGCGCCGGCTGCATGCCGCGCGGTGGGCGGCGCGGTCGCCGCCAACAAGATTAGCTATCTCATCCCATGCCACCGGGTTCTGCGAGAGTCCGGCGCCATTGGCGGCTACCATTGGGGCCTGCCGCGGAAGAGGGCGGCGCTGGTATTGGAGAGGCTCAGTTCCCGCCACCACCTTGCGAAATGACGCGCCCTGCTGCGGGGAACACGTGTTCGACTCATGCGCCGTTTCGCGAAATGGCCGGCCGCCTCCGGATGAGTTACAGCTGCTAAATGAGCATGAAAGTTTCAGTGGGAGATCGTGAGAAGGTTGCGCAAGGCGAATATGCTTCCGTAAGCGAAGTCGTCCGTGACGGGCTTCGCCTCCTAAAACGCAGGGAAGAGCTTTGGCGGTCGGCCATTGCGGCGCGCATTGAGTCCGGAATGGAATCGTGCCGCGCTGGCCGGACTACGCCCTCGGAGGAAGCGTGGCTCCAACTGGATTCATGGCGGGACGAGCAGAAGCGCCTGCTCGGCCTGTGATCCGGCCGTACGATTTAACACCCGAGGCGATACGAGACCTCCGTGAAATCGCGAGCCGTGCGCACTGTTCTACCGCGTGCGCGAATGTTACCTTATCATATATAGGAAAAGCACAGAGCCGCTGCAAATTGCCCGCGTTCTGCATGGCGCAAGGGATATCGCCAAAACAATAGACTGCATAGGCCATCGGAGACAGTCGTCGCCTTCGCTCAGATCGCCAGCCATTCGTTGCCGACGCTATCTCCCTCCCTCCCGCAAGGCTTTCACCGCCTCGTACGCAGGCTTCGGATCATATACCGGGTCGCGCCCTTTATGGTACCCCTCATGCACGAGTCCAAAGTGGTGTTCTGGCTCCTTCGGATCGCTCCCATCGTCATGCCAGTCGTACCAAATCGAGAGTGGGATGCCGCTGGCGAGATTCGCCTTGATCTCCCCGGTGAGATCCCTGGCCTGCTTCTCCTCGTCGAAATCTTTCCAGCCGCTCGAATACCCCCATTCGCTGCTGATAATCGGAATCTCCTTCCCGTGCGGTCCGTATTTCGCGATGATCTCGCGCACTTTTCGATAATCCTCCTTCACAGTATCCGGCGGGCTCTGGCGATACGGATGCATGGAGAGCGCGTCCCAAGACTCAAGCAAGCCCGCCTTGCAACACGCCTCGATGAATTTCAGATCGATGGTCGAAGTAGCCGGGCCGATGAAAGCCTCGCCAGGCGCGGCGCTGCGAAGCGCCGGACCGACCGACTTCGCCAGCGCGATGTACTGCTCGACATCCGGCTTTGGCTTCCAAAATTGGTCGATATTCGGTTCGTTCCAGAGCTCCCAGATATAACCTTTCCCCGCGAAATGCTTCACCGCTGCGGCGGCCCATTTCGAGAACGCCGCGCGCCCGGCATCGGTGTGCGGGGGAAGCCCTTCGTCGTAGAGCCGGTTCCCGTAATCGAGGATAAAGAGCGCCCGGATATGGAATTTACCCAGCGCCACAGCCAGCCGGTCGTAAGCCGAAAAATCGTACACGCCTTTGTCGCGCTCGGTCGCTTCCCAGAGCAGATCCATCCGCACCCATTTGAACCCAGCGGCAGCCAGCATCTCCATCTCTCCCGACCGCGGATCCGTGAAATGGATATTTACACCGAGACAATCCGGCAGCTCCGACTTCGGCAAAGACGGATGCGGCGCAGCCCCCAAATGAAAAAGAGGGAGCAAGAGAGATGCAGCTACGGCAGTGGGGAATTTCATAAAAGGGGTCACTCTTCCTCTGTAAATCAGCGGATGTGATGCAAGTTAAGGTTACTGTTGGCACGTTTCTGTCACCAATGAGCGCAAAGGATAAGCCCTTATCGTCACCGTAGGAAGCGTTAAGCTTCCGCTTCACGCTCGCCTGCAACCCGAGGATTTGAAGCGGCTAACCGTTTCCTCCGGGATTGGCGGCAGCGCATTTGCTCGGCTCCGTCCCTGAGTGTCTTCAAAAGGACGGCGAAATTCACCTGCAAAAATCCGCGGGCGCCGCATGGTGAGGCTCCCCCGCCACCCAGCCCTGCCAATGAACTGCGCATTTCTCACCCGCATCGTCGCCGTCATCGTGCTCTGCCTCGGAACCGTCTCCGAAGCCCGCGCACAGGCCTACGGGCTGACTTCACGGCCGGCCGCCGGCGCCTACCTCGACGGCGCCCTACCTTCTGTGCCACCCGGCACACCGACCGTATGGTCCACCGCCGTAGCGTTTCCAAATCTCACGTTTTTGAACCCTCTGGGGCTGCTGCCGCTGCCGGGCGCCACGACGCTTGTGGTCTGGGAGCGCGAGGGCCGGATCTGGTCGTTCGACAATAACGCTGCGACTTCGACAAAGACGCTCGTCCTCGATCTCCATAACCAGTGCCAGGGATGGGACGACGAAGGTCTGCTCGGGCTCGCCTTTCATCCGAATTTCGCGACCAATCACTATTTCTACGTGTGGTATAATTGGGTGGCGCCTGGTACGGTCCAGGGCAATTCGACCACGCGTCCGCCCAATGCGACCAGCACGCACCAGCGGCTCGCGCGCTTCACCTACAATCCCGCCACGGGTCTCGCCGATCCGGCCACGGAACTCGTCATTATCGACCAGACCGATCACAACACCTGGCACAACGGCGGCGGCATGTTTTTCCATCCCGTGAACGGCTTCCTCTATCTCACCAACGGCAACGACGCGGACGGCAGCAACGATCAGATTATCAACAAGGGATTCTTCGGCTGCCTCCTGCGAATCGATGTGGACAAACGCGGCGGGTCCATCAGCCATCCGCCGGTGACCCGCGCCTTTGAAGAGGTCAGCCCGAACTGGCCCCAGTATTACGTGCCCAATGACAATCCGTTTGTCGGCGTCGCCGGTGCGCTGCAGGAAATTTACGGCCTCGGTTTGCGCAGTCCGCATCGCATGACTTACGACGCGCTGTCGAACCGGATTTTCATCGGCGACGTGGGTGAGGGAACGAAAGAGGAGATCGATGTCATCGAGCCGACCGACCCAGGTGGGCTGAATTTCCAGTGGCATCAGATCGAAGGTTATGGCGGCGACCTGACCGGCGCTTATTTCGGCGTGAACAAGAGGCCGATGATCGACTATACCCATGGCGCGGACGGCAACGCAGTCATCGGCGGCTATGTGTATCGCGGGACGGCCATCCCGCAGTTGGTCGGGAAGTATGTTTTTGCGGATAATATCAGCAATCGCATCTACATGCTCGACGAGTCCACCCACACCGCGACCACGCCTGCTAGCAAGGTCTATCTCACCACGATGCCCAAGGGACCCGGTCCCAATTCCGGCGCGGACTACACTGGGATCTCCTCGTGGGGGCACGATGCCAATAACGAATTGTATCTTTGCCAATTGAGCAGCACCGGCGGCCAGATTTACAAGCTGCAGGCCACCGGCGGAACCGGCGGCGGCAGCACCCCGCTGCCGACAACACTTTCCGCGACCGGCGCCTTTAGCGACGTGGTGAATTTGACTCCGAGCACCAAGCTCATCCCCTATTCGATCAATTCGTCTTTCTGGTCCGATGGGGCGCTCAAATCCCGCTGGGCGGTGATCCCCAACGGCACGAACGTAGGTTTCGCTCCAACCGGCGAATGGACCTTCCCCGGCGGCAGCGTCTTTGTGAAGCATTTCGAGTTGGCTGTGGACGACACGAATCCCGCCGTTCATCGGCGGCTCGAGACGCGTCTGCTGATCAAGATGGCGTCGGGCGGAGTCTTCGGCGCGACTTACAAATGGCGCGAGGATAATTCGGACGCCGATTTGCTGGACGATGCGAGCTTGACCGAAGGCAACGCGATCAGCACGACCGCGAGCCTCGGCGCACTTACCTCCTTGGACATCGGAGGACCCGCGCTGGCCGGCTCCACATCAAGGACCGGTGACGATTTGACGATCACCGCCGGCGGGACGGACGTATGGGGCGCGTCGGATCAGTTTCGGTTCGCCTACCTGCAACGCACCGGAGATTTCGACCTCCGCATGAGAGTCGATTCCCTCGCTCAGGCCAATGCGATCAGCAAAGTGGGGCTTATGGCCCGTGGATCCCTGGCGGCCGACAGCCAGTATGCCTATTCCATCACGTATCCGCCAACCGGCGGACGCGCCTACGACTTTGAGTACCGCACCGCTGACGGTGCGGGTGCGCGGTCCGGTCCGGTCGTCGGGCCGGGAACGGCTTTTCCAAGATGGGTGCGACTGCGTCGTCTGGGTAATGTCTTTACCGGCCTTACGAGTACGGATGGGAACTTGTGGACGGTCATGGGCAGCGCCACCATCGCCATGCCCTCCACGGTTTATTTCGGAGTCGCCGCCTGCGCCCACACGGCTTCGCCCACGACCACTGCGACCGTCCATCTCGAGCGTGATACCCGCCTCCAGTCCTGGTATTATCCGAGCCGTACGGATTGTGTGAATTGTCATAATCAAAACGCCGGAAGCGTGCTCGGCTTGAAAACCCGCCAGCTCAATTGCACGCAGCTTTTTCCCGCAACGAATGTCACCGACAACCAAATCCGCGCCTGGAATCACGTCGGCCTTTTCAGCAATGCGCCGCAGGAAAGTGCGATTCCTGGAATGGATAAACTTTCAGCGGTTGGCGACGGCGCCGCTTCGCTCCAGCAGCGTGCGCGTTCTTACTTCGATGCCAACTGTTCCCAGTGTCATCGGCCCAACGGCGCGCCCGCTTATTGGGATGCGCGCTACGATACGCCGTTCCTCCAGCAGGGGATCGTCAATGGCCAGGTCGGCAACGACCTTGGCGTCTATGGCGCCCACGTCGTCGCGCCGCAGGACCTGGCCCACTCCGCGATTTATTCCCGCGTCAATCTCGTGGGCGCAAATCAGATGCCTCCGCTGGCCCGCGGCCAGGTTGACACGAATGGCGTGGCCATGCTCGCTTCGTGGATTAACTCGCTGCCCGCCATCAGCCTCACCGGCGCCAGAACTGGCGCCACGTATCTCAACAGCGACGTCCTCACGCTCACCGGCAGCGCCACAGCGGCCGGCGGCAGCGTGATCCGGGTGGAGTTTTGGGACAAGGGCGTGAAAATCGGCCAATCCACCGGCGCGCCGTACGTGCTGACTTTGCCTGACCCACTGCCCATCGGCTTTCACCAGATTACCGCCATCGTTTACGACAGTCTTGGCGGAGTGAGTTCGTCGAGCATCGTGACGCTTAACGTTCTGCCGCTGCAATTGAGCTTACTCGGCTTCAGCGGTCTCGGCGCACCCATGCTGCAAACGCAAATCCCGACCGGGCGCAGTTACATCGTCGAATACTCCGACAATCTCGCCGCCGGCTGGAATACTTTGCAGAGCGGCGCCGCCACCGGCCAGATCCTCAATCTTCAAGACCCCACGGCAGGCAACCACCGCTTCTACCGCCTGCGTGTGCTTCCGTGATGGATGGAGCGTCTCGCCTGCGAGATTCACCCGATGCCGATTGACGCGGCGTAGTCGCGACACCGTATTTCTTTCGGAAATCAGCCGGAGCCCTTCCCTTTGCATCTCATCCAGTTCAACGGACCGAAATCCCCAACCCTTCATTTTTCTCAGGGCGGTCTGCGCAATTTTTGATCTTGAGGGCCAGCGTTGCCTCGGCTAAAATATTCCAGTTCTATCGAAGGTGACGGAGGGACAATAAATCGCGCGTCCCGCTGCCGATCAGTGATCGGCATTCATCGCATCCACGACATCGTACCGGCCCGCCAGCGTATCGAAAAGTACGTTCGTATCAACGGCTATCAGCATTCAGGGCGCGCCTCTCCAAGCGAGACCCACGCATCCGATCCGCCATCAAAGATGCGTGTTGCTCATCTGTGAGGCTGTTGGTCTGCGCTCGCATCCTTTCCGCGATAATTGTGCCAGGCGTTTTCTTTTGAGGCTTCGTTTTATGCACGGGAGAAAAAGTGTATGCAGTCCGCCGACAACGCAAGCACGGTCGAGCGTCTATATTTGTTTGCCACTCGGGACCTCGAACGACTTCAACAATCGAGAAATTATCGTTCAAGACGTGAACAGGAGCGTTCAGGCGCTGCGCGCGAATCCTTGCGTAGCGGATGGCGTTCTCCTTGGACGGGAACACCGGCGGCAACCCTCGCTCTCGCAAACTTCCCATCAGGACGGATTGGGCGAAACTTCAAGGCTTGCGACCATTTCATCACCGTTTTTCGGACCGGCAAGACTCTAAAACGCTCACCTCATGTGTCTATGCGGCTTCCAAGGCGATTTGGCGTGGCTACCCGACAAGGATTCGAACCTTGACTAAGGGCTTCAAAGACCCCTGTGCTACCATTACACCATCGGGTAAAAACGGATTGGCGAGCTTAGGCGGGAGGCGGGGAAGCACAATGGAAAAATCGCGATCCCGTCGCCGCGTCCGCGCCTTTTATACGGAAGCCAGAGTGAACTTCCCGTCGATCATCCGGACGAGGCCGCACGGATTTTCATCGCGAAGCTCTTCGGGAAGGAGCGCCGCCGGGAAATTCTGGAAGCAAACTGGGCGCGCCCACCGCTGGATCGCCGCCGTGCCGACGGATGTAAAGCGCTCGTCGGTCGTCGCCGGATACGGCCCCCCGTGATGCATGGCCGGGCAGACTTCGACGCCGGTCGGATAGCCGTTCAAGACGAGCCGGCCCGCTTTTCGCCGCAGGATGCCAATGAGATCGGCTGCGTCGGCCAGATCGCTTTCGGTGGCGTGAATCGTGGCGGTCAACTGGCCTTCCATCCGTTGCGCCACACGCACAAGATCGCTGAGAGAGCCGGCTGTGACGAGCAGAGTGCATGGGCCGAATACCTCTTCGTGCAACTTTGGCCTCAGAAGAAAATCGTCGATATCGGTGGTGAAAAGAACGGCCTCCCCGTGCGTTCGGTCGGGGAGAGCTTCTGCATCGGACATCGCAAGGGCGACCACGCCCGGCACCTTCGCCATCGAATCGATGCCCGACCGGTACGCATTGCAGATCCCGGCATGCAGCATGGTGGCTGGCGCGGTCTCGCGTATCCCTTTTTCCAGAGCCTCTGTCATGGCCTGCAAATCGGGTCCGCCGACTCCGAAGACGAGACCCGGTTTCGTGCAAAATTGCCCGGCTCCCATCGTGACGGACCCTTTCAAGCCGAGCGCAATCTGCTCGCCACGCTCACGCATTGCCCCCGGCAGGATAAAGACGGGATTGAGGCTGCTCATCTCGGCGAAAACCGGAATCGGCTCCGGACGGCTGGCCGCCGCGTCGAACAAGGCGCGCCCGCCAGCGCGAGATCCGGTAAATCCCGCGGCGCGAGCCAGGGGGTGGCGGACAAGCGCGACGCCGATCTGCTCCCCGCTGCCATGCAGCATCGAGAAGACGCCGCCCGGCAGGCCGCTCGCTTCCACAGCGCGGACGATGGCGGCGGCGACGATCTCCGACGTGCCCGGATGGCCTCGATGCGCTTTCACGATCACCGGGCAGCCGGCGGCGAGAGCGGAAGCCGTATCTCCACCGGCAACGGAAAAAGCGAGCGGAAAATTACTTGCGCCAAAGACAATCACCGGGCCGAGCGGCGCCAGCATCCGCCGGATATCCAGGCGCGGAAGCGGCTGCCTCTCCGGCATGGCGCGATCGATGCGGGCATCGCACCATGAGCCGTCGCGCACCACGCCCGCAAAGAGGCGCAACTGGTTCACAGTGCGCCCGCGCTCGCCGACGAGGCGTTCGGCGGAGAGCCCCGTCTCGCGATGAGCGCGATCGATCAAGGCATCCCCCGTCCGGGCGATCTCTTCCGCGATCCGCTCAAGGAACGCAGCGCGGGCATTCGGCGTAATCCGCGCGTACACCGGAAAAGCCTCCTCCGCGCGCATCAGCGCTTCCGCGACAGCGCCCAGCGCACACTCGTGGAACTCCGGATCCAACGGGCGATTATCGAGCGGGCTGATCGCCCGAAACGTCGCGACGCTCTCCTCGACCAGGATCCCGCCGATGAAACTTCTGCCGTGGAGGTTCATCCTTTTAAAAGCTCTTCTTCAGCTTGTCCCAGATGCCATCCAGCTGTGGATCGGCTGGCGCGGGGCGCGCGGCGGCTGGCCGTTCCGACTCTACAGGCTTGGGTGGGGCCGGCGCGAGCGGGGCCTGGGCGGGATCGCCTCCCTTTGGAATGACAAGAGTCTCCCCAGCCTGCAATTTGCGCGGATCCGCAATATGATTTGCCTCCTCCAATTTGGAGGCGGAAACGCGATATCGCCTCGCGATGGAATCGACCGTCTCGCCTCGCTGAACCACATGAGAACCGGCTGGCGCCGCGTGATGCTCCACAGGGCGCGCCAGCTTGGGAGCCGCCTTCGGCGTGGGCAGATGCGCGGTAAAAGGCTGGTGCGCCACGGCTGTCGTGGGTTCGGTGCGGCCCGGTTTGTAATTTCTCAGCGCCGGGTCGAGTTCCACTATCTTCGCGTCGAGCCGCTCATTCGCGCGGTCGAAAGCCTCTCGCACGCGGGCATCGCGCAGCGCGATTTTGCGGATCTGATCGTATTCCTGCGACAGATCGGCCGGCGCGGCCGCGGCTTCTCCGGCAAGGAGGATCGCGCACGACGCGGCAAGCGTAAGAATGGGGAGGGGACGGATAAAAATCATCGGTGTCTCTATGGCGTGTTGCGCGGTGGAATCAACTGCGAAAGATGACGAAACACGCGGTGAATCCAACCTTTTTAGCGCCGGAGCTTCACATCTCCTTGCCCTGCGCCGGGCGCTCCGCTTTGGTGGGAGCAACTACATTTCATGAGCGACCCGTTTAAGACCCAGCAAACATTCGACTTGGGGGATGGCCGGACTGGCCGCTTCCACTCTCTTCCAGCGCTACAGGCTGCCGGCGTCGGTCCGATCGACCGCCTGCCGGTCAGCATTCGCATTGTGCTCGAATCCGTGCTGCGCAACCTCGACGGTCGAAAGGTCTGCGAAAAAGATGTGCGGACGCTTGCGAACTGGAACGCAAAGTCACCGGAGCAGGTCGAGATTCCGTTCGTCGTCGCTCGGATTGTGCTTCAGGATTTCACAGGCGTGCCGCTGCTCGTCGATCTCGCGGCGATGCGTTCGGCGGTCCATCGGCTTGGCCGGAATGTCGCCGTCATCGAGCCGCTTGTCCCGGTGGATCTGGTCGTCGATCACTCGGTGCAGGTCGATTTCTTTGGCGCGGAAGATTCGATGCAAAAGAATCTGGATCTCGAGTTCAAGCGCAACCGGGAGCGTTATCAATTGCTCAAATGGGGCCAGCAGGCCTTCCAAACGTTTGGCGTTGTGCCTCCAGGGATCGGCATCGTCCACCAGGTGAATCTTGAATTCCTGGCCAAAGGCGTGCTCGAAAAAGATGGCGTCTTTTACCCGGATACACTGGTTGGCACCGATTCGCATACGACGATGATCAATGGGCTTGGCGTCGTCGGCTGGGGTGTCGGCGGCATCGAGGCTGAGGCGGGAATGCTCGGGCAGCCGGTCTATTTCCTTACGCCCGAGGTCGTGGGCGTTCATTTGACCGGCTCGCTCAAAGAAGGGGTCACCGCGACCGATCTGGTGCTGCACATCACACAGATGCTGCGCAAGGCGAAGGTGGTCGGAAAATTTGTCGAATTCTACGGTCCAGGCGCTCGCTCCCTGCCTGTCACGGATCGCGCCACGATCGGCAATATGGCGCCGGAGTACGGCGCGACGATGGGCTTTTTTCCGATCGACGAGCAGACCGTTGCTTACCTGCGGAATACCGGACGCAGCGAGGAACAGTGCCGGATCTACGAGAATTACTACCGCGCCCAAGGTCTCTGGGGCATTCCCGCAAAGGGTGAGGTGGATTACAGTTCCGATCTCGAACTCGATCTCGCAATCGTAGTGCCCGCCATCTCCGGCCCGCGCAGACCGCAGGATCGGATCGAATTGACAGAGCTAAAGACGGCGTTCCACTCACTCTTCACGAAACCCGTTGCGGACGGTGGCTATGGCAAATCCGCGGCAGACGAGTCGAAACGCTTCAAGGTGCATATCGATGGCGGACATGGAGAGGCGCTCCGCGCTCATGCATCCACCGATTCATTGCGCGATGCGCCGGCCGCCGGCGTCGCACTCGAACGGAACAGACTCGAAATGACCGCGAACAGGCCGACTCAAACCTCGGAGGCCGAGCTTGCGCAGCAGGAGACGCCCTATCACGAATCCGACATACGCATTGGCCACGCCAGTGTGCTGATCGCCGCGATCACGAGCTGCACGAACACCAGCAATCCGAGCGTGATGCTCGCCGCGGGATTGCTGGCTAAGAAGGCGGTGGAGCGCGGTCTGAAAGTGGATCCCTCGGTCAAGACCTCGCTCGCGCCGGGATCGCGCGTCGTCGCCGATTACCTGATTAAGACCGGACTGAAGGAGTATCTCGACAAGCTCGGATTTAACATCGTCGGTTTTGGCTGCACGACATGCATTGGCAACTCCGGCCCGCTGCATCCCAGGATCGAAGAAGTCATCGCCGAGAACGACCTCATTGCCGCGAGCGTCCTTTCGGGAAACCGAAATTTCGAGGCGCGCGTTCATCAATCGATCAAGGCCAACTTCCTCATGTCTCCGCCGCTTGTCGTCGCCTTCGCGCTTGCGGGCCGCGTCGATATCGACATGGCTCACGAACCACTCGGGCGCGATCGCGACGGGAAGGATGTCTTCCTTCGCGACCTATGGCCGAGCCTTGATGAAATCAATCACGCGATGTCATCCGCCCTCTCGCCTGAGACTTTCCGACGGCTCTATTCCAATTTCGCAGAGCAGAACCCGATGTGGAATGAGATCTCCTCCTCCACGGGCGAGATCTATCAATGGGACTCGGAGAGCACTTATATCCAGGAGCCGCCTTTCTTCGACGGCTTCTCGCTCGAGAGCGGCTCAATCGGCGGGATCAAGGGCGCCCGTGCGCTCGGCATCTTCGGCGATTCCGTGACAACCGATCACATATCGCCCGCCGGCGCGATTAAGAAGAGTTCGCCAGCCGGAAAGTATCTGCAAGAACAAGGAGTCGATGTCGATGACTTCAACTCCTATGGTTCAAGGCGCGGAAACGACCGGGTCATGACGCGAGGCACTTTCGCAAACGTTCGCATCAAGAACTTGATGACCCCTGGGATCGAAGGCGGAGTGACGAAACATCAACCCGACGGAACGGTCATGCCGATCTTCGACGCCTCGATGAAGTATCAGGCCGACAAAATTCCCCTGGTGATTTTCGCCGGGCAGGAATACGGAACCGGATCTTCGCGCGACTGGGCGGCGAAGGGGACGCTTTTGCTCGGAGTCAAAGCGGTCGTCGCGCAAAGCTTCGAGCGCATCCATCGCTCGAATCTCGTCGGGATGGGAATCTTGCCCTTGCAGTTCCCCGAAGGAGTCTCCGCGCAGACACTCCACCTTGATGGCACGGAGAAGTTCGACTTCTCTGGAATCACTGAGACAATGCGGCCCATGAGCACGGTGAAGCTCACCATCCGGCGCTCAGACGGGCGTTCCGAAGACGTGGACCTCAAGAGCCGCATCGATACGTCCATAGAAATCGATTACTATCGGCAGGGCGGCATTCTGCCGTTTGTCCTTAAACAGTTGCTCGCGTGACGGACCTTTCCATAGAACCGGAACCACTGCCCGTCGCTCCGGCGGCAACGGCGCCCATTCCTGCGCTCGCTTTGAAAACTGCCGCCGCTCCGATTCCAGCGGCCCCTGCGGAAGGGAAGGTCTCGGCGCCGGACTCCCCTTCCCGGCTCGTCTCGCTGGATGCTCTCCGGGGTTTCGCGATGTTCTGGATTCTCGGCGGCGGCGTCTTCGAGAAGGTGTTTCGCGAATTGCAGCATGCGCATCCCGATGGACCGTCCATCTGGCAGATCCTCGCGGATCAACTCGAACATGTGCCATGGGAAGGCTTTCACTTCGAGGACCTCATTTTCCCGCTCTTCGTCTTTGTCGTCGGCGTCTCCGTAGCGCTCACGGTCCCGCGCAGGGTCGAGCGATTCGGACGCGCCGGCGCGGCCTCGCGCGCGCTGCGCCGCGCCTTGATTCTTTACGTGCTGGGTCTGTTATACTATGGCGGCATCTCGCACGGACTGGAAGGCATTCGCTGGGTTGGCGTTCTGCAAAGAATTGCCATAGCGTATCTCTTTGCCGCATGCCTGTTCATTTGGCTGCGGCCCCGCGCGATCGCATGGATCGCAGCGTTCGTGCTCATCGGGTACTGGGCGCTGTTAACATTCGTGCCGGTTCCCGGCAACGGCGCGGGAAACTTTGCCGAAACAAAGAATCTTTCGGACTATATAGATAGCGTGTACCTGCCCGGAAAGCGCTGGAATCGCACCCACGACCCCGAAGGATTGTTAAGCACCATCCCGGCGATTACCACCTGCCTCCTCGGCCTCCTCGCCGGTGTCTGGATTCTCCATGTCCGCCCGGCCGCGCAAAAAGTCGGCGCGCTTGTCGCAGCCGGCGCCGCCCTGCTTGCGCGGGGTTGGTTTTGGGGCGGAAATGGGCCTCTTCATTTCCCGATCATAAAGAACATCTGGACCTCGTCCTTCGTTCTCGTCACTTCGGGCTGGAGCTGCATGCTGCTGGGCCTTTTCTATCTCGTGCTGGATGTCTGGAAGATTCGCCGATGGGCGATTCCATTTGTTTGGATCGGATTGAACCCGATCGCGCTCTACCTGATCGAGCATCTGGCGCGGGCAAGCGACCTCTCCATCCTTTTTGCGGGCGGCGAGATCTACTCCAGCTTGAACCGGTTCGCATTTCACGGCGCGGGCGCTCTTCTTCAGGCGATCATCGCCACGGTCATTAGCTTTACCCTGGCGTGGTACCTCCATCATCGGCGCGTCTATCTGCGCGTTTGAGGAAATGGGCGAAGAAAACCCCGTGCGCCGAAGCGAAAACCGCACACCATCGGCCCGAGCACCCACAAAAGATGGCGCAAAGTCCTTCAGTCCGGAAATTTTCTAAACTTTCGATCCTTGTCGCAGCGTACAACGAGGAGGATACGCTCTGCACCTGCATCGAGGCGGTGCTCGCGGTTCCACTTCCCGAAGGCCTGGCTCGCGAGGTGGTGATCGTAAGCGACGGCTCCACCGATGCGACGGCCCGGGTCGCTGGTGAACTGGCCGCCAGCCATCCCGAAGTCCGCTTCTTCAGCCTGCCTGTGAATCAGGGCAAAGGCGCCGCAATCCGCGCAGCGATTGGGGCTATGACGGGCGACCTCGCTATTTTCCAGGACGCCGACCTCGAATACGATCCGCACGATTACCTGCGGCTGTTGCGTCCGATCCTCGATGGGCGCGCCGAGGTCGTCTTTGGAAGTCGCTTCGCAGGTGAAGAGCGGAAAGTGCTCTACTTCTGGCACACACTCGCCAATCGCTTTCTTACTCTCGTGTCGAATATGTTAAACGACACGAATTGGACGGATATCGAGACCTGCTATAAGGCTTTCGTAGCGGAATCGCTCCGCGCTATCCCGCTCGAAAGCAATCGCTTTGGCATCGAACCCGAGATCGCGGCGAAAGCAGCCCGCAACCGGCTGCGCATGTATGAAGTCCCGATTATGTACAATGGCCGCAGGTACAATGAAGGGAAAAAGATCACCTGGCGCGACGGGGTCGCGGCCCTTTGGTACATCTTCAAGTACCGGTTCACCTCGCGCTATTCCGATCCCGGCAAGGTGACGCTCGACGCGATGGAATGTGCGCCGAAATTCAATCAATGGATGTACGAGAGCGTCCGCCCGTGGATCGGAGATCGCGTCGCGGAACTTGGCGTCGGACGGGGAAATCTCAGCCGGTTCATCCGGGAACATGAAACGGTTTTGTTAACCGATTACCGGCTCGATTATGTCGAGGAGATTCGAGCGAAGTGGCCCAGGCAGACAAATCTGAGCGTCGGGAAACTCGACATGACCCATCCCGCCGACTTCGGCTTGCTGCGGGAATTCGCGCCCGATTCCGTCGTATTCCTAAACGTCCTCGAGCATATCGAAGACGATCGCGCCGTGTTGCACTCGCTCGCCAGCACGGTCCCGCCGGGATGCCGCCTGGTCGTGCTGGTTCCATACGACATGGCGCTTTATTCCGACTTCGACAAGCAGATCGGCCACTTCCGGCGCTACGGCAGCGGCGAACTCGAAGAGAAAATGCGCGCCGCGGGATTTGAGGTGGAAAATCAGTTCTTTTTCAACAAATTCGGAAAGCTCGCATGGTATGCGGCAAACACGCTGGGCAAGCAAAAGGCGCTCACTCCCACGCATCTCCGGATTTACAATGCGATCACCCCCGCCATCAAGGTGCTCGATCGTGTCCTGCCGACTTCGGGCCTTTCGACGGTCGTGATCGCACGCAAACCGGGCGCCACTGCGAGCGCCGGCGACGATCGCAAATCGGCTCAGGGCGCGGCGCTGACGTCTCAAAACGCGTAGCGGTCCATACTGACCGGCGGCAGAATTCGCCGTTTTGCATCGCAACGGTTTGGCCGCTCGTAAATCGCAAGTGGCATTGCCGCAGATTCGCGCTTAATTCGCGCGTCCGAAATCCTATCATGCACGATCTTTTGGCTCCCGCTTTCCGCTCCGTCACTCCGCTTGCGCCGGAGGATACCTTCCTCCGAAGGCACTTAGGAGTCGATGCGGACGAGATTGCTGAGATGCTGGAAACGGTGGGATTCGCCTCAGTCGATGCCTTGATTGACGCTGCGGCGCCTGGCGCAATCCGCTTTCACGAGCCGCTGCCGCTGCCGGCCCCGGCGTCCGAAAGCGAAGCGCTGCAAGAGATCGCGAGCCTGGCCGCCCAGAACCGCGTATGCCGAAATTACATCGGCCAGGGCTATTCCGGCACACACACACCGCCGGTGATTCAGCGCAACATCCTCGAAAATCCCGGCTGGTACACGGCTTACACGCCGTATCAAGCCGAGATCGCGCAAGGCAGGCTCGAGGCTCTGCTGAACTTCCAACAGACGATCATCGATCTCACCGGTCTCGATATCGCAAACGCCTCGCTCCTGGACGAGGCGACAGCCGCCGCCGAAGCGATGCACATGGCGCATGCGCTCTCGCGGCACGCGGGGCCGGGCGCCATTTTCATTTCGCAGCGCTGCCATGGCCAGACCATTTCCGTCGTTCGCACACGAGCCGAGGCACTCGGCATCGATGCGATTGTCGGCGATGAGCAGACCTTTGCCTTCGGCGGAAATCCAGTCTTTGCCGTGCTGCTGCAATATCCGGCGACCGATGGCGCCATTTTCGACTACACCGGGATCATCGAGCGCGCGCATGCCGCAGGCGGTCTCGCCATCGTCGCGGCCGATTTGCTGAGCCTCGCGTTATTGCGGCCTCCCGGCGAATTCGGAGCGGATATCGCCATCGGCTCCGCACAGCGATTTGGCGTTCCGATCGGTTTCGGCGGCCCGCACGCCGCTTATATGGCGTCGCGCGACGCCCACAAGCGGGTGATGCCGGGACGGCTTGTCGGCGTGTCGAAGGATGCTTCGGGCGCGCCAGCGTACCGGCTTTCGCTTCAAACCCGCGAGCAGCATATCCGGCGCGACAAGGCGACAAGTAACATTTGCACAGCCCAGGTGCTACTAGCTGTGATGGCGTCGATGTACGCCGTGTACCACGGGCCACACGGCTTGCGCCGCATTGCCGAGCGCGTGCATCGCCTCGCGTCAACACTCGCGCTTGGCCTCGCGAAGCTCGGCTTCCGATTGGGAGACTCCCCATTCTTCGACACCATCCGCGTCGAGGCTGGGGACGCCTCTGGCGCGATTTTCGACCGTGCGGCAGCGAGCGCAATCAATCTCAGAAAGCTCTCCGCCAGCACACTTTGCATCGCCCTCGATGAGACCACCACCGCCGCCGATGTCGAGGCGTTGTGGGCGATCTTCAACAATGGCAAAAGCGCCGGTTTTTCCGCGGACGCGCTTGCTTCGGAGACCGAAACGGAGCTGCCTGTGCCGCTGGCGCGCGCTACCCCTTACCTCACGCACCCCGTCTTCAATACGCACCACACAGAGACGGAGATGCTTCGCTATATACGCAGGCTCGAAGCAAAGGATCTCTCACTTACGACATCGATGATTCCCCTCGGTTCGTGTACGATGAAGTTGAACGCGACAAGCGAGATGCTGCCGCTCACATGGCCTGCTTTCTCTCAGATGCACCCTTTCTGTCCGCCCGAACAGTCGAAGGGTTACGCGAAGCTCGCCCTCCAGTTGCAGGACTGGCTCGCCGCGATCACCGGGTTTCACTCCATCTGTCTCGAGCCAAATGCCGGGTCCCAAGGCGAATACGCCGGGCTGCTCGTCATTCGGAAATATCTCGAGTCGAAGGGCGAAAACAATCGCAAGATATGTCTCATCCCTCAAAGCGCTCACGGCACCAATCCGGCGAGCGCGGTGATGGCCGGGTTCAAGGTCGTCCCCGTTGCTTGCCTGCAAGATGGCGACATCGATATCGCCGATCTGCGGGCAAAAGCCGATGCACATGCTTCGGATCTGGCCGCGTTGATGGTCACCTACCCGAGCACGCACGGTGTCTTCGAGGAAGGGATCACCGAGATGTGCGCAATCGTCCACGCCCATGGCGGGCAGGTGTACATGGACGGCGCAAATCTAAACGCGCAGGTCGGCATCTGCCGTCCGGCCCGCATCGGCGCCGACGTCTGCCATCTCAATCTTCACAAGACCTTCTGCATCCCACACGGCGGCGGCGGCCCTGGCATGGGACCGATCGGCGTCGCCGCGCATCTTGCGCTCTTCCTGCCGGAGACGAGCCCAGAACCGGGCGGCGAGCGGTCCGGCGCCATCTCGGCCGCGCCACTCTCCAGCGCCAGCATTCTCACCATTTCCTGGATGTACATCCGCATGATGGGCGGCGACGGCCTCGCGCTGGCGACGCGCATCGCCATCCTGAACGCAAACTACATTGCCCGCCGGCTCGATCGATATTTTCCCGTGCTCTACAAAGGCCGGTCCGGACTTGTGGCGCATGAGTGCATTCTCGACCTGCGCCACTTCAAGAAGTCCACAGCCGAGGACGTTGCAAAGCGGCTGATAGACTATGGATTCCATGCTCCGACACTGAGCTGGCCCGTCCCTGGCACGTTGATGGTCGAGCCGACTGAAAGCGAGTCGAAGGCCGAGATCGACCGCTTTTGCGATGCCATGATGTCCATTCATGCCGAGATGAGCGCCGTCGAGTCCGGCGCCGCCGATTCCGCAAACAATCTCCTGAAGAACGCCCCGCATACCGCCTCGGCAGTCTGTGCGGACTACTGGGAGCACCCGTACCCGCGTGAGCAGGCGGCCTTTCCAGCGGCCGGGCTGCGCACACATAAATATTGGCCGCCCGTGAGCCGCATCGACAATGTCTGGGGCGACCGGAACCTCTTCTGCGCCTGCGCTCCGGTCTGAACATCGATTGGAAACGCAGGAGTTGCGCCGCACACATCAAACATGCAGTATCGCGTGCCAGTGAAACACCTTCTCATCGCCCTCGCAGCGACTCTTCCGGCGCTTGCCGACGACTCGAAAGCGACCCACCTCGTCGCGCAAGGCGATGCGGAACAGAGCCAGCATCACACTCGGGCGGCCCTTGCCCTATTCGAGCAAGCGGAAAAGCTCGATCCGGCAAATCCGGCACTCCTTCTCCGCATTTCAAGGGCCTACTCCGACTTGGTCGAAGAGACGAAACCTCCCGAGGATGCGCGGGACGCCGGGCGTTCGCTGGATTATGCAAAGCGCGGCCTGTCGCTCGACCCAGGCGGGGCAAAAGCTCACCTGGCCGTCGCGGTTGCCTACGGCAAGCTCACGGATTTTGTCGGGAATAAGACCAAGCTGGAATACTCGAAGGTGATCAAGTCCGAGGCGGAAAAGTCGCTCGCGATCGACGCAGGCGATGACTTCGCCTGGTACCTCCTGGGGCGCTGGAACTACGGCGTCGCAAACGTGAATGGCCTGCTGAAGGCGCTCTCCACCGTCGTCTATGGCGGCCTCCCGCCGGCGAGCAATGAAGAGGCCGTCCGCTGTTTTAAGAAAGCCATCGAAATCGCCCCTCAGCGGCTCGTCCACCATAGCGCGCTTGCCCGCGCCTACACCTCCATGGGCAATCGCGAACTCGCCGCAAAGGAATGGCGCACCGTGCTTTCCCTCCCGGCCACCACCTCCGAGGAAGAGACCGACAAAGCCGAAGCCCGCAAGGCGCTCAAATGAGCAAAGCGTCCCCCGCCCGCTCCGTTAGGCAGCCCATGGAATTTCCACCCCTCGATTTCTCGGCGATCCGCACATACCCCGTCGCCGAGAGAGCCAGCAAGGTCGCCGTCGAGGCGTTTGCCCGTCCGCACAAGGCCGGCGCTGGATTCGCTTCGTTTTTGGAGGCGCTCCCCGCATTTCTCGCGGTGAACGATCTCCGCACCGTGGCTCGCGCGATGGCGGCCGCCGTGCGCGCCGGCCGTCCCGTCGTCCTCATGATGGGAGCGCATTCGATCAAAGTCGGCCTCAACCCGATCTTCATCGACGCGATGCGGCGCGGCCTCATCAATGCCATCGCATTTAATGGGGCGGCAGCCATCCACGATTTCGAGATCTGTTTCCAAGGCGAGACGAGCGAAGACGTGCAGCGCGGCCTCAACGACGGCAGCTTTGGCATGGCCGACGAGACGGGCCGACTCATGAATGCCGCGCTTGCAGATGGCGTGAAGCTCGGCCAGGGAGCAGGTCTGGCCCTCGGCGAAGCGGCTCGTCTTTTCCCAAACCGCCATTTATCGCTGCTCGCAACAGGCGCGGAACTCGGCGTGCCCGTGACCGTCCATATCGCGATCGGTACGGACATCATCCACCAGCACCCGACGACCAGCGGCGCGGATCTCGGCGAAGCCAGCTACCGCGATTTCCGCACGTTCGCTTCCGTCTGCGCCCAATTGGAGGGCGGCGTCGTTTTGAACATCGGGAGCGCCGTCATCATGCCCGAAGTCTTCCTGAAAGCGCTTACGATTGCCCGCAACCTCGGTAACAAGGTCGAGCGCTTCACGACCGCCACGCTCGACATGACGCGCCACTACCGCCCGAGCGAGAATGTGCAGCGCCGCCCCACCGCGCTCGGCGGGCAGGGCTTCTACATCGTCGGCCATCACGAGATCAATGTGCCCCTCCTATTCGCAGCCGCGATCGAGGAACTCGGGTGACAGTCTCCGCGGGGCGCCCTACCGTGCGTTCGCTTTCCCTGCCGCCAGCGCGCATCCAATCACGGCTGCGCGCGCGTAAAGGATGAGCACTTTGTAATTAAACTATGAAACTCCTCAAATCATTCCTGGGCGTACTGCTCCTCACCCCCATGCTCGCGATTGCCGCGGACAAGTTCCCCGACATCAGCGAACCCGAACTCAAGCAAGCCATCGCCGAAAAGAAGGTGACCCTTCTCGATGCAAACGGCTCGGACAGCTACAAAGAGGGCCACATCCCCGGCGCGCTCGATTTCACCGCCACGAAGGCCGATCTCGCCGCACATCTGCCGAAAGATAAGAGCGCTCTCATCGTCGCCTATTGCGGCAACGAAAACTGCCCGCTCTACAAAAACGCCGCTGAGAAGGCGAAAGACCTCGGCTACACGAACGTGAAGCATTTCGCCAAAGGCATCCAAGGTTGGAAGAAGTCGGGCGAAAAGGTCGAGACCAACTCGTAGGCTCGCCGGAAATTCGATTGATCCAAGGACGGATCCGCTCTTGCGGGTCCGTCCTTTTTTCTTCCTGGCGGGAGTAAACGCGGGCTTGTCCATCGCCCCGGAAGGTTGCAAACTTGCCCGCTCATGGATCCCTATTTCACTGAGCTTGGCAGGATGGTTCTGGCGCAGTGGAAAGCCCGCGACTTCGATCCCGCCCTTTTCCCGTCGATCGCAGCATCCGCGCTGCAAACGCGCCCGCCTTCGACCGAGGTCGATCTTTCCAGGCTTATCGCCGATTTCCTGCTCGACGACGAACACCCTTTCCAATCGCAATCCGATTTCGGACAGCCGGAATTGATCGTGTACGACCACCCTCGGTTTTACATCCAGATACTCTTTTGGCTCGATGGCACGACGGAGATCCATCAGCACAGCTTTTCCGGCGCCTTCCATGTGCTCGAGGGGTCGAGCATCCACTCGCGTTTCACATTCGACGACCCGCGCCCGATTTCATCCCACCTCCTCACAGGCAATCTCGCCTGGCAAAACACCCGCCTCCTGGAGAAGGGTTGCACCGAGGAGATCCGCGCCGGCGCGGACTATATCCACGCACTTTTCCATCTCGAAACACCCTCGGCTACCGTCGTTGTCCGCACCCAGACCGATGCCGCCTCCGGACCGCAATTCACCTATCTCCCGCCACACCTGGCCATCGATCCGTTTGCACACGACGCCCTCACAGGCCGCCGCAAACAACTGCTCGATCTCCTGCACTCCACAGCCGATCCCAAGTATCTGCCGCTGCTCCTTCGCATGCTCGGCGAACTCGACTTCGAGCGCGGCTTCTTCATTCTACAATCGTCCATGGAGCACCTGCGCAACACTGGCGAATGGGAGGAGACATGGAGCGTCTTTTCGGAGAAACACCGCGCCCTCGCGCCGTCGGCGGAACGGACGCTCGAAGATATTGTCTGGAGAGATGCGCTCATCGGCATGCGCGGCTCCGTGTCCGCTGTCGATCATCGCTTTTTCCTCGCGCTCCTCCTCAATGTCCCCCGTCGTGCCGAGCTGCTGAACCTGGTTTCACAAAGATTCCCCGGTGAACCGGAGGAGACTGTCGTTGGATGGGTCGAGGAGCTCAGCGACGAGTCCGGACCCTGGCTGCTCGACGCGGATTTCCCGCTCGAAGTGGCAAGGCCAGCCAAGAGTCGGCGCGATATATTTACCGCGGCGCTCCGCCATTTTCTGCACGATGAAAAGCGACCCTTTTCGCGTGCAAAGAAAGGCCATGCGATCTCCCCTACGGAGATGAATCACTTTCGTGAAGCGTTCCGCCGCTCAAGCCTCCGTGCGCTTGTTTTATAAACTAACTTGCGCTATGCCTATATAACTAATGCCGTTACCATACGATTCCGCATTTACCCTACTGTGGGTTGCCGCCGCATGCGCAATGTTTGCCTTGGTTCGCCGTTGGTCCAACATCTTAGAAATTTTTCTCCTCTCGGTCGCCGTCTTTCCCATTCCGGAAAACATGATCCGAAGCTCGATGCGCGTCGGCTATATCGCTCATCCCGAAAATCTTTGGAAGCTCTCAGCGACCGCGATCGCCATGCGCGTCGTGGCATGCACGATCGCCGCATTTCGCAGCGTGCGGTGTTGCACGCGAATGAGGCGTTAGCGATCTGGCCGCCAAATCTCTGAAAGCCATTCTGCTTCTTGCCGATGGGTCGGGCCTCCTAAGCCAGCGCCTTTGCCGCCACCGCCTGCATCTTCTCATAGCCCGTGCGCGCAATGGTGAGCGCATCGCGCTTCCAATACTCGTGATTGAACAGCTCGAGCGAAAGCACCGTCGTGCCGCCGTGAGAATGGAGCGTCTTTAATATGTCCACCAGCGGAGCCACGCCATCGCCGGGGAAGACACGAAAAGCGTCGTCGATCTCCTCGATGCCAGGCTCTGCCGGGTAGTCGTTCATATGGATCAACTGCAGCGCGCTCGCGCTCGCAAGGCGCAATCCCTCGAAGCCGGAGCCGCCTTTATAAAGATGAAAAATGTCCGCCAGCACACACGCCTTCGGATGCCGCGTTTCCGCTGCGACAAACAAGGCGTCGCCCAGCCTCCGTATGCTCTGCGAAAAGCCCCAAATCTCCAATTCCGGCACGACCCCCATTTTGTCGCCCAATTCCAGGAGCGTCCGGTATCGCTCCGCCGCGAGATGAAGATCCACGCCGGGGGCCTTCGTCGCGCCCGCGGGCGGAGCCGCCATCCGCTTCCCGCCGATCTGCGCGACCACGTCCATGTCGCGCTTGGCCTGCTCGATCCCTTTCGCGCGCTGCGCATCGTCATCCACGATCCATTCAGGAAAGCCGATCGCGCTTTCCATCGTGAGACCCAGATCGGCGATCCGCTTGGCGAAATCCTTCAGCGAGCCGCCTTCGTTCGCATATTTGTGAATCGATTCCACCCACGGTTCGACAGCCTGATAGCCGGCCTTCGCCGCAAGTTCGATCTCGGCGGCAAGCCCGAGCTTGTACCCGCGCAGCGTCGCCGTGTTCAGGCATAAGAGGAAGCCTGCGGCATGGGCCGGGCGCGAGGTCGGCGGCGCCTCCGCGCCGAGTGCCGTGGCCGCGCCGACGATCGCCGCCCCGGCGATGATGCCTGCGCGAGCCAGGGTATTGCGTCTCGTCAGCAGGTCTGAATGTTCGTTCATGCCCATACGATTCGGAGGAACCCCGCTCTTGTAAACTGCAATCGCTGGGCGCCATCCCGCCAGAGTGCGCTTTGAGCACAAATAGGACGCTCTTCGTCCCAAGCGGATGGCGCGCCCAGTCGATCCGTGCGCTTATACGGAAAGGCGACCAGGCGGCTTTTGCCGGGGAGCCTTCGCAGATGCTTCGATTCTTCCGCTTCTTCCAGCCCATCAAACCGCTCCTCAAGGGATGGGTCTTGAGTTTCGCTGTCTTCGCTCTCCTCGCCTTTCTGGTCGTCGGACAGTTCGCACTCGCGATCTCGATGCCGTGGCGCGAGGCGATGCGGATGGCTGTCCGCGACTGGATGCAGTGGGCGCTCGTCGCCCCGCTGGTCTTCCGCTTGGTCTCGCGGCTGCCGCTCGAGCGGGAGCGATGGAAGCTGGGGCTGCCAATCCATCTCCTGGCCGCCATCGCCACGGTCGTGTTTTGCAATTGGTGGAACGGGACCGTATTCCCTCCTCCTCCGCGTGAGCACGATGGATGGCGCCACCGGGCCGAGGGCGCCCCCGGCTCGCACGGCGCACACAATCTGGACGGCCCACGCCAGGCCGGCGATGCCCGCCCGGCCTTGGCCGCGCCGCCGGATGGAGCGCGCAAGCTAGAGGGCGGGCCGCCCGCGCTGCCTCCCGGCGCTCCGCCGCACCGCCAGTGGCACGGCCCGCCACTGCATCACGGCCCCGAGCCCACCGGTTGGCGCTACGCGTTCCGCTCTCTTTTCAATGTCGGCTTCCGATTGCCGATCTACCTCGCCGTCCTGAGCGCCGCTCACGCAGGGTACTTTTACCGGCGCTCAAAGGATCGCGAACGCCGCTCCTTGGAACTTGAGGGAAGCCTCGCGCAATCGCGGCTCGACGCGCTCAAAATGCAGCTTCAGCCCCACTTCCTTTTCAATGCGCTCAACTCGATCGCCGAGCTCGTTCACAAGGACGCCAATGCCGCCGACGAAATGCTCGGCGCGTTGAGCGATCTGCTCCGCCTCACGCTCGAAACGACAGGCCAGCAGGAGCTTCCACTCCGCCGCGAACTCGAATTTGTCGAATCATATCTAGCCATTGAGCACATCCGCTTCGGAGACCGGCTCCGCTTCGAGTTTCGCATTGCTCCCGATACGCGCGATGCGCTGGTCCCCACCTTTCTCCTCCAGCCGCTCGTCGAAAATGCCGTCCGCCACGGGCTCGAACCGCGCGCCGGCCCAGGCATGCTCACCATTACCTCTGCCAGGGACGGCGCAGCACTCCACCTGCGCGTGGCCGATAACGGACGCGGCCTCGCTCCAGACGCGCCAGTACGGGAAGGAGTCGGCATTTCAAACACGCGCGCTCGCCTCCGCGAACTCTACGGAGCCCTTGGCGCGCTCCACATGCGCGCGAGCGATGGCATGGAAGTCGAGATCGTGCTTCCCTTTCACGAATCGCGATGAAACTCCGCACCATCATTGTGGACGACGAGGCGCTCGCTCGCGAACGTCTCCGGCGCTTTCTCACAGGAGAGCCGCACGTCGAACTCATTGCGGAATGCCCCGATGGCCCGACTGCGCTCGAGACGATCGGCCGCACGGGGGCCGATCTCCTTTTGCTCGATATCCAAATGCCGGGGATGGATGGCTTTGAACTGCTCCGCGCCCTTGATCCCGAGCGCCTCCCCGATGTCGTATTCGTCACCGCCTTCGACGCCCACGCCATCCGCGCCTTCGAAGCGCGCGCCCTCGATTACCTCCTGAAACCGACCTCCCGCGAACGCCTCCGCGAGGCGCTGCGGCGGGCCGTCGAAAGGATGACCGCAAAAAATGGCGGAGCCGCCGCGGAACGCCTGCTCGGTCTGCTCGCCGATCGCGATCCGGCCCCCGCCAGGCTCCGCCGCGTCGCCGTGCGCAACAGCGAGAAGGTGCGATTTGTCGCCACCAACGATATCGATTGGATCGAGGCCGCTGGGAACTACGCCATTCTCCATACCGGAAAGGAGACCCATATACTGCGTGAGACCATGAGCAGCCTAGAGAGCCAGATGGCGGGAGATGCATTCCTGCGCCTCAGCCGCTCCGCCATCGTGAACCTCAAACGCGTGAAGGAAATCCAATCCGCAGTCGCCGGCGATCACATCGCGATCCTCGCCGATGGCCAGCGCATCCCGATGACACGCACGCTCAAGGAAGTCGAAGAGCGCATGCGCACGGTATAGGCGGCGTGTTTGCTCACGGCCAGCCCGTCGAGTCGTCGGGAATTGCCCAACCGCATCTGCCCGGCACCCGCAACTTGCGTGCCGCGCTGCTGTTCGTGTTGCCTCATTATCGAAACGGGTTTTCCCGTTACACCGAGCCAGCTTCCGACTGCAATGAATACCAAGCCTAAAGCCAAACAAATTAACTCTCTAAGGCTGAGCGGACCGAGCAACGCGGGATCGTCGTCGAATAAGCCTTCTGGAAGTGCGCGATAAGTAAGTTTGCAAGCCAGGATATTAAGTAGCATCGGCACCATGCCTAAGACCATCAACAACGTCGCCCGCGGTTTGCCCTATCGGGGGACAGCATTAAGTTGAACGAAAAGCTGGGGCCCGGCTTGGCCGGGAACCCGATTTTACGCGGATCCCTTTGAGACAACGACCGCTGCGGGCCTCAAGAGGCGGTCACGCAGTTTGAAGCCTTTGCGCATCTGCCGCACGATCTGCCCTTCTGGAATCTCGTCGTTTGCTTCTTGCGATACTGCATCGTGAAGATGCGGGTCAAACTTCTGGCCATCCGTTTGGATGGGCTCGACTCCGGTTTGAATCAGGAAATCGTTTAGCTGCCGCGATACCATGTCCATGCCCGTGAGAATCGCGCCTGCCTCGGCGCTCCCCCGAGCGGCATTGAGGCCAAGCTCGAAGTTGTCCAGGATTGGGATAAGCCGTTCAAGAAAGCTGGCGTTTGCAAATTTAACAGCGTCTTCCTTTTCTCGCGCTGCCCGCTTGCGAAAATTTTCAAACTCGGCCTGGCTGCGAAGCGCCAGATCCTTGTAGCGCTCAGCGTCGGCCTGCGCGGCGCCTAGAGCGTCTGCAGGAGCGGCATTCTCCGTTCCGGGCCTGCTTGCTGCTTCGTCCGTGGTGTCAAATGGTTCTTCAGTCATTGTGTGGTTCATTTTTTTCTAATTACGATCAAGGTGATGTCATCGTGCTGAGGGCAACTGCCGACGAAGGCGCGCAAACTGTCGGTCAGATGGGAAATAATTCCAGCAGGGCCGTCGGAAGCGCTCGCGAGGATTGATCGATAAAGGTTTTCCATCCCGAACTCTTCTCCTTCCGCATCCAGCGCTTCGGTGACGCCATCTGTGTACAGGATGAGGCAGTCGTCCCGCTCCAAATGCAAGGAAAAATCAGTCGTTACCCGATTAAAAACGCCGCCGCCGTCGATGCCGAGAGCCATTCCGGGAGGATTGATCTTCGCGATCGTCCGTGTGCTCGCGGAATAGTGGAGCGGAGCGTCGTGGCCCGCGCGGCAGAGGACCACATCGGGCGAATTCGGGGATAGAATCGCGTACGCCATGGAGATGAACATATCCTCCTTTATATCGGGAAAGAGCTGCTCATTCACCAGTTGAAGCACGGCGGCTGGGGAATGCCGCGAGGACGCCTGACTGCGGAGAACGCTCCGGCACATGGCCATGATGAGGGACGCGGGAACGCCTTTCCCTGAAACATCGGCGATCGCGACGCCGCAATGCCCTGCATCCACTGATATATAGTCATAGTAGTCGCCGCTCACCTGCCGCGCCGGGATGTTTATGCCACTAATCTGAAACCCGGGAACATCGGGCGAACCGGAGGGAAGCAGGATGCGCTGGATTTCATGAGCGACTTGCAAATCCTGGTCGAGCCGCTTTTTCTCCGCGGCGTCCGAAAAGATGAGTGCTGTGCTCAACGCAAATGCCGACTGATCGGCGATGGCTTTCAGGATTTCGAATTCACTTCCGACGAATGGCTCGCCTTGCTCGTCGCGCGCCACGGCGAGCACGCCGAGTTCGTGCTCGCCATAGAGAAGTGGGGCGAACATCGCGCTGCGCGTGTGCCGAGGGCTGTTGCGCGCCGGCGCCAGCCGCGGATCGGCTCCTTGGATGAGCAAAGGAACCCGCAGAGTCCACGCGTCGCCCAAAGCGCCTTCGGCGCCGCCGATGGAGTGCTGGCGCAAGAAATTATGCAGGACACCCGTCCCTTTTCCCGACTGCTGAAGCACCGGGGGAGGCACATCGAAGAACGGTGGGCAGCCCCGCGAAACGAATACCGGTCGCAACTCATTCCGGGCTTCTTCCGCGAGGTAAAGCGCCCCGCCGTGCGCGTTTAGAATCCGCAACGCGCCCTCTACGATCAGCACGTAGAGATCGGACGGTCTCGAGTTATCCGAGAGCGCGGCTCCCAACCCGTGGAGGAAGTCGAGGACGCGCGTCTCCTCGGTCTGGATCCGCTCGCGAGCCTTCTCCAGCGATTCCATCTTCTTGCGCTGGCGCAAATAGACAATCGCGAACAAGGTCGACACCCCTGCCCATAGCGCAAAAAAGAACGCGGCCCACATCCCACGTTACCGCGCCAGATGCAGATCCTGTTTGAGGTATTCGAGGACGTCCTTGAACTTTGCGGCATTCTCCGGATTGGCCTCGACACACGCTTCATGGGCTTCGAGCATCGTCCGCTTTTGCACCGTCTTGTTCTCGGCCGCGGGAGCCAGTGGCTGCGGCGCCACCGCATCGGGGATCCCGAAGTCAGCGCCCTGAGCCTGCGATGCGTCTCCGACAGGAAGCTCTTCGCCATCGATCGTAAAAAGGCGATCGAGCCCGAGGTTGCCGAGGAGGTTGCGATTGCGCTCGTTCAGGTTCACGGCGCGAAGCTGGCCCTGGCCGATTTCCTTCAGCCGGAGCGCGATCATTGCGAGCGTGCCCATGAACGTGGAATCCATGACGGGACATTTGCGGAGATCGACGACGAATTCGCGGAAGCCGCGATTGGTCATCTCTTTTGCAAAATCCTTGAGGCCCGTGCTGTTCAGGAAGGTTCCTTTCCCTTCCACGCGCACCCATACGGTTCTTGCGGCTGTACCGACGAGGATGGAAGACACTGTATTCACAGGGCTAGAGTGCCGCGGCTCTCGGCTGCGACTTTTTTTGGACGGTGCGCGCCCGACAAGTATTCGGATTGGCCTCTGCCTGTGCGGTGCGTGATTCCATCGTAATTCAACTTTAGTCCCAAAGAAACGACTGATTCAAGGCCACGATTTTACGATCGACGATGAGCAGTGCGCGCCACGCAATCACGCGACCCGATTGGAAGTAGTCGTCGCCCGTCACCTGAAACTTGCTTTCGATCGTTCCTCGAGCGCCGGGGTACGCTCGCTCCTGCGCCTGCACATAAGCATTCAGCTTCTCCTGCCGGTACTCGAACCTCACGGTGACATCCGCTGGCTTCTTCGTGCGCCAATAAAGGTTGTAATAATCTCCGGCTCGCTCGTTCCGGTCGACGCCCGAGACCGCCTTGTACCACGCCGCTTGCCGATTGAAGTTGATCATCTCGTTGGTCGTCGGCTTTCCGACCTTCGGATCCATCACGAATCGGCTCGTCTTTCGGAACTCAAAGGCATCGTCGAGCGCCAGTGGGAGTGGATTTGCCTTGGGAATGATCGGAGCGGGAGCGGCGCAGAGACATGCGGCTCCAAACATCGCAAGATGCAGTTGGAGAACGATGCGGTTCATATCGGAGAGTGCAATCTAGGGGAACGGTTTTTCAAGTGTCAATCGATGAGGCTCTCCCTTGCACTCTTGTAACATGGGACGGAGATCCTCGGCCGGAGACTCATCAAGCAAGAAGACTGCCATGGAATCATGGAGGATCTACGGCGGCTCGGGCGTCGGGTCAATTTTGGCGAAAGCCGAATCTTCCGGGGACGAAACATACGCACGACCGCCTGCGGGGTGAAAGGCCCGCGGCCATGCGCCGACGAAAAAGCCGCGGCCTTGCGTGCCGAAGACGACGCGCTCCGGATTATGGGGATCGAACGCGGCAACGTATCCGCGCAGCATGGCCAGGCCATCGTTCTGACGCGACCAGCTTTTGCCGCCATCTGCGCTGATCCACACCCCGGTGGCCCCGGATATGTCGAGATATGGGTTTTGATTCGTGCCGAGCAAGAGCCGTTCCGGGGCCGTGGGATCGACGGCGACGGCCTCTGCAAACGACTCATCGAGCAAACGCTCCCAGCCTTTTCCATCAAATCGCCAGACCCCGTTTCGCGAGCCATTCGACGCCGTGACGAGAACGCGCCCTTGCATATCGACAGCGAGTCGGCCGCCACTATGGGGACCGCCGATGGGCCGGAAGTGGGTTCCGTCTTCCGTCGCATATATGTCCTTCTCCCCCGAAATATAGAGCCGCTTCGGGTGGCGCGGATCGGCGGCAATCCATTTTAGCCCCGGCCCGCGGTGGATCACACTCCATTTTCCGCCACCGTCCTCAGTCGCGTAGAGGCTTCCACCGATGCACGCCCACGCTCGGTCGGGAGCTTCACCCGAGGCGTAGATGCCGAGCGCCTCACCCGGGGCGTGAAGTTCAGGAAGGCCGTGCTCGTTTCCAGCAAGCACTTCCCATGTGGCGCCAGCGTCTCGGGACCGCCCGATTCCCGTAAATCCGCCCCTGCTGGTCGATGCGTAGATAACTTTTGGACCGGCAAACGATGCATCGTTCCCACCGCCCCAGGGGTCGGGTTTGTCGAGATAGCGTGTCCATGTCCGCAATCCATCACGTGAAAGCCAAGCGCGGCCGGAATCGAGCGCCTGCGCGACGGCTTCACCGGGAACGGCCGGATTGAACCGGATGCTCGTCGCGCACATCCCGGAATAGCCGCGCCCGCGCCAAGCAGCTTTTGTCTCCTGCGGCAGATAGTTGCCTCCGTCACGCCAGGTGGCGCCGCCATCGCGCGTCAAGATCATGTGTTCGGCTCCGAGACACCAGGCTATGTTGGGATTGCGCGGATCGCACTCGAAGACGGTGCCGGGGATCGCTGCTGGATAGAATTTTTCGACGGTATCGACGCAGCGGCTCCAGTGCGATCCCCCATCTTTTGTCACAAAGACACCTCCTTTGAACCAAGCATGATTGGCAGCGTACATCACGGCAGGGTCGGATTCGCATACGGCAAACGCTTTGTAGCGGGCGGTGAAGTTTTCGCCGGAATTCACGTTTTGCTCCAATCCGTTCGAGATCGAAACCCAGTGCGAACCGCCATCGACGCTCTTAAATATCCCGCCGGGCTTGAAATTCGCTCCGTCGCGCTCGTTATCGAGCGAGCAGAACACCGTTTCCGGGTCGGTGGGATGGGCAACGATGCGCTCAGGGTTCATCGTTCCGATCCCGTCGTTTTTCGGCGCCCAGATCTTGCCGCCATCGACACTCGCGAGAATGCCGTGATGATCCAGGGCGACATACAGGTGCCGGAAGTTGCCGTGCGCATAGGCAGCGGAGACGATATTGATCCCTTTGCCGTCGGGCGCGTTGTTCGATCCTTCCGCGGCGAGCGCAGCCAGCCGCAACCAATGCGCGCCGCGATCACGGCTCTCCCAGACGATTCCCATCGCTCCTTTTCCGTGATCGTCCCAGCGCCTGCTCGATCCGCCGAACGCGAGCACATGTGCGCTATCCTGTGGATCGATCAACACCTTCTCGATCGGCGCTGAGTTTCCAAATCCTGCCGGCGGAGGCATCCCGTTGCGCCGCTCCTGCCAATTCCGCCCGCCATCGACACTCATGTACGGGCCGCTGACCGTGCCCGCCCAAACCACTTGGCGCTCTCTGGGATCCCATGTGACATCGCCGATTTCCCAACTCCGCAAGCCAAATGTGCCCTGCCAGCTTGCGCCGCCGTCTTCGCTCAATCCGATTCCGAGCATATCGCCGCAGACGAGTATGCGCTTTTCATCGTACGGACTGTAACGCATCGAAGTGATCCAACCGCCACAATCCGGCTCTCCCATGGGTTCCCAATGAATGCCCGCGCCGAAGGCGGCAGAAGTCGATAGAACAAGAAGAGAGGTGCAGAGGCGAGACATCAGGCAACGGGCGAGAGGGAACATTGAGATGTCGCACTTTTACACTGGAAAGAGAGCGTTCACGAGGAGTATGATAACTATCGAGACGACGGCAACGCCGGTCTCGACGACGGTCCATGTCTTGAGAGTTTGAGCGATGGTCATGCCGAAGTACTCTTTGACGAACCAAAATCCGCTGTCGTTGACGTGTGAGAGGATGAGGGACCCGGCGCCCATTGCGAGGACGAGAAGCTCTTTATTTATATGGGGATCTGACTGAACAAAGGGGAGCATAATTCCGGCGGCGGTGGTAACGGCCACCGTCGCTGAGCCGACAGAGACGCGGAGCATGCCTGCGATGAGCCAGCCGAGGAGGAGGGGTGGGACGTGCATGCTGCGGCCGAGGCCCGCGAGCGCATCGGCGACACCTGATGCGTTCAGGACTTTGCTAAATCCGCCGCCGGCGCCGATGATCAGCAGCACGCCAGCCGTCGGAGCGAGGCACTCGTCAGCAAACTTCTGAATTTTGACGGCGCTCAAGCCGCAATGCCTGCCAAATGTCCAGAACGACACGAGCACAGCAACCAGCATTGCGACCGTCGGATTGCCAATGAAATCGGCCCAGCGCCGAATGCCGCCCTGCAGCGTCTCGATCGGGAACGCCTTCGCCGGCCAGCAGATGTCTGCGACGGTCGCCACCAGCATGAGGAGGACCGGCAGGAGCATCGTAAACAGGCTGATCGCGAAACCCGGCCGAATGGGCGCATTTGGCTCGGCGCTTGCCGTGGCTCCGAGGCCGCCGATTCCGACCGGAACACGCGGGACGACCCATCGCGCCAGGAGCGGTCCCGTCGCGAGCGCAACCGGCGGCCCCACGACAAGAAGCGACCAGGCGATGGTGCGCCCGACATCGGCCCCCAGCAAATTGATCGCGGCGAGCGGCCCGGGATGCGGCGGGATGAGCCCGTGAGCGGTGGACAATCCCGCGGCGAGCGGCAGGCCGATGCGCAGGACAGGCGTCTTCGTGGCGCGCGCCAGCGCAAATACGATCGGTCCCAGCAGCAGCACGCCCACTTGAAAGAACACGGAGACACCGATGATAAAAGCGGCAACCATCATCGCGTAATCGAGCCGCTGCGTCCCGAACAGCGCGACAAAGCGCCCGGCTATCACATGCGCCGCGCCCGATTCCGCGAGCATTTTGCCGAGGATCGTCCCGAGACCGATGATCATCGCGAGCGATCCGAGTGTGGACGCTACTCCTTCACGAAAGCTTTCGGCCACTTTCACCGGCTCCATCTGCGAGGCAAGACCGAGCACGAGCGACGCGAGGGTGAGCGCCACGACGGTGTTGCAGTGGAAACGGACAATGAGGACGATCAGCCCCAGGATCGTCGCGGCGGCGATGAGGAGTTGCGCGCCGGGAAAAACACCGGGCGCAGCCGCCGCTGCGAGCGGAAGGATATGGAGGAACATGGGGGTGCATGGTGGACGCGCGGAGGCCGATTGCGCAACCCCCTTCCGCACACCCGCTGGGGCTCCGATTTGCAAAATCCGTTTTCTCTGGCACTAAAGGGGCGCTTTCCACCGCTCCATGGCTTCGTTCATTCATTGGCTCACGCAGTCGCAGCAATATTTCCAAGACTTGGGATGGCTCGGCGTCCTCGCTTTCGCGGGACTGTGCGTAGTCGTGCAGCTCTTCCTCGCGCCGCTTTCCCCGCTCGCCATCGCGGCGGGCCTCTTCTTTGGGATGACGCGCGGATTGATCGCCATGGAACTCGGCACCGGACTCGGAATCGTGCTCAATTTCTTCATTGCCCGCTACCTGGCGAGGGGCGCCATCGCCCATCGGTTGGAAAAGAACGAAAAGTTCAAGCTGATCGATGCCGCAATCGGACGCGAGGGCGGAAAGATCGTCTTTCTGCTGCGGTTTTGTCCGATTCCCTTTGGCCTTTCCAACTTCTGCTACGGGCTGACAGCCGTCCGTTTTTGGCCGTACTTTTTTGCGAGTATTCTTGGGATCATCCCGGGAAACACATTCTTCACATGGATAGGCGCAACCGCGCACTCGAGCCTTCAGGATGTCCTCAGTGGATCCCGGCAGCGCAATCCGTTCGAGTATCTGTTGATGGCAATCGGCTTGATTGCAGGCGCCATCGCGCTCACGCATGTAAGCCGGATCGCGCGCGCGGCAGTGGCAAATCATTCCCCCGCTCCAGCAGCGGCGAAGTAGGCCGGGCGGAACCGCTTCAGCCGAGGGCTTCGGCGCCGCGCTCGTCGATCATTTGCGCAGCCTCCATAAAGAGCGCCTGCCAATTGCGATCGACCGTCTGTGCGGAGGGTTGCACGTGCGGCTTCTCAGCGATCTGCCCCCCCTTCCAGCCGATGATCTTGTAGACCGCCTCGACACCGATTAATGAACCGGCTTCGGCGTGAATCACCTCACCGCGGACGATATGCACCCGTCCGTGCTCTCCATGGGACTGGAATTCGAGCAGCGTGGTCGCGGCGGAAAGGCACTTGAGCTGGAGCACATCCATCGGGGTGAGATCGTGCAGGTTGGCCCGAAAGGCGCTCGCGCCCTGTTTGGCGGAAAGCGTCGAGCGGATGGCATCGATCAACACAGTGGACTCGACCGGCTTATGGAGGAATCGGAGAACGCCGAGGCCCTCGATGCTCGACATCTTCTTGGGCAATTCCGTACCGGAAAGTATGATGGCGCGCGCGGCGGGCTGCGCCTGCTGCATTTCGAGCAAGAAATCGAGGCCGCTCCCATCGGGCAACATGATATCGAGCAAGAAGAGGGCAATGCGCAGACCAAAGGAACGCACGTGCGCCTCTTCCAGTGATCGCGCCCAGACGAGCCGACAATCGGGCAGCTTGTTGAGGATGATCCGCTCGATCTGCGCTCCGATGACAAAAGAGTCTTCCAAAAGGAAGATGAACGGATTTTCCGGAGTCATGAAGGTTTTAGTGCGGCGCATCGAAACGGCAATTGGCGCGGACTGCACGGCGCCCGCCCTCTCATTCTCTTTGGGAATGAAACCCGCCCGAAGCGATGCGCGGCAGAGTGCCTGCTGGCCGAACCCAATGCAAGCACAACCTCAAAAATCGCGCTTGACGCAGGAAACGATCCGCATACGGTGCGCTTGCTCTTCATCAAGAGTGGCTGAGGGACTGGCCCTATGAAGCCACGGCAACCGCTTTCCAAAGCGCTTGAGAGACGAGGCACGCGTTCTATCCAATGGGGCGCGCGGCTCCGGCTCCCCGGCGATTTGAAAAAGGACCAGGTGCCAAATCCAGCTCCGAGAAATCGGGGAAGATGAAAGGGATCTCTCCACTCGATGGAGGGAATCCAAACTCGTCTTTACGCGCAGTCGTCACAGATGGAGGGCGACTTAGCAATCATGGACAAAACATCGCCATTCTTCAGCAATCTCAAATGCCGCGAGTGCGGCCGCCTCTACCCGACCGAGGCCATTCACGTCTGCGACTTCGACTTCGGCCCGCTCGAAGCGGCCTACAATTACGACGCGATTCGGCAGAATTTAACGCGTGCGGCGATCGAAAAGCGGCCTGAGTCGATGTGGCGCTATCGGGAACTGCTCCCGATCTGCGGCGAACCGACGGTCGGCTGTCAGGTCGGATTCACACCGCTCATCAAGGCGGATCGGCTGGCAAAAGCACTCGGAATCCGCGAAGCATGGGTGAAGAACGACACGGTCAACTACCCCACACTTTCGTTTAAAGATCGGGTGGTGTCGGTGGCGCTCACACGGGCTTTGGAACTTGGCTTCAAGGTGGTCGCGTGCGCTTCCACCGGAAATCTCGCAAACTCCGTTGCGGCGAACGCAGCCAGCGCCGGCCTGAAAAGTTACGTCCTCATCCCAGCCGATCTCGAGCAGGGAAAAGTCCTTGGGTCGCTCGTCTATGGCACGCAAGTGATCGGCATTCACGGCGCTTACGATCAAGTGAACCGGCTTTGCTCGGAGATCGCCGGCAAGTATGGGTGGGGCTTCGTGAACGTCAATCTTCGCCCCTACTACGCTGAAGGCTCCAAAACGATGGGCTTCGAAATCGTCGAGCAGCTCGGCTGGCGCCTGCCTCAGCATACGGTCATCCCGATGGCGTCCGGTTCGCTGCTCACAAAAATTCACAAATCGTACAAAGAATTCATCCATCTCGGCCTCGTCGAAGACGCACCGTTTAAAGTTTACGGAGCGCAGGCTTCCGGCTGCGCGCCTATTTCACAGGCGATGAAGCGCGGCACCGACATCGTAAAGCCAGTGGCGAAGCCCGATACGATCGTGAAGTCGCTTGCAATCGGCACGCCTGCGGATGGGTACTATGCGATCCACTCCATGAAGCAGACGGGGGGCGCCTCCGAAGACGCGACTGACGACGAAGTGGTCGAGGGCATCAAGCTTCTGGCTGAATGCGAAGGAATCTTTGCGGAAACGGCCGGCGGCGTCACGACGGCCTGCGCCAGGAAGTTGATAGCAAACGGGACGATCCCGCGTGACGAAAGCGTCGTGCTCTGCATCACTGGGCACGGATTGAAGACCCAGGAAGCGATCGCAGGAAAATGCGGCGAACCGCGCCTTATCAAGCCAAGCCTTCGCGAATTTGAGGAAAAGATTTACAGTCAAGACGGCGAAAAGCTCGCGGATGCAACCTGACGCCGAACCCTGTCACAACATCCACACTCCAACATAACAACCCATGCCCAGCGTCCGCATCCCCAATCCACTCCGCAAACTAACCAATGAACTCGAAGTCGTCTCGACATCCGGCGCAAACGTCGGCGAGGTGATCGAGGAACTCGATAAAGCTTATCCCGGCCTCAAAGATCGCATCTGCGACGAACAAGGAAACGTCCGGCGGTTCGTGAACGTTTTCGTGAACGACGAAGACATCCGCTTCCTTCAAGAAAAGGCGACACCGGTAAAGGAATCCGACGAAATCAGCATCGTCCCAGCCATTGCCGGAGGATAAAGTTATGGAAGATAAAACCCGCTTTTGGCTCATGTTTCCGGCTCGCCTGATCACGCGTCCGGTAATCTGGGAACTCGGAAAGAACTTTGCGCTCGTGACGAACGTCCGCCAGGCCAGTGTCACGGATGAAGTCGGAATCGTGTCGCTGTCGCTCTCGGGCGAACGTGACGAGATCAAAAAGGCGATCGCGTGGTTGGAAGAGCTCGGCGTGAAGGTCGAGCCGGTTGAGATTAATACTATCGAGGGGTGATCGCCATTACGCAGGGGTCAAAATCCGCAGCACGCCGGATTTGCCACTTGGAAAAAGGGGCGCGCGCCACCAACCGGAACGCGCTGATCCCGAATGCGATTTGCGCTCGACTCTTCAATCCCTCTGCCCGACTCCGTTCGCCGAACTTGCGCAATCCCCAACACATCCTCATCTTCGCGGCCTTCCCTAAATGGCATTGATCTGTTTTACAAACCTGGCGCGAGCCATAGAAATTGGCGCAAACAGCTACCTCCTTGAAATAGGAGGAAAGCGCATCGTGCTGGACTCTGGCCTGCACCCCCGCATGGATGGGCCGCTCGCGCTTCCGCAGATGGATCTTGTCCCGGACGATTCCGCGGATGCCATCGTGCTAACCCACGCTCATCAGGACCATGTAGGTTCGCTCCCTGTCGCCATGCGCCGCCATCGCCGCGCCCCGGTCTTCATGACCGGCGCCACCTGCGACGTCGGCAAGGTGATGCTTCACAACTCGGTAAACGTGATGACGCGACGCGCGGAAGGCAACTCCTCCAATGCGATCCTCTTCTCTCACCGCGAGATCGATGGCATCGCAAAACGCTGGAGTCCCCTTCCGCTTCATACCCCCGTCAATCTATCCGGTGAAAGACTCGGATCCGGTGAATCTGACGGGGTTTCGATCGAACTCTTCGATGCCGGGCACATCCTCGGCTCCGCGGGAGTTCTTATTCGGGCGGGCGGCAAGCGCGTCTTTTACACCGGCGACGTAAATTTCGAGGATCAGACGGTCATGCAGGCGGCGCGCTTTCCCGAAGAGCCGCTCGATGTTCTCATCATGGAAACGACGCGGGGCGATCACGAGACTCCCGCCTCCTACTCACGCGAAAGTGAGGAATTGCACCTCGCCACCGCGATCCGCGAGGTGCTGGAGCGCGGCGGCTGCGCCTTTATTCCCCTCTTTGCTCTTGGCAAGACACAGGAGATTCTCGCCATGTTCTCCGAGTTCCATCGCAAAGGCCTTCTCGATCCCGTACCGATCTACATCGGCGGCCTCAGCACCAAATTGACGGAACTCTACGACAAGCTCGCGGACCAGATACCCCGGCAAAAGCAGCGGCTCCAGTTGATGGACATTCCCGGCCTCTTCACCCTTTCTGGGACAGAAGGCATGGCGACCCGCATCCGAAACAACCGCATCTATGCGCTGTCGAGTGGCATGATGACTGAAAAGACGCTCTCCAATGCCCTCGCCGGGCAGATCCTCAGCGACCCGAAAGATGCGCTGTTTTTCGTCGGCTACGCCGATCCTGAGTCAAACGCTGGGGTGATCCTCTCAACGCCGCCAGGCGCTCCGGTGCGGCTTAATTCTGGCCAGCTTGCGCAGCCACTTCGCTGCGAAGTCCGCCAATTCTCTTTCAGCGGTCACGCCACGCGCGAGAGCATTCGGGCCTACGTCAATAAAGTGCGCCCAAAAACGGTTGTCCTCGTCCATGGGGATCCGCCTGCGGTTCGCTGGTTTCAGGAGACGTTGGGAGCAGACCTTCCCGACAGCAAAATTATCAGCCCTCAGCCTGGGATGCGTCTCGAATTGGAGTGATCCCGGATCAAACGGTAGCGGCCATCTGGGTCGCGGCGGCGGAAGACAGCCGGAGCGTGCGCTGCCTCCGGTGAAATCTTCTGACACGGGAGTTAACCTAACTTTTCGGCGGTTTTGATCGAAAACCCTGTAATTTTGACGTTTTTGGCAAAATATATAGCAAGTAAAGAAACAAAAACCCAATGCCCAGAAGATCGCAAGCCAGGCGGGGCGCACTCTGCTCACTCTCACGGCCCACAAGTATTTTTCCTACGAAGTCGATGCCTCGGGCCTCTTGCAGTGGAAGCGCAAGCAAGAAGTCATCGCGGCAGAGGCCTCATCGGTCCAGGTGCAAGGCCACTACAAGAACCTGCTCGAGGTCGAAGAGGCGTTTTGCGAACTCAAGAGCTACCTGCGAGTGCAGTTTTTTCACTGGCGCCCGGGTCGTGTCATCAATCATGTGCGCCTTTGCTTTGTGGCTTATTGGATGAGTGCCCGCCTTGCCACTCAATGGCGGGCTTGCGGTGAAGCGGGCGAGGTCAACCGGCTGTTGCGCCAACTTCAAACCATCCGCCCAGGTCGACTGCAGATCGAAGGCGAGGCATCCGCTCCCTTGGCGCGAATCACCGAAGTGCCGCCGGGTCTCAACGCTTTACTCGAAAAACTCAAACTCCTCCATCTCTTCGCAACGCCCCAAAAATGAGCGGCTGCAAATCCCGCGTAGCCCGAAAATGCCGCCAGTGTCGCGACCTTTTCTGGGTGTTTTGTTCAAACCGAAGGGAAGTTAAGTTAAAGGTCACGCAGCGGCATCGTGGAAATGGGTGGATAAAAAAGGTCGTAAGATCGAGATCTAGTGGGCGGAGCATCCCGATTAGGTCGATACCTATGTGCTCTCCAAAGATGGCAATCGGATGGAGGGGAAGCGACGCGCACGGAAAGCCGTACAGCATGCAGCGCATACATTAAACGGCTGCATGCCAGCTCCGCAGGCAACTCGCGCGCTTGCGAGCGCTACTTTTTCGCGGCGGCCATGGCTGCCAGGCGCCGGCCGATCTCTTCCGGCGTCACGTCTTCTATATGCGTGGCAACATGCCAGACGTGTCCAAACGGATCCTCGAATGATCCCGCACGGTCGCCGTAGAACTTGTCTGCCATCGGCCCCTTCACTTTTGCGCCCGCTGAGATTGCTTTCTGGAAGACTGCGTCCGAGTCCTCGACATACAGATGCAGAAGGACCGGGGTGCCTCCGAACGAATGCGGCCCGCGTCCGCCACCTTCGGGACACTCGTCCGCGAGCATGACTACCGAATCTCCGATCTGAATTTCGGCATGGCCGATGCGGCCCTCCGGCCCATCCAAACGCATCCGCTCGCTGGCGCCAAGGACATTGCGGTAGAAATCGATAGCCTTCGCGGCTCCTTTCACAATGAGGTAAGGCGCCACCGATTGGTAGCCGGCTGGAATCGGATTGACGGGCATGGCGTTCAATTTAGTGGCAGCCGCAGCCGCCGCAAGATCCATCGTGGACATCCTCGTATTCGGGCCGGCGGCCCAGTTCAAAAGTCTTGTCCAGATAGCGCCCAACCAATTGCTGCACCTGCTGCAACTCCTTCTGAGCGTCGAGAAAACCCTGCGCCACGGGGTTCTTCAGGAATTCGTCTCGAAGCGATTCAAATTGCGTAACCTCCTCCGGCTTCGGATCGATGCCGTAGCTCTGCTTCATCTGTAAATGGCTGCCGAGCTCATTGATCTGGCTGTACTGAAACTTCAACAGTTCATCGGACATGAACGCGTCGAGCTTCCCTTTTACGCCGGCGAAGTCGCCCTGCTCGACCAATGCCTGGCAAAGATCCTGAGTGCGCTGCACGATGCCGCTGTCTTTGGCGAGTGTATCCATAATTCGCCGCAGCATACCCGCCGACGTCCATCGCGCAAGAACCGGCACGGCGGGCGAAGCGCGTGAATGCCGGACGCTTTACTTCGCGGCGCCATTCCGTACGCTGCTCGCCATGCAAAAGGCCGATGGAATGAACTACGCACCCCAGGGGAAAGCGGCGCCAGTCGTCACTGGCGATGCGTTTCCGTTTGCCGCTGTCGCGCTCGATCACGGGCACATCTACGGGCAATGCAATGGGCTTATCGAGGCGGGAGCGCGGCTGAAATATGTCTTCGATCCCGACCCTGCAAAGGTCGAGAAGTTTTTGAAAGCATTCCCATCGGCCGAACCGCTGCCGAGCCTGGAGGCCGTTGTGGACAAGGAGGATGTGAAGCTCGTCGCTGCGGCTGCCATTCCAAATCTTCGCGGTCCACTCGGCCTCCGCGTGATGGCGGCGGGGAAGGACTATTTTACGGACAAGGCCCCGTTCACAACGTTCGAGCAGCTCGAAGCTGCCCGGAAGGCGGCTGCCGAAACGGGCCGGAAATACATGGTGTACTTCAGCGAGCGGCTCCAT
The DNA here is from genome assembly GCA_038238905.1 of Chthoniobacterales bacterium. Classification (GTDB taxonomy): domain Bacteria; phylum Verrucomicrobiota; class Verrucomicrobiia; order Chthoniobacterales; family Chthoniobacteraceae; genus JBBSFI01. The sequence continues at coordinate 32,442 of JBBSFI010000003.1, read as the reverse complement.
GTGGAAGCGGCGGTGCGCGCCGGTCAACTGATCGAAGCCGGCGCCATAGGCCGGGTCGTACAGGTGATCGGACTTGGACCGCACCGCTGCTCTCCGTCCGCGCGCCCGGACTGGTTTTGGTCCAAGGAACAGACCGGCGGAATCCTGATCGATATCGGCAGCCATCAATTCGAGCAATTCCTGCACTATTGCGGCGCTGGGGAGGCGAAGGTGACGAATGCTGCGGTGGCAAACTATGCTCACAAAGAGCACTCCGAGTTCGAGGATTGGGGCGAAGCGAATTTGGTGGCGGACAATGGCGCAACAAACTACGTGCGAGTCGATTGGCTCAATCCGGACGGTTTGCGGACATGGGGGGATGGACGCACCTTTGTGCTGGGAACGGCGGGATATATCGAGCTCCGGAAATATCTCGATGTGGCCAGGGAGTACGAAGGCGATCAACTGTACATGGTGGATCACAAGGGCGAACACCATATCCGATGCCACGGTCTGGTCGGCTTCCCCTTTTTCGGGCAGCTCATACTGGACTGCCTGAACCGCACGGAGAATGCGATGACACAGGCGCGGGCGTTTCAGGCGGCGGAGCTTTGTCTTCAGGCCCAGGCTGCCGCGCGGAAGATCGAGTGAGAGCAGAAATCCCCGAGTTGGCGCCGGTTGGTTCCAGACATTAAATGCCGCTTCAAACGCGGCCTCGAAAGCCGACTCTTTCACAGAAATTTCGCGGGCGATGTAGTCTTGCAAACAAGGACGCACCAACTCTCCAACTATTTGCGCAGGAACAACCAGGCCACGAGGGCAAAGATCGGCAGCAGAACCGGAAGGCTATAGCGGATGATGTAGAGAAAGAAGTGGGGTGTATGAACTTTCGCGTGATCAGCGATGGCCTTGACCATCAGGTTCGGGCCGTTGCCGATATAAGTCATGGCGCCAAAAAAAGAGGCTCCGAGAGTGATCGCTCGGAGGTAGTGACCGCCGTGAGCCAGGAAGGGACCCATGTCAGCGGCGCGATTCAGGTCGAGGTGCTCGAGGCCGAAAGCGGCAGCGAGAAAGGTGAGATACGTGGGCGCGTTGTCGAGCACGCCGCTCAGCGCCCCGCTGAGCCAGTAGAATTGTCCATCGGAGCGCAGGCCCAGTTCGCCGGCGTGGAGCGTCATATAATCGAGGGCCGGTTTCATGGTTGCGAAGATGCCGGCGAAAATCCAGGCCACCTCCTTGATCGGGCCAAACGTGAACTGATTGGATATGTGGACGGACTTGGCCGTGGTGAACCAAGACGCAGCCGCCAAGGCCACCATCGCCAGTTCGCGGATTCCCGAGGGCAGAAAGATGATCGCGGCGAGGACGCCAGCCATGAACGCGACATTCATCAATCCGTCAGCGCGCCACTCCTCATGTGCGGTTTCCATTTCCCGAATGCGGCGCGGGGCCTTGAGGAAATTGACCCTGTCAATCATGTAAAAGAGGGCAAGAACTCCGCCCGTACACACCGTCCAAGCCGGCCAGCAGTGGAGCATCGGCCACCAAAACGGCACCCCTTTCAAATAGCCCATGAAAAGCGGTGGCCCGACCGGGATGAGTGACCCGCCAATATTGCTGACCGTGAAGATGAAAAATGCCAGATGGTGGTCGGTGAAACGGTATTTATTCATCCGGATCCACGGACGGATGAGCAGCATGGAAGCCCCAGTCGTCCCGATGACATTGGCCAGGATCACGCCAAAGAGCAGGTAAACGCAATTCACCCACGGTTTGGCCTCGCCTTTGACCCGCAGATGAATGCCGCCAGAAACGACGAACAGCGCGCCGATTACGACGATGAAGCTGCCGTAGTCCGCCGCCACCCCCAGCATTTCGGATCCGGCGCGCAACCCAAAAAGATAATAAGCGACAGGAATCGCCCCAAGGCAGATCGGGACTTTGGCGTAGTGCCGTTCCCAGAATTTCGGGAGCAGCAATGGCAGCGTGGCGAGACCGATCAGCAGCGCCGCAAATGGGAGGAGAGAGAGCGGCTGCGGATCAATGACGGTCGCGGCGCCTATGAACGTCATCAAAAGAAGCTCGGGCACGCCGGTCTAAAGCGTCACGCACACGGAAATTGTGGCGGTCAAGGAGAGCACCGCGACCGCGGTCAAGAGCCGAGCTGGCAAACGCAACTCCGCGTCTTTGCGGCTGCGCCACCACGTCCCCATGGCCCGGCCACCAAAGAGCATGGTCGTGAAGAATGGGAGTATCACGGCCCAAGTCATCTGCCGGTGGCCGGCCACGTGAAAGGCCGCCAGCAACATGCATGCGCTGCCAAAGATTGTATTCAACAGAGTGGAGCGGCTGCTGGTCAGTCGCCAGAGATAGCCGCCGAGCAGAAGCACCGCGACAGAACAAAGCAGCAGGAAGATGGCAAGGGCATTCATGGCAACGTGATCGCGGAGATTGACGAAGGATCGGACTTCGCCGTACCACACATTTTGGATTTAGCTAGACGGCCTTGTCTCGGGTTAATTTGGTGCGAAACGCGCACGGATTCACTGCGGCGAAATGAAGACTTTGCCGTCTCCGATCCTCAATCCCAATTTCAGCGAGAGCGTCTTTCACTTGTTCTAATTTAAACGAGTCCGCAGCCACGTCACGCCCCGATCAGCCGAGTTATCCTCGGAGATCGGGGCGTTTTGAGACGTCATACTGAGGCTTCGCCTTCCTCTTCGGTGCGAATGCGCACCGCTCTGTCGATCGTATAGACGAAAACCTTTCCGTCGCCGATCGTGCCGGTTTTGCCCGCTTTGATAATCGCGGCGACGATTTTGTCCTCAAGATCGTCCGCGATCACAATCTCCAGTTTCACCTTCGGCACAAGATCCACGGTATATTCGCTGCCGCGGTAGATTTCGGTATGGCCCTTCTGCCTGCCAAATCCTTTTACTTCGCTAACCGTCATGCCTTCGACGCCGATCTCCGAGAGCGCCTCTTTGACCGAATCGAGTTTGAACGGTTTGATAATTGCTTCAATTTTTTTCATATGGTCGTTTGTTTACCAAGGCTCACCGGGTCCGGCCGCTCATACTCATGCGCAACCGGACGTCGGTGGATTACCCTGTGTAGTCCTAGTCAACCGGCGGTGAAGTGCGGTGCGTAAGTTGGAAATCCGGATAGGCTTCGGCGCCCATCTCCGGAATATCGAGACCCTCGATTTCTTCCTCGCGCTTCGAGCGCATCGGAACGATCAAGTTCGACAGCTTAAAGAAGGCGAACGAGAAGCCGAGGACAAAGATCGCGCAGGCACAGACATCGACGAATTGCGCCCCCAACTGCGAGGAGTCCCCGCCAGTGGTTGACCCAAACATCCCTCCCAGGATGCCGGTCACGCCGACATCCGTCCAACCACCGGTCTTTGGATCGGTCCCGGTCATTTGGACGAACTTGGCGATCGTTTCCTTAGCGCCATCGTTGTTAATGATGGTCCAGACGCCGTCCTTGAACAGCTTGTGGACACCGCCCCAGCCCTGGCCGTAACTGCCATTGGCGAAGATGCCGACGCTGAGGACACCCCAGGCGCCGCATATTCCGTGGACCGAAATCGCGCCCACAGGATCATCGATTCGCATCGTGCGCTCCCAGAAAAAGACCGAGAACACCACGATAACTCCGGCGATGAAGCCGATGAGCACAGCACCCAGTGAATTAACAAAGGCACAGGGCGCGGTGATGGCGACAAGACCTGCGAGCAAGCCATTGCAGAGCATGGATGGATCGGGTTTGCCCGTAACGAGATACATCGTGATCATCGTTGCGATAGAAGCCGCCGCACCGGCCAGCATGGTGTTCACCGCGACGATTGCGATGCGACCATCAGTGCCCGCGAGCGTCGATCCGGGGTTGAATCCAAACCAACCGAAGGCGAGGATGAACGTGCCAAGCATGACCATCGGGATGTCGTGGCCCGGCATCGGTCGCGGCTTGCCGTCCTTGCCATACTTGCCGAGACGCGCCCCTATGCAAATCGATCCCGCAAGCCCAATCATGCCGCCACACATATGCACGACGCCCGAACCTGCGAAGTCCACGGCGCCGTGACCAAGGGCGAAGTTTTGCCCCAATTGCGCGAGCCAGCCACCGCCCCAAACCCAGTTGCCATAGATGGCGTACGGGAGCATGCCCACCCAGAGGCCATAGACGACGAAGTGCTTGAAATTCCAGCGCTCCGCCATCGCGCCCGTCGGAATGGTCGCGGTGGTGTCCATAAAGACCATTTGAAACAGGAAGAGGGTGAAGATGGCCGTGTCGAACACATCGGCGCTGAGGAAGAATCCTTTATGACCGAAGAGACCGAAAGGATGCCCGAAAATCGTCGGACTCCATTCCTGGTTGAGCAACAGGATGCCTTGACCGAGCGCCGGCTGGACGTTGATCCCGCCCGGCCCGACCCCGAAGCCGCCGAACATGATCGCGAAGCCGCAGATCCAGAAGCCTATCATGCCCAAGCCGTAGATCATGAAGTTCGTCGCCATGACATGCGATGCGTTCTTGGCCCGGCAGAGACCGGTTTCCACCAAGGAAAAGCCCGCCTGCATGAACATGACGAGGAAGCCCGTGACGAGCGTCCAAACCATGTTGATCGAAACCTTATTGTGCGCGACGTTTTTCACCAGTTCGCTGTCTCCGGCGATGGTCTTTTCGCCTTTCGAGTCGATTCCAGTCTCGCCCGTCGGCACGTTGGTCTTGGGATCGAGTTTCCCGGGTTGGGGCCAGGACAGGTCAAGGCCGGTTCCACCGTTAGCAGCGGTGGCCGTGGAGTCGGGCAGTTGAGGTGGTGTCGGCGCCGCAGGGGCGGCATCGGCGGGTGCAGCGGCGGCATCGGCAGGTGCAGCGGCGGCGTCTTTGGGCGCTTCCACAGCAGCTTTGGGTGCTTCCTCTACGGCTTTGGGCGCTTCCACAGCAGCCTTGGGTGCTTCCTCCACGGCTTTGGGTGCTTCCTCTACGGCTTTGGGCGCTTCCACAGCAGCTTTGGGCGCTTCCTCAGCGGCTTTGGGTGTTGTCTTGGCGACTTTGGGCGTAGCCTTGGGTTTACTTTCAGCCTTTGCGGCAGGCGCCCCGAGCACCATCAAGCAAAGAGCTCCGGCGGTGGTTGCCAGGAGTGCCATCTTTCGGCGGATTTTCATATGGTCGTAATCGGCGTTCTGTCTTGTTTTTGTTTGTGGTGGAGTGTCCCAACGATCCATCCGCCGCTACACTGCTGGGAAGCCCGGCACGAATGGAAATCGAGAGTGGAACACGGTTGCGTCGGCACCCTTAGCAACACTTATGCCAATGGATCACTGATTCGTTTGTGTGACACGCCGCCCTCTGTAAAAAAGGTTAATCCATAGTTGAATTTACGCGTAAACCAACAGTCCTCGCCTTCTGCATCTGCTCAATTCCTAACAAACTGCTCAAATAGAACCATCTTCGGATGGTCAGTCGAAGAAATGGACCTGGCGGGGATGGAATACACCATCGTGAAGGCGGGCCGCAACGCGGTCGCGGAAATCATGCCGCCGCCGCCGAAGGCGCACGGAAAACCGGCGATGTGGGGTGCCTATCTAACCGTGGAAATGCAGACAAAACCGCCGAATGGGCCGTGAACTTGGCGGCAAGATGCTCGTGCCGCCTCAGGACATACCGGATATCGGGCGCTTCACGATGATCCAGGCTCCGCAGGGCGCCGTGATCTCGGCCACGTCGCACACAAAGCAATAGGCGCGCAGTCCACGGGCCGGGGCAACGGGCCCCAAAGCCCTACTGGCCGGCAGGCGCTGGCGCTCCGCCAACCTTTTCGGAAAAGTCGCCTTTGAAATACTTGAGCAGGCTGGAATCCGTCGTCAAAACGAGTGATGTATTTCGCAAGAAGGAGACTTTATACACCTCGAGGGCGCGCTGAAACGTGAAGAACTCGCGCGCCTCGGCGGTTTGGTTGAAAGCCTTTGCATAGATGGCTGTGGCTTCCCCGTCGGCCTTTCCCTGAATCGCCTGCACTTTTTCGTACGCTTCGGAATCAATCCGCTTCACATCGCGCTCCTTTGTCCCAAGGACGCGCGCGGCTTCTCCGGCGCCTTCCGAGCGGAAGCGCTCCGCGATTTGCCTTCGTTCGGAAATCATTCGGTCGAAGATCTTCCTGCTTACATCGCGATTGTAATCGATGCGCTTGAAACGGACATCAAGCAGCTCGATTCCGAATGCTTCAAGCTTCTGCCGCGCCGATTTCGCAATCTCCAGCTCCAGCTTGAGCCGTCCATCCTCGATCGGCGTGAGTATGCTCGTATTGCCAAGGGCGGTCGCGACCACTTCGTCCTGAATCGGCGTGCGATTTGTGGTGCGAATCAATTCCGCCAAGGGATGCCGCGCAACCGTATTCCGCATTTCGCTGCCAAGAATGTCTTCGAGGCGCGACTGCGCGCTCCGTTCGTCCCGGAGTCGGAGAAAATACTCCAGCGGATCGCTGATGCGCCACCGGCCAAATGCATACACGAGGATGTACAACTTATCCTTCGTGGGCATCTCCGTGCTCGGCCCATCCCATTCCAGGACTCGCTTCTCGATGCGATTTACTGTTTGAATGAACGGAATCTTGAAGTGGAGACCGGCTTGGGTGATCGGCTTGCCGACAGGCTGGCCAAATTGCGTAATGACGATCTGCTCCGTTTCCGCGACGGTGAAGAATGCGCCGGACAAGGCCAGCAGGACGATGAACGCGACCGCAACGACGAACCAAGTAAGGAAGAGGCGCTTCATTTCTTTCCAGGGTCGTTCAAATTAAATGGGAGGAGTGGGAGAAGCCGCCCCGCTTTGTCGTCCAGAAGGACTTTGTGCTCTATTTGAGGCAGGACTTCGGCCATCATTTCAAAATAAAGGCGCTGCCGGGTTACTTCCGGCGCTTTCACATACTCCGTGAGTTGCGCCTGAAATTTCTCCGCGTCACCGCGCGCTTCGTTCACCCGCCGCAATGCGTACCCGTCAGCCGCGCTGATGTTCCGGTCGGCCTCGCCCTTCGCCTTGGGCACGGCTTTGTTGTATTCTCCATTCGCGACATTGATCGCCTGCTGTTTCTCTTGTTGCGATTGGTTCACCTCGTTGAACGAAGCCTGCACGGGCTGCGGCGGATGCACATCTTTAAGCTGCACCTGGGTGATGGTAAGACCCAGGCCGTACTTTTTGGAAAGCTGTTGCATCCGCAGCAAGCTCTCGGTTTCGACATCCTGCCGCCCAACGGTGAGCACTTCGTCCACGGTGCGGTCTCCCACCACTTCGCGCATGGCCGATTCGCTGGCATCTCGCAAGGTATCCGCCGGCTCGAGCACATCGAAGAGGTAGCCTTTCGGATCGTCGATCCGGTACTGCACCACCCATTCGACGGTCACCATATTCAAATCTCCCGTCACCATGCTCGATTCGAGTTCCGGATTGGTGGAACCTTGATCGGGGTTCGTGGACCCACTGGTCGCAAACCCGAACTCGAGCTTCAATTGGCGCTGGACAGGCACCACCGTGATGATGTCGATGCCGAGCGGAAGTTTAAAACGGAGGCCGGGATCGACGATCCCCGTGAATGCTCCAAAACGCGTCAAAACGCCGACCGAATCGGCAGGGATCGTCGTAAAGCAGGAGAAAAGCGCGGAGAGAATAATCAAACCGAGGATCGCAAGAAACCCCAGCCGCGCCATTTGAAGCGGAGATGCGTTGTGCCGTATGGGGACGATGTTGCTCATCGGAAAGAAGCTCCTACCCCTTTCGTGGCGGAATGAAAGCGAAATGCGGCGCCAGTTTACCGTTGCCTTGAAGCGCAATGCGTGAGGCATTCTCTTCGGACGCACATCATGAAGATTTTCAGAATCATCCTGGCTTGTCTCTTGGCCGCTGGGTCCGTCGACGCGGTTGCGACCGTGGGATGAATCTATCTCCGAGTAGAAGGAGATGCCGACAAGCAGTGGGCTCTAGCTTGTGGACTGCACACTGCGCTCCGCTTTTACGCTTACGACTACGACGGCAAATTCCCTGACAAGCTAGAAGACGTCGTGCCCAACTATTGCGCCGACCGGAGACTAATCACCCATCCCGATCCACCTGAAACGCACAACGTGAACTACTTCTACTACGGCGCCGGACATACGCTGAAAGATCCCGGCGAAAACATCCTGCTCGCTGGCAAGTGGGTGTACGCGGGCAAGCGTGTTATCGTCCTTTTCGACGGATGCACGCAATTCTGTTCCGCTTTGTCTCCCCTCCCTCCACTGCCGCAATAAGGTGATGAAGCTCTGTCCACTGATGCGTCATCCATTGGCCCGCGGGAAATCATCTCAAGTATGGCGGGTCGCGATCTGTCTGCTCCTCCTAAACGCCAGCGCCTTCGCGCAGCGGGCTCACGAACCTCGCATGCAGTACCTGGACAACGGAGCGGTCCGGTTGGGGATTGACCTGAATCTCGGCGGCGCGATTACCTGGCTCTCAAAATCCGGAGACGATCGAAATGTAATCAACTCGTACGATTGGGGCCGGCAGGTGCAAATGTCATATTATAGCGGCCCCGTCCCTTTCGTACCCGCAGGGAAGGCGGTGGCGCCGGACTGGATTGGACTTGGCTGGAATCCGGTCCAGGCGGGGGACGCTTTTGGCCATCAATCGAAGGTCGTGGATTTTAAGAATGAGGGGAAAGGCATGTATGTAAAGTGCGCGCCGATGCAATGGCCTCTGAACGATGTGCCAGCAGAGTGCACTTTCGAAAGCTGGGTGGAATTGCACGGCGCGCGAGTTGCCGTCAGGGCGCGGCTGACGAATCACCGCGCGGACCACACTCAATATCCCGCACGGACACAGGAGATGCCTGCGGTGTACACAAACGGGCCATTTTCTCACATCGTAAGTTATATCGGCGAGCATCCTTATCGCGCGGAGGCAGTCACGCAGCTCCCCGGAGCGCCGCCACCGCGATGGAGACCGGCTTGGATCGCAACGGAAGATTGGTCGGCGCTTGTGGATGACACCGGCTGGGGCCTCGGGGTGTGGAACGCCGATTCTCCCCGCTTTATTGGCGGATTCTCAGGCGAGCCAGGTCACGGGGGCGCGAAAGCGGCAGCATGCGGGTATCTCGCGCCGGTTCGAGACGAGATTCTCGACGCAGACATCGTCCATGATTACGAATATAGTTTGATATTGGGAACGGTGGATGAGATCCGCGCGGAGGCGGGCGTCCTCCACAAAGCGGGCCTTCCCGCATGGAGTTTTCAAAAGGACCGCAATGGGGTGGCACTACCACGAGGCAAACGACGCGGGATGGCCGATCGCCGGCGAGCTGAATATCCGCTTCGAGAAGGGTGATCCACAGGTGATCAGCCCGGTCTTTTTCATGCGCGCGGAAGAGGCGCAAACGGTAATCATCGATGCTGCTTTCTCGACAATGGAAGCGGAGGCCCAAGTCTTTTGGGCCCCCGTAACGGCGCCGCAGTTCGCGGAGGAGCGGTCGATGCTGTTTCCGGTTTTCGGCGATGGCAAGTTTCGCCAATACCGGATTCAACTTGCCGGGAGCCCAGCGTACACCGGAGGCATCGTGCAACTGCGACTCGATCCCGCGAACAATTCGGCGGGAACTATGCGCCTCCGATCCGTGCAATTCGCCGCGAAGTAATCTGAAGTTCGCCACGGCGCCGATCGCCCAGCGCCTTTCATTTTCCCACGCATGTGCGTTATTAACGCGGGATTCCCCCGTTATGCGACGCCTTACTCTTTTTCTGTCCCTTTTACTCTCGTGCAGGGCTTTTTCCGCTTCGCTGGATACGCTGGTGCTACGCACGGACCTTTGGTCCTTAAAGCAGGATGAATTTCTTGGCGTCGTCGACGGGCGCCCCTACGTCTGGACCTCCAGCGCGCATGACTCGGCGCGAGCTGCAAACTCCGAGATCACGCTTTTTAATCTGCCCATTCTGGAATCCATCGCCCGCTTCGAAGGCGGCAAGCTGGCGCTGATCGGCGCCGAGATCTACGCCCGCGGAGACGCCGGCGACATCGATAAGGATAAATTCGAGCAGCTTCTTCACGGCGCTATCGACGCGCTCAACGCATCGACGAAGGTAAAGTTCGTCGCGCGGGGAAAGGAAGCGGGCGATGCCGTCCATGCGGAGGGGCTCGTATGGCAAACCCCAGGCGCTCAATATCTGCTCGAGTACTCATTCACCAAGGAGGTGAAGAGCCGCAAGATTCCATTCCGCGCCGAGTTTGTGCGCTTGACGGTTACGCCGCCGCAGAAGGCGGTGAGTCTGCTCGCGTCGGCGTCCAGCACGGCTCAGTCAAAATTTAGCGGTCTCACTCATGTGAAGCGCGACGCGAATTCGGGCGATGTCTATATCGCCGACGTGCCGATGGTGGACCAGGGCCAGAAAGGGTACTGCGCGGTCGCCTGCACGGAGCGCGTCATGCGCTACTATGGCGTCCCTGTGGATGAGAACGAGCTGGCTCAGATTGCCAATACTCAGACAACGGGCGGCACGAGCGCGGACGCAATGTTCGACGCTCTGAAGAAACTCAGTGCGCGCCTGCGTGTGCGCGTGCATCCGATCGAACAACAGGATATCCGGCAATTGACGGGCCTTATCAGCGAGTACAATCGTTCCGCGAAGAAGGCTGGCGAGACACCGCTTCCGAGCAACTCCCGCGTCTTCGACGTAGTCGGAATGTATGAGGCTATGAAGCCGGAGGTATTGATGGATGCGAAGACGAGAAACAAGTCGGAGCTTACGCGTTTCGAGCATGCAGTGCAGGCCCATATCGACCAAGGAATTCCGCTAGTTTGGTCGGTGGTCTTGCTTTTCCCGGAAAAGGGCGTGCCGCAGACCGGCGGCGGCCACATGCGTCTCATTATCGGCTACAACGACAAGACCCAGGAGATCCTTTACTCCGACTCGTGGGGAGCCGGGCACGAACTGAAACGGATGCCGCTCGCTCGCGCCGTCACGATTTCGACGGGACTTACGAGCATCGAACCCATTTAACCTATTGGCGCCGCGCGGAGGCCATCGCCGCCACAAATTGACGGGCGCGCGCGGTGATCGCCGCATAATCCCGGCGATCGATCGCCGCTGGGTCAACGAGCGTGGAGCCGGCTCCGATCGCGACGCACCCCGCATGGATGAATTCCGCCGCATTTTCGGGGGTAACACCGCCGGTCGGGATAATTTGCAGCATGGGAAGCGGCGCAAGCATCGCTTTGATATAGTCAGGCCCGACCAAGTTCGACGGGAAGAGCTTTATGAAATCAGCCCCCAATTCGTATCCGTGCAAAGCTTCCGTGGGGGTAAACGCGCCGCTAATAATCGGTTTGCCATAGCGATTCGCCAGCCGGATAACCTCCGATTTCGTGACGGGAGTGACCACAAATTCCGCTCCCGCCAGGATCGCCGCGCGGCACGTTTCCGGATCGAGGACGGTTCCAACTCCCATGAGCACCTGGCCGCCGAGTTTGGCGCTGACGTCGGTTATCACCCGGAGCGCGTCCGGAGTCGTCATCGTCACTTCGATAGCAGTTATGCCGCCTTCGGCGAGCGCGCTGGCGACTGACACGAGGTTCTCGGACGTTTTCACCCGCAGAATCGCAATGACGCCCGGGCTTAGCAGGCGCGGAATGATTTCCGTCTTGGTCATTACTGGAACATGGAGCGCGACATCTTTATGCCCGCCTCCTGCATTTGAGCCATCTGGGACTGGATCTTCTGGAAGGCTGCAACTTGATCGGCGGAAAGCACGCTGCCTGCGCGGGCAAGAACACGCTCATTGATCTCGGTTTGATGCGCGAGGAGATCGTGCATTGCCTGGTCGGATTGCAAAGCCTTGAATTGCGCGGCAGGGTCCGTATTTCCCGGATCGAAAGCGGTGGCTGGCACTTTGGCCCGCTCCTCGGCCATAATTTTCAAAAGCCCATCCCTTTGCGAATCTTCCAATGGCTGTCCGCTCGCGGCGAACTGGGCTTGATACTGCTGCAGCATCATTCGATCCCCAAGCGACTTGTCGTAATCCTCCAATTGCTTGAATCCCGATTCGCCCAGCAAATTCTTCAACTGCTCGTCGTAGGCGGCGTGCGAATCTTGAATCTCCTTGGATGCGGCTTCGGCCTTGCCAGCACTCTGGCCGGCCATGAGTTCCATCCCCTTCCCTGCCGCATCCATCTGCCTGTCGGCAAGCAGATCCATCAGCTTATCCGCGTCAGGCGGCGCGAGCTTTGCCTGTTTGATGAAATCGCCGTACATCATGCGCGCAGCCATCGCTTGCTGGCCCCGCATAGCCTTTTTCATATCGGGATCGGAGAACATTTTACTGAGGTTTTTCATGAACCCCTCCTGGCCGGATTTCGCGCCCTCCTCGGATGCGACGGCTCCGGCTGGGACGCCGCCGATTTGCTTGCGCAACTCTTCGGACTCAGCGCGAAACGTGTCGGTCTTCTCCCGCAAGCTTGCGGCTTCCTGCTGAGCAGCCCTCGTGGCGTGCTGCGTTCCGGCGATTTGCTCGCGCAGGCGGGCGATCTCCGCTTTAAGGCGAAATAAACTTTGGGTCTCGATTGCGACAGCGGTGCAAAGACCCGCGATCACGACGAGCGATGCGATTGGTAAAAGCTTGCCCATAAAGCGTCTTATACCGAATTGGCTGGCGATGCGCCAGCGGGATCGACGGAGGCAAAAGGGACGCCGAAAGGCAAGGACGGCCCCGGCCGCGTGGCGGGGTCTATGAGACCTTGCGCTGTTCCTGGCGCTCAAGCGCCTTCCTAAGGTCGCCCACCCGCTGCTTCATGGTCTTGCCGGGCCGAAATTTCACGACGGCTTGAGGAGGAATGAGCCGATCGGTCCCCGGACGGCTGGGATTGCGCCCGATCCGCGGCTTCGAGAGTCGCACCTCGAAGACCCCGAAGTTGCGAATTTCCACCGCGTCTCCTCGCGCAAGCGCCTCGATCATTGCGTCCAGCGTCCGTTGGATGACATCGGTCACTTGGATCTGCGAAAGGCCCGTTTCGTTGCTCACTTGAACGACGAGTTCCCGCTTCGTCAATGTTTCCATCGGATAGCGATTAAGCTGCCTCACCGCCCTGCGGCAAGCCGCGTTTTGCGAAATGTGCGGGCGCCACCTCGGCCGCCGTCTTGAAATGGGTCTTGGCAACTTTGAAGAGGATCTCAGGCCCGTGCAAACCGATCAGCCTGGCAGCGCAATTTTTAACCGCCGCGGATGCGCCCCGGGGTATCTCGCAGTCGTAAGTCTTGCCGGCGTCCCGCAGCCAATCGATAAATCGCTCCCTCGCAAGGATCGAAGCAGCCGCTACCGCCAGGTCGCTTTCGGCTTTCGTTCGCTGTTCCAATTCGATCTCCTGCCCCTTCTGCATCAACGCTGTTTTGATGAGCCGCGGATTTGCGAATTGATCGCTCAAGGCGCGGGGGCAGTCTGGCCTGAGTTCCAGAAGATTTTCGATCACACGCGCATGCCCCCACGCAAGAAGACGGTTCAGATTGCCAAATTTCTCGTACAGCGCGTTGTACCGCTCCGGACCAATCGCAACCACACTGGAAACGACTCCCCGTGTACGGAGGATCATCCCGGCGAGCTGGCGGATCTTCGCATCCGAGCCGATGCGTTTGGAGTCCTGGATGCCGGCGGCGTGAAACTCGCGCGTGATCGCTCCGTCCGTAAAAACCCCGGCGATCACCAATGGGCCGAAGAAGTCCCCTTTTCCACTCTCATCCAGACCGAAGTGCGGAGCGTACATCTCGGGATTGGTTACCTCTTCGTAGCCGAGCTTCGCTTCGCCAAGGATCTCCGGTTCAAGGATGAAATGCACGAAATCTTCCGTCCCTTTTCCCTGGAGCACAAGTTTCGGCCCTTTCTCGTACACGGCAGCCGTGAGCTTATCCCTCTGCGCGAAGTAAAGAGTGTACGGGCGCGCTTCGAAGTGCCAGCCGCGCTCCTTGAGGACACGCTGAAGCGCGGAAGCCTGCTCTGCCGAAAGCGGTGTCGTAAAAAGGGTCTTTTGCGGAAGCTGCGGGCTTGTCGGCATGGCTCTGGCCGAGCATCTTGCTGCGATTCCTCGTGTCCGGCAAAGCCAAAGCATCCCAATCGCTCGTTGCTCAAGAAAACCGGCGCGCGGCGTTTCGCGGTGAGTTGTCCAAATGGTTTAAGATAAATGGGCGCGACTTGCCCTGGCGGCGCACGCACGATCCATACGCGATCCTCGTTTCCGAAGCGATGCTTCAGCAAACGCAGGTCATCACGGTGATACCGTACTATTTGCGATGGCTCGCAAGGTTCCCCACATTCCCCTCTCTCGCAGCGGCAAAAGAGGCCGACGTGCTCCACGCCTGGCAGGGCCTCGGCTACTATGCGCGCGCGCGGAATTTGCACAAGGCGGCGCAGTATGTCGTTGCGAATTTCTCGGGGAAACTTACGTGCGGACTCGACGCCGGCCTTCTGCCGGGGGTCGGCGAATATACGTGCGGGGCCATTGCGAGCTTTGCGTTCGATGAACCGGCGGCGGCGGTGGATGCCAACATCGCCCGAGTGCTGGCGCGGCTGATGAACCTGCGGGATCCGATCGACACAGCGGCCGGCAAGGCCCGCCTGCGAGTGTTTGCAACCCTGCTCTTGCCGGCTGGAAGCGGCGGCCGGCTTCACAACTCCTCTCTCATGGAACTCGGCGCCCTCGTTTGCATCGCCCGGGCGCCGAAGTGCGGGATTTGTCCGGTGCAAGCGTATTGCGCGGCAGGCGATCCGGGTTCGCTCCCGGTCAAAAGGCCACGACCGAAAACCGTTCGCGCAATCGAAGACTGCGCGTGGATTGTGAGGAATGATAAAGTGGTGCTGGAACTCCAGCGCGAGCGGCGTCTCGGCGGGCTCTGGAAGCTGCCCCCGCTGAAAGGCGCTCCGTCCGGCCTCCCGATCCTTGAGACGAAATATACATTCACGCACCACCGGGTCACGTTGCGGGTGCATCGGCAGGCCGCGCCAAACCGCCTCGATCTCAATCAATCGTGGTTCAACCGGAGCAAGCGTTCGGCAGTGGCCATGCCTTCACCGCACCGGCGGGCCATGGAAGAACTCGCCGCCCGATCCTTCGCAAAGCCGGCAACTATGACGGTTTAACAAACACCCCGACGAGCGGCCGGGGATACGGAGAGGGCGAGATAAAATCGCTCACAAATCCGTGAGCCGTGCGCAGCTCGACGTGCCCCGCATCGGGCCCCCCGTAGACAACGACGGCTCCCACGGGCGCCTTGCGAGGATCGTCTATCCGCAGGCGCACAAACCCAAATTTCGAGCACAGCTCCTGGCCCGCGTTCTTCGCCCATGGAGTAGTCGGCCGGGTGGCGACCAGGCCCGCCGCCAAAAGGGCGTCCTTTACGTAACGCCAGCAGTACCACGTCATATGCGGTTTGGCGCGCAACTGGGCAATCTCCGCCGCGTGGATCATGCGGGAATCGTATTGGATTCCTCCAGATTTTGGCCCGAAAATGTTCCGCAAGCCTGGCGTGGGCCTCGTCGCGTGCGACGGATCGTAAAGCGACTTCTCTTCCGCACGGGCGCCGCATGCCAGGCCCAGTATAACGACGAAGTGGAAGAGACTTTGTTTCAAGCGCATACGCTGCTGCCGCAAAGCGGCGTGAAAGTGCCCCCGTTCGGCCGGGATGTCAAACGCTTGAACCGGTATCCTGCACACGGATTCGGTCGTGGTCTTAGCAGACTCCCGCACTTTCCCTGAACTCGTCCGTTGACGCTTCCCGCCTCTGCCGGTTTAGTTCCCGGCTTCGTTCGCATACATACAAAATACCATGGCTATCAAACTCGGCATCAACGGCTTCGGACGCATTGGGCGTCTCGTCTTTCGCGCAATCTGCGATCAGGGGCTTCTCGGAAAAGAAATTGACGTCGTCGCGGTCAACGACCTCGTTCCTGCGGATAACCTTGCTTATCTCGTAAAATACGACTCCACGCAGGGCCGCTACCCCGGGACCGTGGAGAGCGCCAAATCCAGCCCGGAAGTGGCAGAAGACGACGTGCTGATCGTCGATGGCCACAAGATCCATTGCCTTGCGGTGAAGGAAGGCCCCGCCGCCCTGCCATGGAAGGCGCTCGGCGTGGATATCGTCATCGAATCGACCGGATTATTCACCGAAGCCGAAAAAGCGAAAGGCCACCTCCAGGCAGGCGCCAAGAAAGTGATCATCTCCGCCCCTGCGAAGAACGAGGACATCACGCTTGTAATGGGCGTGAATCACGAGAAGTACGACGCTTCCAAGCACCACATCATATCGAACGCGAGTTGCACGACGAACTGCCTCGCGCCGATCGTGCATGTCCTTTTGAAAGAAGGCTTCGGAGTGAAGGAGGGCTTGATGACCACCGTGCACTCGTACACGGCGACTCAGAAGACGGTGGACGGCCCATCCAAGAAGGACTGGAAGGGCGGACGTTCGGCGGCAATCAATATCATCCCGAGCGCAACCGGCGCCGCGAAAGCGGTGGGGCTTGCCATTCCGGAGGTGAAAGGAAAAATCACCGGCATGTCGTTCCGTGTGCCGACTCCGACGGTTTCGGTGGTCGATTTGACCGTGAAAACCGAGAAGCAGACTTCGTATGCAGAGATCTGCGCAGCGATGAAACGCGCGAGCGAGACCTACATGAAGGGTTATCTCGGTTACACGACCGATGAGGTGGTCTCTTCGGATTTCATTCACGACCCACGCTCCTCCATCTTTGACGCTGGATCGGGAATCGGCCTGTCGGCTGATTTCTTTAAGCTGATTAGCTGGTACGACAACGAATGGGGATATTCCAATCGCTGCGTCGATTTGGTCCGCTATATTGCGAGCCACGGCCACGCATAGTCAGGCCGCGCCTCCTGCCGCCATGCCTCGGCATTTTGTCGAGGCCATGGCCGGCAGCCGTGCGTCACGCTCGGGTGGCGGTAACAACGGCTAAAACTTCGGAAGCACGGCGCCAGCGGCGGGGTCCGCTTTCGAGGGATCCTTGGCCAATTTCTTTTCGACAAGCTCCGCGTCGTGGGTCTCGATTACGAGCACGAGGTTGAGCTTGAATTTGGCTGTTGCCCGGTCGCTTCGCTCCCATGTGCGCCCTTCGAGCGCCGTTTTCAAGGCGTTGAGACCGGCATTGCCGAGCCGCGGCTTCGCTTCGCGCCACATGTACGCTCCCTTTTCCGCTGCGAGCACCGCCTGAAGCTCCGCATCGCTGAGCGGCTTCAGTCCAGCGGCGTCAGGTATCTTCGCATATTCCTCGCGAATGGCGGCGCCGTTCACGAATGCGACTCGAATCCTCCACCCTTGGAAATTGTACGCAGCCTCCTTGGCGCCAGCGAGCAACGGCTTCTCATCATTACCGACAATTCCCGCAGCCGACGCACCGTATCGCATCTCGCACTGAGCTTGGGTATCACCGAGCCGCGCCTGAGCTTCGCAAGCTTGGAGCGACAAAACGGCGGCGCCAAAAATCAAACAAGGCCAGGTGCGCAAGGCGCGCACGCGCCGAGCAGGAGCTTTTCCGAGGAATGATGGAAGCATGAGATCGAGGTGGCTGGGAGCGTCCACGAGAAAGACGCTTCAGACAAGCCCGAGGTTACATGCATTGTCTCCGCAAAAAAGTGGTCAGGCTGGCGGGGTTGACTCCACATTCCATAAGTCTATGCGAATTGCGCCTCCGGCCGATTCAGGATTTGCGCCTTCGCGCATCGCAGTCGAACCCAGGCCTCCTCGTCCCGGACGAAAAAGCGGCATTCCGACTGGAATCGCCTCATCATTATCAGTTTGCGACGCGAGCCTTTCGTCGCCGGGGTGCTGTACGTGTCCACATTGGTCGCAATGCCACCCAAAATCAGCCCGCGGGAATCGTTGGGGCCATTGGCAGGAATTCGCGGATCCCGTATAATGCAACACAGGATCCAATTTAATCCTTGGAAAAATGAAAACCTATTCTCCACGTCGAAAAGCGAACGTCCTAATTCTCGCGATGCTGGCCATCGCCATCTCATTCAGCCCCGAGTCGGCCGCCGCCAATGCTGCCGGCGGTGTCAACGGTCCCGGGCCAAACGTAACCGTGAAGGACAACGGCGACGACACGGTGACGATGGCCAATGGGATCGCCTCCATCGTCATCGTCAAGATGACCGGCCGGCTCAATTCGGTGACTTATACCTATAACAATGACGGCAGTGTGAAGACCTGCGAAACCCTTAACGGCAAGGGCCAGTATTACTATGGTGGATTCAGCTTGGGGAATGGTGTCTTTGAATACTCGCTACCGGCGGACCCGGCCAGCAATGGCGGCAACCTTGCCGACGTGAAGTTGCTCAGCAGCACGGAGAAGAATGGCGTGATGGAAATCCATTTTTCCATGCTGCGCGGCTCACCAGGTTTTTACTCCACAGCTACGATGACACATCGCAAACAGGATGAACAATTCGAGGTCGGCGCGTGGGGGGTTGTCACCCGCGTTCCGCCAGCGTTCAATTGGCTAAGCGCGGACGATACGAGGAATTGGTTTATCGGTGTCCCGACGAAGACTGGGGTTAAAGTGCCAGACTCACCGCACGAAATTACGGTCTGTCTCGATGGCACGCAGGCGGGAAATTACGCGGACAAGTTCATTTATGGTCAGGATCACTCAGACTTGCGTGCGTGGGGATGGAGCAGTATCGGCCAGAGTGGACTGAACGTTGGCCGCTGGATGATGACGACGATGGAGTTCAGCAACGGCGGCCCACTGAAACGGGACGTGTCGGTGTATCCCTACAGCGAACTCAACAACTCCATCCTGACCGGGGAAGTCGGCATGGGATCAGATGGCTACATGGACAACGGAGAGGTGTGGACGAAAACTTGCGGCCCGTGGTTCACGTACTTGAACAGTGTAGCCGCATCCGTGAAGGACGGGAAGCAGGCGGCTCACATGCTCTTCAATGACGCGCAGGCACAAGCCCAGGCGGAAGCGAAGGCGTGGCCGTATGAGTGGTTCAAAGATCAGCACTTCGTTCCCGCCTCCGGGCGAGGCGTGGTGAAGGGGAAGATTGTGATCAACGACAGAGGCAGTCCGAATGCATCCGTGGCGGGCCTGTGGGTTGGCCTGCAGCAGCAGCCGCAGACTTACAAGGGCTTCTACGACTTTCAGAAGTGGTCGAAGACCTATCAGTGGTGGGTAAAGACGGATGCGGACGGAATCTTCACCATACCGCACGTTCGCGCGGGTGAAAAATATTTGCTGTGGGCGTTTGGACCGGGCGCTGCGGGGACTTTCCTTTCGCAGAAACTTGAAGGCGGACAGCCGCCCTTTGAATGCGATCTCCCTGTGAAGGAATTCACCGTCAGGGTCAAGGCGGGGGAAACCGAGGATCTCGGCACGATCGAGTGGACGCCGGTTCGCAAGGGCGGCACGGTGTTTGAATTGGGAACGCCGAACCGGAAGTCGGATGAGTTCCGGCACGGCGAGGACTACTGGGCGCCCGGCACGCCTCCGAAGCTCGGCTTTCCCACTCCAGTGTGGGGTGGGCAAATGGAGTTCCCTTTGGATTTCCCGAATGGCATGAACTACGTCGTCGGCAAGAGCCAGTGGACGAAGGACTGGAATTATGTGCTGCCCGCGACGGCCGATGGGATGGGGAATTATCAGTCCTGTACAGGCACGATCATCTTCGATCTAGCGAAGGCGGCGGAGAGCGGAACGATGGCGTCTATTTATATCGCGCTCGCCGGCAATGATGGAGACAAAGTGGTCGTCAGTGTGAATGGCACTAACCTCGGCGTTGCCGCGGGCGTGACCGGCACGCCGAACGCAGTGGCTCCGGCCGGGTTCGCACCCGCGTACTCCGACACCAGCAGCATCCATTTCAGCGACCACGGCCCGTTTTCCGACGAGCGTATTGCCTTCTCGGCAGACTTGCTGCGCGCCGGGAAAAATACGATCGCGCTCACTATGGATTCGCGGAAAATGGTGTCGTTTCTCATGGTCGACTATCTACGGCTGGAGTTGCCCGGTTACGTCCCTCCCGCGCCTGCGGAGGTGATGGCGCATGAAGGAAACAATCGTGTGCTGGTCACCTGGCCGGCGATGCCGGGAGCGATGAGTTACAACATCCTCCGCTCCACCAAACGCGATTCCGGCTACACGCCGATTGCCAGCGGGCACATCGGTCCCGTGTGCGGCAGCGGCCAGAGCCGGACAACCTTCACCGACACGACCGCAGCCAACGACACGCAGTATTTTTACTCCGTGCAGTCGGTAAATGCCGACGGGCACAGTGCTGACTCAATACCGAGCGCAGTCGCGACGCCGTCCACAAAACTCCCAGTGAACGCTTCGCAAGCACCGATGAAGCTGACGGTCGCCCACTCTGGTCATCATGAAGTAGCTCTAACCTGGAGCGTGGCGCCCGGCGCCAACTATTACAACGTGTGGCGCACGACGATGCACATCGACGGCGTGGGCGGCGTCGATCCGCTGCGAACCATTCTTCTGGATGAAACGGCTGGCACAAGCTTCACCGACCCTTCGCCTACCGACGGACGCATTTACAGCTATCACATTACCGCGACGAATGCTGCTGGAACGAGCGCCGCTTCCGATGCGGTGACCGCCGTGCCGTTGCCGCCGCCGCCGACCGCAGCCCCGGCGGATCTCACCGGCAGTTGGGAAAAGACGCGGGATGGCAGCGTCATCACGCTCACTTGGTCGCCCGTACCGGGCGCCACCGGCTATGTCATCTACCGTTCCACCGCGGTTGACTCTGCGTTTACCTGGCCCGCCAATTTCCTAACCACGCTGGTCGAGACCATTTACACTGACAGGGGCAACACAGACAAAGGCGCCAAAGTCAAAGGCCTCGATGTTAGCACCGATTACTCTTACCAGGTCACGGCGGTCAATGCCGGCGGCATCTCAACCCCGGCCACCGTCCACGTGGCCGCGCCACGTTAGGTTCCAGCAGATCCTTGCCGAGGTTCGCGCCGAGACGAAGACTCACAAAGGTGCGGCATCGGGCTTTTTTCCAAAATGGGGCATTTTTTCGGGAAGAATTCACCGGGTTTACCGCCCTCAAAAGGCCGTGTGGGATTTCCTGCATGAGCCCCTATCTCTGAGGAGATTAGGGTGGGCGGGCGGGCGGGATTATCGGCCATCACCCATCTGCTCTGCTGCTTGCGCCTCCGGCGAATTTAGCGTTGCGCTCAAGCGCTAGGCGGTCGAACCGCGTCCGAACCCCGAAATCCCGGCATTGGTCGGGCTGGAGGGATTTGAACCCAGGGCCTCCCGCCTGAGGCGGGCGCTCTACCAAGCTGAGCCACAGCCCGATGTGGAGGAAGAACGCAAGTTTCGAAACGAGGCAGGGTTAACAGGCAAGTTCGTTGCTCCAGCCGGCCAGGCGGCGGCAGCTTTGAGCCAAATGCGATCGAGGGCTTTCGCCGCAATAAAAGGCGATTATCGTTCAGTCTCCCACTTCTTCTTTTCCCATGGTCCGCACGCTTCTCCCCGCTCTCCTTCTCGTTTGCTTGCATGCCGCTTCATTCGCTCAACTTCCAAGTGAACCGGCGAACACTGGGCCGGTTAAATTAGTTGCGGCTTCCTGGTTCGGCGGAAATGAAGACGATGAATTCACCAGCGCCGCCATCGCGGGAGACGGATCGATTGTTCTCGTCGGCAATTCCAACGCTTTGCCCGCGGGCGTGAATGCGGTTGAGATGGGCCGCGCCGAAGCGTTGGGGGAATCGGCGCCTTCTACATCGAAGGATCCAGGAAAAGGCGACAGGGTCGGCGCAACAGGCTTCATTCTCCGCTTATCGGAGGATGGTCAAAAGATGAAGGCGGCATGGCGGCTTCCGCTAGGTGTGGCCACTATTCGCAAAATTGTCTGCGTCGAGACCGGCAATTTCTACCTTTTCGGAACTGCCACCGCGCCGATCAGTTTCGGCGGCCCGACGGGCCTCGGGAAGTTCATCGTCGCGTTCCCTTCGGATTTCACGAAGCCCGTGTGGAGTATTTTCCTGCCGGACGCCATCGATTTCGATGCAGACTCGAACGGAGAGTTCGTGGTGCTGAACAAGGGCCGTTTATTACGCTTCAAGGCGGGCGCAAAGGAGCCGCTGTGGAATGTGGAATTCGGATCGCATGGAGACAATCGCCCGGGCGGTGTTGCGATATCGCGCGCAAGTGGTGTGAGCGCGGTCACAGGGTACGGCATGACAAGGACCGGGCACGAGCCGTACAAGGATCCGTATGCCTACGGGTTCGATCGAGCCGGGAAACAGGTTTGGGCGCTCTGGAATCCCGATCCCACAAAGGAATGCGGCGCGGAATTTGGCGGGAATGGTCTGATGGCCGACACGACCGGGATGTTCTGCGCGCCCGGGGATTCCGAATCGATTTATATCGCCGTGCGGGCAGACGGCGGCAACACGGTGGCTATGCGGGATCCGCTGGACCCAGGCCAAAAGCTCGATCCTGCGGTGCTCGCCGATGTGTTTCAACCGAGCCCCGGATTCGGATTCAAGGGCGCCAGCATGACCAGCGGGATCTTTCGCGCCGATGCGCTTACGGGAAAGCTGCAAAAGGGAACGTTTATGTCGGCGTGGCTCAATCCGGCGCGCGCGAACGGTCTCCAGATCGACGGAGCGGCCGCTGACAGCGAGCTGCAATGCGTCGTGGGCGGAAGCGCCTCGGGCTTCAAGACTGCAAATCCCTGGTACGAGGCGCCGGAGGGCGGCTATAAAGGCGGAGGCTTTCTGGCCGTGTTCGATTCCGACTTTAAAATGAAGCAGGCCGGCTACTTTCCAGGATCGGAAATCCATTGCGTCGCCGCGAGGAGCGGAGTGATCGTCATCGCAGGCTCCGCACGCGAGGAAAACACGACCTCGGATAAATCGAACCCCGGCGCTCCGACGCTGACTTATCCCGTGCCGCGATTCAAGCCGCTGCAGCCGGACTACGGTGGCGGAAAGAAAGACGGGTGGTTTGCCGTATTCCGCGCGGTCGGCAGCGAACGCCCGGCGAGAACGCGCTAATAGACCACTTTATTGAGCGGATATTCGATGATTCCCTCGGCGCCTAGCGCCTTTAGTTGAGGAATGATCTCGCGGACAATCTTTTCATCGATGATCGTCTCGACGGCAACCCAATCGGGCGTTGCGAGGTGCGCGATCGTCGGATTCCGAAGCGCCGGCAAGGCTTTCAGCAATACGGCCAGTTTCGATTCTGGAAGATTCATCTTCAAACCGACCTTGTCTCGCGCGGCAAATGCGCCCTTCAAAAGGAGGACCAGCCGCTCAATCTTCTCCTTTTTCCAGGAATCATCGAGCGCTTTGTGATTCGCGATGAATTGCGGCGAGGATTCCATGATGGTTTCCAGGATGCGCAGGTTGTTTGCACGCAGCGAGGATCCCGTCTCGGTGACGTCAACGATCGCATCGACGAGATCGGGAACCTTTACTTCCGTGGCGCCCCACGAGAACTCAACCGCCGCGGTTACGCCGTTCGCGGCGAGGAAGCGGCGCGTCATTTCC
This sequence comes from Chthoniobacterales bacterium, assembly GCA_038238905.1. Lineage (GTDB taxonomy): Bacteria > Verrucomicrobiota > Verrucomicrobiia > Chthoniobacterales > Chthoniobacteraceae > JBBSFI01. The sequence continues at coordinate 8,896 of JBBSFI010000003.1, read as the reverse complement.
ACTGCCTCTGTGGCGATCACCTTTCCCTGCAAGTCGCGCAAGGCGCGGATCGGCGAATCGTCGGGAACAGCGATTACCCAGCGAGTCGGTTTGGCGCTGGCTTTGGAGAAGGTCATCTCGCAGAGCCGGGCCACATCCGAGCCGTTATTTTCGATCCAATCTTTTCCCGTAAGGCCACAGTCCAGAAATCCATGCTCCACGTACCGCGAGATTTCCTGCGCCCGCAGCAGCCTTACGACCATCTCCGGATCGTCGATCTGAGGCTTGTAAGAACGACTTGCGCCGGAGATCGTGAATCCAGCCTTGGCAAAAAGCGCAAAGGTCGGCTCCTGCAGGGAGCCTGAAGGCAGCCCCACTCGAAGTATGCGTTGAGGTGTATCCATAAAAGACGGGACGCGGTTCTATTCCGCGTCCGCTCTGCTGTAAAACGATTCCGCTCCCGGCTGGCGCTTAAGACCGGCGAGCCGGCTTCATTTCGCGTCGAAGCGTTGATGCGCTGCGTTTGAAAACGCGCCCTGAGCAGCGCCCCCATCGCCCGGGAAACCCGCGTGCTGCACCATGTAGATGAGCAAAAGTCCATGCTGCGGATCGATGGTCATATTCGTACTGAAAGCGCCCCCATGGCCGAATGTGCGACCATCGGTGGACCACCCAAATCCGTAACCGTCCTTCAGGCTGTCGGGCGTCTGTTTGCTTGTCATCTGCTTCACGGCCGCCTCCGAGAGATATCGACGACCATCGAGTTCGCCTCCGTTTAATATCATCTGGCAAAAACGTCCTGTGTCGGATGCGGTTGAGAAGAGTCCGCCGGCAGGCATTGCCTGGCGCACACGGTCATCCAAAGGATAGTGCAATTGCGTTACTGTGGTTTCATCGAGTCCGGTCTTCTCGGCGTTGGGCTTATACGATTTTGCGAGCCGCGCGATCTGCTCCTTATTTGGCCAGAAGGTCGTATCCTTCATGCCAAGCGGCTGGAAAAGACGCTTGTCCATGAATTCTTCGTACGGCATTCCACTCACCACCTCGATAATCCGGCCTGCCGCGTTGATGCCTGCATTCGAATATTGATATTTCGTGTCGGGCGGGTACTGAAGCGGAGACAGGGCATAGCTGAGCACGCGCTCCTGAAGCGGCAATAGGTCCAGCGTCGGCTGCTCGATCCGTGAACTGAAGGGCAGCCCACCGGTGTGGCTGAGAATGTTTCGAACCGTAATCGGGTGGGCGGGATGCTTCAACAACTGCGTCTCATTATCCTGCCACACGGCCAGCCATTGCCCGCGGAACTCCGGCAAATACTTCTCCACGGGGTCATCCACATTCATCTTCCCCTCATCCACGAGCATCATCAGGGCGGTGGCGGTCATGGGCTTGCTCTGGGACGCAATCCAAAATACGGAATCTCTTTGCATCGGCTTCCCAGCCGCGATGTCGGAGAAGCCAGATGTTTCGATGTCGAGGATCTTGTCTTTGGAGGCTACGAGTGCGACGGCGCCAGCAAGGACATGCCGATCCACGAACGGCTGCAAAACGGAGGCGATTCCCCCATCCGATGGCGCCGCAGGATCGGCTGCGCGGATTTGAGAAGTCGATAGGGCGAGAAGAAAAAACGCAGGCAGGAAGGTAGGGCGCGCAATCATGTTTCTGGGCTTGAAAGCGGAGAGAGCATCATCGGCGCGGGAACTCAAATCAAACACAAGAGTTTGCCACCATGTAAAGTTCGTGTGAAACCTTGCGCATGGAGTCCGCAATCCACGTCCGCACCATTCAAAGCCACCCATTCCGCGCATGCTTGTAGCGGCGCGAAAACTCCGTTACGCTGACTCTATTCTCGTGAACCAAGCGACAAAGCCCGATGCCCGGCCCGACAAAACAGAATCGCTCAAGCTGCCCTTTGAGCTGATCAATTCGCAACTCTACTCCGTTGAAGAGCGGATCCGCGGGCAGGCCAAGGCGTTCGACCCGGCGCTGGAAGGATACGTCGCCTACGCCGTGGAAAGCCACGGCAAACGCCTCCGGCCCGCGCTGGCGCTTCTCTCCGGCGGGGCGACCGGATTTATCGGTCCGAGCCACTTCGACCTCGCGGTGGTAGTCGAAATGATACATGCCGCCACGCTGGTCCACGACGACATCCTCGATGGGGCGGAAAAGCGCCGGAGCCAGCCGACCGCGAATGCAAAATGGGGGAATGCGATCTCCGTGCTGCTGGGCGACTGCCTCTTTGCGCATGCGCTCAAACTCTCCACCTCATTTCCCAACGCGGAAGTCAGCAGGCGGATCGCTCACGCGGCGAGCGAAGTATGCGCGGGCGAAATCATACAGACGCAGCGCCGCTTCGACCTCAGCCTGAGCGTGCCGGACTACTATAAGATCATCGAGATGAAGACAGGCGCCCTCTTTGCGGTCGCCACCGAATTAGGCGCCTTTCTAAATGCGGCGACTCCCGAGATTATCACCGCGATGAAGCTCTTCGGGCTGCGCCTGGGAACTGCATACCAGATCTACGACGATGTGGTGGATCTCGCCGGCGAGGAGGCAAAGGCCGGCAAGACGCTCGGGAGCGATTTACGGAAAGGGAAGCTTACGCTGCCGATTCTCCATCTGCTCCAGGCGAGCGACCGAAGCGAGCGCCATCACATCTCGGAAGTGATTCTCAACGGCGATGACGCCGATTTCGGGCGGCTCGTGGAGCGCGCGATCTCCGCGGGCGCTGTGAAATCGGCCGTTGCGATCGGGCGCAAGATGCTCGGAGAAGGGATGGCGCAATTGGCGACCGTGCAAGAAGGCAAGCACCGTGACGCGCTGATGGGCCTTTGCCAAACGCTCGACGGAATGATCGCAACGTACGCGTAGGGCGGGTCCGGAGATTTCAACCGCTTCCGAAGCAGGCTTTAATCATAACCGATCGTGAGTTCCAGACGCCTGAACGAATATCCTGAAGAGGATCTGCCACGCGAACGGCTCGCAGCGCTCGGCGCCGGCGCCTTGAGCAATCATGAACTGATCGCGCTGCTCCTCGGCACGGGAGTGAATGGAACGAATGTGATGGAGCTCAGCAAGCAGATGCTAAAGGATGCTCAATCTTTGGGTTCCCTCGCCCGATACAGCTTTCACGATTTCACGGCAATCCGCGGCATCGGCCCAGCGAAGGCGACGCACCTGGCGGCGGCCTTCGAGCTTGGGCACCGCCTTGCAAGGGAGCGGCTTGCCAAGCAGAAGATGGATTCGCCGGAGGCGATCTACGAACTTCTGGGCGCGGAGATGTGCGGACTGGCAAAGGAATCGCTCCGCGTGGTCCTGCTCGACACGCGCTACCAGTTCATAAAGGTGCATGAGGTGTCGCTCGGCAGCCTCAACGAAAGCATCGCCCACCCACGTGAAATCTTTCAGCCTGTGCTGACCCACTCCGCCTTCGCCTTCATCCTGGTGCACAATCACCCCTCGGGCGATCCGGCGCCCAGTGAGGCCGACCGCCGGCTCACGATTCGCTTGAACGAGGCGGCCAAGCTCATGCAGATCCAGATGCTCGACCATGTAATCGTCGGCTCACACGACGATTCACGGGCCAAGCCGTATTTCTCCTTCCGCGAGGCGGGAATAATCTAAGCCGTGAAAATCCACCCCACGGCGCTCATAGACTCAGGCGCCGTACTCGGCGAGAACGTCGAGGTCGGTCCATACGCCGTCATCGAAGGCGGGGCGCACCTCGGCGATGGATGCGTGATTCAGTCGCACGCGATCATATGCTCTCGCGTCACGATGGGAACCGGCAATCTCGCGGGGTACGGTTGTGTGATCGGCGGAGATCCGCAGGACTTCGCTTTCGATCCATCCATCCGAAGCGAGGTCCGGATTGGCGATGGAAACAAGTTCCGTGAGCACTGCACGATCCATCGCGGCACAAAAGAGGGAACGGCGACGGTGGTTGGAAATGGCTGCTATCTGATGGCCGGCGCCCACCTCGCGCACAATGCCGAGATCGGAGACCACGTCGTGATTGCCAATAATGCCCTGCTCGGCGGCTACACCCGGATCGAGGAGCGTGTCTTTATCGGGGGCGGCAGCGTATTTCATCAAAACATGCGCGTCGGCCGGCTGGCAATGACCCAGGGAATCAGCGGATACTCGAAATATGTGCCCCCTTACTGCATAGGCGCGGAGGTGAACACGGTGGCCGGTCTGAACGTGGTAGGAATGAGGCGAGCCGGATTCACCGGCGAACAGCGCCGGGAGATCAAGGAAGCGTTCGATCTGCTCTACCGGAGCGGACTGAACACTTCGCAGGCGCTCGCGGCCTCGAAGGAGCGCGAGTGGCGACCCGAAGCGGCTTACTTCTGGGAATTCGTCGGCGACGCCAAGAAGCGGGGCGTGTGCGCTTTTATCGGCGAGAGCAAGAATGCCAGCAGTGACGAATAAAACGCCGGCCTACTGCTTCGGCGGCTCCATCGTTTCGACCAATTGATCCTTGGCCGCGACAATCGTCTCTTTGTGACGCTCGACCGCTTTGGCCATTTCAGCGAGCACCTCGGGATGACTCGAAGCCACGTTAAACGATTCGCCCGGATCGGATCCCAGATCGAATAGCAGCGGCGGATCGTGCAGCTTCATCTCCCCTTCCGGGCCGCCGCCATATCCGGCCTGCGTGGCATAATGCGCTTTAAACTGACCTTGGCGGACTGCGAACAGGCGCGTCCCGCGATAGAAGAAAAAGGCATCCCTCGGCGCCTCGCCGGTCCCAAACAGCAATGGGCGAATGTCCACTCCATCGATGGCACGGTTGGCGGGAGCTTCCACCTCTGCGAGCTTCAGGCTGGTCGTGAACAGATCCATTGTCGCGGCGACCGAATGACATACTTGCCCAGCCGCCACTTTTCCCGGCCACCAAGCGATGCCAGGCTCCCGCATGCCGCCCTCCCAAGTGCTCCCCTTTCCATCCCGCAACAAACCCGCCGAGCCGCCCGCACGTCCTTGAATGAGCCACGGCCCATTGTCGCTCGTGAAAAAAACGAGTGTATTCTTGTCCAGCCCCTCCTTGCGCAGAGCCTCAAGCACCTGCCCCACGCTCCAATCCACCTCTTCGACGACATCGCCGTAAATCCCGCGCGCGCTTTTGCCTTCGAACGCGCCCGATGCAAAGAGAGGCACATGGGGAAAGGTATGCGCCAGGTAAAGGAAGAATGGCACCGTCTTTTGCTCGTGGATGAATTTCACCGCTTCTTCCGTGTACCGGCGTGTGAGCGTGGTTTGATCTGCTGGCTGCTCGATCAATTCCTCGTTGCGATAGAGCGGAGCGGCCCACCATTCCGGATCCTGATCCAACCGCGACGTCGCTCCGGGGGGCGCCTTCGGCGTCGGGTTCATATCGTTGGAGTGCGGCAGCCCCAGGTAATAATCGAACCCATGCTTCCGCGGATGATATGCAGGGACGTTGGACCAGACGCCGAGATGCCATTTCCCGATTGCTGCAGTTGCATATCCCGCCGGTTTGAGCGCCTGCGCGATCGTGGTCTCGGTGTCGGGCAAGCCGCCCGCCGAATTTCTCCGCAACACCCGGAATTTATCGTCGCACATGCCGCTCCGGATCGCATAGCGCCCGGTAAGCAGCGCTGCCCGGCTCGGCGTGCAAACCTCTCCAGCAGAGTAGAAATCGGTAAAACGCATCCCTTCCGATGCCATCCGATCCAAATTCGGTGTGCGAATGCTCGGGTGGCCATAGCACCCAAGGTCTCCGTAACCCAGATCGTCCGCGAGGATGATGATGATATTCGGTTTTGGGGGCGAATCCGCAGCAAGAAGCGCGGCCACCGAGGCAAAGATGCAAACGAAAAAGGCAGAGCTGAATTTCATGGGAAGGAGGAAATCGTGTTCCTTGGGAAGAAGTGACAGCATGCGCGTGAAAGCTCAAGCATTTGACGCAGCTCCGAGACGCGTCCAAACGTGCGGCCCCGTTTGAGCGTGGGTCAGGTTTCCCGCCACGCATTTTCACCGTCCCATGATTGTCCAACGCACCCGCGGTCTCCTCCGATTGCTCGCTTTCGCCCAAGCCGCATTAGCCTGTGTGCTTTTTTGGCTGCTTTTCGGGGCATTGAGCCTCTCGATTTTGCCTGGCACGGCGGCCTTTGCGAAGCGCTACGCCATTTATTGCGCAATTGCCGTAGGCGGCCTGGCTATCGAGATGCTGACGCGCACGCCTGACAAGCTGATCGCTCCGATCTACGCCAGCAGTCTCGTGAGACAGTTGCCGCTTGCCTCCCGCCAGCTCGGATTTGTGCTCGGCGCATTGTTGCTATTTCTTACTCTGGCAAAGGATCACACGATCTCGCGCACTTTCCTCGCGAGTTTCGCCGTCTCGCTATACGGGATGCTTTTATGGACAAATGCGACGCTGCCGTTGCGTTTCGCGAGAGTGCTCTTTGCGGAGCACCGCGACCTGGCCACACTGCTCGTGGGGCCGGTGACCCGCGTCGGATTGCTGGACTATTGGTTGAAGCGCAAACGGCAGTTTGGGCTGCGCGTCGCCGGACTGGTGACGCTCGCGCCGTCCCCAGCGGAGGATTGCGCTGCGCCTATTCTAGGAACGGTGGAGCAACTCGACGAAATATGCGACCGTGCGGGAATATCGCAGGTGGTTCTCCTCGAGCTTTGCGATCCGGAACGCATGCGCTGGTTGTTGGAGCGGTGTCATCAACGCGGCATTCGCCTCCTCATCGTCAACGATCTTGGTGAACAGATTCGCCACCCCATCATGTGTGTCTTCGATGAGGGCGTAAACCTGATCGCGTTTCGGGAGGAGCCGCTGGAAAATCCGTTCAACCGGGTGCTAAAGCGCTCGGTGGATCTCGCACTGGCGGGCTTTGTGGTCGTATTCATTCTGCCGTGGCTCATCGTGCTGGTATGGCTCTTGCATCGCCGGCAGTCGCCGGGTCCACTCTGGCATTGGCAGGAGCGCGCGGGATTGCAGAACCGCCCATTTACGATTTTAAAGTTTCGCACGATGCATTCGGCCGACCGGGATGAGGCCCTGCAAGCGCAGCCCGGCGATGCACGCATTTTCCCGGCGGGACGCTGGCTGCGCCGCTTCAGCCTGGATGAGATGCCGCAATTTTGGAACGTGCTTAATGGCGAGATGAGCGTGGTCGGCCCGCGGCCACACCTCATCGAGCACAACCGGCAGTTTGCGGAGGCGATTGCCGCATATCATCTGCGAACATTGATAAAACCCGGAATTACGGGACTGGCCCAAGTGCGGGGATTTCGTGGAGAAGCGCGCACCGCAAAAGATATTGCCGCGCGCCTACAATCCGATTTGATCTATCTTGAGGAGTGGTCGCTGGCGCTGGACCTCGGGATCATCTCGAGGACGGTCTGGCAAATGCTCAAACCGCCGCCGAGCGCCGTATGATTTCCCAGGACGACAGATCGTCCACGCGACCGGCATGCTGGGCAGCACTCTTGGCGCTCTTCGCAGTCGCTTGGGGCGGGACGACCGCACAGCCTGCGCAGTCCGCAGTGCTCGCTGGATTGGGTCTTCTCTGGCTGCTGGCGCCGGCGCGCAGGTGGCCGAGCCGCGGATTTGCGATCAGTGCGTCCGGTTTGATCATTCTTTCCGCCTGCGCATGGTTGCCCGCCCGCTGGTTTGCGATAGAGCCGTGGCGGCGCGGCCTGGGGCATGCAGGAATCCCCATCCCGGACACGCTCTCGCCCCAGCCGCATCTCTCCGCCGAGGCATTCGTATGGCTCCTCGCTGGCCTCGGCTGGTTGGCGTGGCTGATGGACCGCACCCGGAATACCGCGGCGCGCCGGGCTGCATCTCGCCTCCTGGCGGGGGGCATCGTCCTTATTGCCGCGACTTCACTTCTCGCGTGGCGTGCGCATTTCTCGCCTCCGGGCTGGTTATCCGAGCGTGGATTCGGCCCATTTCCCAACCGAAATCACACCGGCCACGTTTTCGCACTCGGCGGCGTGCTCGCGCTGGGATGCGCGGAGGATGCCATGCGGCGCGGATGGCGGCAAGCCGTCGCATGGCTTGGAGGAGCTGCTGTGGTTTTCATCGCCTTGGTGGTAAACTACTCTCGGGGGGGGATCCTTCTTTTCGCAGGGGCGATCACCGTGCGGGCCGCGCTGATCGCATGGCAGCGGGGGTCGTGGAAAGCGCTGGCGCTCGGCGCTTCTCTGGTGCTTGTCTTGAGCGCGACAGTGCTCATCGCCGGGGGAGCCACGGCGGCGCGCTTTGCCGGCGGCGCCGATTCCCAAGTTGCGTTCCGAGCCGCCATCTGGCGCGACACGCTATCGCTCATCCACAATCTGCCGTGGTGCGGCGGAGGACTCGGTAATTTCCGCGCCCTGTTTCCTTTCTATCGGGAGGCATCGGTCATTCAGCAAAGCGTACTGCATCCGGAGAGCGATTGGCTATGGCTGGCAAGCGAAACGGGATGGTTGGGTGTGATTTTTGCGCTCGGTGCGGCGGTGTCTGTGTTGTGGGGAGCGTTTCCGTGGCCTCGCGGCTCGCAGCGGCCGTTGCGCGGTGCGGCGTTCGCGGCTGCGGTGGCCGCGCTGGTGCACAGCGGCATCGATGTGCCAGGCCATCGGATCGGGAGCGCGCTCATGGGTTTGTTCGTCATGGCGATCGCGCGCCGCGATACGCCGGGTTTGCCGGACTCGCGACTTGCAACGGCTTTGTCCCGTTTTTGTGGCGTTGGCGCGCTGGTGCTCGCCTTTCTCCTCGCGCGTGAAACCGACGACGCTGGGAGGGCGGCGGCGCTGCTCCGATCCCGGCAGTTTCCAGAGGCGGAAGAAGCCGCCAATCGTGCATTGGCCCGGGAGCCTCTGAATTGGGGCGCCTGGTTCACACGCGGGGGAGCTCGGGCTTGCCGTGGGAAGACGCTCGAGAGTGTGGCCG
>JBBSFI010000002.1:0-149184 GCA_038238905.1 Chthoniobacterales bacterium | reverse complement strand
CTTCCGCGCGGCTGCCAGCGCTTCGGAGCCGTTCCGGTGGGAAGGATCCGGGCATGTGGCAAGCAGCCAGGCGAGGGAATTGAGAGCCCTTGTCGAATTCGGCGCGATGGTGAGCGCGCTCCGCAGATCCGCGATTGCCAGATCCCAGAGGCGCAACATTTTATATCCGCGCGCTCTTCCGACATAGGCATCGGCGTTTTCGGAAGCGAGCCGCAGGGATTCGCTGAATTCGGCCACCGCTTCCTCCGCGCGTTGCTTCTCCAAAAGCGCAGTCGCCCGATCCTGCAGAACCGCGGCCAATTCGCCATCGGGCAGCGTAAGCTTGGCGCACACGTCAAGCAGCGAGAGGGCCAGGTCGATGTCTCCCCTGCCAAGCGCTGCCCGGGCATATTGGTACGATTGGTCGCCAGCCAGTCCGGGAAACTCCCGGAGCGTTGCGGCATGAATCAGGCCTGCGGTCCGTTGCACGTCGGCGCTCTGCGTGAAACAAAATGGGTGCTCCGCAGATGGGCCGCGGCGGCCGGCATCCAGTTCCAGCCGGCGCGCCTCTCGCGCGGTCGCTTCGGAACGCTCTCCCAAGTTCCAGTATGCGACTTCCATTGCAACGTCGAGCGGGAGGGTTGCGGATGCCTCCGTTCTGAGATCTTCCGCATGCAGCCAGCAATTCCGAGCCGTGGCGGGATCGCCTCCCGTCAGACATACCCAGCCGCTCCAATAGGCCGCGTCGAAATTGGCGGGCATTGCAGCGATCACCGTTGCGGCTTCCGACAAGCATTCGTTCCGGAATGCGTTGGCTTCCATATGTTCGCGTTGAAGGAAAAGCAGTTCGCTCCATGTTTGAAACCCACCGAGCGAGGAAGCAGTCCGCGTCAGGACGATTGCGCATCCGTCGATCGACATCTGATCGCCGTGCGAACGCCGCAAATCATTCAGTCCGCGCTGTATGATTTGCGCTGCGGTCTCGCCGGGGAACGCGACCGCGCCTGCTTCGATTGCCGCCGCAAATTGGCTGGCAAAGCGCGTTTCCACAGGCACAATCGCTTGTGGTGGCATTTCGGCGGCGCCGGGATCCATCGGTTGCGCGGGCGGTGGCGAATCGATGATCGGCGCAACCGCGAGTGCGCGAGGCGACGCCGGTGTGGGAGAGACGCGCTTTTTGTCAAGCGCGCCAGAACTTTCCGGCGCTTGCGCGCTCCTCGGAGCCACGCGGGCCTTGTAGAAAAGGAACGCAAATGCGAGAATGGCGCATACGAATACCGCCGCAGCGGCGCGAAAGGAAGGTCGCGCTAGGCGAGCGAATCGATCGCGCGGATTCGCAGCTCGGACCACCGCGAATTCCGCCCTCGGAAGCGATCGTTCCGCTTTCGCGAGTGCGACGAATGCCGCTGCTGTGATGGTCTTTCCGTCCCGACGGTCTGTAACGCGATCGGACCCGCTTGCATCGCCGGCATCGAGGTGGGATCCAATTGCGCCCGCCGTAACCGGCCCATAGAGAATGCCGGGCGCAAGCTCGATGAGGTAATGCATCTCAAGTTCCGCCACTGTCTCCGCGGCGGCCCACGTCTCCCCATCGGCAGAGAGCAGGTCGTCCGGCGCGATCAGAGCGCTCGCAGCCCACTCTCGCAAGTCGTCCATCGAAGCGGGTCCATACGTGTCGTCCGCATCCCGTCGATAGAGATGCCAATGTGACGGAGGGAAACTCACGGTGGCATGGCGCTGAAGTTGTGTGAAAACAGACGAACTTTAGATGCGAAAAACGGTTGTCCGCGAACGGTCATTCGACCGGTGAAAATTCCCTCGGACTTCCGGTTTCAGGCTCTGTCATTCGGGTCAATATTCGCGCTGAAGCAAGTAATCCGCAAGCTCCGCAAGATGGGAAGCCCTGGTGTCGAATGGGCGCAGCGCTTCGTGCGCCTCGGCTGTAAGGCGATGCGCCTCCGCACGCGAGCGGTCGAGACCAAAAACGGCGGGGTACGTCGCTTTGATGGCGGCCACGTCCTTGCCGGCAGTCTTGCCGAGCTTCTCCGTAGTCTGTGTCACATCGAGGATGTCGTCGATGATTTGGAACGCGAGGCCGAGCGCCTGGCCAAATTGGGTAAGGCTTGCCAGCTCGGATTCGGACGCATTGGCGCTCATAGCGCCGAGCCGGATGGACGAAGTCAGAAGGGCCGCAGTCTTCGCCTGGTGAATAAACTGCAGTGCATCGCCGCCAATCTGCTTTCCCTCGTTTTCCAGGTCGAGCACCTGGCCGGCAATCAGCCAGCGGCTGCCGGAAGCGGACGCGAGCTCCGAAATCAGATCAGCGGTATTGTAACGGGAACTCACAGGTGCGCGGGCCAGTATCTCGAACGCGATCGTGAGCAATGCATCGCCAGCGAGCACGGCGATTCCCTCGCCGAAAACTTTGTGGGAGGTTGGCCGACCGCGGCGAAGATCGTCGTCGTCCATGCATGGAAGATCGTCATGGATGAGCGAGTAGGTATGGATGCATTCGACCGCGCAAGCCGCGCGCAGGGCGCATTTCGAGTCTCCGCCGCAGGACTCGGCTGCCGCGAGAGTCAGCGCGGGTCGCAACCGCTTCCCTCCGGCAAAAACGGAATAGCGCATTGCTTTGTGGATCGTCGCGGGATGCGTCTCTTCCGCGGGTAAATAGGTGTCGAGAGCCGAGTCAATCAGCTTGAGGTGTTCGTGGAGGTAGGTGATGGCGCCCATGTGTGGAGGGGTGTGCTTTATGCACGCAAACGCGCCTTTTCCCAAGTGCAAAATGCCGTGGCTGCGTCCGTAGGGGATTGGCGCGCTAATTACCCCTTTTCCGCTGGACTTGGCATTTTGATCGTGTTGCATTGAGCTGCCTTTAATTGCAGGTCCGTGAGACCGCAAAGGTACCGAATGACGCCCAACCCACCGGCTCCAGGCTCCGCTCTCGTGCTCGATGCCCATGCAATCGAACGTGCGCTCAAGCGGATTGCGCACGAGATCGTCGAACGAAACCCGGATATATCGAAGCTGGCGCTTGTTGGCATTCCATCGCGTGGAGTTGAAATTGCCCGCAGGCTGGCGGCATACATTGAGACTTTCGAAAAAGCGCCCGTCGAGACGGGTGTCATCGACGTTTCAATGCATCGAGACGACCTCCGGACCCGACGGCAAATTTTTTCGATCCAGCCGACGCATCTTCCCGCCGATCTTGCCGATCGCACGATCGTGCTGACTGACGACGTCCTCTACTCGGGGCGGACTTGCCGGGCGGCTCTGGACGCGATCTCATCCTTTGGAAGACCGGCTCGCATCCAGCTTGCGACATTGATCGATCGGGGTCATCGCGAATTGCCGATCCGCGCCGACTACGTCGGAAAGAATCTTCCCACGGCTTACAATCAGAGAGCATTCGTCCGCTTCGAGTGTATCGATGGCGTCGCCGATTCTGTCTGGCTGGAGAAGATCTAATCCACCAAACGTGCCAAGCCGACTCCCTTCCCTTAGTCCGTCGGAGACGATCCCAGGCGCGGGGTGGACTCGGAAAGATTTGTGCGGCATCCAGGAACTGACTGCGGAGGAGATCACTACGATCCTGGACACAGCGGCGGCTTTCAAAACCGTCGGCACCCGCGAAATCAAAAAAGTGCCCGCGCTTCGGGGAAAGACGCTGATAAATTTTTTCGTCGAGCCGAGCACGCGCACGCGCACCAGCTTCGAGCTTGCGGCCTTCCGGCTGAGCGCGGATGTGGTGAACATATCGGCGACCAGTTCGAGTCTCACAAAAGGAGAGACGCTCAAGGATACCGCGCGGAATCTGGAAGCGCTTCACGCGGATATCATCGTTCTCCGCCACTCGTCGGCCGGAGCATCGAAATTTCTGGCGGAGCGGCTTCGAGCCAGCGTGGTGAACGCGGGCGACGGCGCGCACGAACATCCGACGCAGGCGCTATTGGATGCTTTTACGATTCGCGAGAAACTTGGGGCCATAGCGGGGCTCCGCGTCGCCATCGTCGGCGATATTCTTTTTTCCCGCGTGGCGCGGTCGAACATCCATGCGCTCGTAAAACTCGGAGCGGATGTTACTTTGGTCGGCCCGAGCACCCTCGTTTCCCGCGAGTTCGAGCGGCTCGGCGTGAGGGTCACGCACGACCTGGAATCGGTGCTTCCCGGCGCTGACGTCATTAACCTGCTGCGCATACAACATGAGCGGCAGCGCAAGGAGTACTTTCCAAGCCTCGGTGAATACACCGCCTTCTTTGGCCTCACGAAGAAGCGCGCGTCCATGCTGAAGCCCGCGTGTCTTATCATGCACCCGGGCCCGGTGAATCGCGGGGTGGAGATCGACAGCGATGTGGCGGATTCCGCAGCCAGCGTGATACTCGAACAAGTAACAAACGGCCTCGCCGTCCGGATGGCCGTGCTCTACCTTTGCGGCAGCGTCCGGCCTGAATCGTAAGCTGTCCCCCTATGGAAAGAACGGTTCTCCTTTGCAATGGCCGAATTATCGATCCGGGAAATGGCCGGGACGAGATAGGCGATATCGTGGTGGAAGGCGGGCGCATAACTTCTAAAAAAGCGCCCGCTTCCGATGAGCGCGAACAGGGTGGCGTCGAAGTGATCGACTGCACTGGCCTGGTCATTGCACCGGGGTTAGTTGATATCCACGTGCATTTGAGGGAGCCAGGCCAAAGCGCCAAGGAGACGATCGCAACCGGGGCGCGCGCGGCGGCGGCGGGTGGATTCACGACGCTCGTCTGCATGCCGAACACGTCTCCGCCCATAGATAATCCCAGCGTGGTGGCGTGGGTGCAGGAAAAGGCCCGCGCGGAAGCATGCGTGAATGTGCTGTCAGCAGGGGCGATCACCAAAGGGATCGCGGGGGAGGAACTGGCCCCGATCGGGTCGATGTTTAAAGCCGGGATCGTGGCGCTAACCGACGACGGACATTGCGTGCAGAATCATGAATTGATGCGGCGCGCGCTCGAGTACGCGCGGATGTTTGGCCTCGTCACCATGGACCATTGCCAGGATTACAACCTTGTCGGCAAGGGGGTTGTCAACGAAGGGTATTGGTCCACGGTGCTGGGCCTTCCAGGCTGGCCTTCCATCGGCGAGGAGATCATCGTCCAGCGCAATGCGCAACTGGCCGAGTTGTGCGATGCGCCGATCCATTGCCAGCATCTTTCCAGCGCTGGCAGCGTGCGCATCCTGCGCGAAGCGCGTGGGCGTGGCGTCCCGCTGACGGGTGAAGTTTGCCCCCATCACATCGCGCTTTCCGACGAATCCGTGCGCGGCTTCGACAGCAATTACAAGATGAACCCGCCGTTGCGCTCGCAAGCGGACGTCGAAGCCCTGATCGAGGGGATCGCGGATGGGACGATCACCGTGCTGGCAAGCGATCATGCGCCGCATTGCTCGTACGAGAAGGAGGTCGAATTCGATCTCGCGCCGTTTGGGATCCTCGGCTTGGAGACGGAGTTTGGACTGTTCGCGGATATTCTAGTGCATCGCCGGAAAGCGATCGACCTCCCGCGCTTGATCGAACTGTACACGAGCAACCCGGCAAAGCTGCTCGGATTGCCCTGCGGGACCTTAACAGTAGGAGCAATCGCCGACATCACGCTCATCGATCCTGGATTGGAATGGACAGTGAATCGGGAGGAGAGCTTCTCGCTTTCCCGCAATACTCCCTTTCATGGAAGGGTGCTTCGCGGACGGGCCGTGCGAACGCTCGTCGCAGGAAAGACGGTGTGGAAGTTATAGGCTTGCCGGGCGGAAGGCGGCATGCCCCTCCGTTCAAAAAAGCGACAGTTGCGGACGCGGATCGCCTTTCGCCTTGGACCCTTTCCTTTTGCCGGGGCGCGGTGTCAGCGGAGGACTTTCGGCAAGCGTCGGCTTGCCTTCGGCTGTGAGTTCGTGCTGTTCCAGGTTGCTCAGGATCTCCTTTGCGCGCGCTATAATTTGCTGTGGCAACCCAGCCAGCCTTGCGACCTGGATGCCATAACTTTTGTCCGCGCCGCCGGGCACAATTTTTCGAAGAAAGATGATTTGCTCGTTCCACTCCCGCACAGCGACGTTATAATTCTTCACACCGCTCCGGGTTCGCGCCAGATCGGTCAGCTCATGATAATGCGTGGCGAAAAGTGTGCGCGCTTTCACGACATCGTGCAGGTACTCCGCGACGCTCCAAGCGATTGAAAGACCGTCGAAGGTGGACGTGCCGCGCCCGATTTCGTCGAGAATAATGAGGGAGCGCGCGGTTGCATTATTCGCGATGTTCGCGGTCTCACACATTTCCACCATGAACGTGGATTGGCCGCGGGCTAGATCGTCATTCGCTCCCACGCGCGTAAAGATGCGGTCGGTAATGCCAATTTCGGCGTGGCGCGCTGGAACCCACGATCCCATCTGACCCATGAGAACGAGCAGCGCGACTTGCCGGATGTAGGTCGATTTGCCCGCCATGTTCGGGCCAGTAAGAATCGCGCAGCGATTGCCATCGCCATCCAGGACGGTGTCATTGGGCACGAACTTCTCTTCGGCCAGAGTTTGGTCGAGGACCGGGTGGCGTCCGTCTGCGATTTTGAGAGCGAGCTTTTCCGACAAAATGGGCCGGCAGTAGCCGAAGAGGCGCGCCGTCTCGGCCAACCCGCAGAGCACATCCACCGTTCCGATCGCGGAGGCGGTCGCTTGGAGGGCAGGCAGTTCGACGAGCACCTCGGCGCGGATTTGTGTAAATAGCTCGTACTCGAGCGCCTTGCTCCGCTCGTCGGCTCCGAGAATCTTTGCCTCAACCTCCTTAAGTTCGGGAGTAATGAAACGCTCCCCATTTGAGATCGTCTGTTTCCGGGTCCAATTTGGCGGCGCGAGATGCAGATTCGATTTCGTAACTTCGATGAAATAGCCGAAGACCGAAGTGTAGCGGACTTTCAGCGACTTGATCCCGGTCTCCTCGATCGCGCGCTGCTGGAGTTGCGCGATCCAATCCTTTCCTTCACGCGCGCCTGCCCGGAGTTCGTCGAGCGCCGGAGAGTAGCCGTCCCGGAACATGCCTCCTTCCTTGGTAACCGCCGGCGGCTCGTCCACGATGGCGCGCCGGAGCAATTCCACGAGATTCGGAAGTTCCTGCATCTCGCGATTCAGCAATGCCGACAGGGTCTCCGTCGGGCGCGGACGCTCGTCCGAGAGGGCGGGGTGCGATCCATCGCGATGAGCCGCTTCCCCGAGTGCGTCGAGATCGGCGCGAAGCTGAGGCATTTGCTCGAGCGCCGTGCGCAAGACGAGGAGATCTCGAGCATTTCCACCCGTTTGCGTGAGGCGTCCGACGGTTCGTTCGACGTCGCGAATCGTCCGGAGGATATCGCGGATTTTACCAAGAAGGTACGGTTCGCCCAGCAGGTTTCCGATGAGTTCCTGACGCCGGTTAAGAGCATCGATATCGCACAGTGGATGCAGAATCCAATCGCGGAGCCGCCGCGCGCCCATGGGCGTCGTCGTGCGGTCGAGCGCCCCCAGCAGACTCGTGTCGCGCGCGCCGCCGCGTGAGTGGACGAGTTCCAGGTTCGCCTGAGTCGCTGCGTCGATGACCATGAACTCCGAGCGGTGGTAGCATGTGAGCCGCGACACGTTCGAGAGCGATCGGCGCAGTTCGTTCTTAAGGTATTGAACGATCGCGCCTGCGGCGCAGACCGCGGCGGGCATCGTTTCACATCCAAAGCCGTCCAGCGACTGTACGTGAAATTGCTCTCGCAGACTGAAGACTGCTTGCTCGTGGAGAAAGGTGTACCCATCGCGCGCCACCAAGCCGGGGAGGGAGCGGAAGCGCTCCGCGCATTCCTCCGATACTAGGACCTCGGCTGGCTGCACGCGCGCCAGTTCGTCCTCCAAGGGCTGCTCGCCGGCGATCTCAGTCAGCCGGAAATCACCCGTCATAAGGTCGATGTATGCGAATCCGATCGTGCCGGACGCGCCTTGAGGACAGAGCGCTGCGAGAAAGTTGTTCCGCTTTGCATCCAGCATTTGCAGATCGGAGACCGAACCGGGCGAAATGATCTGCGTGATCTCACGATCGACGATTTTGCCGGCAATCGGCTCCGATACCTGATCGCATATGGCGACGCGGCGCCCTGCTTTTATCAGCCGCCGGACGTAGCCCTCGGCGGCGTGGTGCGGGATGCCGCACATCGGTGTCTGGTTGCGCTTGGTGAGCGCGACGTTCAGAAGGGCCGATGCGTCCTTCGCGTCGTCGAAGAACATCTCATAGAAATCCCCCAAGCGAAACAGCAGCAGCGTATCCGCCGGCAGCGTCCTCCGGATGCGCTGATACTGCTGCATCATGGGAGTGAGTGAGTCGGACACGCGGCGCAGGGTAGATGGCGCGGGCTGCGCGATCAAGCGCGGTCCTTGCCGTGATCGACTGCGCTCGGGCGCTAAAACAATTTCGCCTGCGTCCCTCGCTCCCGGTTTTTGAATGCGTCCAGCTTCGCGTTGAGTTCTTCGCGCGAGTGTTCTTTTACGATCCGGGCAAGACACTCGTTGGCGAGCTCATCGCAGCGCTCGTTGTCGATGTGGCCGGCGTGCCCCTTAAGCCAGCGCCAATCGACGCGATGCGGGGCCGCTGCCGCTTCCAGTTCCCGCCAGAGCTCCTCATTCTTCACCGGCTGCTTTCCCGCCTTGAGCCATCCGCGTGCTTTCCATCGGGGGAGCCATTTGGCTATGCCTTGCTGGACGTACTTCGAATCGGTGAAGACCTCCACTTCGCACGGCTCCTTCAGAGCGCGCAACGCTTCGACCGCGGCCTGCAGTTCCATGCGATTATTCGTGGTGGCAGGCGAGCCTCCACTGATCTCCTTTGCCTTCGACCCGAAGCGGAGGATGGCCGCCCATCCGCCCGGTCCGGGATTGCCTTCGCAGCCGCCGTCTGTATGGATAATCACTTTCTTCATCAAGAGGGCGTAGTATCGATTGCAGAGACTGCCGATCGCAACTCCCGGTTAATCCTTGAAAGCGCCCGCCAAACGAGACCGCGTATCCGATGCATTCTTCACATACTTGGAAGTGGAGCGGAATGTCGCGGTGCGCACGCTCACCAACTACCGCCATGCTCTGGCTGAATTTCGGCGGCACGTGGCAGATCCCGCGTGGGCTGAACTTACTGCGGATCATTTCCGGCGGTACCTGTTCGATTGTTCGAAGCGCGGGATGGCGCGACCGACGATCCGGCTGCATTTTTCGGCGTTCCGAACCTTCTACCGATACTTATGTGAACGAAACGGATTGAAGGCAAACCCACTGAAAGCGGTGCAACTCCCGAAACTGCAACGCAAATTGCCAGTCGTTTTGACCGCGAAGCAAATCGAGGAATTGCTGACGGCTCCGCTGCGTGTGGAGAAGGAGGACCAAGCTCCCACGTGGATGCCGTTGCGAGACGCGGCCGTGCTGGAGATGTTCTATTCCAGTGGCTTGCGTCTTTCCGAGCTGACATCGCTGGACGTGTCCAGCGTCGATCCCTTTTCCGAGAGCGTTCGCGTTCTCGGAAAGGGTCGGAAAGAGAGGATCGTGCCGGTCGGCGCCCCCGCGCTCGAAGCGATCCAAAAATATCGGCAGGCCGCGCGAGTGGAATCCGGCCCGCTATTCATTAGCCGAAAGGGGCGGAAGCGTATGTCCTCGTTTAGCGTTTGGGCGCTCGTAAGACGCTACCTTCGGCATACGAGTATTCCGCAGGCGATCAGCCCGCACAAACTCCGCCACTCCTTTGCGACGCACATGCTGGATGCCGGCGCCGACCTGCGCAGCGTGCAGGCGCTGCTGGGCCACGCGAGCCTCTCGACGACCCAGATCTACACGCATGTTACCGTAGAGCGGCTGCGGCGCGCTTACGACGAGGCGCATCCGCGAGCCTGAAGGAAAGGATATCCCATGATTGCTGTCACGTTTGCGCTGCCGGAAGAGAGCAAGGATCTGAGGAAACTACTCGGTGGGGCGAAAATGATCGGAAAGTCCGCTGCCGGGCCTCGTCTGCGAGGCCGCCTGGCCGGGAGCGAGATCGTCGTCGTTCACACCGGGATGGGGATGGAGGCGGCTGCGGCTGAAGCGCGATGGCTAGTCCAAACCGTTCATCCGAAGCTGATTATCAGCTCCGGTTTCGCAGGGGCGCTCTCACGAACTCTTCGCGTGGGCGACGTGGTGTACGATGCGAGAACCACGGCCTTGCCGCTCGCGATATCTGACGCGCGACGGTGGTTCGCGGGCTCGATTGCCACGGCTGCCGCAGCATTGGAGACGCCGGAGGCCAAAGAAGCATTCCGCCTTTCCACGGGTGCGCTCGCCGTTGATATGGAGACCGCCAGCATCGCGAAAATCTGCCGTGAAAGCGGCACGGAGATCGTCTGCATCCGCGGCATCAGCGACGCAGCGGAGGACCATCTGCCGGTGCCGATGGAGTATTGGTTCAATATCGAAACGCAGAAACCACGTCCGGTTCGGCTCATCTCGTATCTTGCTCGCCGACCCTCGCGGATTGCCGCCTTCGCGCATTTCCTGGCTGGATTGCCTAAAGCCCGCATTGCGATGACGGAGGCGATCGCCGGCTTTATTCGCGAGAACTGCGGCAAATAGCCGATTTCCCATGGTGCGTGTGATTTTCCATGTCGATATGGACGCCTTTTTTGCTTCCGTCGAGCAGCGGGATCATCCGGAGTATCGCGGCAAGCCCGTGATTGTCGGATCGCCGCCCGATCGGCGAGGAGTCGTATGCGCCGCCAGCTATGAGGCGCGCAAGTTTAAGATCCGATCGGCGATGCCCTCCCGCACGGCTGGAAAGCTTTGCCCAAACGGGATTTTTGTCGCGCCCAGAATGGATGCGTATCGCGCGGAATCGATCCGAATCATGCAGATACTGCATGCCATCACGCCGACGATCGAGAAGGTTTCGGTGGACGAAGCGTACCTCGACGTGAGCGCCGCTTTCGAGGCATATGCCGACATTGACGACGCGCTGGAGGCGTCCGTTCCGCTCGCCCAACGTATTAAGTCGCAAATCGCGGCGGAGCGCAGCCTTACAGCAAGCATCGGCATCGGCTCGAACAAGTTTTTGGCCAAGATCGGAAGCGACTTTAAAAAGCCCGATGGACTGACGCTCGTTCCGGAGCGAGGCAAAACGGCGTTTTTGCGGCCTCTTTCGGTGGGAACCATCCATGGGGTGGGTCCGGTGACTGCCGCCGCGCTGCAGGCGGCGGGATTTTCGACGATCGGAGACCTTCAGGACAGCAGCGCCAGCCTGCGCCCCCTTGTCGGATCGTTTTCGGAAAAGCTGAAATCGAGGGCCTTCGGGGAAGACGATCGACCCGTCGATCCGAGCGACGAGCGCAAATCGATCAGCAGCGAGACCACTTTTCTGGAGGACACCGACTCGCGGCCGATCTTGAGGGCTGCATTGAAGGAGCTTGCAATCGATGTCGCCGCCGCGCTGGCGCGACACGAGCTTGGGGCGCTGACCATTCACGTGAAGGTTCGGTACAGCGATTTTACGACATCGACGAGACAACTGCGAGTCGAAGAGCCGTTGCAGGAACGCGGGGAGATCTACAGGCTCGCGTGCCATCTGCTTGCGAGACATCGGCTGGTCGTCGGGCCTTTGCGGCTCCTCGGCCTCGGTGTTTCGACGCTCGTGCCTCCAGAAACGCCACAGTTGAAGCTGCCCATCTAAATCGCGGTCACTGCTTTTCCGCAGCCAGGCCGACTTGGAAAATCCTTCTTGACCGCGATTGCATGGCGCGCCACAGTTACAGCCCTAATTTTAGTTCAAAAGAAAACTTTTTATGAGTCGCATTTGCAGCATCACCGGCGCGAAGCCCGTCAAAGGATCGGTCATTCATCGGCGCGGGTTGGCCAAGAAGAAGGGTGGCATCGGTCAGCACGTGACCGCAGTCGTATCCCGCACCTTCTCGCCGAACTTGCACAAGAAGCGGATCTGGGTGCATGAATTGAACAAATTTGTGACCGTGAAGCTGACCGCGCGGGCTCTGAAGACCGTGACGAAGAATGGAGCTTACAGAACGCTGAAAAAAGCTGGCATTGTCTGAGAGGGGCTGGTTTGCTGTGAAAACAGCCCTCCCTATGTCGTACAGCGTCACCAGCAAGAAATCGGGGAAGAAATACTTCCTTCACGAGCGCAGACAGGAACTGAAAGGCGGGCAGCAGGTTACGCTCTATTACTTTGCCGGCGAGGCGAAGGAAGGGGCGATCAGCGATTTGCCTGCGGGATATGAAGTGTCGGAGAATACTTCGACCGGGTTGCCTCTTCTAAAGAAGAAGCAGGCTGAGTAGCAGGAACGGTCGCGGTCACAAGTCGGCTGGGCGCGCATCGGAGGAGGTGCTGCCACAGAGCCCAGCGTGGCTTAAGTTGCCGCAGTGGTGGGAACGACATCCACCAGATAGCTGCCGGCTGGGTCGTACGATCCAGGCGCCGGATTTATGAGGGTGTGGGATCCGTCTCTCGAATATCTGCCGATTGTCTCGGCGATAAACCCGAAGTTTGCGGCTTCGTTTGCTGTGAGAGAATCGACGTTAACACTTGAAATGGTTCCGAAGTGGGCAACCGCAACGTTGGAGGCTGCCATGTCAGGCCTGCCTGAATGCAGCCCAAGCAGGGTGAACTGGCCGATATACGCGGGTGCAGCGAAATCGCTATAGGCGGCGGGAGGGAGAGCTGGAGATCCGTTTGCGTGTTGAACACCCACGAGCAAGTTGCTCGTATCCATCGCGCCCAGAATCGCATAGGAGAGATTGCCGTCGATCGTCGCCGTTGCGTGCCCGAACGTGCCGGCGACATAGAAAATATTGACCGCAGGGGTGAAGGCCGCGTTCGCAGCACTCACGGTTACATTCGCTTCGAGGTTCCCAGCGACAGCAGGCGCTCCGCCGACGGCAGGGCCGCCCGTGATGAACATATTGGTCAACCCAGGGACAGCGATCGTTTCAGTGGCCGGATTTGCATTCAGCCATGCTTTGGCAATGATGCTGCCCACGGGCTGGTCCGCCGTGAGATTGTAGTCGGTGACGCTTCCGACGGTGAGATTTGGGCGGATGGCTGCAGTAGCGGTAGTTGATCCGAGATGGATAAGGGGGCTGTTAGGCGAGCCCTGCGCGGGAGCGAGATCTCCCAGCCTCAAATTCACGATACCGCCCTGGACATCGACATTCCCTGAAACATCGACATTCTGGAGGTAAGCTGTCCCGAGCGGATCGAAGAACTCGATGTTCTGAATAGGGGTATGGACGGCCTGCCCGGCCCCGTTCACGGCGCTAGCGGCGACAACGGAATTGAGGCCGTACGACGCAGGTAGATTGGGCAGCAAGAGGCCGGTTGCAAGGGTTAAATCGGACGCAGTCGCCCCTGTGAAGATTTCACCGAATTCCGGACCCGCCGCCGCCATCGTTACATTGTTTCCGTTCACGTCCTGATATTTTAGCAGGACATTGGAATAGAGCTTCCCGCTCACGGGAGAAAGGAATGTGCCGAACGCGTTGAATCCGACATGGGTGGCGGAAGCGGCAGCCGCAAAGCCGTTTGCATTGATGTCCGTTATCGACGCGTCGGGCGCCATGACCGCGACAACATGGTACGCGACGCCATCCTGGCCTGCGACCACCGGCAGCAATTGGCTCGGAACGGGGGACTGCTCCGTGACTGTCACGGATTGACCGGCCGGAAGGTTATGAAGAGCCACTGGCTTGTCTGCCAGCAGTATGTCGTTCGGCGAAAACGTTGCGCCAGTGGGATTGGATGGGTCAATCTTGGCAAGATAGAACTTCACGTCAACATTCCCAGTCGCTGGAACCGCGGCATTGTTCAGAATCTTAAACGTTTCCGTTCCAGCAGAGCCCGGAAAGACAAGCTCTCCAAATGTGTCCCCCGTAGAGCTGATCACCAAATTGGAACCGGTCTTCGTCGTCGCCTGATGAACCGTTCCGTCAAGCGAAGTGTAGTTGTCGGTGTAGAGATCGGAAATCCCACTTCCCGGGGTAATTTGCGTCACCACCCGATATTGCCCCATATCTGTAAGCAAGGTTGGGATAGTCACGTTCGTAGTGATCGCGACGCTCTTGCCTGTCGTTAAGTTGACTTGCGTCGATTGGTGTCCGATCAAGGTCGCGTCGTTCGCATCGATTTTCAATCCGTTGGGATTGTTAACAGGATTGATCTTGGAGAGGTAATAATTTACATCGACCGGCCCGTTCGCCACGCCTCCCCCCGTATTGTAGATCGTTGCTGTTGCGGTCGCCGCTTCGCCACCTTGCAACAATGCGGGCAGGGTATCGGTGCTGCTTGTTTCGAGGTTGGATTGAAGCTTCACGTTGAAGCTGGCAGTCACGAACGACCCATTTGGGCCGTTCGCCTCGACCGTCACGACCGCTTGTCCGTCCTTCGCCGGGTTGTACACGAGCGCAAGATGCGGTCCGCTGACGTACGTTGTAATCAGGTCGCTCGGATTGCCGCCGGAATCTTTGACACTCAGAACCTTAAAGGTGACGCCGGTGCTGGCTGGGTCTAAATGCACAACGCGTTCTCCTGTTATCCGGACGAGGTAACCGGGATTAGGAGCAGCGCCGGCAGCGAGAGTGCTCTCGTATGGGACCGTGCCGAGCGCGCTGTTTCCAGTGGCAGCGCTCGCATTCACCACATTCAGTTTCGCGATGGCATCTACTACGTTCATTCCGCTTACGACCTTGCCGAAGACAGTGAAGCCGCCGTTCTGATGATCGAGATTCGCGCTGTTGTCACCTAAATTTATGAAAAACTCGCTCGTTGCTGTATTCGGACTGATTCCTGTCTTGGCCATCGCCACCGTGCCGAGCAAATTGGAGTCTGCCGGATTGAACTCATTGTGAACGTCCGGACCGGTGGTTATGTGCTGGCCTGGCGTAAGGACGTTATAGCCGCCGCCTTGGAGCACAAAGGATGTTCCGCCCTGATTGTGCGCAAGGCGATGGAAGAACGTGTTGAAATAGTTCCCGGCGAGGTCTGGAGTATTGACATAATGCAGAAAATTCTGCACCGTCAGGGGCGCCTCCTTGTCGTACAACTCGAATACGATGTGACCCGGCGCTCCGTTCACCATGTAGTTGGTGGTGAAATCCACGAACGTGTCGAAGTTTGAATGAAATGCCGCCGGCGTCGATTGGAGCGCGTTTGCCAGATTCAGCAGCGAGTACGTCTGGCCAGAGCCGACTGTAACATCGGGAATGGGCGTGGCGATCGTCAATCCGCCCGAAGGTGCGATGCGCGATTCGAGGACTTCGATCGAGGAGGAGAGATAACGAGGCATGAGGAAAGAGGAAAAAAGCTCGGAACGGTCGTATCCGGGGCGGCGAGTGTCAAAAATATTTATCAAATGCCAACCCGTCGAGTTTACTCCCACTCGATGGTGGCTGGAGGCTTGCTCGAGATGTCGTAGCAGACGCGGTTCACACCTCTCACCTCGTTGATAATGCGCGATGAGATGCGTGCGAGGATCTCGTACGGCAGCCGCGACCAGTCGGCGGTCATCCCGTCCTGGCTCTCAACGATGCGCACGGCGATTGTATTCTCGTAGGTGCGCTCGTCTCCCATGACGCCCACGGATCGGACAGGCAGAAGCACCGCGAAGCTCTGCCAGACTTGATAGTACCACTCACTTGCCTTCATCTCGGAGACGACGATCGTATCGGCATCTCGCAGTATCCGGAGACGCTCACGCGTGATTTCTCCCAATATGCGCACCGCGAGGCCGGGGCCGGGGAATGGCTGCCGATGGACAATCTCCTTTGGCAGCCCGAGCTGCGCCCCGACCTGGCGGACCTCGTCCTTGAAGAGCTCGCGGAGCGGCTCGACAAGCTTCAGGCGCATCCGCTTTGGAAGACCGCCCACGTTGTGGTGTGATTTGATCAACGCGGCAGGATTGCCGCCGATCGCCACGCTTTCGATCACGTCTGGATAAAGGGTTCCCTGGGCGAGCCAGCGGAATTTTGGCGCGCCTTTGTTCTTGCGCGCACCTTGCGAGGCGAGGTCGGTGACCGCTTGATCGAAAACGCGGATAAACTCGCGTCCGATAATTTTTCGTTTCCGTTCCGGATCCACGACCCCTTTGAGGCGTGCGAGGAATTGTGCGGAAGCGTCCACGCATTTGAGCTTGATGTGAAAGTTTTCCTCAAAGACCCGCCGCACCGTCTCGGCTTCCCGCGCGCGGAGGAGTCCGTTGTTCACGAAGACGCAGGTAAGTTGCTTGCCGATTGCCTCGTGCAACAAGGCAGCGGCGACGCTTGAGTCGACGCCGCCGGACAATCCCAGGATCACATGGTCGCCGCCAACCTGCTCCCGAATGGCCCGGCATGTTTCTTCGATGAATGCCCCCATCGTCCAATCCATTTTGCATCCGCAGATTCCATACACGAAGTTCTGGATGATCTCTTTTCCGCGCGGCGTATGCGCGACCTCGGGATGGAATTGAAGCCCAAAGAACCGCTTCTTTGCATGTTCGACGGCGGCGAATGGAGAGTTGTCGGTTTCTCCAATGGATCGGAAGCCCCGCGGCAGCTTCGTGAGCTTGTCGCCATGCGAATTCCAGATGTCGAGAAGGTCGCCAAGACCCTTGAAAAGGGCCGACTCCGAGCGGATGCGCATCTGCCCGGGTCCGTACTCACGGCGTTCCGAATGCTCGACCTTTCCGGAAAGCTGCAGGCCCATAAGTTGCATCCCGTAGCAGATTCCAAGGACTGGGACGCCCAAATCGAAGATCGCGGGATCGGGTAGCGGCGCGCCATCCGCGTAAACGCTGGCCGGGCCCCCGGAAAGGATAATTCCATTGGGACTCAGGGCTTGAATGTCCGAAGCAGGAGCGTCGAAGCGGACAATTTGAGAGTAAACCTGGCACTCGCGCACGCGGCGGGCGATCACCTGGGTGTACTGGGAGCCGAAATCGAGGATAGCGATGCGAGAGTGCGAAGACATGTATCAGCAAAAGGAGAAGGAGCGGCGCAATGCCCGGCCGCCCGGGGGATTGCGCGGTTTATCGAGTCAACCGCGTTAGCAGGCGGCCTACCCGCCCACGCGCGATTCCTCGCGTATCATCGGATCGTTCGAACGGTCCGGCTGGTAGAGTGTGCCCTCGCCGCGGATGCCGCGCTCGAGTTTGCCGGGAACTTCGGTGCCGGGCGCGACATCGCTCTCGCAACCGGCGCATAGGACGATAGCGGCGGATGCGCTGAAGAGGACAAGAAAGGCTCTCATGCTGCGGTCTTGTACGGCTTCCGGCGCCGGGAGGCAACGAGAATGACGAAAGAAGCTCCGCAAAACTGAAACGACGGAGAAGCGTCGGATTATGATTGTGTCTGCGCTCCGGATGCCAGACCCCTTCCATCGAGTACAATGATACCAGCGGACCTCCTTCTGCACGCATACCGCAACGCCGTGTTTCCCATGGCCATGGAGGACGGGGAAATCGCCTGGTTCTCTCCCGACCCGCGAGCGATCATCCCTCTGGATACCTTCCATATACCGCACGGGTTGAAGCGCACCGTAAAAAGGAAAGTGTTCGAGGTGCGCATAGACACCTGTTTCGAGCAGGTGATGAGGGCGTGCGCGCGTCGCGATGAGACATGGATCGACGAACAGATCATTGAGAGCTACGTCAACCTTCATCGCCTGGGACATGCCCACTCCGTGGAAGCATGGCATAAAGGCGAGCTTGCCGGAGGGCTTTACGGAGTGGCGTTGGGCGGCGCCTTTTTCGGAGAATCCATGTTTCACGATGTAACCGACGCTTCAAAAGCGGCGCTGTGGGCGCTGGTGGAGCGCCTGCGAGCGCGGAATTTCACTCTTCTTGACACCCAGTGGCTTACACCCCACCTCCGCACCTTCGGGGCGATGGAGATCCCGGCTGCGATCTATCGCAAGCTGCTCGGCGCCAGCCTGGCCGTGAAAACTGAATTTGGGGACGGCTAACTTCCTGCCGCTGGGGCAGCGGGTGGGATTGGGAGCCACCGATGCGTGCCAGCGGGCACAGAAGCCTTATCGGAGTAATCGTTCCAGATCACCGTGGCAATATGCGCATCTGCGAAGACCACGTTGATCAAATTATTGTTGGCATGGGTGCCGACCTTCGGAGCAATTGGAGGAGCATCCACGTTCACCGGCATCGCGTCGGTGCCAGCAAAAGTAAGTGGAAGGGCGGGTCCGGGGGCAGGCGCGGCCATTATAAGTTCGCTGGGGTAGGCCCATTCATCCGCGCCTCCCCGATAGGATCCAGCGGCCGCGCCGCCTGCGGCGGGAGTGGGCGCAAGGATATTTATATTGAGACCGTAACTGACCGGAAATGGCGCAGCCGTGATTTTGCGAGCAGCGCCCTTGTCGAAGGGAGAAAGAAATGCATGCCAATCTGGAACGTATTTTCCTTGAAGGGTATCTGGCCAGCTAGCCGCGGCGCCGCCGGGCGCCTGAGCGAACATCGTCCCTTCGTTGTCGTTGATGTACTGCTGCATTCCGATGCCGATTTGGCGCAACTTGTTTGCGTCGTCCGTGGCATGTGCCTTCTCCATAATGGCGCCGTACACGGGCACAGCGATCGCCACAAGGATCGCGATGATGGCGATGACTACGAGAAGTTCGATGAGGGTAAAAGCGGATCTCTTCATGGGGATAAGGAGGCTGGGGAGCTTGGACTATAACTTTACAGCATTTTTTTTTGAAAAGCACGCGCCTTTTTGTTTGGGAAAAAGTTTGGCCTACGCGCCATTTGCAGAGAGGGGTAACGGTTGATGAAAAAAGTGCTTATTCTCACCGCCGCCTATGGCGAAGGGCACAACGCAGCCGCTCGGGGGCTGCTGGCCGGGTTCCACCACGAAGGCGGCGTGACGGCGAAAATATTGGATCCGATGGGGGAATCTTTGGAATCGGCCTACGATCGCTCTCGAAAGACCTACTTGGCGATGATCGACCGCACGCCTCGCCTGTGGGCGGGGTTCTACGGATTGCTTCACCGGACGCCCCTTATCCACTTGGTGGTGGCCGGTCTGGGCCGCGCCAGAAATGTCCTAACCGCCCATCTGGAAGCCGAGAAGCCCGATGCGGTCGTTTCGACATATCCGCTCTATAATTATTTGCTGGATCGGCTCGGCCCGCATCCCTTCCCGTGCTTCACCGTCGTCACGGATTCCATCACAGTGAACTCAGTCTGGCACCGGTGCGGGAGCAGCGGATTCTTTGTTCCGAACGAAGAAACGGCGGACGTAATGCGCAAAGCGGGAGTTCCTTCCGCAAAATTATGGCCTCTCGGTTTTCCCGTGCCTCCGCAGTTTGCGCTAGACCGACCGGGGCGAACCATCCCCGGCGCCTCTGCGCCTTTGCGCATCCTCTTTATGATTAACGCCGCGCGGGAAACGGCGCCTGCCCTCGTCGAGCGGATGCTGGAATTGGATGACGTCGAACTCACCGTGACCGCAGGCCGCGATGAATCGCTGAAGGCAAAAATCGAGGCCGTTGCCAGACGCTCCGGACGACCGATCGAGGTGCATGGTTGGACTGACGCAATGGCCAGCCTGCTCATGACCCATCATCTGCTGATCGGGAAAGCAGGGGGCGCCGCCGTCCAGGAGGCGATTGCAGCCAAAACGCCGATGTTGATCACGCATGTCGTCCCGGGCCAGGAGGAGGGAAATGCACGGCTGCTCGTTCAAAATCGCTGCGGCGCCATTTGCGAAAGCGCCGAGCAGATCGTTGGTAAAATCGGCGAGCTTATGGCGGACAATGCGCGTGAGTGGCGCGAGTGGGAGGCGAACATTTCCCGAATCAGCCGACCGGACGCCGCGGTGCAGATCGCCAAGGCCATATTGGCCAAACTCGCTTGAGGCGCGGAATCTAGTTGGACACCTTCACGTAATACACCGGAATTTTAATTCTGCCGCTCGATTGCCTCCAGAGCCGGGAGCCTTCGTGGTGGAAGGTATCCACATCGCCATTCCCCAGCTTTAAGGTGAGTGTGTTTGGATCGGGAACGCTCAGAACCTCGTAAGGAAAAGCCTCTCCGGTTCCGTCCCGCGACGTCAGGATGAGATCCTTGTCTGTCACCGTTATTTCGGATCCTTGAAGTTCTGCGATGATCTCCGGGGAAATTATTCCCTTGGCGATCTGCTTGGCTGCCCCTCCAAAGGAGCTGAACGTCGAATCCTTGCCAGCCGCGGTCTGCTCCGCCTGGAGAATTCGTCGTGTCGCCTGCTCGTCAAACCGCCATTGACCCGCAAGCCACCGCGCGCGGCTGCCGCAACCGGCAACGCCAATCGCTAAAAAAACGACCAGCAGGGGAGCACCGTATTTTTTTGTCGAATCCAGAAATGGGAAAACTTTCTGCATGGCATTCGTCAAAAGGCGCATGGCTAGGTGGGCAAAAGCTCAGCCCGTCGCAAGACATCGCTCGTCGCGATCGTTTCATGGAGTAGCGCCGACACGGTTGGCAGCGCTCGTGCGCGAACGAAAATCTGGTAAGAAAAGAGACCCGGAAGCAGTTTGATCAAGAACTGGTTGATCGATACCAAGCCTCGACCGAGAAAATTGTCGCCGAGCGCTTTAGGAAATGGCGCCGGAATGCCGGACATTTGGGTGACGACGTAGCCGGTCTGGTCAAAGAGTTCCCGGAGGGACCTGAAGGTGAACAAGCGGGTATGTGTGCGATCGAGGATCCCCTTGCGCCCGTAGTTGAAATGTCCAAGCAACAGCATGAACCGGGTGATAAAGAACGCCACGTTGCCGGTTGTGAGGACGATTTCCGGGCATTTCCGAACGGCGTCTTTGCGCAATTGCTCCATGAACACCTCCGGGTCATGCAAATGCTCGATGATGTCGAGAAGGAAGATCTGGTCGAACTCGGAGACATCGACAGGGAATTGCGCAGAGTCCGCGTCCCACTTTTGGAATTCGATCTTCGGATTGTCCGAAACGCGAATGTATTGATCGACACCCACCACGCGCCTGGCCTTTTTCGCCATGTGTTCGGCCACGTAACCCTGGCCGCAGCCGATATCGAGGACCGTTGCATCCGGCTCCACGGCGTCGATCGCAAAGGTATGCGAGGAAGGGAAACCAGTCTTCAAATCGTACGTAAGTTCCACCTGGCCCACATCGAACTTGCGATCGTAAAGCAGGTTCATCTCGTGAAACTTCGCACGGAGCATCGTGCGGAAAATATCCCACGCATATTTCATCCCGTTTACGTGACAGATCTCTTCCCCGTAATAGGTCGGAATGGGAATCTCCTGAATCTTCAGTCCCGCGAAATGAAGTTGAACGATGATGTCGGTGTCGAAGTGGAAATCGTTGGAGTTGCGGTCGAACGGGATTCGCCGCAAAGCCTTGGTTGCATAAAGCCTGTAGCCCGAGTGAAACTCGCTAAGGCTGCTGCCGAGCATCTGGTTCTGGAACGTCGTGAGCACCTGATTGCCGAGCCACTTGTACATCGGCATCCCCCCCTTTAATGCGTCCTGCTTATGGATCATCCGGGAACCGAAGACAACGTCCGCGTCGTCTGTGAAAAATGGTTCCAAAAGAACTGGCAGCTTTTCGGGCGCATACTGACCGTCGCCGTGGAGCAGCGCGACGACATCGAAGCCGTGATCGATCGCGTACTGGTAGCCGAGCTTCTGATTTCCCCCGTAGCCTTGATTGACGGGAGTGCGAAGAGCGGTGATGCGGAAAGCGCCCTCGCGGTTCTCACGCTTCAATCCCGTCTGGAAAGTGCGGTCTTTCGAGGAGTCGTCAATGATGAGCACCTCCACATTGTCCCGATGGAGCTCTGCAGGTATGCGGTCGAGAACGCTGTCGATCGTCTTTTCCGCGTTATAGGCGACGATGAATATGAGGACGCGTTTGCTGCCGAGGTCCATAAGATGAGATTAGCCGTACCCGTTCCCTCATAAAGGGCGGCAAAGCAAATCGCAAATGCCCAAACGCCAAGCCTGAAAACTCCGGCGCAGGCGGCGGATCTTACTTTGCCGGAATTTCGTTCAGTGTGTAATAGCCGACCGGGTGCAAGACCGGACGCCCGTCGGCGGATCGAACACCATCGACGTGTATTTCGTGGATATCCCCTTTGAAGAGGCTGTCGATTTGCAGGCGAACGGATTTATTGTCTGGGGCCACCGTTATGGCGGTGATCTTCGGAATCTTCGAGTCCACCTCCGGGCTGCCATATTCCGCGCGATAGATATAAGTGAATTCGCGCATTTTGTAATGCGTGAGATCTTCGGCGCTTTCGCGATTCAACGGCTCGGTAAAAGTGAGTTCAAACCCATCTGGCTTGGCCCGCATCTCCTGAACTTCAAATGGAACCGTGCCGCTCCAGTCCACCCGCTCGAAGCAGTAAGGTTTTCCGCCGCGGGCGCCCCACCCGCGATCCGATCCGCCGACGAATAGCTGGCCGGTGCTCTTGTCCAATTTTCCAGCAATCAGCCCCGATTTGAAACCTTTCAGGAACGGAAAAACCACGCCCTGCTTTACTCCGTTCACTTCCTCGAGGAAGACCCGGCAAACATTGGACTGGCTTTGGTCGCCGATAAAAAGTTGCTTCTGAAAAGGTCCGAATTTTCCCCCGCTCAGGTCGCACGCGATGAAAGACGCGGAATTGCCGATGCTCACGTAAACCAAGTAACACGCAGGCGGCACGAACTGCGGTATGCGGGCGCGTTCCGTTTCGAGCCGGCTCGGAGTGTTCGGGTCGGGCGGACGCGGACCCATATTGGGCGCCTTGCTGTACCATTTGTTTCCACCGGGATGCCCCTGAAAGCTCCCGGGAACGAGGTGCTGCAGGTTGTCGGCTCCGCGCCAGGGCCCCTGGTTGTCCGTGTAATAAACTTCCCCGTCTGCGTCGAATCCAATGCCGCCGGGCGATCGGATGCCGCTGCATGTCGGAACGATCGTGCCATCGGGTTTTACTCGCAATGCCCAGCCGCGAAATTCAGCTTCGCTGGTAAAGGATCCCGTGAGGCAGAGCAGCACCCAAAGGTCTCCATTCTTGTCGAAGGGCGATCCCCATGCGTACTCATGGTAGTCGCCGCTGACGCCCCAACCGTCAGCGACGGTTTGGAAGATGCTTGCCCGGCCATCGCCGTTTTCGTCACGCAGGCGCGCCACTTCGTACCGATTGGTTTCATAGAGCCAGCCGTCTTTGTAGGCCAGGCCCATGATCTCGTGCTGTCCAGAGGCGAAATTCTGGTAACTGATGTTCGATGCGGACGGGTCGGTGGCGTTGGAGGCGATCCAGATTTCTCCCCGGCGAGTGCCGAGCGCGATCTTGTTGTTCGGCAGGAATTCCATCGAAGAGACCTCAAGCGCGGTCTCCTTCGGAGTGTCGAAGGTAGTGATCTTATAATAATCGGACTCTTTCAGCTCTGGGGCGCCGTTTGAGACGAGCGCGGCTGAGAGAAGGAAACCTGCCAGGAGAGGGGACGTTTTCATTGCGGGAAAGTGCACTGTGAGGGCGTCGGTTAATGAGCGGAGAGATGTGCCGTATGATCCATCGGCCAGCCGTATGTGATCTTAATCTCGGGCCTGACAGGCACTACGAGGTTGTGACCAGCCGCCGCCGCGCCTTCGGCGACGACGACAAACGCGTTTTCGAAGTCGCGTCCATCGATGTTGAATTTTCCGCCGTCCACGAGGAAGCCAGATCCCTGTGTGTGCAGCGTGCCGGACGCAGCTCGGAAGTAAGCGCCCGCCGGAATCTCTCCATCGAGCTTCAAGGTGCGAACCAGTTTACCGGATCCCGTCACGGCATTGCCTTCCACGTCATACCTGTCGCTCACCTTCACGGCGCCCCAATCGTAGAAGAAGGTCGGATAGTGTTTTGCATCCAGGCGATATCCGCGCCATTTATATCTGTCCGCTTTTTGATTGTGCTCCGTTTTAGGCCATTCGGCGTCGGGTGTAGCGAGATTGGCAAAGGGTGGATTCGATTCGCCTGCCGGCCGCAGCACATCGTACCCGAGCGGGGGCTGAAAACCGCCGCCCCGATCGGT
The DNA here is from genome assembly GCA_038238905.1 of Chthoniobacterales bacterium. Classification (GTDB taxonomy): domain Bacteria; phylum Verrucomicrobiota; class Verrucomicrobiia; order Chthoniobacterales; family Chthoniobacteraceae; genus JBBSFI01. Next base: position 125,163 of record JBBSFI010000002.1, on the reverse strand, counting down.
CCAATGGCGGGCTGCATCCATGAAGGCTCCGCGCCAGATTAGCCCGAGATTCATCGAATCGGCATTCCATGCAATGTTGACGTCGCCCGGGTAGCCAACTGCGATCGCGCGATTCGTCCCCGCGCCAGAAATGAAATTGCGATAGATGATCGGCTCCTTCTCAACGATCAATGGCATCCCGCTGTGTTCATCGCGCTTTTGCTCCTGATGCCCCGCCCAGTTGGGATGATGCCATGCCGAGAGTGGAGTGATGCTAAACCCCGGCCCTTTCCATCCTGCGTAAAGCTCGGCTTCCCCCCCTTTTTGGAAGTACTCGAGGTGGAAGTCGTGTTCGCCTGGTTTGAGATGCACTTTCCCTTCCCGAATGTCCGTTGATGGATGGATCCCATCGTGATCGATGATTTTATGGCCATCGATCGAGAGGCGACTGCCGTCGTCCGACGCCAGGACGAATGTATAGTCGCCGTCCTTCTCCGACGCAATCTTGCCATCGAATACGACACCGTAGTCGTTTTTGTAATCGTCGAATTTGAGCTGGACGAGATTGTCGGCGACGTCTCCTTCGCGATGGATGGGAAGTTTGGAGAAATCGGGAAGCTTGTCCCAAGAGCCGTTGTAGAGCTTGAAGTGCAGGTTCGTGAGTCCTTTTCCAAGGCTCTGAACACGGAGGCGCCCATTCATGCTCATCGCGTGTCCCGGCATGGTGCAGACGTACGGGTAGTCCCCGGGAGTTTCCGGCGTTGTGAACGAGAGCACTTCCTTCTCGTGCGGTCCGAGGAGTTTCGAGTGCAGTATCACGGCCGGGTCGTCCGGTATAAAGTTGCGCTTAACGGCTTCGTCGGGCTTTTCGAGCTGCTTATTCGCGAGAGCCACCACGTCCGTCCCCGCCTTGCAGAGGACGAAATTGTGCGGCATGTCGTCGGTATTTTCGAACACGATCTTCAGCGATTCCCCAGGTCGCGCATTGATCTCGGTGACGCTGTAGCGCATCTGCGCGCGAAGCGTCTTAAGATCGACTGTTTCAGTTTCCGCGGCGATTGCCGCAGCCGACGCCAGCGCGGCGACGTAGAAGAGGGTTGCTCGGAACATTGGCGAAAGGAAGGCTGGTTGAGAGGGTTAGGAGCAACGATTCCGCAATGCGCGCGTTCTTAGTCAATTCCCTCGAAAGCGCTTCCGCTAGAGGGGAGAATGATCCATGGAACGCCTCCCGCGCGTCATCGGCGCAGTCTGCTATCTGCCGAGCACATTCGGCGGCGGAACGGGAGCGTTGGGATTTGCGTGAGGAGACGGCTTGGCCGCAGGGTCGTATTTGAAATCCCATCGAGTCTCGGCGCGTTGTCCATTCACTTTCGCCGAGACGATGACGCTGTAAGTTCCGGGAGCGAGTTTTTGAGTAATCTGCGCCGTCAGGGTCTTCGATGCGGCATCGTACTTGGACGGGACGGGACCAATCCCGCTCAAGCGGATTTCCGGAGTTCCCTCTATATTTCCCATGGTGGCCAGATTGGCCATGAGTTTGGGCGCCGGGTTGTTTATGACGGCGTTGTTCGGTGGCTCGGTGACCATGGATCCGGCGGCAAAGTCCGCCATGGCGGCTTGAGGCTCCGCGGACGATACGCCGCCTCCGATCATCGCCATCGCCTGCTGGAAACTTTTGAGATCTTTTGTGTCGATGGCGTAACGGCCCAAAGTGAACTTGTCGTTTTCGCGGTCGCTTCTCTGGGGAATCCGCTGGCCATACACGGTGAACGCGGCTTCGTATCCAGCGGACTTGACCAAAGCGATGGCTTTCTCAGTGTACTTTCCATAGGGGTACGCGAAGACGTTGGTTTTGATCCCAAGGCGCTTTTCCAGGAACTCTTTCGATTCCACGATTTCCTTATGGAGCCATCCATCGACACCCAAGGTCGCAACATCTTTCATCACCTTCTCGTGCGTGACCCGATCGACCAGCGCCCCGGGGCTCTTCAGGCTGGAGTGCGAAAAAGTGTGCGATTCAATATCGACGCCGGCGTCGCGCATCTCTCCGAGTTGATCCCATGACATCGAACGCCCGCCGGTGCCGACGTAGTCGATATAAATGAAAAGGGTGAACGGATAGTTATACTTCTTCAGTATCGGCCACGCGTTTTTGTACGCTGAGATCCATCCATCGTCGATCGTGATAAGGCAGCTCTTATGGGGAATGTTCTTCTCCCCGCGGCGCCATGCCAGGAAATCCTGCATTCCGATGACTGCGAAGCCATCATCTTTGATCTCCTTCATTTCGTGCTCGAATTCAGCCACGGAGATGCTGAGCGCCTTCGATTTGCTGTTGTCGTCGATTTCGTGGTAGCAGAGCGCGATCACACTGGCTGAAGAGTCGATCGGCCCCTTTGCTGCCGGAGCGGCGGCAGGCGGCGCGCCGACTGTCGCGGCATCCGGCGCGGGCGGCGACGAGGGCGGCGACGAGGGCGATTCTGCTATTCCTCCGGGCGCCGGTGTTGCCGGGGCCTTCGTGTCGGCGGCCTTTGTGCCCGGAATGTGCAGCGTCTGGAGTTTTTTGCAGCCAGACAATGAGGCAAGGGCTGCAACGAGAAGGATCGAGAGAGACCGCGAAAAAGGTGTCATGCCAAGTTTTGGGAAGATAGTCGCTAAAGCAGAAATGGCGAAATGCGAAATTGGGAATTTCACCCGTTTTTGATGCGATCGACAGAGCCCTGGATCAAAATCGAGTCCCTTCTATTCGAGGCCCAATTTGCGGAAGGTTTCATCGATATGGGCAAAATGAATATCGAGCGAGCAGAGGCGCTGAATCTCCGGGAGGGGAAGGTGCTCCGTGATGGATCGCTCCGCGGCCAGGTTTTCCTGGAGCGATTGCGCTCCCTGCCAGGTCTTCATCGCGGCGCGCTGCACCGCCTCGTAGGCTTCCTTGCGCTCCATGCCCCGGCGCGTGAGCTCGAGCAGGATGCTTTGGCTGAAGTACAGGCCTTTGGTGATCGAAAGATTGCGCTCCATATTCTCGGGGTACACGAGCAGCCGGTCCACGAGCTTCCGCAGCGTCACAAGCATGTAGTCGAGCAGGATGCACGAATCCGGCATGACGATCCGCTCGACGGATGAATGCGAGATGTCGCGCTCGTGCCAGAGAGGGACGTTTTCGAGAGCGGCGACCGCATTGCCTCGAAGCACGCGGGCCAATCCGCTTAGTTTTTCACCCGTTATCGGATTCCGCTTGTGCGGCATCGCGGAAGATCCCTTTTGCCCGGCGCTGAAGTACTCCTCGACTTCGAGCACTTCGGTCCTTTGCAAATGGCGGAATTCCGTAGCCCATCGATCGATGCTCGAACCGATCAGAGCGATGGACAATTGGAACTCGGCATGGCGATCTCGCTGGATCACCTGGGTGCTGAGCGCGGCGGGCGCCAGGCCGAGCCTGGCGCAGACGCTCGCTTCCACGCGTGGATCCAGATGCGCGTGCGTGCCGACGGCCCCGCTCAGCTTGCCTACACGGATGCGGGGTTGAAGCTCCCGCAGCCGTTGCTCGGCCCTGCCAAATTCGTCCCACATAAGCGCCAGCTTGAGTCCGAAAGTAACGGGCTCCGCGTGGATGCCGTGGGAGCGCCCGATCATCGGCGTGTGTTTGAACTCCTTTGCGCGGCGCGCGACGACCTGGCGCAATTCATGGAGGTCGGCGAGCAAAAGATCCGAAGCCTCGGCCATCTGCACGGCAAGCGTCGTATCGAGCACGTCGGAGGAGGTCATCCCTTGGTGCATCCAGCGGCGTGCAGCCGGTCCGGCATACTCCGCGACGTTTTCCAGGAACGCGATGACGTCGTGATTCGTCCGCTTTTCAATCTCGGCGATTCCGGCCAGGTCGAATTTGGACTTGGTTCGGATCTCTTTGGCGTCTTCGGCGGGAATCACGCCGATCTCAGCCATGGCCTCGCAGGCGAGCACCTCGATTTCGAGCCAGATCTCATATTTGCGCTGGTCAGACCAGAGCGCACTCATTGCGGGCAAAGTATAACGGTCAATCACGGGCGCGGAAGCTACGTATCCAACCGCCGGAACGCAACGCGCGAAAAGCGCTACGCTTGGTCTTCAGCGATGGCAACGGAACGCCCTGCGCGCGGCATCGGGAACGCCCACCTGTGGTAAAGGGGAAATTTCAGGCCCGCGAGCATAAATTGTGTCGCTACGATATTCAGGTTGATCGTCTGATTGCCGAAGCTCCACGCGAAGCGGCCGCCGAATTTCTCGAGGAGCGCGAGCGTTGATGAGGAGAGGAGCCACATCACGCCGACGGCGATCAGATACCGTGGCAGTGCATCGCGCTTGCGGATATCCGTCCGGAAATTCACGAAATAATTCCATAGGAAAAAGAACGAGGTGCTTACCGCCATGCTGCAAGCGGAGACGATCCAGACATCCAGGGACGTGTGGAGTCTCAACCATTTGAACGGGGTCGATATGAGGAGGTAATTGACGACCGAACCCGCTACGAACCAGAAAAGGCGCCATCGAAGGATGCGCTTTTGGTCGGGCGCCACGGGGATTGAACTGGATTCCATCGGCTCCACATAGAGCGGACGCAGTGGGTTACGACAAATGGAATCCCGAATTCATGCTCGATCTGCGAAAGTTCAGGTCATGCGAGCACCGCCTTCACCACCTGGCCGGAGACGTCCGTCAGCCGGAAGTCTCGTCCGCCGTGGCGAAAGGTGAGCTTTTCGTGATCGAAGCCAAGGAGGTGCAGGATGGTGGCATGGAGGTCATGGACGTGAACCGGGTTCTCGGCGATCTCGCGACCGTAGTCGTCGGTCTGTCCGTACGCGATGCCTCCTTTTACGCCGCCGCCGGCAAGCCACGAGGAGAAGGCGCGGTTATGGTGGCTGCGCCCCTTGGGTCCATCGGTTTCCGGCGAGCGTCCAAATTCGGTCGTCCAAACTACGAGGGTGTCATCAAGCAGGCCGCGCGATTTCAGATCGCGCAGAAGGCCCGCGATCGGTTTATCGACGTTTTTCGCAAGCGGCAGGTGCGTCGCCATGTCGCTGTGGGCATCCCAATTGTTCGCGGAGCCGACGTCGATCAGTTCGATAAAGCGCACGCCGCGCTCGATTAGACGGCGGGCCACAAGGCATTGCCAGCCGAACCCTTTGGAACTGCCTCGCTCAAGGCCGTAGATGTCGAGGGTTGCGTCCGTTTCCTTCGCAAGATCGAGCGCCTCTGGCATGGCCATCTGCATCCCAAATGCGGTCTCCCATGATTTTATGCGGGCGACGAGCGATGGATCGGCGGGATGCTCCTGAAGATGCTTCCGATTGAAATTGCCAAGGAGGCCCAACTCCATTTCCTGAACCGCGGGAGACGCCGAACGCCTGTTTAGATTCGGAATCGGCTCCGCCCCTGCTTGAACGCGAACGCCCTGATGAACACCGGGCAGGAAATCGGAACTCCAGACCTGGCTCCCGGCGTATGGCAACTGGGGTGCAAGCACAACGAAGCTCGGAAGATTCTGATTTTCCGTGCCGAGGCCGTAGCTGACCCAGGAGCCGATGCTTGGGCGGGCAACCGTGACCGAGCCGGTATGGATGCCGAGCGTAGCCTGAAAATGATCCTGATGATCGCCGCGCATCGACCGGATGAGGCAGATGTCGTCCATGCAGTCGCGCACATTCGGAAAAAGATCGCTCACAGGCGTTCCGCACGTCCCGCCCGGTTTGAATTCCCATTGCGGCGGCAGGAACTTCGCGGCGCCGGGATGATCGTTCACTGGCTTGCCGCCGTCTTGAAGGAGCCTCGGCTTTGGGTCGAACGAATCGACGTGCGACACGCCTCCCGTCATATAGAGGAAAATGACGCGCTTGGCTTTAGCGGGGAACGGAGGCTTCTTTGGTGCAACCGAATCGGGATCGAACGATGCTTCCTGTGCGAGCAACTGCGCGACGATGCCGGGAAAGAGGAGCGACCCGGCCGCAAGCGAACGGATCATGTGGCGGCGTGAAATCATAAAAAAATGACTGACCTATTCGACGAATAGAAACTCGTTGCTGCTGTATAACATACGGCAAAAGGACGCGAACGCATCACGACGAAGACTCTCGGAGGGCGATCCGGCTTCCTGAAGCGCGATGGTGACGCGGGCAAGATATTGCCCGACGGCGGTCTGTTCTTCCGGAGACGCCGAACGCCCGAGGACGATCCGATACACCATATCGATGCGCGGCGCGTCGCCATCGCCGGCAGACTCGGCGCGCGCGGCCAGTTTATGAGCTTGATCGTGTGTGAAGTCGCTGTTCAGAAAGAACAGCGCCTGTGTGGGAGTCGTGCTGAGCGGACGCACTCCTGTGGTCGCATTCGTATCCGCTCCGTCGAAGATGTCCAGGTACGGTTGTTTGCGAATCCGCTGCTGGAGCAGGTAGATGGAGCGCTTGTTTGTTGGATAGTCGGCTATGAACGGTTTGTGCTGCGTGTAGTGCCACTCGGCTTCCGGCGGGAATGGATGCGGTCCCGCTGCCGACTCGTCCAGTGCGCCGCTCGTGAAGAGCATCGCGTCGCGGATCTCCTCCGCAGAGAGCCGCCTCCGATTGAACCGCCAGAGGAAATCGTTGTTTGAGTCCGCCGCCGCCGCTGCCGGATTCTCTTCCGAAGAGATCCGGTAGGCGTGGGAAAGCAGTATCAGACGATGGATCGCCTTTACAGACCATCCGCTTGAAACAAAGCGCACCGCAAGCCAGTCGAGCAGTTCGGGATCGGTCGGGCGTTCGCCGCGCGTTCCGAAATCGTTCGGCGTCTTGACGATGCCCTTGCCGAAATGGTGCTGCCAGATGCGGTTCACCATCACACGCGCGGTAAGCGGGTTTTGGGAATCTGCGATCCACTCCGCAAGCTCGAGGCGGCCACTGCCGTGCTCTTCCGGCGGGAGAGTGGCGCCGCCGAGCACGGTGAGGAAGGCTCGGGGCGCTTCCTCGCCCAAAGCCCCTGGATCGCCCTTCTTTTGAATCTTTGCGTCGTGCGCCGTTCCTTCGGATACAGCATACGCTTTGTCCACGGACCCCTGTTGCGCTTCGAGTTCTTTTTGCCGCGCATAGGCTGCGGCGATTTCCGCCTGGCATTCGGCGCCGGTCTTCTGTTTTGGCGCCTCTTTCGCTGGCGGCCCAACGAAGGCCGGACTTTCCGGATCGGTCTGTGGCAGCTTCGCAAGGCGCTGCTCTTCCCGCTCAGCGCGCGTTTTCTGTCCTTTCAAGCTTTCGATTTTGTCGTCGAGCCCGGCAAGTTCCGACGCCCGCGTCAGAAATTGATCGGCGATTTCCTTTGGCGCGAGCGGAACGAAATCCTTCGTGTGCCGATAAATCTCCGTGCCAGGGAATGCGTACCGCGTCGAAGCGAAGATGCCATACAGCGCATAGTAATCTTTCGCCAGGATCGGGTCGAATTTGTGATCGTGGCAGCGTGCGCAGCCGACGCTCAGGCCGAGCATCGCTTTTCCGACATTGTCGATCGTGTCGTCGATCGTGAGATGAAATTCGTTGTTGCGCGAGCCGAACCGCCGCGAGATCGCGAGATAACCGGTGGCGATAATGTGCTCGAAGCGTTCGGCATCGTTCGCTGCGGGCAGCAGATCCCCAGCGATCTGTTCCCGCACGAACGCGTCAAACGGTTTATCCTTGTTGAATGCCGCCACGACATAATCGCGGTATCGGCTTGCAGTCGGAATCGGGAAGTCGGAGTTGCAGCCCGACGTGTCTGCGTAACGGACTACGTCGAGCCAATGCCTGCCCCATTGTTCACCGTACCGCGTCGAAGCGAGAAGCCGATCGACCACGTTGGTAAATGCAGCGGGTGAATCGTCGCTCAGAAAAGCATCCATTTCTTCCGAAGTGGGCGGGAGACCCGTAAGGTCGAAAGTGGCCCGCCGCAGCAGATCGCGTTTGCTTGCATCGGGATTCGGCTTCAACGACTTCTCGTCCAGTTTAGCGAGGACAAAGCGATCGACTTCGCTCCACGCCCATGGATTCGAAATCGACGGAGGAGCCACGGCTCGCGCGGGGCGCATCGACCAAAAGTCCTTCCCTGCGACGATGTTACTTGCGCTCGGTTTGACCGCCGGAGCCGCGGCGCTGGTCCGCGGATCGGGTAATCCCATCACCACCCATTGCTCCAAATCCGCCACCTGCGATGGGTCGAGCCGATGCTTGGGTGGCATTTGGAGATCTTCGTCGCCGTATCGGACGGCCTCGATTAGAAGACTCTTTTGCACATCGCCAACGACTGCGGCTGGACCCGTCTCGCCCCCTTTGAGGATGTTGGCTCGCGTATCGAGCCGCAGTCCTCCCTTCACCTTCTCGGAATCGCCCCCATGGCATTTCAGGCATTGCTCCGTCAGGACCGGTCGTATCTTCTTCTCGAAGAATTCAATCCCTTCTGACGAAGACGCTTCCGGGGGCGTCGCCGCGCGCAATTCGCCCAGCGTAAACGCGGCGATGCCCGCGCAGAGAGCGACGACCGGATGGGGACAAGAGAACGGCATTTCTTCGCTGAAATGATACGTGATCGTACTAATCCCGCAATCGGCGAAGGCTTAGGTTTGCGCGGCCGAGGACTGTTCTGCGATTGACTTGCCGTGCGAAGCGCCTTCTATTGAGCGCACGGACTCCCCCCAAAATGAGTCGCGCATCGTGCGGCTTCAGCGGCGCTCGCAAAATCTCGATTTTCCACATTCTCATTGCTGCTGCATGTGGCCATCGTTGTAACCGTCGGCTCGGTGATTTTGGTCACCGCGCCGCGGCCGAAGGACGACATCCCGACCGGCGCCGTGGATATTGTATCCGACGAGATGCCGGTCATCCCGCCGCATGGCGAGGATTCGCTGGACGATCCGGATTCCTAGCGGCGTCGCTTACCAATCCGGCGACCAGCATCGATTCGATTATCATCGATAAGGGAACGCCCGGCTTGTTTCAGATCCCGGATACCTCGCCGAGTGTCCGTTCTGAGACGGGCGGAATCAGTCCAAAAGTCTCGCGCATAGTGGGACACGGTCTCGGGAAATCGCCAATCGGCTTTGGGCCGCGTCCGGGGCCAACAATGCCTATTGATAGACTAATGCCGCCGAGAGAAAGCGCAGTATTAATGGCGCTAAACTGGCTCAAGGCGAATCAAAGCGAGGACGGCTCCTGGAGCGAGGAATACAAGCCAGCGATGACCGGACTGGCTTTGCTCTGCTTTCTTGGGCATGGAGAGACGGATGTCTCGGCAAATTACGGCGAGACTGTGAAGAAGTCGGTCGATTGGTTGATCGCGCGCGGCGCGGAATTTCAAGGCCGGATGTCGCTAACCAAGGACGGATTTGCCGGCAACGAGGCTGCTTACGAACATGCGATCTGCGTTTATGCGATTGACGAGTATTATTCGATGACACAGGACGAGCGGGTCAAAAATCTGCTCATCCAAGGAGTTAAATATATCGTTGAAGGACAGAATCCAGACGGCGGGTGGGCGTATTCCTATAGGCAAGGGGATGTGAGCGACACGTCGGTCGCTGGTTGGCAAGTGCAGGCGCTCAAGGCGGCGCATCTGACACAGCTATCGATTCCCGGTGTTGATGAGGCTCTCGATAAGTCGATGAACTATTTCCGCAGCGCCCAATGCGACGACGGCGGCTTTGGCTACCATGTCAAACAAGGAGCGCTATTCGCTGGGCGGGATCGGCACCCTCTGCACCTACTTTTGGAAGCAGGACAAGGACAAGGTGGTCAAGGAAGGCTTGAAATACATCGACGCAAAGTCGAAAAAGGAGTATCCTGTCGAGTATAGCGGCGAGAAAGGTGATCTGTACGCCTGGTACTATAACACGCAGGCTTGTTTTATGGCGCAGGGCGACGCATGGACTCACTGGAACCACAGGTTTCAGAGCGAGTTGGTCGGACACCAGAGCAAAGACGGCTCCTGGCCGCCACTCGAGGGGAGCGTTTCTGTCACCGCCAATCTGGACAAGAAGCTCGACGGCGCCGGTCCTTTTTACCGCACTACGCTCTGCGCGCTCATGCTTGAAGTGTACTACCGCTATCTGCCGGTGAATCGATCGTAAAAGGCGTAATAGGCGGTTCGCCGCCGGCGTTCATTTCGACGGCTTCGATGGATCAGACGCGCAATGGACGAGGCGGTGCGAAATGCAATCAGGCGCGTTGCCATCGTCTCCCTCTTCCTGTAAATCCTGCTCATCCTGTCCAAAGCCTCGTCAACATCCCGCGTCCTTGCGATTGATCCGTCTCTGCGATCGTGCGGATACGCGATTCTTGAAAAGGATGGCACCAAGATCCGGGCGCTCGCGTATGGCATCGTCAAGAACCCAGCCGCCCTGCTCCACTCCGGGTGTCTTGTAGCCATTCACGAGCGGGTCTCAGCGCTGGTGCGTGAATATTCGCCGGATTGCGCGGCCGTTGAGGCGGTGATCTACGTCCAAAGCTATCGCACTGCCATCGTGCTCGGATCGGCTCGGGGCGCGGCTCTTCTTGCCGCTGCGGGCAGTGGACTCCCCATATTTGAGTATGCGCCGCGCCGCGTGAAACAATCCGTCGTCGGGCGCGGCGGAGCGGACAAGGGGCAGGTCTCGTTCATGGTTCGCGCCCTGCTCGGCCTAACGGAAACTCCGGTGCCCGATGCCGCCGATGCACTTGCAATCGGCCTTACGCATTTGCAATCAGCCCCGTCCGCTCAGCGCGGGGCGGTCGTGCTGCAGCGGATCTGACCGGCGGTGTGATTACCCTTGCCTCGGCCATGTGGCATTGGTACGGGATGCGCGTGGCCAGCGCCACATCGCCATGCGACCGCGCCCCACATTCCTGCTCCATATTCTCAATCGCACGGCGCCATGGCTGTGGGCTGTGGCGCTTGTCATCGCGCTGGCGATTCGAATCGCGCAAAGGCCGGACGCTCAAATCGCCTTGACGAGCCGCAGTGCTTTGAGTTCCGTGGACTCGGTGCTGTTCCAAACTCTCGGACAGCCCGCGGCATCCGAACGCATTCTGTCGTGGTTAAGCGCTTCCGTGGACTCCCGTCCGCTGCTCGTGATGCTGGCTCCAGGCAATCCCGGCGCCAATCAAACCGCCGAACTGATCTCCTACCTTGCATGGCCGCGGCCTGTGGACTTGATGATCGTGCCGGCCTCCGTGAAGGAGCGATACGTCGAGGCGGCCCAAGGTCGCAAGTACGCCGGGGTCTGCTTCTGCTCGCTCCACGTTGCGCCGGATCCGCGTACTGGCATCGGGATCGGGCCAGCGCTTACATGCGCCTCTTTCTCGGGGCCTAGACCGTGATCTGGCTTCGATTCATCCTTGCATCCGTCCTGCTCATGGCGGCGGGTTGCGGTGTGGTGTTGTCCGCGTGGCGCGGTCGGGCGCCGCTCTTGCTCACCGAGATGCTTGGTTATGGGTGGATGGCGGGAGCGGCCGTCATATCGCTGGCCCTCGCGCTCGGAGGGATTTTTCTTACGGGATCTGCTCTAGTCGTTTGCGTTTTGCTGTGTGCGGGGATCCTTGTGGCGGCAGGACTGCGGAAGCTCTGGCGTGGTGTGAAGGTGAAAACCGGGTTGAGGAACGCCAGGCCCGTACAAGCAGCAGCGGCTTGTCTCGCGTTGCTCCCGATTGCTTGGGTAGGCTTTCACATATTCCGTGACGCCTTCGCGTGGGATGGACTTTCCGTGTGGGAGTTCAAGGCTCGGTGCGCGTTCCTGTCTGGCGGCTCGCTTCCCGCGAGCTTTTTTTCCGATCCGACGCGGGTTCGCCTGCACACTTCCTACCCGCTCTGCATACCGCTTACGCAGGATTGGTACTATCTCATCTTCGGGAAAGTGGACCAAACCGCGCTTCGACCCGTAATCCTCTGCTTTTTTGCGGCGGCGATTGCGATCCTTTGGAGCGGCCTTTTCCGCCTGACGCGGAGTTATTGGATCGCAGGAATCGTATCGATGCTGCCCCTCCTCTCGCCGGTGCTCTCCGGCGATGGGCTGGGATTCACGCAAGGCTATTGCGAGCTTCCGCTTGCCGCCGCATATCTTGCGGTTGTTGCAGGTCTTTGGCAGTGGCAGGAGGCGGGGAGCGAGGGAGCTTGGAATATGGCATGCCTGGCCTCAGGTCTCCTGCCGTGGATAAAGCAGGATGGAGCAATTCTTTGGGCAGGAGCCATGGCTGTCGCCCTCGTGGCGCACAAGCGGCAAAACTGGAAGCGTCTCGTCTTGTTCGCGGCGCCTGGCATGCTCACGATCGTCGGGTGGAAGCTCGCGCTCGCGGTTCTGCATGCGCCACCTGAGGACACATTCGATTCGTTTAGTCTTAACTTGCTCGTAAAAAATCTGCCGCGCCTCCCCATCATCGTCTCCGCGCTCGTTCAAGAGTGCGCCTGGACGCAGAGCTGGAACATTCTATGGATGTGCCTTCCATTCGCCTTCGCCACTCTGCTGGTCCGCCGTGGAAGGGCCGCCCTTATCCCGATTGCGGCGATCCTTTGCCCGCTTTGCCTGGATTTGATTCCTTATATCTTCACGAAGCTTCCGCTTGGATTTCACTTGGGATCCTCGCTCGACCGTCTGATTTTCCAACTGGCTCCCGTTGCATTGCTATCGATTGGCGTATCGATGCACGCGCCTTGCGCAAAGCCAATGGAAGCGGATTTACGCCCAGCGTCTGCTGCGTAGATTGATCGATGAAAGTGCGCTTGCTTGCATTTGCGTACACGGCTCAACAGGCCGGGTTTAGCGAATGCGTCATCGAATCCGACGCCACCGATACGCCGCGCCAGCTTTTCCAAAGGGCCGCGCCCGCCGTGGCCACAGAGGGGCTGCGCGTGGCAGTGGATTGCGAATATCACGACTGGGATGCGGCGATCGGCGCCGCGTCGGAGGTGGCCCTCATCCCGCCGGTCAGTGGCGGCTAGCTCGCAACGCGCCGATGACGAAGAGCATTGAGTTTTCCCGTGCGCGACTCGTCGCGCCCCCAATGGCGCTTCCGACCCTTGAGATCGGGGCGTGTGTCGAGTTTTATGGAATCGTCCGCGAACTCGAGAAAGGAAGTCTGCTGAAGGGGCTGTTTTATGAGGCCTACGAGACGATGGCTGCCCGGCAATTGGAACGGATTTTCGATTCCCTTCGCGCGGCCCATCCGGTGCAGACTGTTTTGTTTATCCATCGTCTTGGATGGGTCCCTGTCGGGGAGTCTTCGCTTTTTATCCGCGTTTTGGCGTGCCATAGAGGCGAGGCGCTCCGCTTTTGCGGCGAGGCGATCGACCGGATGAAAGCCGACGTTCCGATTTGGAAAGTGGTCGCGCCGTCAGCGCGATAGCTTCTCGGTGACCGCCTCGCAAAGGCCGGCGAACGTTTCCTCGGCAAGTGTGAGTCGGCGATTTTGCCAATGGAGCACGCCCCAGCGCCGTTTCAGTTTGCGCCGCCCGAGCGGCAGCGCAACGAGGGAGCGTTCTTCGATCTCCTTGCGGGCCGTCCACGGCGCGAGAATGCTCACGCCGAGGCCGAGCTTCAGGAGTTCCTTGATCGCCTCCATGTTTCCAAGCTCCAGCGGAGTATGGAGCGCGATTCTCTCGACGCGGAAATAGTGCTCGATCATTCGGAAAGTATAACTTTTCTTTCCATATAAGATGTAATTCTGCTTAGCGATCTCCTCGCGCGGCGCCTTTCCCGATTTCGCCCACGGATGCAGCGGGCCGACTACGAATTGCAGGTCGTCGGTAAAAAGGTGGCGAAACTCGAGCGACGCTTCTCCGTGCGGCTCCAGGCAGACGGCCAGGTCGATCTGGTGGCTGCGGAGCGCATCGATGTTTTCCGGTGTATCTCCGGGGTGAATTGCGATCTCGCATTGCGGAAAGCTCTCTTTGAATTCCCGCAGAACCGCCGGCAAAATGTGCTGGCATGCGGTAGTGCTGGCTCCGAGGCGCAAGCGGCTTGCGCCCCATTTGCCGAGGCGCCCCAGTTCCACGCGCGCGTCTTCCATCTCGCGCAGGATTTTCTCCGCGTGCGCGAGCATCTGCTCTCCTGCCTGAGTAAGCGCCACGCTCTTTCCCGCTCTTTCGAGCAGGCGGCAGCCGATGTCTTCCTCCAGCGCCTTCATGGCGTGTGAGATGGCCGATTGCGTCAAGTGCAACTCACGCGCCGTGGCGGTGAAACTTCCCGTGCGCGCAAGTATCGTAAATGCGCGCAACTGCCGGCTATCGAGCGGATTCGCCATACCCGCGCCATTCGCGTGCGAACCGTGCAAAAACGCAATCTGCTTTTTATTTATTCTGCTCAAATGGCACGCGGTCCGCTCTTGCCGCCGCCTCATCCCCGCGCCATGCCACGCTCCAAGTTCTCCGCCAAGCGCCCCCTGAAAATCGGGTTCGTGCCTCTCGTTGATTCCGCCCCTCTCGCGATGGCGAGCGCGCTGGGATTGTTCGAGAAATTCGGCGTCGAAGCAACCCTGCACGCAGAGATTGGGTGGGCGACGATCCGCGACAAGATCATCTATGGCGAACTCGACGCCGCGCAGGCGCCTGCCGGATTGATGGTTGCGACAAAGTGGGGTCTCGGAGCGCCCCAAACGGACTGCGTCACCGGTATCGTCCTCAATCTGCAAGGCAACGCTGTCACGCTTTCGCAGGAGTTGTGGAATCGTGGAGTGCGGGATGGCGCAACCCTGCGGGCCTACATTTCGCAATCCAAGGAGGTGCTGACTCTGGCCACCGTGTACGCTTACTCCTCGCATCTTCTCCTATTGCGAACGTGGCTTCGGAAACACCGCATCGATCCCGATGAAAGCGTGCGGCTTGTCGTGGTGCCGCCCCCGCAATTGCCGGGAAATCTCAAGGCCGGCCGCCTTGATGGATATTGCGCCGGCGAGCCGTGGACTTCCGCCGCCGTGCAGGCAGGGACGGGGTGGTGCGCCGCAATTAGCTCCGAACTCTCTCCGCTTCATCCAGAAAAGGTGCTCATGGTCACCGAGGCCTTTGCGTCCCGGCGCAAGGAGGAGCATCTCGCGCTCATCGCGGCGCTGATCGAGTCATGCCGCTTCTGCGATGCGATCGAGAATCGCAAGCACGTCGCCGACCTTCTCGCCACTTCCGAATACGTGGGAACGCCCGCCGTCCGCAAGAGCCTGGCTGGCCCATTTGACTTCGGCAACGGGCGCGTCGAGGACGCTGGGAAATTTCATGTCTTCTCGGAAGGCGCCGCAAACGAGCCTACTGCGGAGCGCGCACGGTGGGTGCTCGCTGGCATGAAGGAATGCGGCGCTGCGCCGCCCTCCGGTTCAGCGCGGGGAGCGGGAGAGGAATGCTTTCGCTCCGAGCTTTACCGCGAGGCGCAAGCATTGCTGGGTCCGCCCCGATCGCGTGCGCATTCTGCTCTTCTTTGAAGCGGCGCAATAGCCAGCGTGCGTAAAAGAAGCCACGCCGCGGCGGCCTTGGATGCGCGCCCGAAGCGGGGATTGCCCCGCAAACGGGCGGCAATGCGGAACCAACTTGCCTCATCTCTCGCGCCGACTGCGCTCTAGGAAAGGCCGTGTATGAATATAATTCATCCTATGAATTAGAATGATGAACGAAATTGTAGGGTGCAAAACGGATTGTGGCACGGGCGCGGCTAAGGGGTTGGCGGAAATCCAAAAACCTCATCGCTTCCAACCTTGAAAATATCCGCGCTAAAAGACTCCGGCCATTGGCCCACATTGCTCACTGCGTTCCTTTACTTCGATTTTTCGTTCATGGCATGGACGCTTCTCGGCCCGCTTGGAGCCCAAATCGGGGAGTCGCTTCACCTCGATGCCCAGCAGAAAGGCTTCATGGTTGCCGTGCCGATCCTTGCCGGCGCGGTGCTTCGCATCATTCTCGGGTTGTTGGTTGACCGCATCGGAGCCAAAAACACGGGGATCATCGGGCAACTTGCCGTAATTGCCGGGCTCGCCGCCGCTTGGACCTTTGGGCTTCCGACCTATGAAGCCACGCTGCTGATGGGTCTCGTGCTGGGATTCGCCGGAGCAAGCTTCGCGGTGGCTCTCCCGCAAGCGGGACGGTGGTATCCGCCCAACATGCAAGGTCTGGTGATGGGACTGGCCGGAGCTGGAAATGTGGGGACGGTCCTGGATGCGCTCTTCGCCCCGCGGCTCGCCACCGCCTATGGCTGGAGGGCGGTGTTTGGTTTTGCGCTGATCCCTGCGTTTCTCGTGCTGGCTGCCTACGTGCTCTTTTCGAGAGAAGCGAATGTGGACGTAAAGAAGCGGACGCTTTCGGATTATATCGAACTTTTGAAAGACCGCGACGCGCATTGGTTTTGCTTCTATTACACGGTAAGTTTTGGCGGCTTTGTGGGACTGGCCAGCTCCTACGTCCTCTATTTCAAGGGAGAATATCGTCTTACGCCCGTGCAAGCTGGCGACCTTGCAGCGCTCTGCACCTTTGTCGGAGCGATGATGCGCCCCATCGGCGGCGGCCTGGCGGACAGGCTCGGTGGAATACGGTCGTTATATATGTTCTATGCGGTGGCCGGCATCGCGCTCGTCGCAGCCGCGATCTCCAGAAGCCTGCCGTTCACGGTGGCCGTTTTCATGCTGGCTTCGGGAGCGCTTGGGATGGCCAACGGATCGGTTTTTCAATTACTGCCGCAGCGGTATCGCAAGGAAATTGGAGTGATGACGGGATTGGTGGGAGCGGGCGGAGGCGTGGGAGGATTTTATCTAGCGAGTTCACTTGGTCTGGCGAAGCAATGGACGGGATCGTACTCGCTCGGGTTCGCTCTGTTTGCGTCGCTCTGCTTCCTGGCCATCGGCGGCCTCTGTGTTGTAAAATCGCGGTGGCGCGACACGTGGGGGGCGCTGGCCGATGCCCGCATCTGATATGAATCGCGTGCCGCTCATCCCCAACAATGCGCCGTTCACTCCTGCGCAGCGCCAATGGATCAATGGTTACCTTGCCGGTCTGTTCGGCGCCTTTGATTCGATGGAACCCGGAGCGTCGGGCGCAGCCGGGGCGTCCACCCCGAAGAAGACCGTGCTCATCCTCTATGGCAGCCAGACAGGCACTGCCGAAAGCTTGGCGAAAAAGGTGGCGAAAGAAGCTGGGATTCGCGGCTTTCTGCCGAAGGCCGTCTGCATGGAGCAATATGCCGCGTTGGACATAGCGAAGGCCGCCGCTACATTGCTGATCACGAGCACCTATGGCGATGGCGAGCCACCGGATAACGCCCGGGAATTCTGGGCCTTCCTAAGCAGCGAAGCGGCCCCCAATCTTGCGGATGTCCGCTATTCGATTCTTGCGCTGGGAGACACAAATTACCCGGCATTTTGCGAGTTTGGCAAGCAGTGCGATGCCCGTTTCGAGGCGTTGGGCGGTAAGCGAATTCACCCGCGTGTCGATTGCGACGTCGATTATGACGAGCCTGCCAGGGCGTGGACGAAGGGTGTCTTCGACGTGCTGGCGGACATGCCGCAACCTAATGGTGGAGCGGGCGGCTTAGGTGCCCCGGCGCTCGCTGACACGGTGGCCGAGCCGGACGCTGCCGCCGCCGGATTCTCCCGGCAGCGACCATTCCCCGCGCGGTTGCTTGCAAACCGGCTGTTAAACGCGCCGGCGTCGGCAAAAGAGGTGCGGCATTTTGAAATCTGTCTGAAAGATTCCGGATTGGATTACGAGGCGGGCGACGCGATGGGAGTCGTTCCCTCGAATTGCCCGGAACTGGTTTCGGATCTTCTCACCTGCCTTGGCTGCGATGGCGAAGAAGCCGTGCCGACACCCGATGGTGGCGAGACTTCGCTGCGGCACGCGCTTGCACAGCATTATGACATCACAAAACCGTCTTCGGATTTGCTGCGAACAGCAGCGGAGCGCAGCGGAGACGATGAGTTTCGAAGCCTGGTTCTCGAAGCAGCGAATCGCGAAGCGTTGAAGAAATGGCTCTGGGGCAGGGAGGTGGTGGATGTGCTCGCGCGGATGACTCTTCCATTCGGAGCAGCGGATTTCGTCGCCCAGCTCAAAAAGTTGCAGCCCCGGCTTTACTCTATCTCATCCAGCCCTCACGCCCATCCTGGCGAAGTCCATCTCACGGTCGCGGCTGTGCGTTACGAAGGCCACGATCGCCTGCGCAAAGGCGTCTGTTCGACATTCCTCGCAGATCGCGCGGAGTACTCGAAGGTCCCGGTCTTCATCCAGACTTCACATGGCTTCCGCCTTCCCGCGTCCGGCGACGTTCCGATCATTATGGTCGGGCCGGGAACGGGGATCGCCCCGTTCCGCGCATTTCTTGAGGAGCGCCGCGCAACTGGGGCCTCTGGCGGGAATTGGTTGTTCTTCGGCGATCAGCACCGGGCGTCCGACTACCTTTATCGCGAGGAATTGGAAGCGATGGCAACCGACGGTCACCTTGGACGCCTCGATCTTGCGTTTTCACGCGATCAATCCGAAAAGATCTACGTGCAGCATCGAATGCTCGGAGCCGCTGCCGGGTTGTGGGACTGGCTCCAAAGGGGTGCGCACTTTTACGTCTGTGGCGATGCGAGCCGGATGGCCAAGGATGTGGATGCGGCGCTTCATACGATTGCCGAAACGAGCGGCGGATTGAACAAGGAGAGCGCGGCGGCGTTCGTGGCCGAACTCAAGCGGACGAAACGTTATCAACGCGACGTTTACTAGATGCCAGTTACACAACCTATCCAGCAAATTGACGGCGAGACACTGACGCCGGAGCAGGCGAGCTATCTCACAGGCTTCTTTTCCGGGTTGTCCGCGCGCGGCGTACACTTTGCCGATGTCGAGCCCGCGCCGCTGCTGGGAAAGCAGGCCTCATTCGACGACCTCATTCTCGAGGAGCGCATCAAGCGCGAGTTGCATCCGCTTGATGCGTATCCGGCTTTGCTTGAAAACGCGATCGATAACAAGGCTCCGGACAAAGAAGAGACCTTTCGCTTCAAGTGGAACGGCTTGTTTTATCTTAATCCCGTCAAGGATGGCTACATGGCGCGGCTCCGGATTCCAGGCGGGCAACTGAAGACATTTCAATTGCGCGAGATAGCCCGGACGGCACAGGAGCTGACGACCGGTTACGTGCAGATCACGACGCGGGCCAATCTCCAGATCCGCGTCATCCAGCCGAAAGACATCCCGGAGGTTCTCAGGCGGATTCAATCCGTTGGGCTGCACACGCGCGGGGCCGGCGCGGATAATATTCGGAACATCACCGCGAATCCGACAGCGGGCATCGATCCGCATGAATTGCTCGATGTGCTGCCGCTATGCCACGAGCTTGCGCAAATTATCATCAACGACCGCAGTTTTTACGATCTGCCGCGAAAATTCAACATCGCCTACGATGGCGGCGGACTCATCGGAACCGTGGAGGACACCAACGATATAGGAGCCAGGGCGGTGATGCACGATGGGAGCATTTGGTTCCGCATCGCCGCGGGGGGCGCCACCGGCCACAAGACATTCGCCAGGGATTTGGGCGTGCTTGTAAAACCTTCCGAGCTGAACAAAGTAATCTGCGCGATGGTGCGCGTGTACATCGCAAGCGGGAATCGGAGCGATCGAAAGAAGGCGCGCCTTAAGCATCTTCTCGACGAGTGGGGCCACGATCGCTATCTCGCGGAGACCGAGAAGGCTCTTGGTTATATGCTTGCGCGAAGTGTTGAAGCAAGTCCCGCGGCCGCTCTGCCGGATGGCCCCGCACACAGTCATATCGGCATCTTTCCTCAAAGACAGAACGGTCTTAGCTATGTCGGCGTGGCAATCCCTGTCGGGCAAATGACGCCAAAGCAGATGATCCGCGTTGCTGAGATCGCCGACTTGTACGGATCGGGCGAGGTGCGCCTCACGGTCTGGCAAAATTTCATCATCCCAAACGTCGGCGACGCCTACATCGAGACTGTGAAAAAGGCGCTCCGCAAGATCGGCTTCGACACGCATCAATCGATGCTTCGCGGGGGGCTGGTCGCCTGCACGGGCAATGCCTACTGTAAATTCGCACAGACCGCCACGAAGCGGCACGCGCACGAGCTTGCGCACCATCTGGAGAAAAAGCTCACGCTCGACCACCCCATTAATATCCATCTCACCGGCTGTCCCAATTCCTGTGCGCAACACTATATGGGCGACATCGGATTGCTCGGGACCAAAGTGAAGGCTGGCGCAGAAAGCATTGAAGGATACCACGTTTTTGTCGGGGGCGGTTTTGGCGCGCATCAAGCCGTTGGCAGGCAGGTATTCACCGGGATCCCAATGGGCGATCTCGCCGCTACACTTGAGAAGATGCTAAAAGGCTACCTTCGGAATCGCCAGGAAGGCGAGCGTTTCCAGGCATTCACTACACGCCATGATCTGAACAACTTGCAGGCAATCTTCAGCAACGAGGAATAGAACGATACAAATGACCGCTGAAGCCGATCGCGCTCAGAAGACGCTCATCGATGAGTTGTTGGAAGAGCAGCAGCAAATGACGGTGGTGGAGCGATTTGCGCGCCGGCATGGGCGCGGGGGTGTACCCGCGCAGGCCCGGTACTATCGCGATCTCGTGCCGGTGAGCCGTCCAGCCGACGGGCAGCAATATGGATTTGCCGTGGATCTGGACGCCTGCACCGGTTGCAAGGCCTGCGTGAGCGCGTGCCATTCGATGAATGGCCTGGAAGACGAAGAGACATGGCGCGGTGTTGGGCTTCTTTCTGACGGCGCGGGCGTTGAGACCGCGCCTTATCTGCAATCCATTACAACCGCATGCCACCACTGCGTCGAGCCGGCCTGCCTGGAGGGATGCCCCGTGATGGCTTATGACAAGGATCCGGAAACCGGAATCGTCCGCCATCTGGACGATCAATGCATTGGCTGCCAATACTGCGTTTTGAAGTGCCCCTACGATGTGCCGAAGTACTCGGCGAAGAAGGGGATCGTGCGCAAATGCGATATGTGCAGTTCGCGGCTCGCCGTGGGGGAGGCGCCCGCTTGCGTCCAGGCTTGCCCGACGGAAGCCATCCGGATCGAGCTGATCGACAAGCTGGAAGTCTCGCGCGCGGCTAGCGCCGTGGGAGCGCGCCTTATTCCGGGTGCGTTTGCCTCCAAATACACGAAACCTGCCACGGTTTACCGCTCGCTCCGCGGCGTGCCCGCGAGTGCGCGCCCCGGCGACATATCGCACCTCCAGGTCGAGCCTGCCCATTGGCCTCTGGCCGCCATGCTGCTTCTCACTCAGATGGGGGCCGGAATATTTGCCATGCTTGCGTTCATCGGCCTGTGTCGATCCCGGGACTTTGTCGCAATCAAGGAAGTGATGTCCCTGGCAGGTTTCGCCGCGATATCGACTGGCCTTGCCGCCAGCGTGCTGCATCTCGGCCGTCCGCTCGGAGCCTGGCGTTTTTTTCTAGGGCTTAAAACTTCGTGGATGAGCCGGGAGATTCTGGCGTTTGGCGTCTTTGCGGGGGCGGCGGGGCTGTCCACTGCGGCGAATTGCGCTCAACGCTTCGGCTCTCTGCTTCCGCTGCATATTTCCGAAGGTCTGCTCGTGCTATCGACCGCAATGACAGCGCTTATCGGCATGGCCGGCATCGCGTGCTCGGGAATGATCTATATCGACACGAGGCGGTCTTTTTGGACGGCTCGGCTCACGTTCCCACGCTTCTTCGGAACGACCGCGCTTCTCGGAGCGATGGCCGGCGCGGTTCTCGCCGCGTGGCACGGCGCATCCGCCCGGCTCGATCTTCTTCTGATAACGGTCGCGATCGTTTTCCGCTTGGCGCTATCTATCTGGGAAATCGCTTCATTTAAGGGGGCGCTGGCCAATGCCGGCGATCCGAATCATCGATCATCGCTCATTGCTTGGAAATTGATGCGGATTTGGGTTTTCGCCCAGCATGAGTGTTCCGCCGTATCGGTGCTTCTCGCGATCGCGGCGTTATCGCTTGTGATGCGGGGCGAATCGTCTGAAGCGGCGGGCGTGCTCATGACCGGATCCTTTCTGGCGTGCGCCGCTGCTCAAGTTATTGAAAGGCTATTCTACTTCACAACGGTCGTGGCGCCCAGGATGCCGGGAGGTATCGCATGAGCGCGCGAAAGCAGGTGGAGGAGAAGCGCACAGACGCTCCGAAGCACCCCGTGCAGGCCGCCGCGGAGGCGGCTATCCGGCGCTGGAGCGGCCCGCTCACGGACGATCTGGTATTGCATCCGGGCGAATTCGGCCTCGGCAATGTGCCCGTGCGCCTGAAGCCCGATGACACGACGACCACCGTTTGCGGCTTCTGCTCGACCGGCTGCGGCCTTAACGTCCATCTGAAGGATGGCCGCGCCATTAATTTGAGCGCCGATACCCATTACCCTGTGAATTTGGGCATGGCTTGCCCGAAAGGATGGGAGTCGCTTACGCCGCTAGCGGCGCCAGATCGCGCAACCACGCCGCTTCTTCGCAACGAAGCCACCGGGGCAATGGAGCCGATCGATTGGGAGTATGCCCTCTTTCTCTTTTGCGAGCGGTTCAAGGAAATCCAGAGGCTGCACGGCGCGGAATCCGTCGCCTGGCTGGGCACGGGTCAAATAACTTCCGAGGAACTTGCATTTCTTGGAGCGCTCGGAAAATTTGGCATGGGCCTCGTACACGGAGATGGGAATACGCGCCAGTGCATGTCCACCGCGGTGGTTGCTTACAAGGAAGCATTCGGATTCGACGCGCCTCCTTATAGTTATCAGGATTTCGAGCAGTCGGATGTGGTCGTGCTTATCGGCTCGAATCTCTGCGTCGCGCATCCGATCCTATGGCAACGGCTCATGCGCAATCGGAACAGGCCGGAGATTGTTGTAATCGATCCACGGAAGACCGAGACTGCAATGGCTGCCACGCAGCACTATGCCATTCAGCCGAAAAGCGATCTCACACTGTTATATGGCCTGGCCAATATCATCATTGCCAGCGGCTGCGTAAAGCGCGACTTCATACAGGCCCATACAACCGGCTTTTCCGAATTCTCGAACTTCGTTTTGCCTTTCACGACGGAGCGCGTTTGCGAGTGTACGGGCTTGACTTCCATTGAGGTGTGGCGGCTCGCGCAGTGCATCGCGGATGGCAAGGCCGTCTCGTTCTGGTGGACGATGGGAGTCAATCAAGGCCACGAGGCGACACGCACCGCCCAGGCGATCATCAATCTGGCCTTGATGACCGGAAATATCGGACGCCCCGGCACCGGCGCAAATTCGATCACCGGCCAGTGCAACGCGATGGGATCGCGGCTCTTCTCAAATACGACAAATCTCCTGGGCGGGCATGATTTTCTGAAGCCGGAACATAGAGAGAAAATAGCTGGGATACTTCGTATGAAGGATGAGCGCATTCCCCGGCAAAACTCATGGGCATACGATCAGATAGTCCGGGGCATCGCCAACGGAAAAATCAAGGGGTTGTGGATCGTCGCGACCAATTCCTCGCACTCATGGATTCATCAGAAAGCCTTCAACGAGATTCTATCAAAACTCGATTTTCTCGTGGTGCAAGACATGTATCACACTACGGAGACTGCGGGTCGTGCCGATCTATTGCTTCCGGCTGCCGGGTGGGGTGAGAAAGAGGGGACATTCATCAACTCGGAGCGACGGATCGGCCTTGTGAAACGGGTCTCACGTTCACCGGGACAGGCGCTTTCGGATTTCAATATTTTCAAGCTGGTGGCGCAATATTGGGGGTGCGGCGAACTCTTTTCACGATGGTCCTCTCCAGAGTCCGTTTTCCAAATCTTGAAGGAGTGCACGAGAGGCCAGCCTTGCGACATAACTGGCATCGCGGATTATCAATCGATAGATGCGCTGGGCGGCGTTCAGTGGCCCTGGCCCGAGAACGGAGAAGCCGCTCCGGAGCAGGAGCGCCGGCTCTTCGCAGACGGTCGCTTCTTTCATCCGGATGGAAAGGCGCGCTTTATATTCGAGGAGCCGCGCCCGCCTGAAGAATCAGTCGATGCCGAGTACCCCTTCATGCTCCTGACCGGACGCGGCTCGTCGTCTCAATGGCACACCCAGACGCGCACGGGGAAATCGGATGTGCTGCGCAAGCTCTATCCGCGCGTCGTCCATGTGGAAATCAATCCGGCGGATGCCGGACGGCTTCAGATCGCACAGGGTGACATGGTATCAATTGCATCCCGACGGGGCGAAATGACCGCGATGGCGTTTGTGACCGGGACTCTGCAGGAGGGGCAGGTCTTCCTGCCGATGCACTACGCGGCGGTTAACCAGTTAACCTTCCCTTCGTTCGATCCTTATTCACGCCAGCCGTCCTACAAGTCGTGTGCGGTTAAGCTTCGGAAGCTGGAGTAAGATGTGAGTGCCCGAACATGCCCTCTGCAGCGCTTCCCGGCGCTGCTCGTCACTTCGCGGGATTAAGCACAGCGTACGTTCGTTTTCCTTTGCGGTCTATGTTCAGCAGGACGCCGTGACGGTTCGCCTTTTCCCCGGCTGCGCGGATTGCCGCAAAGCAGGCCGCGCCGTCGGACACCGGCTTTCCCTCGACATCCGCGATAATATCGTCTGGCTGCAAATCGGCGAGAGACGCCGCAGTGTCTGGAGCAACTTCAACCACTTGCGCTCCTGGCTTGGCGTCTTTGAGTTTCATCCCGAAGCCTTCGTCTTTTGCATCCAGAAGCGGCGCTTTCCTTGGCTCGACGCTCGATACTCGGCCTTGATCGTTCGGCAACTCTCCCGTTTGCACGGGAATTTTTAGAAACTGCCCGGAACGCCAGATCGTGAGGAGCACGCTCTGTCCCACCCGCTTTTTTAGCACCTCCTTCTGTAGTTCATGCGCGGTCGAGACTTTCTGGCCATCGACTTCCGTAATAATATCGGCGGGCCGCAGTTCGCTCTTATACGCGGGCGCGTTTGCTTCAATCGTGTCCACGACGACGCCCCGCTCCAGCCCCATGGCGTGCTCGCGAAGGACGGGATTCTCAGCCAGCGACTCGATGCGAATTCCGAGCCACGCTCGAATCACTTTCCCGGAGTAAATCAATTCCGTGCTCACCTGCTGCAGCAAGTTCGATGGAATCGCAAATGCGAGGCCGCGGCCAATGCCATTGATCAATGTATTCATTCCCACGACTTTCCCTTCCACATCGAAAAGCGGCCCTCCGGAGTTGCCAGGATTGATAAACGCATCCGTCTGGATGTAATCCTCATAGAGGATCGTGGAGGAGGTCGGACCGAGCAGATTCGAGCGGCCCTTGCCGCTCACGCACCCAAATGTAAAAGAAAAATCTTGGTTATACGGAGTGCCGATCGCCGAGACGAGCTGGCCGACACGCAGCGCCTCGCTGTCGCCGAATTCCACCACCGGCATGTCTTTTGCATCGACCTTGAGCACCGCAATGTCCGTCTTGTCATCCGTGCCCAGGACTCGAGCTGCGAAGCTGCGTCCGTCCTTCGTGCGCACGGTTAATTTATCCGATTCGGCGACCACATGCAGGTTGGTGAGCACGATTCCATCCGGGCGGATGAAAAAGCCAGACCCTTCGCTCCGTGCCGGCTGCTGCGGCAGCTTCCATGGCTGCGGCCCCTTTGGAACATCGCGATGCGGATCTTTTTCACTCGGAAAGAACTCCAGGCTTTTTGATTCCTCCCCGTCCCCGTCCTCCGCCTTCTTCGTCGCCTCGATCACGACCACGGCAGGCGCAACGCGCTCGTAAAGCTCGGCGAAACCTTCATCGATCAGTTTCAAGATCGACATCGCGCTCGACGCCGTCCTCGTCAGCGCCGGGGCCTCTTTCTCGGCGGTTTCCAGAGCCGTGGCCGCCGGAGCAAGCGCGGGCGGATGCGTCCCTTCCTCGGCAACGGCTGCGCAACTCGCGGCGAAAAGCGCGAGCGCCAAACCATAGCCTGGGGAGAGGGCTGACTGTGGGGACATCGAGAGGCAATTATGGAGCGGATGGCCGGGGGAGCAAACTTCTAAATTCTAGCGCCAACCGCGGAATCGTTCCTTCGGCGCGGGGATCGACTGCGGGAGGATCGCAAATCACTTTCGCGGATGCGGCCCGCGGTCATTTCGTCACCGAGCACTCGGCGGCCGTCTCAGTGTCTGCCGCGGCCATCAAATTGAAGTTCCATCCTTTCGAGCCACTGCCACAATAGCGTCATGGCGACGTACATAACCAGAGAGAACCGGAGATTCGGCCCTTTCGATGACATCCAGGTTCTCGCCGCACTCGGCGACGGAACTTACTTGCCGGACGATCTCGCCTGGCGCGATGGGATGACGGAGTGGGAGCCATTGCGAAATCTGTACTCGACTCCCACGATGCCTCCTCCCCTTGCTTCCCACGCCAGCGTGGCGAAGGGTTCGGCCCTCGGCGACGACGCTGGACTCCGGCTGCTTTTGCCCGTGGGCCGCTCCGGTTGGGCCATTGCCGCCGGGTATCTCGGTCTCTTCTCGCTGATCGTCATTCCCGCGCCGCTCGCTCTATTGATTTCCGTTGTTGCCATTCGGGATATCCGCAAGAGCAAGTCTTCAGAGCATCCCAAACACGGAATGGGCCGCGCGATCTTTGGATTGATCATGGGAGTTCTTGGCACGGTGATACTTTTAGGCATCGTCGTGACGTGGCTTTCGCAGCGACATTAAGAAGCGCGCACACTGTCTGCGCTGGCGTCCATTCACTCATTTTTCGCGCACGTCTCGTGTCGTTTAGAGAAGGCGTCAGCCCTTGCGAATCGTCTGGCTTCGCTTACGCTGTCTAGGACGATAGGGTGCAACAGCGCTGCTTCCGATGTCGGCGTCCCACCCGTATGAGCGGCCCTAAGCAAATTTTAGTTTTCCTGCTCATCGCAAGCGCGGTCTGCCATATCGCCTTACCCGCCAGCGCGGAGTCTCCCGAGGCGGGAGCAGACTTCGATAAATCGGTCGCGCCTTTTTTGCGGGAGCACTGCAATCGCTGCCATGGCGAAAAGAAGCAGAAGGGCGACCTGCGTCTCGACACCCTGGGCCGGGATTTCTCCGCGCCGCCTGTTGCCATGCACTGGGCCGATATCATGGATCGAATCAGCGCTGCGGAGATGCCGCCAGAAGACGAGAAGCAGCCAAAGCCCGATGAGGCGGCTCGCATCGTCGAGTGGATCGCGGTGCAGTTAAGTGAGGCCGATACGGCGCGGCAGGCCACCGCCGAGAGGGTGAGCTTCCACAAACTTACACGTGAGGAATACGCCAACACCATCCGCGATCTTCTCGGGGTTGCCTACGACTCCACCGATCCGGCGGGCCTTCCGGAAGATCCGGATTGGCAGGGCTTCGAGCGGATTGGGTCGGTGCTCACCATTTCACCCGCCCACGTGGAAAAATATCTCGCTTCCGCGGAGACGGTTTTGACCGAAGCGCTCGCGCTCGGCCCAGAGCCAAAGGCGGAAACCACTGTTTGGACGGCCGCGAGCCGTCGCGCTCGCGACGACATCGCGCGCTCGCTCGCTGCAAAAGGGATATTGGACAAGGTCCGGATGGATGTCGTGCCGAACAACGGCGCCCTGGACGCCGTGGACCTGCGATTGGAGAAGACGGGCGAGTATGCCGTGCGTGTGAAATTGAGCGGCCTGCGTCCCGCAGGGGGACGCGCGCCGCGGTTGCGGCTCTACGCGGCAGATATCAATCGCACCATCTTTGAGCAGGATGTCGAGGCGCCCGAGGATCAGCCGGTGACGCTGGAGTTTCGCACCCATTTGCCGGCCGGTACGCATCTCATTCGCATCGTCAATGCCGTTCCTGGGCCGAACCCGGAAGAGCGCGCCTCGCGCCCGCTCAACTCAAAGCCCTTCTTCACCATGAAGGCCCGCCTCCCGTGGCAGATCAAGCTGACGGACGACGACTACAAGCCGCTGTGGCCGACGCTCCTCATCGACTCCATCGAATGGAAGGGGCCGATGCAGGAAGCGTGGCCGCCTCCAGCCCGCCAGCGCATCTTTTTTGGCGGGGAGGAAGCCACGAAGGATTCGGCTTACGCGCGGGAGATTCTCTCGAGGTTCGCGACGCGCGCCTATCGCCGCCCGGTCGATTCCGCGGAACTCGACAGGTTGATGGCGCTTTTCGAAAATGCGCAAAAGCAGGGGGATAATTTCGAATCCGCGGTGAAGACGGGACTGCTCGCGGCGCTTTGCTCAAACAATTTTCTCTACCTCGTCGAAGGGTCGTCCGCCGCCCCGCGAAATCAGGTCAATGAATGGGAGCTGGCCTCGCGCCTCTCGTACTTTCTCTGGAGCACCATGCCGGATGAAGCGCTCCTCGACCTGGCGCGCCAGGCCAAGTTGCACGAAGCCGCCGCTTTGCATCACGAAGTCCAGCGCATGTTACGCGACCCAAAAGCAGCCGCTTTCGCGAGCTCGTTCCCCAGGCAATGGCTCCAATTGCGCCGGGTCGGAATGTTTGAGCCCGATCGAAAGCTTTACCCCGATTACGACGGCTACCTGGAAAAAAGCATGATCGCCGAGACGACTGCATTCTTCCGCGAAGTGTTGGTTCGCAATCTGAGTCTCCGGGAATTTCTGGATTCCGACTGGACGATGTTGAACGAGCGGCTGGCTGGCCACTACGGAATCGACGGAGTGAACGGCGAGCCGCTCCAGCGCGTTGCGCTCAAGCCGGAGGATCATCGAGGTGGATTGCTGACGCAGGCGGCCATTTTGAGCCTCACCTCGGATGGCACACGGCATCGTCCTGTCCATCGCGGGAAGTGGATTCTGGAATCGATCGTCGGAAAAGCGCCGCCGCCGCCGCCCGCGAACGTTCCTCCGATCAAAACCAGCGATCCGAATCAGCCAAAGATGTCTCTCCGGGCAAAACTGGAATCGCACCGCTCGGATGCAAATTGTGCGGCCTGCCATCGAAAGATCGACCCGCTGGGCCTCGCCTTCGACAATTACGATGCGGTCGGGCACTGGCGCACGGAGGAGGCGGTTCGCGACGGCGCCGGAGATAATCCGAAGATCGATGCGAGCGGCGAATTGCCCGACGGACGAACCTTTTCCGACGCAGCCGGCTTGAAGAAGCTGATGGTGGGGGATTTGAGCAAATTCGCCGCGGCGTTCACCGAAAAGCTCGCGACATACGCATTGCGGCGCGGGATGACCTTCGCGGATCGAAAATTGCTTGCGGATATTGCGGCGCAAAACAAAGCGCACGACTACCAGGTGGCCACGCTCGTTGAGAGTCTGGTGCTAAGCGATCTCTTCCAGAAGCGTTAACATTCCGATCCAAATGAGCAATATCCTATCGCAGCGCTGGCTGCTTTCGCGCCGCCACTTCCTGCGCGGCATCGGCGCCACCGTGGCGCTGCCACTGCTTGACGCCATGACCCCTTTGCGCGCCGCCGTGTCGCCTTCAAAGCCGCGTCGAAGCGTGTTCGTTTACATTCCGAACGGGGTAAATGGCATGACCTGGCAGGTGGCGAAGTCGGGAAAAGGATATGATTTATCGCCTGCTTTGATGCCTCTGGAAGCGCATCGCGAGCAGATGACGATATTCAGCGGCCTCTTCCACCCGAATGGCCTCGGCCAGGCTCACGTCTGCGCGGATACATGGCTTACCGGCGCCAAGATCGACGCGCAGAGCGCCCGTCAATATCACAACACGATCTCCTGCGACCAACTCATGGCGGAGGTGACATCGCGCGACACGCGCTTCGCGTCACTGGAATTGTCGATAAGCTCCGGCACCGGGCAGCCCAATAATAGCACCACCCTCGCTTTCTCTCGCGACGGCGTGCCGCTCCCAGCCGAGGACAATCCTCGGAACGTCTTCAATCGCCTCTTCGGCGAAGAACCCGGCGGAGTGCCCGCACAGCGAGCCGCTCTCAACAAAAGGCGGAGCGTGCTGGACGCCGTGCTCGATGAAGCCAAAACCTTGCGCCTCGGACTCGGCTCTGAAGACCGGAGCAAGCTCGACGAATACCTCCACTCAGTCCGCGACGTCGAGCAGCGCACCGAGCG
Organism: Chthoniobacterales bacterium; assembly: GCA_038238905.1. Taxonomy (GTDB): domain Bacteria; phylum Verrucomicrobiota; class Verrucomicrobiia; order Chthoniobacterales; family Chthoniobacteraceae; genus JBBSFI01. The sequence goes on along the minus strand of JBBSFI010000002.1, from coordinate 95,226 downwards.
GCTCTATGCCTGGCTGGATACTCCGAAGCCCAAAATCGCTCCAGGCGAGAGCGCGCCCTTTCAGCGGGATGTTTCCAAGGCGCAAGCCGGCGAGTATTATCGAACCATGTACGATTTGATCGTGCTTGCCCTGCGCACCGACATGACGCGCGTCGTTACCTATATGAGCGGCAGCGAGGGAAATGGACTCGCGATTCCCGAGATCGGTATCACGCAATCCCGGCACCAGCTATCGCATCACAATGGCGATCCGGAAGTCCTGGCTCGCCTCGCAAAAAGCGATGCGTTTATTATGCAGCAATTCGCCTATTTTCTCGGAAAGCTGAAGACGGAGATGGATGGCGGCGAGCCTCTGCTTGACCGCACGATGGTGCTTTTTGGAAGTGGCATGAGTTACGGGCACAGCCATTCCAACAGCAATTTGCCCATTCTCCTGGCAGGCGGCGCCGGGCTCGGCTTAAAACACGGCCAGCACATCGATTATCATACTCCAGAGACGGGGAGCTATAAACTGGACTACGATGAATGGCGGAGCCTCTGCGGCAAACCGAAAGACGACAAGGCGCGTCTGAGCAATCTCATGCTTACCATGCTCCAGAAGATGGAAGTGAACTCCGAACGGTTTGTCGATAGCCTCGGGCCGGTATCGGAGATCGTTGCGTGAGAATCATACTGCGCGCTTTCCTCCTGGTCGTCATGGCGCGCGCGGTTGCGGCTGGCGCCGAGAGCCTTGATGGCTCACAACCATTTCGCACGGATGGAAGCCGCGCTGAACTACCGTGGTATCGGCTGAAACCCGGCGAATTTCCGCCCGAGCATTCCGAGCACCGGATGTACGGAGAGCTTGTTGCTGCCGATTTCATCCATCGCACCGGTGAGTTCCGGGTCGAGCAAAGCGGTGAGCTGGCCGCATTCACGCTGCTCCCATTTGGCGTGGTGAAATATGCAGGTGCGGAGGCCGATCTGAGAGACATCCCGCTGGGCACTCGGTGCGCATTCTTTCTTTATCAAGACGCGCAAGGCGCCTTCATGAAAGCCGCAGCAATTTGGGACACATTCACGCAATCAATCGAAGCAGGAGAGACACTCCGTGTCGAACAGGCCAGCCCGGCAAACGGGAGACTCAGAGTCGCCAGGAGAGGGCCGGATGGAACTCCACGGGAACCTTCGCCGATGGACCTTACCATGGACGATCAAACGCTAGTTTGGAAAGGCGGCAAGCACGGGAGTATCGGCGATGTTGCGGAAGGAGACGATATTCTCGTCAACACGCGCTCGATAGCGTCCGGCAATCCCGCCCGCTGCATCGAAATTTGGGTTGGCATCGAGAGCCAGAAGTTGGCAACGGAGCAGCAACGCAAGAAGCACGTCGATTTCATAAAAAAGCGCGGCCTCGCCGCTTGGATCGATCGCGTGGAAGGAAAGAAACTTGTTGTGACACTGTTCGGCGATCCGGCGGGATTGGCGGCCTTGTGCAAAGACGAAGCCATCGTTCCCGCTCAGTGGGCTTCGGAGCATCGGATGCTTCTGGTCTCTGTGGCCAACGAGGAACTCCGCACCTACAATCCACCGGTCGATCAGCAGCGATCCACCGTCTTGGAACACCAAGCGGCGCCACCGGGACGGTACGGCAGTGGCGGAGTGCAATGGACCATTCAACCGAACCTATTGTTGGAAGGCTTCCGCCGGGGGCGCGTCGTTCGGATATTCAAGGACGGCTGGCCGGTCGCCGACATGCCTTATGGCGAATCTCTGTACACAGAGGTTCCAAATGCAAAGCCCGAGGAGCTTGAGGCCAGTCAATATCCGTTCCGCACGGACTTCGCGAATGAGACACTTCCGTGGTATCGGCTCAAGCCGGGTGAATTCCCCCCATACCTTTCTGACCACCGCGTTGTCGGCGAACTCATAAAGATCAATGAAAGCAATCGCGCCGGGCAGTTTCGCGATGCGGCCACGGGAGCGGTTTGCGAATTTACGCTGACGCCGCCGGGCGGCGCGATGTACGTGAATACGGAGGTCGATTTGGAAGAGATTCCAATAGGCTCGCGATGCCGGTTTTACCTATATCAGGATGAAAGCGGGGCGTTCAAAAATGCTGCTCTAGTAACGGATGAGTTCACGCACCTTTGCGGCGAACGGTATAGGTATCGATTGACCGGGATCTGGAGCGGGGAAGGCAAGCTGCTCGTGGCGCGGCAAATTCCGCCCGTTGAAAATGATAAAGGCGACATGGTGAAACCACCGGATGTCGGCCGGCTTGAGTTAACAATCGACGAGCATACGCGCGTCTGGAAGGGCGCTGTCGAAGCGAAGCGCGGCGATCTCGCAATCGGCGATGAAATGCTGGTCGATCTGCGCGGCGGCTCTGCCGCCAGCGACGGGGTATGCTCGGATATTTGGGTCGGGACCGAGAGCCAAAAGCTGGCATCGGATAGCGCACTCTCGAAGCATGCCGTGGCCCTCAAGAAGCGCGGCCTCTGCGCCTGGATCGACAGCGTCGATGGCAAGCGGATCGTCGCCACCGTTTTTTACAACGGCGGAGAGAAGGATTTTCGTGCGCTAATCGGAGACGATTTCCAGGTAGGCAAGCCTCTCCGTCTTGCGCTGGCAGGCGAGTCGATCCTTGCTTCAGACTCGAAGAGCGATGCATCGGCTGGGACGATCGTCGAAATGCGTATGAACCAACCGGTCTGCTATGGCAGTAGCTGGCTTCGGCTTGTGATCGAGCCAAAGTCCGGCGTCGAGCGCTGGACTAAAGGCGCCTTGATCCGGCTTTGCCCGGATCCGTGGCTTCAGCGGCCGTAGAAAGACGGATCGGCGTCCGGTGGAGGGTTAAATGATCTGCAACTCTCTGCTCGATTGCGGGTTAACCCATCGACAACATGAAACATCTCCTTCCCTTCGCTATTCTATTCCCCCTCACGCCGTTGATCGCGCTGCCGCTCCACGCGGCGGAGCCTGCGGAAGCGGCCCACCCTGGTAAGCATGAACATTTCCACGGGAAAGTCTCTGCCGTAAACGCCACGTCGATCACGATCACCCACCATAAGACGGGCGAGTCGAAGACGTTTTCCGTCGAACCGGCGACGACCGTCACATTGAACAAAGAGCCTTCTTCGATCGACAAACTCTCCGCTGGGATGCACGCCGGTGTGCAGCCATCCGCCGACGGCAAAAGCGCCGTCGCGATTCACGCCCACTCGGGCAAGCCAGGACATGGCTCGAAGTTGAAGAAAGTGTAGCCGCCGCTTCGCCGGTTGTTCCGCGTTGCGCCGTTCCGAGGAACGGTTAGATCAGCGCGATGCATCATCTTATTCTCGTCTGGTTTGGCTGGCTGAAGGACGGCGGCTATCTCGGCATCGTTGCGCTTATGGCGATGGAGAGTTCCATCTTCCCGGTTCCGAGCGAGATGGTGATTCCTCCCGCCGCCGTCTGGGCTGCCCAGGGCAAACTCAGCTTCTGGGGCGTTGTCGCCGCCGGAACTTTTGGCTCCTGGCTCGGCTCCGCGATCTCTTACGGGCTTGCGCTTTGGCTTGGGCGAATTGTGATCGTTCGGTGGGGAGGATACTTCTTTATTTCAGAGAAGAAGCTCGAAGGCGCCGAGCGATTCCTCCATCGCTACGAAGCGGGCGGCATCTTCTTCGCCCGGCTCCTGCCGGTGGTGCGGCATCTCATATCCATCCCTGCGGGGATCGTGCGGATGAACTTTGCAATTTTTAGCGCCATGACCGTGGCTGGCGCTTTCGTCTGGTGTACCGTCCTTGCGTGGTTCGGCATGCGCGTCGCGCGCGATCATCCCGATTTCGCCAACGATCCGGATAAGATGGTTGGGGCGATCAAGGCCGAGTCCATGCCGATCGTCATCTTCGTGATTTTGTTTTGCCTGCTTTATATCGTCGCCATTCGGCTCACCGGTAAGCGTCCGGACGCGGCGCAGCCGCCCGCGCCAGGGCTGTAATAGGATCACGCTTACGGCGCCGAAAGACATACGCTCAGGGTGTCGGACCCCTCCTCACGCAGTGGATACGGGCCGCTGATTGCTAGCTTGAGCGGCTTGTTTAGCCGCCACGCCTGCGATAAACCGAAGAAGATGATCAGCAGGTTTAAAATATCCGGGAAGCCCACAGCCACGGGCGCAGCGTAGGCCAGGCCCACGAGGACGGCGAGTCCGATCACCAACTCGAGCGGTTTAGGGGATTTGTCGAGTGTTGCTGGCGCGGAAACGACCGGCGGGACGGGAATCGATGGCGCCGGAACCGCATCAGGAGTTTCAGATCCCGTCTGCTCGATTGCGGGCGCGCTTTCGGCGGGCCGCTCAGCCGCCTTCGCTGTCGTCTTCGGCGTTTTGGAATCGAGCGTCGCATGCTCGCGCACGGCGCCGGCCATGGCCGGCACATACGCGAACGTAATAGCCGTGTAAGTGAGAAATATGGCGAGCAATTGATAGCGCCAGCCGCCGCGTCCGCCAGACCCAAAGTGAACGCACTTGCCGACCATGAAACCGATGAGAATCGTCACCAAGGCCGCGTTGATATGCACGAACTCCAGCACGGCCCAGTAGATGGCTGCTCCTGCGACGGCAGCGCCGAGCCCGAGCAAGGCGGCGCCGAGGAAGCGCCGCGCGGGGCTGCCTTTTCCCGCCGCAAATTGGCGGAGGCCGTCGGCGCATCTTGCGCAAAAGGGCCGTTGATTCACTTCAAAGTAACTCTCGTGAAGCTCCTGCTTGCAGGCCGCGCATCTGGCCTGTTTTCTTCGGGAGCGATTGCTTCGCTGGCAACGGCTTGGGGTGACGCGTCCATAATGGGTTCGGCTTGTGTAGCAAAAGGCACGCCATCGCTCCGAAGTGCGCGAGTCAAATCCTGGCGTTATCGATCGCCCTGCTCTTTCCAGCCCGTCAATCCAGCGGCCTTCAGCGGAGACTCGCTCTTTACCGAGCAGCATCCTCCGGTGCAGTTCTTCCCACTCGCCCGCTTTTTCCACTGTCGGAATCCGAGATAACCGACTGCGGCGGCGAGCGCGAGAAAGACAAGCAGCTGGTCCAGAATCGGGTTCATCAGCGGAAGCCTAATATACGCCCGCCTTGAAAGACCACAAATGCGCCAATCCACGCGAGCGCCGTCATATAGCCGAGCTGAAACAACGGCCACCGCCAGGAATTCGTCTCGCGCCGTACGATCGCAACCGTGCTGATGCATTGCATTGCGAGCACGTAGAAGACCATCAGCGCAATGCACACAAGCGGGGTGAAGACCGGGCTGCCGTCATCCCGCTTCTCATTCCGCATGCTATCCCGAAGCGTGGCGGTCTGCTCCTTGTCCGGCAGTTCCACGTTATACACGATGGACATCGTGGTGACGAAGACTTCGCGGGCGGCAAATGAGCCGATGAGCCCGATCCCGATCTTCCAGTCGAAGCCCAGCGGTGCGATGACCGGCGCGAGGGCATGGCCCATATGTCCGGCTGCGCTGGCAGAGAGCGCTTCGCCTGGAGTCGCGTCGGGTCTTGATGGTTTGGGGTAGCTGGCAAGCGCCCAGAGAAGGACCGACAGCGATAGGATCACCGTTCCGGCGCGCCGCAGGAAGAGACCCGCCCGCTCCCACATGCGAAGCGCTATGCTGGCGATCGATGGCATGCGGTACGGCGGCAATTCGAGCAGCAGCATCGGAGTCTCGCTTCGGAGCAGCGTCCGCTTGAAAAGCCACGCCATCGCGAAAGCTGCGATGAGTCCGAGGAGATACATGCTTAGCATGATCGAAGCTTTCACCCATGCGCTCGCGATCGGGATCAACACCGCAATCATCAGCGCATAGACCGGCAGCCGCGCGGAGCAGCTCATGAGCGGCGCCACGAGGATCGTAACCAGGCGATCCTTTGTGTTTTCAATGGTGCGCGCGGCCATGACTCCTGGAATGGCGCACGCGAACGAGGAGAGCAGGGGGATGAATGACTTGCCGTGGAGCCCTACGCACGACATCAGGCGGTCCATGATAAAAGCGGCGCGCGCCATGTAGCCGGTGTCTTCCAGGATCCCGAGGAAGAAATAGAGAATGAGGATCTGCGGCAGAAAGACGAGCACCCGCCCCACGCCGGCGATCACGCCATCGGTAATGAGCCCCCGGAAGTCGCCTTCCGGCATTTGGCTTCCGACCCAGCGCGCCAGCGCGGTGCAGGCGCCATCGAGCCAATCCATCGGCGCCTGGGCGACTGCAAAGATGCAGAAAAACATGCAAGCCATCGCTCCGAGAAAGACGACCCAGCCCCAGAGCCGATGCGTGAGCACGCCATCCAGCCGATCCGAAGTTGAAAGCAGCGCCTGATCGTCGCCCTGCTTGGAAAGGGAAGCGCGGCAGACTCCGTGAATCCATTCGTACCGGGCTTCGACCGGCGCGGAAATAGGATCGATCCCCTCGATGCGAAGCCGTCGCTGGGCTGCGTGAACGGCATCGACGATCGCGCGCCGATGCTCGGCCAGGTCTTCAAGCGCGCTCTCGTTCAGGGTGAGCAGGAGAAGCGCCTCCGGCTCCGCGAGCTGCGAGGAGATCGGCAGAAGCTTCGCCACTTCCTCGATCTCGTTGAGAATAACTTGCGGCATCGTGGCGACGTGGCCGAGCGGCGGGAGCGGAGACCGCGAAGCCGCCTGTTTCAGCTCGATCAAGCCGCGGCCCTTCGTGGCGACCATTGGAACGACCGGCACACCGAGCTTCTCTTCCAGAGCGGCCACATCGATTCGCACGCCTGCTTCCTCGGCCATATCGACCATATTCAGCGCCAAGACCACAGGCAGCTTCAACTCGAGGATCTGCGCTACCAAATAAAGATTCCGCTCCAAGTTGGACGCATCCACCACACAGATTACGAGATCGGGGCGCGGCTCAGTCGGGAGCCTCCCCAAGAGCACATCCCGCGAGACCGCTTCGTCGGGCGAGCGGACTTGCAAGCTGTAGCTTCCCGGCAAATCCAGCAGCGTCATCGGTTCACCATGCGTCCCGAAGAAACTTCCCTCTTTGCGTTCCACCGTGACGCCTGGGTAATTCCCGACCTTCTGCCGCATCCCCGTAAGCGCGTTGAATACCGTGCTTTTGCCGCAGTTCGGATTTCCTGCGATGGCGATCCGGCGGGTCGGCGGCGTTCCCTTGGAGCGCGTCTCGATGGTAAGTGGAGCGGGCGCGGACATTCGGGAGCCTCCTACAACCGGTTGACGTAGATGCCTGCCGCATCCGCCTTCCTCAACGAGAGATGGTAGCCTCGCACCTTGATTTCAAGCGGATCGCCCATCGGCGCAAATTTCACAAACTGCACTTCCGTGCCGATGGTAAGGCCCATTTCAAGAAAGCGCTGCTTCTGCTCCGGGGGGAGATTAAACGATGCGACTTTGCCGCGATCACCCGGGGAAAGAGCGCTCAGGGCCGCGCTGTCGCCGCTGATCATTGCGCGATCCGCTCCACCTGCACATGGCTGCCCAGCCTCTTCCCTACCGCGACTCGGATGCCCATCAAAAGGCAGATCATCGCGCCGCCGTCGCTCACCTTTCGGATTTCGCGCGCCTCGGAAAAGCCAAGTTCCCGGAGCCGCACACATTCGGGGCAGTTCGGGCAGATCGCCGCAATCCGAAGCCGTTCGCCACAGCGCGCCTGCGACAGTGTGAGCGGTTTATTGGCTTTCATCGTACGAGGTAGTCTCGCGCTATTGAGATTAAGTCGCAACAACTTTCGGAATGAGACAAATCTCGCTGGCGCAAGCTCATTGCCGTCAATGAGCTCCCAGAAGAAACGCGAGCAGATCGTTGAAGTCCGATGCTTGAATCGCCGTCTCGAAGCCCACAGGCATGAGCGAGAGTTTGCTTTGCGTTTGCGTCTTCACATTAGCCTTTGGCACGCTCACGGTTTTGCCGGTCACATCGGTGAGGACGAGCAATTGCCCCGCCGCGCGCGGATTCAGCCCTGCCAGCGTCTGCCCATCGGTGGTCTCGACGACGGTCTGCCGGAACATCGGGTCCACATTGCGGTTGGGATCGAGGATGTCCTCCATTACGCGATGGACGCCGCGGGCGCCGATGCCGTCGAGCGCAGGCCCGACATTCGCGCCCTCGTTTTTGAGTTGGTGGCAGACGGCGCAAGTCTGCCGGAAGACTTCGGCGCCGTGTGCGGCATTTGGCTGCGCGTGGCGAAATGCCTCCGCCCGCTGCGCGATCACGCCATCCAGGCGGGTATCCTCTGGCGGCAGATCGGCAGTGAGCTTGGACGCCCGCGCGCGGAGTTCGGGAGGCCATTTCTCCTCAGCCGCCGTGACGAGAGTCGCCCGGAGGAGGGAAGGGGACGCCTTCCCGGCTTCGATCGTCGAAACGAGAGCCGCAGCCCCGGCTTCCGACTTGGCCAGGCTGGATGCAATCACGCTTCCGAGTTCCGCCGGAGCGGTAGTAAGGCCAGCCAGCAATCCCTGGCGGGCGCTGTCGTCGCCAGCTTGGCCGAGCAATTCGGCGGCCCGTTTTCTCAACGGCATCGCTGTGGGTGAAGCCAGCACGCGGGCGAAAAGCGCGCGCGATTGCGGCAGATTCGCCTCCGCCTCCAGCGCTGCGACCCGCAGTGCCGCAGGGCGCTTTTCGTCTTCCGCCAGCTTCGCCAGGGGGTCGAACTTGGCGTCCATCTTCGCTTCCCGCACACTCTCCACCGCCTTCTTGAGCATCCCTTCATCGGTGCTCCCGAGCGCTTCGATCATTGCGGCTTGCACCCACGCTGCGGTGCTTTCAGGAAGCGGCGCCCCACGCTGCCGCATCGCCTGGCCTAGATTCTCAGCGAGAGCAAGCCGTTGCGGCAGCGGCAATCCCGCCTCTTTCTCCACGCTCGCCGCCAGCGCCGCGAGCCGGTCGCCGGGAAGATTCAGGGCGGCATGGCGCAAATACTCGCCAGCGCGTCCGGATTGAAAACGCCCAGCCTCCAACTGCCGCGCTAGGAATTCCGCAGCCTCCGGTGTCTTCGCGCCCAGACTCACATCCGCGATCCGCTCCGCATCCTGCGGTTCGCTGGCCACGATTTTCGCAGCTTCCGCGTATCCGCCCGGGGCGGCCAGATTGTCACGGAGCGCCATGCGAATCGTATGGATTAACTCGGAATCGTCGGCCTGCGCGCCGGCGAGCATCGTGAGCAGGGGGCGAATCGATTCCTTTGCAGGAATGGCCCCCATCGTATCGGCTAAGGCGCGGCGATCTGCTCCATTTTGCCCGTTTTTCGCCGCGTCGCCCAGGGAGATGCCGCCAGCCAAAGGAGGAAATTCCCGAATGATCGCCATTTCTTGAGGGACGCATCCACTCCCAGCGATCGGTGGAAGTGCGACCGTTCCCTTCTCGATCCGCTCAATGGCCCAGAGGGCATGCCCCGCCGCAAGACTCCTTGGATCGCGATCTTCCGGCGCATTCTTCTTCGGATCGACCGGTACGGTCGCGCCCGCTTGAACGACCTCCCGCAACTTCGGCAAAGCCTCCTTCCCGATGCGATCCACGAGTTCATTTGTGGCGAGCGTGCGAACGACGATATTCGGATCCAATAGACTCCGCGCCAGGCCGGCGGCGTCCATCGCTGCAAGGTCAGGCATCGCAGGAACAGGCGCCTTTCCGTCCGTACCCCGCCACACGATGCGCCAGATGCGGCCATGGGAATGGTCCCGGCGCGGATCGGCGAGCGGAAATTCATAGTGGCCGATGATCGGATTGTAGAAATCGGCCACGTAAAGCGCGCCATCGGGTCCGAGCTTCACGTTGACCGGGCGAAACCAGGGATCGTCGCTCGTGAGGAAGTCGGGCATCCGTTTCGCTGCTGGCGTCGAGCCGTGCCACTCCATCTGGTCCCGGTTGATCTTCTGTGTAACCGGGTTGCCGTTGAAAGTGCTCCCGCGATATTCCTCGGGAAATTGCGCCGCCGCGTAGTAAGCCATGCCCGCGATGGCCGTCGAGCCGTGACCGTCGCTGGTGATGCGCGGCGCGAAGCCGAGTCCATCGTGCTGTTTGCCGATCCCTTCGTACCAACCGCCGCGCAGCAGCATATAGACAGGCCGCGAGTGCGAATCAGCAGAGTAGAAATCGCCGAGCGGATCGACGCTCAGGCCAAACGGATTTGTCTGCCCGTGCGTGTGGATCTCGAATTGCGATCCATCGGGACGGAATCGATACGTGTGGCCGCTGTCGAGCGTTGTCACCTTTCCGCTGCCATCGTGAACTTCGGAGTGATTCCGAAAGCCGTGGGTGCCATAGACCCAGCCGTCGATCCAATAGAGGAAACTCGATGAGCCGCCGTGCGTATCGAGATAGCCGAAGCTCTTGAAGAGCGGCTCCCGGACGTGTGCTTTGCCATCGCCCTCCGAGTCCTCCAGGCGCCAGATCGTCGGGATGGAATAGACAATTGCCGTGTCTCCCTTCGATCCCGGCTTCCGCGGCAGCGGCTGTACGCCGCTCGGAATGTTCAGGCCATCGGCGAAGACGCTGATCTTCCGCGCATGGCCATCGGCTCCGAAATCACTCAGTACGCGCACGCTATCGCGGGCGGTCATCGTCGGTGCGGGCGCCTTGTTTCCAGCGCCGAATGCGTTCCCGATGTCCGCGTACGCCTTCAGATACTCGGGAATCGGCTGGCCTCCCGCGTCCGTTCCAGCCGGCCACGGGTACTCTTCAGATCCCGAGACCCATAGCCGGCCCGCTCCGTCGAAGGTGATGTTGATCGGCTTCTGGATCTCCGGTTCGGCGGCGACGAGTTGAATCTCAAATCCCGGCGGCAAATGGAACTTCGCCTGCTCCTCCTGTGGAGTCGCCGGCGGCGAGTCGGGATGGTCTCCGCGCCCGTCGTCGTCGTTTACCGCGAACGCGGGAGAGACCAAGGCTGCAAATGCGAGAAAAAGAAAGGGTTTGGGGAGCATGGCGCGTTTTCGGGGAGTGAACCGTAGTCAACCTCCGCAAACTGCAAAGTCCTAGAGAAAGAATGGATGCCGCCTTTGCTGGCCGGATTGCGTTTCGGCTTTCCCCTGGCATTTCGCAGACTCGGGCAGTAATCCTGCGAGCGGGCAATGCCATGGTAACATGGGGAAGACTCGCTTTCGGCCAATTGCCTCCAATGCGATTTCCTCTCCTCCTCACCAGATCGCCCGCGCGTTGCTACTTCCTTCGGAGAGAAAACCGCGCGCGAAGCTCAGCGACAAGTCCGGCAAGTTCCGGCGTCGAGCGCTCCTCCAATTCGGATGCGGAACCCTCAACCCCAAGCACTTCGCGCAAAAATCGCACCTGCTCGATCAAACCCTCGCGTTTGCCCAAGTCGATTCCCTCGGGCCGACCGAGATCCATTCCTTCGTTTCGGAGTTGTTCTGCGATGCTCACAAAGTTCTCTTTGAGGGCGGGGGCTGCGCTTGATTGGCTTATGCTGCTCGAAAGCTGTGTGAAATTCAAGTCCGTCCCCGTGCAGAAGGTAGCGGTAGAGGGCGCGCACAATGCCGGGCGGCTGGAGTGCGAAGCCAGGGTCAGTGTATCATTTTGAATTTGAAGTCTCTCGGTACGCTACCTCGAATCGTTCCCGCTCAATCATGGTCCTCCACGGCAGGAGATCGAACCACATCGCCCGCGTGTGTTTGTCCTTATCCTTTTCCGTGAGGAAAAGGAAGTCGTTTCGCTGGTAGAAGTTGAGCACGCGAGGCTTGTTATAAACGTCAACGGTCATGATTCTACATCCCGTTCGGTTGTCCACTACGAACAGGCTTTTCAGCAAATTCATCAAATGGGTCCCTACGTTCTTGGACTGAATCTCGGAACGTATGGCAAGCCTGGCGATCTTGACCGCGGGCCATTCTTTGTAAGCGAGTTTCGTTTCTGGCGTGTCCCGAAACTGCAAGAATGATTTGAGACGCTTCACCTCGACAACGTCGTTGCACACGCTCACAAGGCCGACCACGGCATCCGCGTCTTTGTGTGTGAGCGCAAACGTTTCGCACGTCATCAGCGCGCGGGGCCTCGATCGCGTCTTTCGAGAAATACTCGTTCAGGTCGGTATCGCCACAATCGAAGCCGGCGACCGGCAGTGAGTCGCACTGGCTTAAGCACCACCCGTCGCCATTCCGAACGACGTCTCTATCGGACGGGCTGTGCGCCTCCGTAGAGCTTACGGACGAGATCTTCGGCTTCTCTGAGCTTTGGGGTTGGTCTGGGGACTGCTGCACGATGAGTTCCAGCGTTCAGTTGACGAACGAGCTCACGCGCTTCTCTCCCCTCGAGGGCCGGGGTTGGTTTTACTCGTAGTGCCATGCTCGAACAAAAGCACGGGCCGACCCGGGTGGCGAACAATTTTGAGATTTATTCAGGTTTCGAACGGAAGCCAGATCGGTTTGAGGTCGGCGTATATGAGCGCTTGAGATTTGTAGCGGGGATCCATCCTAGATCGCTCGCCGCTATACTAACATCGAAGCCAGTCAATCACAGTCAATCAAGCATAATCCGCTTTAATTACGGCGGACTAGCACTAATTAAAGAGACCGGAGAGGATGTTGATGCTGAGGCCGAGGATGGCGGCGTTGAAGCCGAAGGAGATCATGCCGTGCAGGAGCGCCCAGCGGCGGAGGTTGGGAGAGGCGATTTGCACATCGGAGACTTGGGAGGTCATTCCGATTACGAAGGAGAAGTAGGCGAAGTCGGCGTAATCGGGTTCGATCTTTTCGCCGTCGGGGAAGAGCAAGCCGCCACGATGGGGCGCGGTGGGCGAGGACTGGTAATAGAGATAGGCGTAGTGGAGCGCGAAGATGGTATGGACGAGGAGCCAGGAAAGAACCACGGTCCCGATGGCGGCGAGGATGTGCGTGGCGAATGGCTGCTTGGGGAGGCCCTTGGCGTTGCTGAGGAGGAAGGCCACGGCGCCGAGGCTGGCGCAAGCGGCGACGAGGACGAACGCAAAGATGAACATGCGGCTGCTGTGTTGCAGTTTCGCCAGGCGGATCGCGACGCGAGGCTGGGTGGTGAGGATCGGAGCCCACGAGAGAGCGAGGTAGCAGAAGGCATAGGCGTCCCAGGTGACGATCGTCTGTTTGGCAAGCGAGATGCGGCCTGTGACGGCGGTGCAAACGAGCGCGGCGAAGAGGAACGTGATGGCGAACCGATGGTGGGCTTCGAGGTGGCTGAGCTTGCGGAGGGCTGGGTTGGACATCGTAGGTTGGCGCAAAATCGCTGCGCGAAGGGAGGATGCTCTGATTTGTGTTGCGGCTCAACCGCCCTTTCCGGCGATAGTGCGGCGCTCATGGATGCTCAGGCGCGAACGCGCCCCTCTCAAAAAATCGAACTCTGCGCCCTGTTCTATCTGCAGGCGCAGGCGCAGGCGCTCTGGTACGTGCCTTTTGCCAATGTGCTCGCGGCGCACGGGCTGGAGCGGATTGTTCCGTACGCGTTTGCCTCGTCGTCGATTGCAGCTTTTGTCTCGCCGCTCGTCGGCGGGGCGCTGGCGGATCGACATGCCTCTCCGGTGCGTGTTCTCCGCTGGCTGTCGGCGGGCGCGGGGCTTTTTCTCATCCTGCTCTTTTTCGCGATCGGCCGCGGCTGTGGCCCTATCGCGGTGCTGGCCCTGCTTCAGGTGCAGCAGCTTTTCTACGCGCCCACCTGGGGGCTCGCCACAGCGATCGTGCTCGCCCGATTGCGGGAGCCCGAGCGTGAATTCGGAGCGGTGCGCGTATGGGGAACTTTTGGGTGGCTCGTCGCCGGGCCGATCCTGAGTTATTGCTTTCACGCCGATTTTTCCACTGCCCCGGGATTCATCGCGGCATCTGTCTGGCTGGCGGTTTCGGCATTCACGCTGATCCTCCCCTCCGGGGCGCCGATCCCGCGCCCAGGCATTCGCTCATGGAGAGATTTGCTCGGGCTGGATGCGCTCTCCCTATTCCGGAATCCGGAGCACCGCGCGCTCTTGGTCACCGCGGGCCTGCTCAGCATTCCGCTGGCGGCATTTTATCCTTTTACGGTGCTTAACCTGCGGGCGGCTGGCGACTTGCATCCGGCCGCAGCGATGTCGCTCGGGCAGGTGGGCGAAGCGCTCTGCATGTACGCTCTGGCTCCGCTGCTCGCCCGGTTCCGGTTCAAGACGTTTCTCCTAACGGGAATCGGGTTTGGAGTGGCTCGGTACGCACTATTCGCGGGCGACTCGCACATCTGCCTGCTGCTGGGGATCGCGCTCCACGGATTCTGTTACACGCTCTTCTTTATCCCGACGCAAATCTATCTTGATCGCCGCGTCGATCCCGCACTGCGCGTCCGCGCGCAAACGCTTCTCACTTTGATGAGTTCGGGACTCGGCACGTTTGCGGGTTCACTGCTGTGCGGTTGGTGGCGGCAAGCGTGCAGCCATGGTGCAGCCACTGACTGGCCCCTCTTTTGGAGTGTGCTCAGTGCGGCGACCGTGTCCGTCTTCTTCTTTTTCGCAATGGCGTTCCGGGACACTTCGCGACTGCGTATCCCGTCGGAGGCAGGAATGCTGCCGCCCGCATCGCGTCCGATGGACGCGGCGCCGGAGTGATGCCCCGCGCCGGACAGCCGCCTAAACGGGCTGTGCGACGAGGTCGTACACTTGCGTGCCGGTGATGCGGACGTTAACGAATTCACCCTGCGGCGCCGGGTTGGTGAGCAGGACGTGTCCATCGACGTCGGGAGCATCGCCCTGGCTGCGTCCGACATCCGGCTGATCCATCAAGATCCGGAGCGTGCGACCGATCTGTGAGCGCGATTGCTCGGCGGCGATCTTTTGCTGAAGCTTCATCGCCTTTCGGTAGCGCGCCTGCCTCGTTTTTAAGGGGATCTGGCCCTCCATTTTAGCCGCACGCGATCCTTCTTCCTGAGAATAAGTGAAGACGCCGAGCCGCTCGAAGCGGGTGCGTTCGATGAAATTAAGGAGGTAATCGAATTCGGGCTCGGTTTCGCCGGGAAAGCCGACGATGAAGGTCGTGCGGATGGCGATGCCGGGCACGCCTGCGCGGATCCGTGCGATGAGATTTTCAATGTGCTCGCTGCTGGTCTCGCGCCGCATGAGATCGAGCATGCGGGGATGGATGTGCTGAAGCGGCATATCGACGTAGCGGCAGACCTTGTCGCATTCGGCGATGCAGGCGATGAGTTCGTCGCTCCAATGAGCGGGATGCGTGTATAGGAGGCGAATCCAGAATTCGCCTTCAATTTCCTGCAACTTGCGGAGGAGATGGGTGAGTGTAACGCCGCGGCTGGAATCGACTTGCTGGGTCGGGCCGGCTTTCTCATCCCATAGATCCATGCCGTAATAGGTGGTGTCCTGACTGATGAGATTAATCTCTTTCACGCCCTCGGCAACAAGGCCGCGGACTTCGGCGACGACCGAATCGATGGAGCGGGAACGATGCCTGCCGCGCATCTGGGGAATCACGCAAAACGAGCAGGGGTGATTGCACCCCTCGGCGATCTTGGTGTACACGGTATGAGCCGGAGTAAGGCGGAAACGCGGCGTATCCCAATCGGGGATGTAAACCGGCTTGCGAGAGACGAGATTCAGCGGCTCCCACGCGTCGTCATGCACGCGAGACGGCTGCCGCAACAGGTCAGCAACGATTTCACCCGCTTGCGCGACTTGGTCGAGGCCCAAAAATGCGTCCACCTCCGGGAGATCCTGCAGGAGATCCTTGGAGAACCGCTGCGCCATGCATCCGCTCACGATGAGCTTCTGGCCCGGCTTCTTCCTCAGGCCGCGCTGCTGATGCGCCTGCAGGATGGCTTCGATCGATTCCTCTTTGGCCGAATCGATGAAGGCGCACGTATTCACGATGAGCACGTCCGCCTCGTCTGCATCAGCCGTAATCTGCATTCCCTGCTTGACGATGCCGCCGAGCATGATCTCTGCATCGACCAGATTCTTGGCGCAGCCGAGACTGATCATCCCGACCTTCCTGGGAGCCGCCGCGTTCACTGTATGGAAATCCCCGGGGCCTGGTACGCTATCGGGTTGCCGTTTTTGCGAATCTGGACGGCAGTCTGGTCGCGCACTTCGAGATAAAACTTCGAGCCGCGAAGCTTCAATGGCGGACCTGGGTAGAGGTAATCTTCAAAAATCGGCTTTGAGTCGGGGTTGCCTTTGCGAATGGTCACCCATGTCTTCTTTATCGGTTCGAGCACGATCTCGTTCACGCCACCCGGAGTAATCGGTTCCGCGCGTCGAATTTCGATCCCCTCCACTGTGGTGGCGACTGCCCTGCCGGAAGTTGGGGCGGTCGTACGCACCGGCTGGGATGCGGGCGCCGGAGGATCGGTTTCGCGTTTCTCGGGAAGCGAGAGCCCTCGCTCCGCGGGGTTGGAGGTGGGAAATGGGTCGGGCTTGCTGGCTGCCGTATCGTCGCCGGGGTTCTTCCGCGCGGCGCCGCCCGCTCCGGCTGGCGCGATCCGCTGATAATTCACGAAGACCATGAAGCCAAATCCTGCAACGGCAAAAAGTCCGAAGAAAACGAGCAAAGGAACAATGGAGGGAGGCCCCGATCTGCGCCTCGGGCCGCTGCTTTGCTTAAACTTCGGCTCCGGAGCGTTGTTGAGGTACTGGTAATCGTCAACGCTGACGTACCGGGGAGTCTCCAATTCCACGATGTGGCCGGAGACATTGACATCCAGAAACCGTCCATAGATTTGGATGAAGCCCTTGGCGTAGGTGTTATTTCCAAAGCGGCTGTAGTCGTCGTTTTCAAGCGCAAGGATCTTATCGGGGCGCATCTTCGTTGCATGCGCCGCCTCGTCGATCGTCAGGCCTTTGCCGAGGCGGGCTTTGCAGAGTTGTTTGCCGATTGTTTCCACCATGAGGCTTTCTTTGGATTGCGTGGCGCGGATTCCTCCGCAGCGCCGCTTCTTAAATTTGGAACCGGCACTTTAGCACAAGCCGACGGAAACGCGCCGTCTGTTTTTGGAAAATAGGGCATCCCACCCTCCGGCGGGCAGGGATTGACGCGATTTTTCTGCCAAAAATGCAACTGGACGCGCCTTGGCCGCCGTTCTACAGAAGCCTGTAATGCCATGATCTCCCGCCGCCACGCGCTCAAGCAAGTCTTCCTCTCCACCGGAGCAATCGCCATTGCGTCTTCTGTCAAGGCCGAGACGCCAGCCGGGACGCCTGCGGCGGAGGGCGTTTTCAAGCTTCCGCCGCTCGGCTACGACTACGACGCGCTGGAGCCATTCATCGACACCGAGACGATGAAAATCCATCATGACAAGCACCACGCCGCATACGTCGCCAAGCTCAACCAAGCGGTGGCGAAGGCGCCCGGATTGGAGAAGAAATCGATCGAGGAGATCCTCTCCAATCTCGATGCCGTCCCGGAGGAGGTCCGGAAAGACGTAAGGAATCAAGGGGGCGGCCATGCGAACCATTCCCTTTTTTGGATGACTCTGAAAAAGAACGAGAATGGCAAGCCGGTGGGCGAGGTGGCGAAGGCGATCACCAGCGCATTCGGGTCGTACGACGATTTCTGGAAGATGTACGCAGAAGCAGCGACGAAGGTGTTTGGAAGCGGTTGGACCTGGCTGGCATGGCGCGGCAAAAAGCTCGTCGTCGAATCTTCGTCAAATCAAGACAGTCCGTTGATTTCCGGCGCGCAGCCGCTTCTGGGGATCGACGTCTGGGAGCACGCGTATTATTTGAAGTACCAGAACCGGCGGGCGGAGTACATCAAGGCGTTCCAAAACGTGATCAATTGGGAGTACGTGAACGAACAGTTCAATAAACTCGTGTAGCTTCTTTGGGTGCGGCTCAACTCGCATCTCCCAAAGGGGATGCAACGGTTTGGAAATTGCAGATTGCGCTTCCACCGTTTGGATTGTAGCGGTCCAAATTTGAATCGCTTCGGGACTTGGCAGAATCCGATCGATCGATTAAGAGGGATTCTTCGTCATTCCCCTCGGACTATGCGTCTTAAAATACTGATTGCTGTCGGATTTGGTGTTCTCGCGGCGGGGCTCGCCATTTTCGTCACGATGCCTAGGAGCGCCAACTCGCGGAGGGCGATTCGGGAAGACGCGGCGCCGGCGCCAGTCCACGCTAGTGAATCGGCGGGGCCGCGGGAAACGACCGCCACGAAGGAATTGACGCCGGAGGCGCTGAATTCCAATGCGGAAGCTTATGTTGGGCGCACCGACGCGGAGTTGATCCATGCGGTTCGCGCGTGGGCCGATACGGACGCGGCCGCTGCGATTCAATGGGCGGTCGGGATTCCAGACGAGCGGCTCAAGAACGAATTAATCAATGCGATCGGAAATGAAATCGCGACCGCCAATCCGCGGCTGGCTCTGTCATTTGCAGGGTCATTTTCATCGCGCGACAAAATGGCGGAATATGTTACGCAGATCGCTCAAGGATGGGCGTCGCGCGACCCGTCGGGCGCGGGTGCGTGGGCATCGCATATCGAGGATCGAAAGCTGCGGGACGATGTGCAGGGAGCCATTGCGATCGAGATGGCGCAACTGGAGCCGAAGGCTGCTGCGGAGTACGTTGCAAGCCAGATGACGGAGGGCGAGGCGCAAAACCGGAATGCAATCACGGTAGCCCTGCGTTGGGCGTACATGGATCCTCCGGCGGCCAAGGCCTGGGCAAACGACTTCCCCTCGGGAGGATTGAGGGATGCCGTGTTGAAAGCGGTAAATTCCGTGGCGGATCGCCGATAGCAGCCACGGACGCGGGATGGCGAGGGAAGATGCGCGGACAGACATTGCTCTTCCGGGTAATATCCACGGGGCAGCGGACTGCTAGAATGTGAAGCGCATCGAGTGCCGAGACGGCATTAAATGTTCCCCAAAACCGAGCATCTGTGCTCCCGCTACAAGCAAAACAGAACCTTCGTATGAATATCGCATTCTCCCCAACAGAAAAATCACAGCGGCATTTGGCGCCGCATAAAAACGCGGCCCCCATCCGAGCGTGGGCCGCTGGAATCGTGGCCGCGTCGCTCCTCTCGGGGGCGGCTCCCGGCGCGAATCTCACAATGACATCGGGCGACCGGCAAGCGATCAATGGATGGGGGGTCTTTCCCGGGTACTCGCATAGCAACTGGGGCGCTCCCTACCAGAGCGTGGCGGATCGTCCAGCAATACGAGACGCCATATTCAACCTCAATTTTAATTATATCCGCGTGGAGCTCGCGTCGAACAGCTACAGTGCAACCGCGCCCAACAACATCGACACCACCGCGCTGGACCAACTGAAAACCCAGATCCTGATGGCGAAGAGCAAGGGAGTGAATAACTGGATCGTTTCAAGCTGGTCGCCGCCGGCGCCTTTCAAGACTCCGATCCAGGCCACCAGCGGGCAGGTGAATGGCACGGTGACTTATTTCAATACGGCTTATACAGAGCAGTTCTGCCAATACTATGCAAACGCACTGGCGTACCTGAGGGACAACGGCTGCGGCACACCCGTAACGATCAGCCTCCAAAACGAGCCGAATTGGGTGGTCTCCTACGATGGATGCAGCTTCTACGCGAAGGCTGACTATCAGCAGCTTCTTGTGCGGATGCGGTATTGGTTGAATAACACGGGACTGAGCAGCGTGCGGCTCGGCGCTTCCGAAGCTGCCGCGCCTGGAGATCCTGTCTTCACCGGCAACGGAAACAATTTTTGGGCCGATATAGCGAGCATGCCCGTTGACGACGCGATCACGCATACGTATGGTGGCGCGGGCTGGGATTTCTACCAATTCTCACTCGCTCCGAAGCCGATCTGGGTGACGGAGTGGAGTGACATCGACGGGGACACATCGATCAACGCGCCTTTGCGGAGCGCCTCCCACATTGCGCGGGATCTGGTGACGCTGAACGCGTCGTATTGGGTGTACTGGAATGCCTATAATTATTCCGACACCCCCGGAAGCGCCGATCTCGTTTATGGGACGACGACTCCGAGCACAACGCAGCTCTATCATGTCCTGCGGAGGCTCTTCACGGAAGTAAAGCCAGATGGCTCGTTCAAGGTCCGTGCTTTTACTTCGGACGACACGGATTTCCAGGTAGGCAACGGCGCTGACGATTCGCAGCTTGTCAACGTCATCGGATTTCATAGCGGAACGAAAACGGTCGTTCTTGTTACGAATATGACTTCTGTTGCAAAAAGCGTTGTTTTGAACGGAATCCCTGCGTCCGCGCTCGAGCGATTTGAGACAAGCGCCACTACGGCGTCCGGCGCGGAAATGGACGACAAAGGCTCGGTGTCTATCACTAGTGGATCAAGCGCTGTCATTACCATACCGGCGTCCACCGTTCAGATCTTCACGAGCGCGCCGGCGTCTTTGGTTCAAGGAGCGCTTCCTGCGGCGTGGACCGATTCCGATATCGGCTCTCCGGGTGTTACGGGCTCCGCCGCGTACGACGCGCCGAGTGGGAACTGGACCATCGCGGGCGGCGGCACCGACATCTGGAACGGAAGCGATCAATTTAACTACGCAAGCACGGCTGCAAACGGCGACTCGACGGTGATCGCTGAAATCACTTCATTGGGAAACACGGATGGGTGGGCGAAGGGCGGCGTCATGTTTCGGGATAGCGCCGCGTCAAATAGCATGTTTGCCGATGTCGTGTCCACGGCCGCGAACGGCGTATGCATGCAGTGGCGCAACTCGACGGGGGGTGGATGTGGCAGCGTTGGGATCGGCGGGATCGCGACTCCGAGCGCGAGCAACCCGGCGTGGTTAAAGCTCGTCAAGAGCGGGTCCACCTACACGGGATATTACTCCGCAAACGGGAGCACATGGACCACCGTGGGATCGACCAGCATCGCCTTCGGCAACAGCACCTACCTCGGCGGACTTGCCGTCACCGCCCACAATGGCGGGTTAATCTCCACCGCACTCTTCTCAAACGTGAGTGTCACAAGCGGCCCTTCCGCCGGCGCGTGGTATCGGCTTACGCCGCGGCACGCCACCGGGATGGCACTGGATGTCAATGGAGGGTCGCAAAGCAACGGCGCAAACGTTCAAATTTGGACCTGGCTCGCGGGTACAAACCAAGAGTGGCAGTTCCAGGCTACTGACAGCGGCTACTATCGCATTGTGCCGCGGAGCGATCCCGCGGAGTGCCTCGATATCAGCGGTGGGCAGGGCGCTACGGCAAATGGGACGCCGGTCCAGCAATGGGCCTACAACGGAGCAGGTGGGACAAATCAGCAGTGGCGCCTGGATGCGACCGATAGCGGTTACTATCGGCTGACCCCGCGGAATGCGTCGGTTGAAAGCCTGGATGTCAACGGCGCATCGAGCACGAACGGAACACAAGTGCAGATCTGGCAGTACGTCGGCGGATCGAACCAGCAGTGGATGCTGCAAGCGCAGCCGTAGGGAGACCTCCAAGCGATTCGGCGGGACAAACGCCCTCGTCTGCCCATGAGCCTGAACGCGCCGTTTTTCGGCGCAAGGTTTCGGCGGCGGTCGAGGGCTGTTTGTTTGTGGCGAAGATGGACGCCTTGCCGGGTCTGCTCCCGCTGCTCAGTGAACTTGCGGACACTCCACCCGCTTTCGCGCACTCTCTTCGCACCTTAGCGCTGACGCCGGATCAAATCGAAGCAGCTTCCGCGCGGGAAAGCCTCGATGAGATTTACCGCACGGCCCGCTGGCTGCCGCGCTTCGATGGCCGAGCCGTGGCGCATCGCGCCGAGCGGATCGCAAAAACAGAACGCGAATGGCTCGCGCAAAACGCAGCGGTGATTCGAGCCGAAGTCCGACGGCGTTTCCGGGAGAATGCTCAGATCTCTTCACTCCTGGCGGCGCAACTGGATGGCGGCGGCAAAGCTTTCAAGAAGAGTTATAGCGCAAGGCGGCGCGATCTCGAGCATGAGTTTGGAAAGACAATGCGGTTCAAATCTATCCGCGATCTTGCGGCAGCGGAGACGGGACGCGTGGTTCGCGACCTCAAGCCGATCTGGTTGATGAGTCCGCTCAGTGTCTCGGACGCGCTTCCGCTTTCGCCGGATTTGTTCGATGTTGTCATCTTCGATGAAGCCAGTCAGATTCCCGTGGAGGAAGCGGTGCCTGCGCTGCACCGCGCTCCCCAAGCGATAGTCGTTGGTGACGAGATGCAGCTCCCGCCGACTAGTTTCTTCTCCGCCGCGCGGGATCTCGACGACGACACGCTGGAGATCGAGGAACCGGAGAGCGCCTGGCAGTGGCGCTCGATGCAGACAGCTTCCTCACACAGAGTGCAAAGGACCTCTCGGCGACGCTGCTGGCGTGGCACTATCGAAGCCGCTCGGAATCGCTGATCGGCTTCAGTAATGCTGCGTTCTACGCGGGAAACCTATACACCATCCCCGACCGGACTTTGCCCGCGCCGGACCAGGGCGAAATCGTCATTCGAGCAGCATCAGAGGCGTCGATCCATTGCGATTCGCTGCTCGGCCGCCCGTTGAGCTTCCACTACATGGAAGGGAGTCCGTACGAAGGCCGGCGCAACGCTGGCGAAGCGGCTTATATCGCGCAGCTTGTGCGCGAGATACTACACCGAGAAACGAAACTCAGCATGGGCATCGTCGCGTTCAGCGAGGCGCAGCAGGGGGAGATCGAGTCCGCTCTCGAAACACTTTCGGCCGAAGATGCGGTATTCGCTGGGCGTCTTGAGGAGGAGTATGTTCGTGAGGAGGACGATCAGTTTTGCGGATTGTTTGTTAAGAATCTTGAAAACGTGCAAGGCGACGAGCGTGACATCATTCTATTAAGCATTTGCTATGGGCCTGATTCGAACCGCCGTATGGCAATGAATTTCGGCCCTATCAATCAGCGCGGAGGCGAGAAGCGTCTCAACGTTATCTTCAGCCGGGCGCGGCAACATATGGCCGTGGTGAGCAGCATTCGCCGCGACGCCATCACTAATGACTATAACGACGGAGCCCTCGCATTGAAAAACTTCCTGCACTACGCTGAGTGCTCCTCCCTCAGCGATTTGCGTCTTTCGAGTGTTGTCCTCGAAGGTCTCAACCCTCTCACCCGCAGGCAACTCGCAGCCCCTAATGAAAAAGATGCCGTCATCCTGCAACTTGGCACAGCCTTGCGCGAGCGCGGTTTCGGGGTGGACGAATATGTCGGCCAGTCGCGCTTTCGATGCGACCTCGCCATTCGCGCGGGAGATGGCAGGCATTACGCTATCGGAATCCTTGTGGACACCGCGCGGCATTATGCAAATCCAGATGTAGCTGAACGGTGGGTGACGCAACCTGGAATACTCCGAGCTTTTGGCTGGCGGGTGGCGGTCGTGCTAACGAGGGATTCGTACCACGAACCGCAATCCGTCGTGGACCGGATTCAGCGGCTTGTTCGAGGAGAAGCAGAGCTAACCGGCGACGCTGAAGACTCTATCGATCCGCCATTGGCGGAAGTTCGCGCGCCGCTAAATGCCGTTGGCGCCGAATCGAATTGTTCGGAGCCTGACACGGGGAAGGTCCGCCGCCTTGAGCTGACTGACGGGCAATCGTCGAAGTTTTGGGAAGTCTCACTGGACGGCGCCGAGCTTACGGTCCGTTACGGTCGAATGGGCGCCCAAGGCCGGAGCCAGACCAAAACACTTGAAACAGGTGATCGCGCCCTTCGTGAAGTGGAAAAGCTTGTTGACGAAAAATTGCGCAAAGGCTATCGAGACAGCGTGGCGCCTCGGTAATTCCAGATCAAGGCAAAGCGCCTATCGACGCGCGTCTGGACATCTTTGAAGCTACTCTCTCCGGACGATTATTTGGCGGCGTCCTCAGACAATTCGATTGTGTGATTTGAAGTGACATTACGACGGATGACTTTCGTCCTGGAAGGATAGTATTCGACCTCGACCTCGACCTTTGTAATTGATCCCAGACCGAAATGACGCTCCGTGGCGCCGAATGTATAGTAAGTGTGGGCGGTCTGCCGCCCGGCATTCACGATTTGGTCACTGCCGATGAGACGGGAGGTCCCTGGTGCGTAAAGCCGAATCTTCGATCCTGCGGCGGCGAAGTTCCCCGCTCTGCCAAGGACTCGCACGTTCAGCCAGTTTTGCGGCGCCAGGTCGTTGCGATATACGGTCACGCTCTTCCTCCCTTCGACGCCGCCGCACGCAACGATATCAGGAGCGCCATCGCCGTCGATGTCTCCAAAGCAAAGGCCTTCATCCACAGTCGCCCATGAGTGGTCACGGACTCCCCAGACTTTCATTCATATAACGAAAGTGGCCGCCGCCAACGCCGCGAAGGAGATAGCCGGACTCATGAGTGATGTCGATAAATCCGTCCGCGAGTGCGAATCGCTGAGAGGCCACAACGGCCACGGCAGCGATCCACCGCATCCACCGACTTGGTACCGAGCGCGAAATGGCGGTGTCCGGAGATTTACGAGAAAGTGGCATGCGAGCGCGGCGTCGGCGTTACCCGCCCTCCGTTCGGATCTCCGCGGAAAAAATGAGGAATGGATCTCCGCGCTCGTCGATGGTAGCTGCGAGCGTGGAGATGGTGCGCCGGGCCACTCCCGAGAAGACTTGTTTGCCGTCCCGGGTGACGGTGAGCGGATGGTCGAGATCGAGCATCGCATCATTGAGGCGGACCTGAAGCGGTCCGGCGACTGTGGCTCGCAGCGTGATCTTCTCTCCGGTGCGTTCCGCGAAGACATCGGCTCCAACGCGCGGTTCCGTGGCCTTTAGCCAATAGAAGCAGGAGTGAAGGACAGGGGATTGATGCCATGCGATTTTGTCTGGCAGGGGATTTCGGGTGAATTTCTCCATCCACGGGATGGCCTTTTTGTCTTCCAAATCCATCCAGTGGCCCTTGCCTGCGTGCAGCTCTGTGTAATGCGCGTAGCCGCCTGGATCCGCCTTTTCGAGCCCATCGAGTTTTGCGCCCCATTCCTCGGCGATCTTATTGCGATTGTACGCGTCATCGCTGGCGCCGACGTGGATTGCGAAACCGATGTTCCGCAGACCGAGCGGCGAGGCGTCGTTCGGATGGCCGGCCATCATCGATGCAGCGGCCCAGCGGTCAGCCATGCGCGGGGCCAATTGATAGACACCGTCGCCACCAGCGGAGTAGCCGAGCAGATAGACGCGATTGGGATTCACACCTTGCAAGACAATCATGTTCTCGATGATGCGCTCGAAGAACTTGTCGATATGCGCCTCGTGCCAGAGGTTCCACGCATTCGTGGGCGCGCGTGGCGCGAGATAGATTCCTTCTGATGGACGATACGCTGCCGCCAGTTGAATCTGATTGCGCCACTGGGACTCGTTGACCTCGGGAGGCGCTCCTCCCCCTCCGTGCAGCGATAGAAATAGACTGCGGCCCGCGGCCGGGATCGCGCCTTCGCCGCCAAAATCCACTGTCTCGAACTTCATTCTCATGGAATCCACCTCAATCTCCTTCGCCTCCATTTCCGCGGAACTCCGGGATCTGATGAAGGATGCATGGTCCGCCCATAGCATCTGTCGGGCCTGCTCCGAGTCGGTTTTGGAAAGTGGGACTTCCGAAAAACCCTCATTCCAAATCGGCGCGCGCTTCGCTCTTGGCGCATCGAGCCAGAGCGCAAGCGCTTGCACGGCGTGTGCGGATTCCGCTAAATTGACGGGCGTCACTTCCGCGGCGCGCGCGCCTGGATGCAGACTTGCAACGAGGCAGATCGCCGCCCAAATTAAGCGTGGTCGGTTCAGGACATGATGGGCGGGCATTGGGGAGGAATCGCGCTACGCAAAATTGAGGGTAGCATCGTCGAAAGGCTCTGTCCAAGAGACCGAGATTGGAATGGAAGCGCCTCGCACATGCCACAGTCCCAAGCATCTCCTTTTAACCCTGTGGCGCAGCCTCAGTCTGCATCCCGTGGGTTTGGAAAGCGCTCGAAATTTCGTGCGCCTTGCCGGACCGGGCGCCTAAATCGCCCCGGAGTGCTTGATCCCGGCAGTATCCTTCTCCAGCGCGGCCCCGCACGCGTTTCCCAAGCTCTCCAGATCCGTCAAAAACCGATCGCGTCTCGGTTCCGGTATCGACCGCATGATCTGCTTCTGCAGATCCATCGCCAGCTCGCGCGCGCTCTGAAAGGTGGCCCGCCCATGTTCCAGGACTGTGACCCGGCGGGCGCGCCGATCGACTTCGTGCTCCCGGCGCGCCACCAGCCCCGCCTTCTCCATCCGCCGAAGGGTTGAGGTGATCGTGTTTGGATCGCTCGCCATGAGGTCCTTAATCTGTCGCTGTGTGAGGCCACCCGGATCGCCCTCGATCAACCATCGCAAAATGCTAAATTGGTCCGGCGTGATGCCGAGATGCGCGACCCGCTGGCGAAATGCCTGGTTCAGCCCGTACCAAGCCTTGCGCAGGAGGGGCGGCAGCCGCTTCGGCTCGGGACGGCTAGTCATGGGAACGGCGCATGGGGCGAGGTAAGTACGCCTGAAGAGAGCGGATGAACCGAGAGTAACGCAACAACGAATCTCTCAAGGCCGCCCGGCCCGCAATGGATCGCCGCAACGGGACGCCCCGGCAGTGAGAGCGGTGGTGCGGCGCCTCGGCTCATGGCGACCCAAGCGAGGGGGCCGGATCGCCATCCGAAGCCAAATCGCCGAATTCCTCGCGTGCGTCACTCAGGACTATTTCAACAGCTTCCTAAGGAATCCGTCACTGAAAAATAATACGTGTAAGTAATTGTTTTGACTTTGCGCCGACCGCTTTCTATTGCTTCTACGCCACCATTTCAGCCCGGCCTCCCGCGCTCCTTTTCCATGAAGCTTCGCCTCCTCGTCCCTTTTTTTGCCACCGCCCTCCAAGCGGTGGCTGCCGCCCCAAATAAGCCATTGTCAGCAGTCGCGGCGTCCGCGGACGCTGCAAAAGGGTGGTTCGACTGGCGGGGGCCGGAGCAAACTGGGGCATCCCGAGAGACCGGCTTGCCGGATAAGATTGACGCGAAGGAGGCGCTCTGGACGGCGGATTTTCCGGGGCAATCGGCGCCGGTCATCTCCAAGGGAAAGCTCTACATCATGGGCTTCCAGGGCGAAGGGCAGGGTCTGCAGGAGGGGGTGGCTTGTTTCGACGCCGAAACTGGCAAGAAGCTGTGGCAACAACTGTTTAACGACTTTCTGAGTGACGTCGTCTATCTGCGATACGCGAATTCCAGCCCGTCGATCGATCCTGAGACGGGAAATGTTTATATCCAGAACAGCTCGGGAATCTTTGCGTGCTTCACCGAAAACGGGAAGCTCATCTGGAAGCATTCGATGATGGAGGAGTTCGGGCGAATGACATTTCCGAACAACCGCACGGCTTCTCCGCTGATCGACCGGGATCTCGTGATCACCCGCGGAATCACGGCCGCCTGGGGCGCGTATGGCCCTCCCGGCGACCGCTTCTACGCCTTTGATAAGAAAACGGGCGAACTCGTCTGGTCCAGCGCGCCGGGCGACCGACCGCAGGACAATACCTTCTCGCATCCGTGGCTCAGTTTTTACAATGGCATGCGCGTCCTCTACTCAGCCGGCGGAGACAGCAGCCTTGTCTGCCTGAACGCTCGCACGGGCGATCCGCTCTGGCGCACGCCAGTGGCGAAGGCCGGCGCCAAAGGCGGCATCAACGCAGCCGTGATCGAATATAAGGGGACTGTGATCGTCGTTCACGAGAGCGAGAATATCGACACCAGCGACGTGGGCCGCATGGCGGCGTTCAAGATTCCTGCCGATGTGAAGCCGCCGACGCCGCAGGTGTTCCCGACCGCGGATCTCGAGAAATGGCGCAACCCCATCGGCTCGCTCGCGAGTTCACCCGTCCTCGCCGGCAACCGGATTTTCGAAGTGACTGGGACTGGCGAATTGACGGCCACGGACGCGGAGTCGGGGAAGATCCTTTGGAAAAAGAAGCTCGGGATCGAAGAGCGGCAGAGCAGCCCATTCTATGCGGATGGGAAACTATACGTGGCGATCTACCTTGCTGCCGCAACCGAAGGCGGATCGACGGCGGAGGCCGAAGATGAAAAAGTGGGCAACGGCGAATTGTTTGTCATCAAGCCAGGAGATAGCGATGCAACCATTCTGAGCCGGACCGTGCTGAACGGAAAATGCTACGGATCGCCCGTGGCCTTCAACGGCAAGGTGTACATGCAGACCGAGAAGCAGCTTTACTGCTTTGGGAAGAAAGGGTCGAATCTGGCGAATTTCCCGGCGGTGGAATCGGAGAAATGGCCTGCGGCGGGGCCAGCAAAAAGGCTTCAAATCGTTCCTTACGAGACTTTGCTCAATCCGGGAAACACCGTGCAGCTTCGCGTGCGAGCGCTCGATGCGAACGGTTTTACGGCGGACGAAAAGCTCGATCTCAAAGCGATCAAGTGGGAGCATTTCATCCCGCCGACCGCGCTCGTGAAAGCAAAGATGAATGCATCGGTGAACGATTCGGCGCAGTTGGCGGCCGACCCGGTGAATGAACCGTCGGCGGGACAGTTTCAGGCTACGCTGGGAGAAATGAAGGGGTACTTCAAGGGGAGAGTCCTCCCTGGGCTTCCGTTTGTGCAGGACTTCGAGAAGTTCGAGCTAAACCAAAATACAGCGGCTCCGCCTCCGCCCGGGGTCCCGAACACGGTCGAACCGCCGACGGCCTTCGCGTATCCGCCGCTCCCTTGGAATGCCGCGCGGTTTAAGTGGGAGATCCGCGAGAAAGGAGACGGCAACAAGGCGCTTGTAAAGACGATCGACAACAAGAAGTTGCAGCGGGGTTCGATCTTTATCAATCGGCCCGATCTGAAAAATTATACCATCGAAGCGGACGTGATGAGTGAGGGGAACAAGCGGAAAATGTCCGAAATCGGCATCATCAACCAGCGCTATTTAATCGAGTTAAAGGGGAATGCGCAGCAGCTCGAGATTACTTCGAACCAGGAATTGTTATGTCGCGACATCCCTTTCAAATGGGCGCCCAACGAATGGTATCATCTCAAGGCGCGGGTCGATGTTACTCCGGACGGCAAAGGCGTTGTCCGAGCGAAAGCGTGGAAAAAATCTGAGCCTGAACCCGCGGCGTGGACGAGCGAACTCCCGGTTGACCATGCAAACGAGGAGGGATCACCCGGCCTTTTCGGGTTCGCACCGCAGTCCCAGCGGGCGTGGGTCGATAATGTCCAAGTCACGCCCAACCCGTAACCTCCCCAGAGCGACAGCTAAATAATTCCGAGCCGGGCGTCTGGCGCATCGGAGACAAAATCCTTAAGTTCTATGACAACGAGCAAGACTGTACATCACTCACTCGCATTGCCTGTCGCTGCGCTCCTGCTTGCATCTGCGCTATCGCGAGCCGAGGACTGGCCGCGCTGGGGCGGAAACGATCCCGGCCGAAACATGTACTCGCCCGAAAAAGGGCTGCCCGCACAATTCGATCCCGGCAAGTTCAAGCCGAATTCCGAGGAGATCGACATCGCGACTACCAAGAATGTGAAGTGGGTGGTGAAGCTCGGGTCGCAAACTTACGGAAATCCTGTCTGTGCGAACGGTAAAGTATTGGTCGGCACCAATAATGCGACTCCGCGCGACCCGCGATTTACGGACGACAAGTCGATCCTGATGTGTCTGGACGCGTATAATGGAGACTTTCTCTGGCAGCTCGTCGTGCCGAAACTGGCGAGCGGCAAGGTGAACGATTGGGAATACCTCGGGCTGCTTGCTTCACCCGACATCATAGGCGACAAGGCGTATGTGGTGACGAGCCGCTGCGAAGTGCTCTGTCTCGACATGAACGGGCAGGCCAACGGGAACCAGGGGCCATTCAAAGATGAAGGCCAGTATATGGCAGGACCTGGAAAGCCGCCCGTTAAAGTGACGGAGAAGGACGCCGATATCTTGTGGCGGTACGACATGATGGACGAACTTGGCGTCTTCCCGCATAACGCGACAAACTGCTCGGTGATAACGCTCGGGAACACTGTGTTCACGTGCACTTCAAACGGCCAGGACTGGACTCACGTGAACATTCCCAATCCGCAAGCGCCTAGCCTGATCGCGCTGGACAAAAACACGGGTGAGTTTCTCGCTGAGGACGATGCCGCAATCGGCCCGCATATCAAACACGGCCAATGGAGTTCGCCGTCGGTCGGAACGGCAGCCGGAAAGCCGCAGGTTTATTTCGGTGGCGGCGATGGCGTTCTGTATGCATTCAACCCGACGCCCGCCAAGGAAGGGGACTCGACGTATCTGAAGAAGGTCTGGTGGTTTGATTGCGTGCCCGAGGAGTACAAGCACGACAAAAACGGCAAGCCGATCAAGTATCCAGCGGCTGAAGGTCCGAGCGAGATCAATGCGACGCCCGTGTTTTACAAGAACCGCGTCTATGTGGCAATCGGCCAGGATCCCGAGCATGGCGAAGGTGTCGGACGGCTGGTTTGCGTGGATGCGACGAAGAGCGGCGACGTTACAAAGAGCGGCCTCATCTGGGATTACAAAGGCATCCATCGCTCGATTTCAACCGTCAGTATCGATCCAGCGACGGGTTTGTTGTTTATATGCGACTTCTCCGGCTTCCTCCATTGCCTCGATGCGGAGACTGGCAAGGTATATTGGACTGCGGATACACAGGCGCATATGTGGGGATCCACCCTCTGCGTCGATGGCAAAGTGTACTGCGGCAACGAAGACGGTGATTTCTTCGTATTCGCCGACTCGAAGGAAAAGAAGATTCTCAGCCAGGTGAACATGGGCGCGCCCGTGTTATCGACGCCGATCGTCGCGAACGGAGTATTGATCCTGGCGACTCAAACGCATCTCTACGCCATTGCGGAAGGGGCCAAACCGGTTCCCGCTGGCGCAAAAAAATAACGCCGTCCGCGCCCGGCTCGATAGAACCCACCCATGACACAGCCGCGCCCGCTCTTCTCCGCTAAACAATGGCTGATCCTGGCGGTCGCTGCCATCGGCTTTTTATTCGATAGTTACGAGTTGCTAATGACTCCGCTGGTCGGAGTGCCGGCGATCGCGGAGCTTCGAAATCTTCCGCCAAACAATCCGGCCGTGACAGAGTGGATGGGCGCCTTGCTGTGGCTCACGGCTTTGTGCGGTGGAATTTTCGGTCTCCTCGGCGGATGGCTCATCGATCGCTTTGGACGCAAGCGCATCATGGCGGTTAGCATCTTTGTCTATTCGCTGTCGCCATTCGCGGCGGCATTCAGCACCAGCCTGGGCATGTTTGTCTTCTTTCGCTGCACGACGTTCATAGGGATTTGTGTGCAATTTGTGGCCGCAATAACCTGGGTCGCCGAGCTATTTCCCGACAAGCGCCAGCGTGAGATCGCGCTCGGCTCCACGCAGGCCTTCGCCTCGTTCGGCGGTCTGCTTGTCACCGGAGTGCATGCGTGGATATCAGCGCATGGCAAAGAGCATCTTCCCTCGCTGCCTGTCTCGGCCTTGTTTGATCCCCACGCATCCTGGCGATGGACACTCATTACCGGGCTCATCCCGGCGATCCTCATCGCGCTCATGCTCCCGTTCGTTCCCGAGTCGGAGCCGTGGCGCGAGCGGCGCAACGCGGGGACTCTTAAGCGCCCGAGTTTTGCCGAACTCTTCTCGCCTCAACTTCGGCGCACTACGATTGTGACCACCGCGCTATCGGCATGCGCCTTCGGGGCCGCGTTCGGCGCCCTCCAGCTCACGCCTCGCAGCATTGCCCCGGGAACGCCGGAATTGGCGAGTCAGCGAAAGGAATTGGCGCCCCTTCAGAAAGCCGCCGCCGGCCTGAACCAACAGCTCTTGAATCTCCAACCTGATTTTGATAAAGCGGCCTCCGACATCCCCGGATTGAAGGAAATCGCCGTGGAGCGAGCGCACATTCGCATCGCCCAGCGTCCGCTTCGCCAAGTCGCAGCACTTCCCCAGGCGACCGAAGCGGTCCGCGCGGACGCCAAGAAGCGTCTCGCGGAACTCAACGATAATTTCAAGCAATTGGACGAGCGGTTGACGGAGGCGACGGCCCAGCACCCCGAGGCCAGAAAGATCGTAATGGATCGCGAAGCCCTGCTTAAAGGGCTCGGCGAAAATCGCGAAAAGCAGGCTCCGCTTTCGGCAGCCGTCGCCGAGCGCGGCGACAAGGCGCAATTATCGCAGGAATTGGGCGGTCTGGTCGGGCGGATCATACTGGCTGGCCTGATCCTCCTCGCGATTTCGCGTCGTGCGCTTCTGCGATACTTTTTGATTCCAGGCGTCATTTTCCTGCCGCTGACCTATTTCTCCCTCTATCATGCGGGCGGCGTGATTTTCGACATTGGCATTTTCCTGAGCGGCCTTTGTGTCATCGCACAGTTCTCGTATATGGGTGAATATCTGCCGCGAGTCTTCCCGCTGCATCTTCGCGGCACGGGCGGGTCGTTTGCGACCAATGTGGGAGGGCGCATGATCGGAACCGCGGCTGGCCTCGTGACAACGAAGGTGCTCGCGCCGATGTTCGGAAATCTGAGCACCTTCGATCGCGTGGCCTTGTCGGCTGGGATTGTCGGATGCACGGTCTTTGTCTTTGCGCTTATATTGAGCTTCTTTCTTCCGGAGCCCCCGGTTAGCGAAGGGGAAGGGGCGATTGACGTTGTGCAAGATCCGGCCGCCACACCGGCCGCAGCTTAAACGGCTTTTATGGCAAGTTTCCCCCTTCAAAAGAAGCGTACGCTGGCGCTTGCAGCGTTCGCGTGGATCGCATGCTGCGACGGTGCGGCCTTTGCCGAGAACTGGCCTCAATTTCGCGGTCCTACTGGACTTGGATTCTCTGCTGAGAAGGAGCTGCCGCTTACATGGAACGCAAAGACAGGGGATAATATCGCATGGAAGGCGCCGATCCCGAAGGGCGATAGCTGCTACTCTTCGCCGATCGTCTGGGCGGACAAGGTCTTTGTCACTTATGTGACGAACCAGCCGGTCGCGCACCATCTGCTTTGTTTTGCCACTGCGGATGGGAAGCAACTTTGGGACGCCACCATAGAGCCTGGTCCGCTCATCCTGCACGATCTGCGCGGCGGCTACGGCGCGCCAACTCCTTGCACCGATGGAAATCGAGTCTACGCCGTTTTCGGCTCAGCGGTCATCGCTGCCATCGATTTTACGGGCAAACAAGTCTGGCGAAAGGAGATTGAAAACTATGCGTTCGACGTCGCTTTGGGAAGCAGCCCGATCCTCTTTGAAAAGACCGTCATACTCGACTGCGATCAAACCGGAAAAACATCGCACATCGCCGCTTTCGATACGGAAACGGGAGAGATAAAATGGGATGCCAAACGGCCGGAGACTGCCTATACGCACTCCACGCCCGTGATCGTGCAGATCGCTGGGAAGCCGGAAATGTTGACCAGCGGCACAGCCGCCCTCCAGGGACTCGATCCAAACACAGGCAAGCTCATCTGGTGGTGCGCGGCGCAGGGAGACTCTGCGTCGCCGGCTTATGGAGGAGGCCTCGTCTACAGCGACAGCGGTCGCGGCGGGAAGGCGGTGTGCGTCGATCCCACAGGCGACGGCGATATCACGAAGACAAATCTTAAATGGCAGATTCGCCAGGTCCCGGAGGGCCTTTCTTCGCCGATCATTGTCGGAGGATTTGTGTATCGCACGCATGCGCCGGAGATCGTGAAGTGCTTTGGCTTGGCGACCGGCGACGTCGCTTTTTCCGAGCGGCTGGCCAGCATTTCAACTTGGGCAAGTCCCTTCGCAACGAGCGATGGGCGCATCTACTTTGCAAGCGCCGGCAAGACCTATGTCGTGCGGGCCTCTGAAAAGTTCGAAGTGCTCGCCACCAACGACATCGGCGAAGAGAATCGCGCCAGCGCCGCCGTGAGCAATCGACACATCTTCGTGCGCGGAGACAAGAACCTGTACTGCATAGGGAAAAAATGAAACATACACTATTCACTTCGCTCCTTTTCACCGCTTTCGCCGCATTTGCTGGCGAATGGGTGAATATATCGGATTCCGTCACCTCTCAGGTAAAGCCCGGCTATGGAGGGCCGACCGCGGGCATCGTCTGCGATCGCTTGAACGGCGATGTTTTTATCGTAGTTTCGGATCAGGGACTATGGCGCAGCACCGATCACGGCGGCACTTTCGCGCGCTGTGACGACAAAGCGATCGGC
This sequence comes from Chthoniobacterales bacterium, assembly GCA_038238905.1. Lineage (GTDB taxonomy): Bacteria > Verrucomicrobiota > Verrucomicrobiia > Chthoniobacterales > Chthoniobacteraceae > JBBSFI01. The sequence continues at coordinate 61,176 of JBBSFI010000002.1, read as the reverse complement.
GGCCGCTGTGAAACGGGCTGGGGTATGCAGTCCGATCCGGCAGGCGGGCGCCTTGCTTGCTTCATGATTTATGGCAGCAGCGCCGCTTCCCCCAAGGACGGCGCTAACTGGACTAAGTTTGGCACATCCCATCTCGATTTCGGTTCAGTGGATTGGGCCGATACAGGCAAGCGCATGCTTGCGGTTCGCCATGAGAGCGGCGGAATGCTAACCACGAGCGAAGACGGCGGCGTAAAATGGACCGACCTCGAAAAGGGATTTAGCGGCTGCGGAGTAATTGATCATACCACGTTTCTCGCCACGAAGTTGAAGGAGCCGGGCATCTTTCGCAGCACGGATGCCGGCGCCACCTGGACCCCGGTCTATGCCGAGACTCCCACGGCTGCGGTCCCCGTTACGTTCGAAGGCGTCACCTATTGGCCGTCTGGCAAAGGCATCCTGGCATCCAAAGACAAAGGAGCTTCATGGCAAGTGCTTGACGCCCCTGTGGATGCATCTTACGGTCCCTTCTTTAAGACTGCGAAGCAGTTTGTCGTAGCCGGAAAAGCAGGATTCTCCGAAACAACCGATGGAGGGCAGACATGGCAGCAAGTGGCGCCGCTTCCGGCGGGCTTTGCGATCAACAGAGTCGGCCCGCATTTCGCTTGGGATCCCAAAGCTGACGTCTTCTATGCATCATCCATGAACAAGCCCGCGTTTAAGTTTGAAAGGAAGGGCGCCTCCAAGCCGTGAGCGACACCGTGCCGCCTGCTGACGTCGAACGCGCTGCCGGCCAGCTCGACGCGCATCTGCGTGAAATCGTTGCCTGGCATTTTTCTCCGGAGACCGGATGTCCATTTTGGCTCGATTGGGCGAAGCGCAACTTCGATCCGCGCAAGGAGGTCCACACGATTTCCGACATCCTGAAGTTTCCACATTTCCAGGACGAATGGCTCCGGGATCTCCAACCCGATGTATGGGTTCCTGCTGCGTACAAGGGAAAGCCGTACAACGTTTTCGAAACTGGCGGCACGACTGGCATGCCGAAGCAGCGAATCGGCTGGGAAGATTATAAGACCGACTACTCCGAATTTTCCGGGAAGCTATCCGATGAACATTTTCCGCGCGGCGGCGCCTGGCTCATGATGGGGCCGACCGGTCCGCGCAGGCTCCGGCTCGCGATCGAGCATCTTGCCAATGTCCGCGGCTCAAGCTGTTTTTTCATAGACCTCGACCCCCGATGGGTGAAGAAGGTGATCGCCGCGAAGCAATTCGATCAGGCCAAAGCGTATATGGATCACGTGGTCGCTCAGGCCGCGACAATCCTCAAACATCGGAAGATCAGCGGGCTATTCACGACGCCGAAGCTTCTCGAAGCCCTTGCCGAGAAGATCGACATTTACGAAGCAGGGATTCGCGGCGTCTTCTGCGGCGGCACCACCATGGCCCCGCAATACGTCCGTTTTATCGTGGAAGAAGTCCTTGAGGGGAAAATCGGCTTCTATCCAACGTACGGAAATACGCTCATGGGTTTGGCGGCGAGTGTTCCGCTTCGGCCCGAGGATCATTTCTCGATTGCCTACTACGCGCCTCAGCCCCGAGCGCTCCTTCGCGTGGTCGATTCGGTCGATGCTGTGAAGACGGTCGAGTACGACGAGTGGGGCCGGGTTGAACTCAGCACCCTAACGCGGGAATTCTTCATGCCCCGCTTTCTCGAGCGGGACGAAGCGCTGCGGCGGCGCCCCCGTCAACCATACGCATGGGATGGTGTCGCAGAGGTCCGTCCCTTCGGAGCGATGGAGAAAAACATCGTCGAGGGCGTCTATTGATATTGAAAGGGCGCGTCCGAGGGCCCCTCGACACCCGCCCAGTGTGTGCTTAGGTAAGGCATGATCCTTCTTTCCGATCCGGCGGTGCGCCATCTCCAGGATCTTCTGCGTGAAAAGGGCGTCTCCGACAAAGGCCTCCGCATTTTTGTCGAAAAGGGCGGCTGCGCAGGCTGGCAATACGTCATGAATATAGACGCAGCGCACGAGGGCGACGAGGTGATCGAGCAGAAGGGCGTGCAACTGATCGTCTCCCAAGAGAGCCTTGCGCAACTGCACGGGTCCACCATCGACTATTGCGACGACCTCACGGGTACAGGCTTTCGCATTCACAATCCAAATGCAGTGAGGAGTTGCGGCTGTGGCACGTCTTTTGAACCGGCTGTTTCGCAAGGGTGAGCGACCGGTTGCGCGCCGGGCGCGTCCGAATGCGCGGCGCTCGGTTAGGAGCCTAAGCCGATGACGAACGACTTTTACGATTTCGACGATCGCGGCGGCGAGGTAAAGGGCCGGGGGCATCTCTTCCTCTGGACTGTCTTTATACTGCTCCTGATTGCGTTCGCCTTCGCGTGCTGGCTGGGCAGTTTTTACGTCTTCGGCCACCCAGAGCAGGCGAAGCCTTATGAGATCCTCATGAAGCTGCATAAGCTCGAGCCGCCAAAGCGCTTCGAGATCACAGCGGCTCCTCCCGGGGAATTTCTGACGGCTAAGAAGCTGTTCGAAAGATATAGCAAGCTCTCGCCGTTGCAGCTTCAAAACGATAACGCCGAGCTGCTCCGCATCTACATTAAGAATTATCGCGAAACGAAGGCGCGCGTCCCGTACGCGACCGGACGCTTTGAAATTGTAAGCGCGTATGAACTGCAGCCGACCGATCTTTTCAGCAACGGAATGGTCGCGCTGGCTGTGTCGGTCGAGCATCCCCAAGTGATGATCGAGCACATCTACCCGTCGGCCTTGGAAACGGTGCCACGCCTCAGGGCGCTTCTGCAGCCTGGCCTCGAACTCAAGCTCGAGCGCACTTATGACATTGCGGCCGTGTTGAACGCGAGCCGAACGGATGACGGACGGTTTATCTTCACCCTAGTCCCGCTCACCTACGGCAATTATGTGCTTAAACAGGGCGTCGGCACGTTTTCACTCGAACCGCCCATGCAACTCAATGTGGCGGCGGGCGTTCCGATCGTGCGAGGGAAGGTTCTGCAGGACGCGATGCAGGCGTATGCCGAAATCCGGCGGGCCAGGCGTTCCGAGCCGGACAGTCAGGAGCAGGCCAAATCGTCCGAACCCGAACTCGTCCGGCTCGACGAAGAAAAGGAAGCGCCGCAAGCCGCCACCCCGATGCCGGTCGCGCCCGCTCCTCTGCCGCCGGCTACACCGCGGAATATCGCGAGCCGGATGGCCAAGCCCACCCCGCCACTGGTTGCGATGAATGCGAGTCCAAAGCCGCGCGCTGCCACTCCGATACCGGTCGCGACCCCGATTGCCGCGACCTCGCCTTCCGGAGTACCCTTGAAGCCGTTTATCTCATCGATTCCAGGCCAGGATCCCCGCCACACAGCGGCGCGATGGCCGACGTTCACGCCGGGCCAGCAGCCGCCTGGCCGCACTCTTACTGTCGGCGACGCCCTGCCCCTGGCTGAGAGAGGCGACCTGAGCGGGCGCACCTATCTTCGCGGCAGCTTCGTCGTCACCGCCTCCGGCGATAATTGGGCCGTGCTCCGCTCGCAAGGCGGGAAGAGCGGACCGGGCGCCGCTCGTGTCATCGTTCAATATCCGGCGAGCGCTACACCGCCTCCTCCGGGATCCACCTTCAGCCGCGACGAATCGCGCGCCTTTCAAGTCCAGGATGTCCATCGGTCCGACGATGGGCAGGTCAATATCAACGTACGCGAAGTGACCCAGCCGTAGGGAGGGTGCAGACCCATGCTGGTGTTTGGACGCCTGCGTTACTTTCCTGAGACATCCAGGCAGATCGCCTCCTTCGTGCTCCGCGCATAAATCCGCCCGTTTGCCAGGATCGGCGTCGTCCAGCATTTCCCCTCCAGGACGTGTGCGCGCGCCAGTTCCTTGTATTCCGCTGGGTCCGTCGCAAACAAAACCAAATCTCCCGCGTCGGAAAGAGCCACCACTTGATCTCCAGATAGGATCACCTGTCCCGGTCCGAAACCAGCCTGCTCCCACTTAACCTGGCCTTTGGCGACATCGACGCACTTCACGGGCCCTTTTCCGTATTCCTTGAATTGGAACATCCCGTAAAGAAATCCATCCTTTACGATTGGGGTGCTCCAGTGGTTTGCGAGCGGCTTGTTTCCGCGCATGCGGTAAATCTCCGCAGCCGTGAATTTATCTCCCTCCTTCGCGATCCTCACCGCGCCCGCGCCAACGCCGTAACCGGCCGAGCAGTACACGATGTCGTTGGAAACCACCGGGGAGGCCGCCGTGGATGTGCTGTATTGAAAGGGGTAGCGCCACAGTTCCTTTCCGGTCTTCGGCTCCACGGAAAGCAGCCCCGATTGCACGAAGAAAATCACCTGCCGCTGGCCGAGGATCGTCGCGGGAACCGGCGTTGCATGCGTGATCTTTTCATCGAAGGCTTTCCATACGACGCTGCCGTCCGCCGGATTGATGGCCAGCAGGGATTCGCCAGGTCCGCCGCCCGCCACGTAGAGCAGGCCTCCTTCGAGCAGGGGCGACGCCGCATTCTCCCACTGGATATTGCGTCCACCGTTTTCCTTTAAGAGATCGCGTGTCCAGAGGACATTCCCTTTTGCGGCGTCGAAGCAGCGCAGCGCGAGTTGCGAGGACATGGCAAAGACGTGCGCGCCGAGGATCGTCGGCGTCGATCGCGGCCCGTCGCCGCCCTTGTTCCCAGAAGCGCCGTCGTCACCTCCGCCGTCGTACTTCGCAGCGTTCAACGCGGCGCTCCAGAGTTCGTGTCCAGAGCCGGCGTCGAAGGCGACGATCGCCTCTTGTTTTGCCCCGTCGATGTCCTTGAGGGAGAGACAGAATGCGTGGTTTCCCTCGACAGCGAAGGAGCTGAAGCCGCCGTCGCTCGGCGCCTTCCATAACTGTTTGGGCGGTGCGCTGCTCCACGGCTTTCCAATTTTCTCATGGGTGATTCCGTTCGCCAGCGGCCCCCGGTATTGAGGCCACTCTTCGGCGTGGAGTGTGGCGGCCAGTGCGAGGAGGGCGAGAAGCGTGCGTGTGAACATGAGGGTGTTTAATCGGAGCCGGCGTCGGATGTCAAAGGCAGGTCATGAATCCTTCTCGATTCCCAGATCGTCAAAACGGATCGGTGTGCCGGAAAAGGGGCTGCCCCAGATGCCCGCCTTTCCACCTGGCGCCGATTCCGTGTCTGTAAATTTGACAGCCCAATCGGAAGGCTCCGGCGTCCCATCCTGCCACGCCTTCCCTTCCGCGATCATTCCTGGGCCGCTTTTCTTCACCCGCAGCCGGAGCTTTGTCCACGACCCCGATTCCCAATTGAAAGGCACGCTCACCTTCGGTTCATCACCCTTGTAGATTTCCAGCGCCTTTTTCGCTGGACTGACTTGCAGCCGGTAACCGCCCGCGCCGTTCAGGCTCACCCCAAAGGTTGGATACTTCCGCCCGGTCTTCGTTCCGAAGCAGCGCACCGTTACATCGGCATCTCCAGCAAGAGAGGGGCCGAAGAGCAGTCCGAAGCTGTCGAGCGGCGCTCCAGGCAATTCGATGAACTTATTGCCGCCTTCCGTTTGGACGGCAAAAGCGCCGTCGAGAACCGTGAAATCCGGCGGCAGCTTGCCAATCTCCGATTTCTCGAAATCATTGGAGTAGAGTCGCTCGCCAGCGCCTGCGGCACACGGGAAGAGCCAAGCGCCGGCGGCTAGCAAAGCCGCGGCAGTCCAAGAGGACGTTTTGAGCCTCAGTTTGGGATCGGTCAGGAGTAAAGACATGGAAGTGCGGATGCGTTCCTGGCGGAACGGCGCTCTGCAAAGCACCATCCGCCGAAGCGCCCATTCTTTGGCGCAAATCCTTGCGTTTTCCGGCTTTGTTTACTTTGCCCGGAAGATGATCCGCGCCTTCGACAGGTCATACGACGAAAGTTCGACCTCGACCTTGTCTCCAGGCACGATCCGGATGAAGTGCTTGCGCATTTTGCCCGAGATGTGAGCGAGGACCATCGCGCCATTCGGCAGTTCCACCCGAAACATCGTTCCGGGCAGGACGTCTCGCACGATTCCTTCTGTTTTGATGGCTTCTTCTTTTGCCATGGCTGAAATGGGGATGGATGACCGGCGCTCGGGATACGCCGCCATGAGTTGTAAACGGCTCGCCCGCGCCGTGCAAGCCGCGGAATTTGAATTGTCCCCGGCGCGATTTTTGGCTATTCTCCGCTGAAAGCCGCCCATGTCCGAGACATACAAATTCGAGCATTTCGACGTTCTGCTCGACGAGAACGGCAAGCCTCAAGTGCTGGGCGAGGGCGGCATGGGAATAACGTACAAGGCGCGCGATACGCGCCTTGGCAAGACGGTCGCGCTCAAGATGATCCGCTCCGGCATCGGGGATGTGGAAGTTGCCAAGGCGCGCTTCGCGCGTGAGGCGAGGCTGGCGGCTCAACTGCACCACCCCAACGTCGTGCCGGTGCATCATTTCGGAGAAGTCGATGGCCAGCTTTTCTACGCGATGGAGTTCTGCGATGGACCCACCGTCGAGCAATGGATTGAGTCACGGATCAAGGCGGGCCTGGGACCGCTTCCTGTTGAGACCGCCCTCACCTTTTGCGCTCAGATCGCGAGCGCCCTCGCCGAGGCGGAGCGGCTTGGTCTTACCCATCGTGACATAAAGCCTTCAAATATTATCGTCTTGCGGCAGGCCGATGGGGAGGAGGCGGCGAAGCTGATCGATTTTGGCCTCGCGAAAGCCGTTCTCGCTGCCAGCGGAGGCACCGCGCAAGTGTCCGCAACCCAGACGCGGGGCTTCACCGGCAGCTATCGCTTTGCGAGCCCGGAACAGCTCCGGGAGCAGGAGATGGACATCCGCTCCGACTTTTATTCCCTAGGAGCGACTCTCTGGTTCATGCTCTTTGGCCAATCGCCGTTTCCGGGCGAGAGCGTAGCGCTCGTTATCACCCGCGTCCTGCGCGACCCGCTCCCGGTCGCCGATCTGGACCGGCTGCCGCCGCCTGTCGCCCACCTTCTTGAAAAGATGCTTGCGAAGGACGGCTCCGAGCGCCAGCAGTCCGCCGTCGCCTTAAAAACCGAGATTCGCGAATGCCTCCAAGCTCTGAAAACCTCGGGAACGACGCAGCTTGCCTATCACGGCCAGGGCAACCTTAAGATCCGCGTAAACACAAAGGTGGGGCAGGAGGGGAGCCAGAGCACCGTCTCCGGCCGCGTTCCTATCTCTGGTGAGACGGGCCGCCGGCCAGTCGCTGAATGGCTGGCCCGCCACAAGGGAGCGGTTGCCGCGGGCTTGGTGGCGCTTGCGCTGGTCGCGACGGCTTCGGCATTCACGATTCGATACATCGGAAGGTTGATCGCCGCCGCTGGCGAGCCGCACAAAGTTGCCGAAGTCACCCCGGCCCAGGTCCCTGCAAAGCCTGCGTCGCCTCCGCCTGCAAAGCCTGTCGAGACCGCAGCCGAGCTCCATCGCCAGGCGAAAGAAATACTCGCAAGCAATCCGGATGCAGCCGTCGATCTTTTGCGCCGGGCGGCTTCCCTCGGCGATCCATCCGCCCAGTTCGACCTGGGCGATTGTTACGCGAACGGCAAGTTAATCGCCCGCGACTGGCAGGAGGCTATTGCGTGGTACACGAAATCCGCGAATGCCGGATTCGCTCCCGCGCAGCACATTCTAGGACGCACGTACTTGCAAGGCATCGTCGCGCCGAGAGATTACAAAGTAGGCTATGCATGGTCGCGGAAAGCCGCCGAGCAGGGAAACGCGGGCGGCGAATGCAACGTCGGCGTCTGTTATGAAAATGGCTGGGGCGTCGAGATGAATCCAAACGAAGCGGTTCAATGGTTTATCAAGTCCGCTGAGCAAGGAATACCGCTCGCGCAGGATCGTCTCGGATCGTGTTACTATAACGGGAAGGGCGTCCCGCAGGACTATAACAAAGCCGTATTCTGGCTATCGAAAGCAGCGGAGACAGGCCTGGCTACGGCGCAGTTTTCCCTTGCCTATTGTTATGAGTATGGAAAGGGCGTCGATCAGAATTTGCAAAAGGCATTCGAGTGGTTCCTCAAGGCGGCAAATTCCGGCCACACCTGGGCGGAAAACAGTGTTGGCTACTGTTACGAATACGGAAAGGGAGTCGACGTGGATAACGCCAAGGCTTTTGAATGGTTCCAGAAATCCGCAGCCAAGGGTTGCTCCACAGCCGAGGCAAACCTCGGTAACTTTTACTTCTACGGCATCGTCGGGCAGAAAGACATCCAACAGGCGGTAGCCCTTTATCAAAAGGCTGCCGCCCAGGGAGACGCCCTCGGCGAGTACGACCTCGGCCTCTGCTACTACAAAGGACAGGGCGTCGAGAAGGACTACGCGCAGGCTCTTGCGCTATTTCGCAAAGCAGATTCTCATGGCCTCATGGGCGCGGCGGTTCAAATCGGAATCTGCTATGCGGAAGGCAACGGCGTTGCTGCGGATATGAATGAAGCCGTCCAATGGCTTCAGAAAGCCGCGAGATCTGGCAGCGCCGATGCCCAGAAATGGCTGAAGGCACGCCAGAAAACATGGTAACTCGTAGAAACTCCAGCTAACCCACTCTTCCTAAGATGCCGCTCATCAGCATCGTTACCATCCTTCTGCGGCTCTTTTCGTTGTCTTGGTTCGTTCAGGGCGCCGTCATGTTCGCGACCGTGGCCGCCGCACGTGTTACTTTTCGCTCGCAAAATATCATGGTCTTCGCCAGTCCATCCTTTCTGGTGTTGTTAGCCATTCTGGTTTTCCTGTTTTCTCAAGCGATTGCGCGTCTTGTCACTCCTGCTGCAAACGACATGGTTGCTCTTGGCGGCATCGCCCCATTCGCCCTCTATTGCTTCGCTCTCACCTTCCTCGGGCTCTATTTCATTCTTTCTTCTGTAGGCAGCGCCCTTACCCACCTCCACTATTACATGCTTGTCGCTCGCATTACCCACGACAACGACCCCAATCGAGAGACATCCTTCTACGAACTGGCGCAGCCTTTGATTACCCTGGCTGCCGGCGCCGCATGTACGCTATTTGCGCCCCGCATCGCCCGCACACTCTGCGCGTTTCAACGAAAGCAGACGACAGTTTGATCGGCCTTGAACCGCAGACGCGCCGCAATCGCAACGGGAGGGGCGGCGCAGTCAGTTGGCCCTCCCCGCATTCCAGCTGGGATTGCTACGCGGATTTCGGGAGATGGCCGGGAGGTCGCTGCTGGGGAGCGGGCGGAACTGGCGATGTGCCGGGCGCGGCTGGCTGACCCGGCGCGGGCGCGCTGCCGCGTGGTCCGGAATTTTCCGAGGGTGGAGCCAAGGGCGCCCCTGGAGGAAGCACTTGAGGAGGGTTGGCTGGGGCTGGCGCAACCGGTTGCGGCAACAGCGGCGGGCCGGCAGGCTGCGGGGTTGGAGCGGCAGGCGCTGGAGATGACGGCGTTCCGGGAGGCAACGGAGGCGTCGATCCCGGCGGAATAGCCGCAGGCGGCGGTTTTGAGAGATTGCCGGTCGGAGGGGTATTCGGCTTTTCAGGCGGTGGCGGGACAGCGCTGGCGTCGGCTTCGGAAGGCCCCCCTTTGGTCTGCACGGCATCGATCTCGAGGCCGATTTCGATGTCGTCCCCCACCAGTTGTGTGCCTTCGATCGTCTTGCTCCAAGTGAGCCCGAAATCGCTCCTTTTGAGGGCGGTCTTCGCCTCCCAGCCGGTGTGCTGGCGGCCATCTGGACCTGGCCCTTTCCCCAAAAATTTCACCTGGAGAATGACTTCCTTCGTAACGCCATGCATCGAAAGGTCGCCGGTTACAAACGCTGAGTCGTTGCCCGTAATGTTTGCCTTTTTGCTCTTGAAGGTGATCTCAGGATACTGCGCGGCATCGAAGAATTCCGGCGAGCGGAGATGGTCGTCGCGCTTCTCTTCGTGCGAATCCACGCTGGCCGTTTTTATCGTGACTTCGACATGTGCGTCCTCTGGAGCCGAAGGATCGGCGACGATTGTCCCCTGCACATCGTTGAACCGCCCATTCACGTAACTGAAAAGGTGTTTTACCCGAAATGTGGCGCTGGAATGGACCGGATCGATCTCGTAGCGTTCCGCCGCGAGGAGAGGAATCGATGGGAGGAGAGAAACGGCGAAGAGAAGAGGGCGAATCTGAAGCTTCATGGGTTTGCGGGGATCCCAACAAATTCGCGCGGGCAGGTCTCCATGGACGCTGCGGCGATGCAACAATCTGATGTCAAACCGACGCCAAATCAGCAGAAAGGGACCCTCGTTGTCGCCAACGGAGACCTGAACGGTGAAAAAGGTGTGCATCGCAGCCCCTCGCTGTTCTATAACGTCAACCCGATATGCCTTCGACTTACGCCTCACCCATCTTTATTTGTCATCGGAAAGACGATTGCGACGATGCTGCGGAGAGTGTGCGATCCCGTTTGTCGGCGAAGTTTGGGGCTGAAGCCGTTTTGCCGCCGCTCTCGTCCATTCCGTTGGGTGAAGATATACGCGATTATATTCGCCGATCGATTGCGAAGAGCCGAGTGGGACTGATTGTGATCGGCCCGAACTGGCTCGAGCTGCAGGGAAAGGCCGGGAGGCCCCGAATCCGCGAAGGAGCGGATCAAGTAAGGGTCGAAATCGAGGCGATGCTGGAGAACGCAGCGATGGTGAAAATTCCGGTTTATGTGAATGGCGCCTCCCCGCTTCCAGTGGAGTTTTTGCCTCCGGCGCTTCAGCCGCTTGCTTTCAAGCAGGGAGCGGTGATCGGCGCGGAGCCGCATTTTCAAGAAGATCTCGATGCGATTGAAAGTGCCATTCGGAGAATTCTCGCAGAGCCTGCGGTTCCGAAACGGGCCGAGGGGGCAAGACTAGCACAACAGGCGGCTGAAAGTGCCGCCGCCATCGTGCGGCAGCCAGAGAGCTACGGCCCAGCGATCTTGGATACGCCGGCAGACGCAAAAAGCCGCCCTGCGCTGTTAACGATCGCGCTCGCCCTCGTGCTGACCGCGCTAGCGGCCGCGAGCGCCGGAGTGCTCACGGGAATGATTCACAATCCGTTTGCAGCAGAACGGGCGGCCAGGCCTGCCCTGACCGCTCCTCCGCCCCCGGCCGTCTCGCTCGAAGCGGGGGGAGGCGAAGAGAAAGCCGCGCCGGCCCCTTTGGCTCCAGCGCCAGCGCCGGTTGCGCAAAAGGCCACGGCTACGTGGGATGCGAGCGACCCATGGTATTCGGCCGCCTATACCGGTCTTCGTTTTGTGCCCAAGGATGGCGCCTCGGCGGACGGAGTCGAGGCGCCACTCTCAGCCCGCGTAGCGCAAATGCCGGCGGGCGCGTACGTGATCACGCTGGTCGGGAAGAGCGGTTTCGCCGCCAATCGGTCTGTGGATGAACATTTCGTGGCGGTTGCCGGGGAGGCGGGCGCCGTGAAGCTCCCGCCACCCGTACCAAGGACACTCGCTGGATGCACTGCGTACACCGGCTTCGACCTGCCATGCGAAGCATACGGGGAGCGAGCGGCGCTTGGGACGCCCGTCAAGGTTCGACTCGACTACTGGACGCAATCGATCCTCGTCTTCGATTCGGCTTACAAAACGGCCCGGCTGGTCGATGAGAACAGCCTCTTCGGGCCGAGCGGCTTTCAAATGCTCGACGCCGTTATGCTGGGCGTTGCGCGGCTGGACCAGAAGGCGTCGCCGGGGACGCCGTTTAAATCGCTGCGCGGCTACGTGTCAAATCTGCCCTACCTCCAGAAAGCCTTCGATGCCTTGCGTCCGCCGGATTTTGCCACATCCACGCCTGCCGGCCTGAAGAATCGGCGCGGCGTCCTTCTGGATGTGGTAGATCGCGTTTGGCGCTCGATCGATCAGCATGGCTTCGTGGGCCCGAGGAAATTTATCGAGATCGGTCCCGGCGGGCATTCCTCCGATTTTTCAGTAAACCACGAATGGTTTACCGCATTGCGGGGATGCGTGGAGACTCCAGCCTGGAGCCGGATCGCGGCGGCGGCGCTAGATTCAAGGAAGCCGCTGGACTGGAGGGACGTGGCTTCCATCGAAAGCGTAAATGCCGTTGGGCACAAGCTGCTGGGAGCTTATGTCGAGCAGCCGGTTTCGGTGACCTCGATCGATAGCGATGGAAATATCACGGTGTCGGCGACCCTCTCACTCGTCGATTTTTATAATTTGGGGCGCCCCATATTGCGCGAGGCCAGCTTCGTTCTGTCACCTGGGGAGAAAGCCGGCACGCTCCTGTTAAACGGGAAACTGGACGCGGCCAGCCGAGCTACAGTGCTTTCCGCGGCGGCGGTCACGAACCTCGCTGCGAATCCGTAGTTAATCCAAATCGTCGGGCGGCTCTTCGCGGAACGGATCGGGATCCATCGGCTCTGAAATGCGATAATCCTCCGAAAGCCATTTGCCAAGGTCGATGGACTTGCAGCGGCGTGAGCAAAACGGCCCCACGGGATCCGCGAAAAACTCAGAAATCCTTTTGCAAATGGGGCAAGGCACGCGCGCCCCTTCGGCTTTCTTCATGGCAATTACTCTATCGGCCAGCTTCAGTTTAATTAACCGTCAGTCCGCTTGGGCGCCCCGATAAGCTCGGCCTTCCACTGTTCGCCGAGTTCTTCCAGGGTGCGGCCGGTCTGTTGCTTCCAGAACGCCTCGCTATAGTCGCCTTGCCGCAGCAGGGCGTTGACGCGGGGAACGATCTCCGCGCCGTGCTTCTTCATCACCCAGTCGAGAAAATGCGCGCTGATGCCATAGCTTCCATCGTAGCGAACCGATTCAGCGCGCTTTGGATCGATCGACGCCCCGCGGCCCTGCGGTTCGAACTGATGCCACCGAACGTAGTCGGCGATGCCTTCGACTAGCCACACTGGCGGTGATGTGGCCCCCTCTTTCAACGGCCTCTTTCCGTACTGCTGCACGACATGGACCAGTTCATGCACCATCGATCCGACCGCTTCCCCGCTGGCGTTCTTGCGGTACCAGTCGGACGCGCCGACGATGTGAGTCCCGGTCGTTGCGGCGACGCCACGGTAATCGTTGCTAAACTTGATCGTGAACCGTTTCGGCGCTGAATACCCTTCGCTTGCCAGATAGTGGACGATCTTTGGATACCATTCTTGAAGGGTCGGGGCGAGCGATGCGCGCGTCCATTCTTTCAGGTCGGGCGCGTCCGAAGTGTCGATCGTAAATTGCGCTGCCCCATCGCCGGTTTGAAATGTTTCGGATCTCTCCTCTGTCGCAGCCGCCTCGGCGATCCGCGGGGCCTCGCGGTCGATTACATTGATTGCGCTGTAGAAGGTATTTCCAAAAGCGTTGGCGGATTCGGTCCGGTGGATGTCGAAAAGCAAATAACGGAATCTCCCGAGGTCGCCTGCCGCCGCGCCGATGCGAACGCCGTGTTGTCCGCCCGGAGCCGCGCCTGGCGCTCGCGTATCCACGCTGGCGATTACCTCCCATCCGCACGCCAGCGGATCGTTAGGACGGGGCGGACGTGCGTCGAAGCCTGCTTTTGACCCGTCGCTGCCGTACACCGTGTACACCTGCGCCGCGCGATTGTCCGGATGCCACGAGTACGTTTCCATTTCTCCTATCGCGATGGGCTTGCCGAAATCGAAGACCAATCGCCCGCCGTCTCCAGGTGCGAAGAAGAAATTGCGTTCCGGCTGATCCGCTTCGGACGGCAGCGGTCCAGCCTTAAGCTGGGCGGTCCCCGCCCCATTCGGATCGCGCCGCCCATCGACGATCACGATCTCCGCGCGAGAGCAGGCGTCGCCGCGGCGCGGGGAAGGGACACGCTCGAAATGGAAGCCCGCTGCTTCATTCGTTCCGGTATTGCGGTCGATTGTCACGCCAGGCGCGGCCTGCGCCGCGGCGATTGATGCCAGAAAGAGGATGGGTGACGCAAATTTCATTGATGGAAGAACTTCTACAATCAACCGCGCCTTCTGTAGAGTGGGACTTTTCAATTACCGATGAAGCCTTTCCAACTCCGTTCTCGGGCGCTCGCTGAATGGCGCGGTCTGCCGGAGCGGCCATTCCCCGCGCATAACGCGAAGCGGGTGAGCGATACGCTGGGCAAGGTGCTCGCGAAATGGGGCCTTTCCGCGCGCCTTCGTGAGGAGGATGTGCTGCGCGCGTGGCACGAGATCGTCGGCGACTTCGTCTCAAGGCACTCCACTCCGCAAGGAATCAAGGACGGCGTTTTGACCGTGCGCGTGCTGCAGCCGACTGTTCATTATGAACTGGATCGCATTTGGAAGAAGGAGATCCTCGCAAAACTGAAGGCGCGTTTCGGGGCTGGCGCCGTCCGGGAAATCAAGTTCCGCATCGGTTGATGCCATGCCCGACTCCATCGTCATCGCTGGTCTGGAATTGAATGCGCACATCGGCGTGCCGGACGAGGAGCGCGCCGCCCCCCAGCGCCTCACCGCCCACGTCGTTCTTTTTCCGCGCAATCCTTTCCATTCGCTCAATGAGGATTTGGCGAATGCAGTCGATTACTCGAAGGCGGCGGCCGCCATCCAGGAACTGGCCTTCGCCACTCCCAGGCGCTTGATCGAGACTTTAGCGGAGGATGTCGCCAGGATGCTGCTCGAGGGCTTCGCAATCGAATCCGTCTCCGTTGAAATTCGTAAATATGTGCTTCCGGACGCCGGGCACGTCGCGGTCAAAGTGGAGCGGAGCGTCGCGCCCACTCCCAACGGCTCCGTGAAGTGACAGTGTCTATTTCACAGTTTCCATAGCTTTCGGAGCCTCGATCAGCGGCGCAACCCGCCGGGCGTCACGGCATTGTTTTACGAAAGCTCCCACGACGAGCGCCCCCAGTATGAACACGAGCAGGTAGATCTCATCCCGAGTCAGCTTCATGGCGCTATTTTGTGCCCATTGCCAGGACGGTCTGCCAATGGGGGCTTTTCTCCTCGCGCGCGACGATGGTCACTTCCACGTCGCGGAAGCCGGCCTCCTCGAGAAATTGCTGCAGTTCGATCTCTGAGAAGCCGAGCCACAAATCGGCGTACAACTCGCGCGCCTGCTCAAAACGATGTGTCAGCAAATCGAGAATCGCGACGCGTCCCCCGCGCTTTAAAATGCGATGAGCTGCCGCAACGGCGCGGCCCGGGTTGCTCGCATGGTGCAGCGCCTGGCTGAGAAGGGCGAGGTCGATCGTCTCAGATGCAATCGGCGGCTCTTCGATGTCCCCGAGCCGAAATTCCAAATTCTCGAAGCCGTGCCGGACAGCGAGATCCGAGCCAAACTCCACCATCTTCTCGGAGTTATCGATCGCGATCACCTTGAGCGCCCGTTTGGCCATGAGTTGCGCCATGGTCCCTTCTCCGGCCCCGAGATCGGCAATTGTCATCGGAGGCAGCAGCGCGAAGAGCATTCGGGAGACGCCCTGCCAGGTGCGGCCCGGACAGAACGTGCGCCCAAACCTGCCCGCGAGCTGGTTGAAATATTCCCGCGCCTTGTCCTGGCGCTTTTTGAGAGCAAGGCGCAACGCCTTCTGATCGTCGGATACTGCGGGAATCTCCGTTGCGCTCGCGTTCAGAATCGGCGCCAGCTCGGCATGCACAGGCGCTTCGGTCAGCTTGTAGTAAATGTTCTTTCCCGCCCGGCGATCCTGCACCAGGCGCGCTTCGCGGAGCTGCGCCAGATGGGAGGAAATTCGAGACTGGCCCAGCGAGAGAATCTCTTGGATCTCGACCACGGTGAGCTCTTCGTCGCGGAGAAGGAGGAGCATCCGGAGGCGCGTCTCGTCAGCCAAAAGGCGGAAAATTTTGACGATTGACGCCATGGAATTGAGCTGATATATCCATCCATCCGGATTCGTCAATATATTCAAATTCAAAGCTCACTCATCCCTCTCTGCACTCCTCGAAGTCATCATCTCACATGTCGCGCCGCTTCATTTTTTCTTCCGAATCCGTTGGCGAAGGCCATCCGGACAAAGTTTGTGATACCATTTCCGATGCTGTTTTGGACGCCTGCCTCACGGAGGACGTGAAGAGCCGCGTGGCATGCGAAACGTACGCCAAGAGCAATATTGTGATCGTAGGCGGCGAAATCACGACGAATGCAAAGCTGGATTATGTACAGATCGTCCGCGATGCCGTGCGGGGCATCGGTTATGTAAATGACGATGACGTTTTTCACGCCGACCGCATCTTTGTGATGAACATCATCACACAGCAGTCCGCGGATATCAGCCAGGGAGTGGACGAGACTGCGGCCGAGGGTAAAGGCCACGCCGAGCAAGGCGCGGGCGACCAAGGCCTCATGTTCGGGTACGCCTGCGACGAAACGCCGGAATTGATGCCGGCGCCCGTCATGTTCGCGCACAGGCTCGGACGCTCGCTCACGAATATACGCAAGAGCGGGCGGGTCAGCTGGCTCAGGCCGGATGCGAAGAGCCAGGTGTCGGTGATCTATGAGGACGGCAAAGCCGTCGGCATCTCCAATGTGGTGATTTCCACGCAGCACGCTGCGGATGTGAAGCACAGCGAGATCCGTGATTTCCTCATCACCGAAGTGATTCGGAAGGAGCTTCCGCCGGAATTGCTAACCGAAAAGACGGAGTTTCTAATCAATCCGACCGGACGGTTTGTCATCGGCGGACCGCAGGGAGACACCGGGCTCACCGGACGCAAAATCATTGTGGATACGTACGGTGGAATGGGCCGGCACGGCGGCGGCGCATTCTCCGGGAAAGACCCATCGAAAGTGGACCGTTCAGCGGCCTACATGGGTCGATGGGTGGCCAAGAACATTGTTGCGTCGGGCCTGGCGCGGCGCTGCGAGGTGCAGTTTGCCTACGCGATCGGCCACCCCGATCCGGTGAGCGTTCATATCGATACGTTCGGCACGGCGACTGTCGATGAGACGAAGATCGAACAGGCCGTGAAAGAGGTCTTTTCATTCAAGCCGCGCCGGATCGTGGAGCAACTCAATCTTCTGCGCCCGATCTACGGCAAGACAACGAATTACGGACACTTCGGAAAGACCGATCCAGACATTACTTGGGAGCGTACGGATAAGGTGGAAGCGCTCAAAGCCGCAGCAAAGTAACTCAAACCATCAGCACTTTTTCATATCATGCCAACCACCACGCTCACTGCTAAAAACACGGACTTCAAAGTTCACGACCTCTCGCTCGCCGAATGGGGCCGCAAAGAAATCTCAATCGCGGAGAAAGAGATGCCCGGCCTCATTGCCATTCGCGAGAAATACTCCTCGAGCCGACCTCTTAATGGAGTGCGCATCACCGGTTCGCTCCACATGACGATTCAGACGGCGGTGCTCATCGAAACGCTCACCGCTTTAGGCGCCGATGTGCGCTGGGCAAGCTGCAACATTTTCTCAACTCAGGATCATGCGGCCGCCGCCATCGCCGCGGTTGGGGTTCCCGTGTTTGCCTGGAAGGGCGAGACCCTCGAGGAGTATTGGGATTGCACCTGGCGCGCCATCGTGAACGCCGAAGGCAAAGGGCCGCAGCTTGTAGTCGATGACGGCGGAGATGTGACGCTGTTCTTGCACAAAGGTTATGAACTGGAAGAGGGCGATGGCTGGGTCAACACACCGAGCGAGTCGCATGAAGAGAAGGTGATCAAAGATTTGCTCAAGAAGGTGAATGCGGAGAATCCGTATATATTTCACGAACTCGTGAAAGAGTGGCGCGGCGTCTCGGAAGAGACGACGACCGGTGTCCATCGCCTGTATAAACTGCAGGAGATCGGAAAGCTTCTGATTCCGTCGTTCAATGTGAACGACACGGCTACAAAGTCGAAATTCGACAATTTGTACGGGTGCCGCCACTCTCTGGTGGATGGCATCAACCGCGCGCTTGATGTAATGCTGTCTGGCAAAGTCGCTGTCGTCTGCGGGTACGGAGACGTTGGCAAGGGGTGCGCCCAGTCGCTGAAGGGCCAGGGCGCCCGCGTCGTTGTTACGGAGATCGATCCGATCAATGCCCTCCAGGCCGCGATGGAAGGTTACGAGGTCACCACGTTGGAAGACACTTTGGGCCGCGGCGATGTGTATGTCACAACGACGGGCAACGTGGACGTGATCACGATCGAACACATGTCACGCATGAAAGACCAGGCGGTGGTCTGCAACATCGGCCATTTCGACAACGAGATCCAAGTGGACAAGTTGAATAACTTCCCCGGCATCAAGCGCACCAACATCAAGCCCCAGGTCGATAAGTACACCTTCGCGGGCGGGAGCGAGATATTTCTGCTTGCCGAGGGGCGCCTCGTCAACCTCGGGTGCGCGACTGGGCATCCGAGCTTCGTCATGAGCAATTCCTTCAGCAATCAGGTGCTGGCGCAGCTCGATCTGTGGAAGAATCGTGACCTGTACAAGCCCGGCGTGTACATCCTTCCCAAAAAGCTCGACGAGGAAGTGGCTCGTCTTCATCTGGAGAAGATCGGGGTGAAGCTTACGACGCTCAGCGAACGGCAGGCCTCTTATATTGGCGTGCCGATTGAAGGGCCGTACAAGCCCGCGCATTACCGGTATTAGTCGCTGCTCCGGCCCGCGCGCCGCCCAGCGTAAGGCGGATGTAGTGACAACCGTTTCGCGCGGCCCGTGCGAAACGGTTCCATCATGAACCGTGTACTACTGAACAAGCGCGTCGCCATTCTTGCTGCCGATGGCTTCGAGCAGGCTGAGCTTGAGGAGCCGATGATCGCACTGGAGGAAGCGGGCGCCACGGTGAGTATCGTCTCACCCAGGGATGGGAAGATCCAAGGGATGAACCACGCCGATAAGGGTGATCGATTCGATGTGGATCTTCCTTTGTCGAAGGCGAAGGCCTCCGACTTTGATGCTTTGATGATTCCCGGCGGATTGATTAATCCGGATGCGCTGCGATCCACGCCCGAGGCGCTTGAATTCACACGTTCATTTTTTGTCGCCTCCAAGCCCGTGGCCGTGATTTGTCACGGTGCGCAGGTGCTTATCTCGGCGGGATTGGTAAAGGGGCGGACGTTGACATCCTGGCCCGCGATTCAAGTCGATGTTCGGAACGCAGGGGGGAACTGGGTGGACAGGGAAGTAGTCGTGGATAACGGTCTGGTTAGCAGCCGGAAGCCCGACGACATTCCAGCGTTCAACAAAAAGATGATCGAGGAGTTCGCGGAAGGAAGCCACGCGAAGCAAGCGGAGATGGCCTCCTCATAGCGCCTCAGCCGTCCGCAAAACCGGCCCTCCAAAGCCGGAAGGATGCCGGAAATTGGGTTAGGGCTTTCCAAGACGGAGTACACAGGGAAAATTGCCGGATGAATTTAGGCCAGCTCCTTCTGACAGGCGTTCCAGGCTATGAACTCAACTCGGCGACGGCAGAAATTTACCGCCGTGTGCAACCCGGCGGTTACATTCTTTTCGGCCGGAACATCCAGACGCCTGGACAACTCCGCAAATTAATCGACGATCTCCGCGACCTCAGCGAGCGGGAGCCGATCGTTACGATCGATCAAGAGGGCGGGCGCGTATCGCGCCTGAAGCTTCTGGGTAACGAGCCGCCCAATGCGAATCAATTGCGTGACAAGGGGGACGCCGCATTGATCGCGAAGCACGGGCGCATCACGGGGCGCTTGCTGCGCCTCTTTGGATTCAATTTGGACCTCTGCCCTGTTCTCGATATTTCCTTCGATGACGAAGCCGATAATTCGCTTCGCGGGCGGTGCTACGGGAACGGCGCCGAGCAGGTCATCCGGAACGCGGGAATTTTCAATGATGCGATGCGCGCGGAGGGTATTCTAAGCTGCGGGAAACATTTTCCAGGATATTCGCGCGCGCCTTTGGATGCGCATCACGAACTACCCTTGATAGACCTTTCACTCGCGGAACTGGAGGCCCATGAGTTGGCGGTATTCCGGCATTTCTGCTCGGGAGAAGGCGCGGTCGATTCCATGATGGTGGCGCACGCGCTCTATCCGGCAATCGAGCCGTCGAGCACGCCGTCGTCGCTCTCTCGCAAGATCGTCACAAACCTCCTGCGGGAAAGCTGCGGCTTCCGAGGGCTCGTCATGACGGATGACCTGGATATGGGAGCGGTGTTAAACCACTACGGCCTCGAGGAAACAATCCGTCTGGCCATCAGCGCCGGAAACGATCTCGCGATGATCTGTCACCGCGTTGACAGCATCGAGGAAGCGCTTCGGCATCTAGAGACGGTAAGCAGACCTGAATTGGATCGCTCTTTGGAGAACGTGGAAAAATTCAAAGCGCGCATGGCGCCTCCTGATCCCTGGAGCGAAGTAGAGTTTCGCAGCCGCGACGCGGACGTTTGGAAATTGCGGGAAGCGGTGCTTGGCGATGGGGCTGAAAGGCGCAGCCCTGAAGACGGCAAACGCTCGCCAGTGGAAATCTACTGATATGGCGGCGGCGCGGATTGCTGCCCTTCGCTACGAAGTCGCGGGCCTTCCCGCAAGCTCCTGCAGCAACGCCGGGACGAGAGCCGCCAGACCCTGCTGATGGTCCGCATTGGGATCGACTGTTCCCGTCGGCGTGAGTTTATCGACCACTTTCGGCAGGTATTCGGCTAGGAATTGCGACGCCTGGGCGGGATCCACGCCGATCTTGGCGGCGAGAGCGCTCACTTGTTCAGATCCGAGCACACTTTGAATCTGGGAAGCAGAGATCGGCTGGTTCTGGCCCGTTCCGACCCATGACGAGAAGGTTCCGCCATGCCCGGCCTGCTCAAACTTGCTTGCCAAGCCTTGCAGCCCCCCGCTCTGCGTTAGGAGGCCCCCGAGGATCCCTACGAGCGGACTCGCTCCGCCGGCGGATTGTGCATTCCCCGTCACGGCTTCCAGCACGGCATCGAAAAGGCCCATAATTAGTATGTTAGTCGCGATTGTTCGGTTTTTGGGTCGGGCCTATTCCCCGTGTCCGGCAGCGCGGTCGCCTTCTTTGATCGCATCCGGCTCGCTCATGTACTTGCCCTGCTTGGTCTTTCCGTAGTAACGCGACCCTTCCTTGTGATACACCTTGTCCCGCGTATTCACCCATACCTGGCCATTTCCACCACCAGGCGCGGCGGTTGTCGCTTCGGGAGAAGGATGCGCGGCCTTTGCCGCAGGTGTTGCCGCCGGTTTGGATGTCGTCGTCGCAGGGGAAGGCTTGCTGGCCGGAGGCGCCACAGGTTGTTTGCCGGCAGGCGCGGGAGTGGCGGCGGGCGCCGCTTTCTTGCCGAAAAGGGATCCAATGATCGAGGGCGCCGGCGTTGCGGGGGCCGCCGTGGTGGCTGGAGCCCCACTGGTCGGAGCCGCAGCGGCTTCGCTAGCCGCCTTTTTATGGTGATGCTTTGCGGGCGCGGGAGTCGCCGCAGCGGGACCGGGCGTGGTAGAGTCAACAGCAGCCGGGTCGGCCGCAAAGGCGAGCGGAGACGCCCCCAGGGCGGCTAGAACGGTGAAAAGAGCGAATTTGGTAGATGTGGACATCAGCGCAGGTTGTGGAATTCGACAACGGAAGTCAAAGACTTTCCATGGTAATTTATCGCGCAGTTAAATTCAGCATCCCGGCCACGCCCTTGAAATTTTCTTCTATTCGTTGAAATGCCGCGCTTGCGCCCGTACGCTGCGATGCTTCGACCACGCGGCAGCCGGTTCAATTATCCCAGATCCATGCGAATTCTTGCTTTGTTAGTTGTCACCGCATTTTTCAGCGCGGGCTGCGCGATGCATTCCAAGCCCAAGTCCTCATACCGAATCTATTCGGGCGATGCGCCAACCAGCCACATGCAGCAGTCGGAAGCGGCAGGCGGTCCTTTGAACACGCACTGATCCTGTGCGGATTTCGCGCAAAGCTGAGTACGCACTGCGCGCCTTGGTGGCGATGGCGCGTTTGCACAAGGCGTGGCAGATACACGAGCTCTGTTCACAGGAAAATATTCCCATTAAGTTTCTCGAGCAGATTCTCCTCGCCTTGAGGCATGCAGGCCTCCTCACAAGCAAGCGCGGAGTGGGCGGCGGCTACACGCTTCGCAGGAATCCCTCTGAAATCAGCGTTGGCGAGGTGATCCGGATCCTTGATGGGCCGATGGCGATCGTGCCATGCACCGTTCAGCCGCAGGGCGAACCCTGCACCTGCCCGAATCCCAAAACGTGTCCGCTCCGGCTCCTCATGACAGACGTTAGACGGGACCTCTCGGAAATGCTCGATTCGCGTTCCATCGAAGACATGCTCCGTCTCGTCCCCGATGCAGGCGAATTGGTGTTCGATATATAAGAGCGCGCGGAGATCTTGCGCGTAATGTCGGTCGGAGCCTGCCTCGGGTTCTGCGGAACCGCGCCGTCCAGCTCCACATATCGGTATGCCTGCGCATCGCCAGATTAAGTCTCCTCCACGGGGTGCGCTGCTCGCTTCCGAGGGCGATCGAGGCTTTTCCGGATTATGGAACCAGCGGTTGGTGTTCTTTTCGGTGATCGCGCGATTCGGTTTGGGCGCCGAACCGCGCGCATCGGCGTTCGCTGTCTCACGCCGCCTGTTCGCGCACGGATTGGGGACCATTTACTTCTGTGCATTTGCCTCACTCGGCGTGCAACTGATGGGGCTGGCCGGCTCGCGAGGCATTTCTCCGGCCGCGGAGTTTCTTCGCGTGGCGCGCGCACAACTCGGCTCTGGCGCCGCTCTACAGGCGCCCAGCGTTTTCTGGCTGGGCGCGGGCGACAGCGTGCTCGCCGGGTGGTGCATCGCTGGAGCAATTCTGTCGGTCCTGCTCGCCTTGGGGATCTGCCCGGGATTTCTTTCTCTCCTCTGCTGGGGCATTTATCTCTCCTTCTGTTCGGTCACAAGTCCATTCCTCGACTTCCAATGGGATACGCTTCTGCTCGAAACGGGGTTGATTGCCGCAGTCTATCTTCCATGGCAGCCGCTTCCGAGATGGAGCGCGATCGCCCCGGTTTCACACATCGGGCGCTGTCTCATCTGGTGGCTTCTCTTTCGCCTCATGTTCGAATCGGGCATCGTCAAGCTAAGCTGGCACGATCCCGCATGGCGCGACCTTTCCGCGATGCGGTATCACTATGAGACGCAGCCGCTTCCGCTCGTCACGGCATGGTGGGCGGCGCAGGCTCCTCTCTGGGTGCTTAAGGCACAATCTCTCTTCGTCTTTGTCGCGGAACTGGCGATGCCCTTTCTGATTCTGGCGCCGCGCCGCCTCCGCCATTTTGGAGCGCTGGTAATGATGGCGCTGCAGGCAGGCATCCTCGTGACCGGCAACTTTGCGTTCTTTAATTATCTATCGATTCTCCTCTGTGTTCCGCTGTTGGACGACCGGTTTTGGCCGGGAAAGCTCCGTGCCTGGTTGATACAATTCAAACCGCCGCCGCCTCGCGGCTCTCCATTGGCGGCCGTGCTGCTGGCGCCCGGCGCCGCCGCCATCCTTTTGCTTGCAAGCATTGGATTTTGCGACTCCTGCGCCGGCCCGAGCGGCTCCCACTGGCCGAATTGGGCGCGCTCTCTCGAACGATATGCCGCTCCATTTCGCAGCTTCAATTCTTACGGGCTTTTCCGCGTCCTCACGACTGAGCGCCCCGAGATCGTCGTCGAGGGGAGCGACGATGGGGAAATCTGGCTTTCGTACGAATTTCGGTGGAAACCCGGCAATGTGGCAGCGCCTCCGCGGCTCGTTGCTCCCCATCAGCCGCGGCTCGATTGGCAGATGTGGTTCGCGGCTCTTGGCAATTACCGGGAGAATGACTGGTTTATTCGGTTTCTCGGCCGCCTGCTCGAAGGATCCCCGCCCGTTTTGCGCCTGCTCAAGACGAATCCCTTCCCCGCGCATCCTCCACGTTACGTTCGGGCGATCCTCTATCGGTATCGCTTCACGCATTTCGGAGATGGCCGGGATTGGTGGACCCGCAATCTCGTGGGGCTTTACTGTCCGCCGCTCACCCTCGGTGAACTGGATTCGAGCCCGCCCCGAAACTAACGCATTACGAAGCTTGATCTTTTGAAACAACATCCGCACAGTTTCCATATGCAACGTGGAATTACTGTATTGACGCGCGCAAGTGCAATCGCTGCGGTCCTCGCACTCAGCGCTGTGCAGATGGCGTGCAATAAGAGCGCGCCTGACGCTGCGGACGATCCAGCGCCGGCTACACCTGCCGTGGCCGCTGCGGAACCCGCGCCTGCGGCGGCCACTCCAGCGCCCGCCACTCCAGCTCCGGTAGCGCCATCCGTCGTTCTCCGCATTCACGGCTCTGCAACGATTGGGGAGAAGCTCATGCCTGAGATCGTCAAAGGCTATCTTGCTTCAAAGGGCGCCTCAAATGTGCGCCAGACCGCTGGAGCCAGCGAAAAGGAAATCGCGATCGTCGGCGATATGCCAGGCGAAAGCGCACCGCTCGAAATCGATATTTCCTCGACCGACGCCGCCACTGCTTTTCACGATTTGAAGAGCAATGCCTGCGACATCGGCATGGCGTCCCGAAAAGTGAAGCGCGAGGAGGCGGACGAGCTTCAGTCAGTAGCGGGCGATCTTACTTCGAGCGCCGCAGAGCATGTTTTGGGAATCGATGCCGTAGCCGTAATCGTAAACCAATCCAATCCGGTTGCGGTCCTCTCCCTGGATCAGCTCGCGAGTCTCTTTTCAGGCGACATCCCCGATTGGTCCAAAGTAAACGGCGCACCCGGGCCAGTCCACGTGCTGGCGCGGGACGAGCAGTCTGGCGCCTGGGAATATTTCGATGGGATCGTCATGCACCCCCGCGGCAAATCGCTCGTCAAGAACGCAACGCGCCAGGAAAGCGGCGCGAAGCTCTCGGAAGCGGTCGCAGCCGATCCAGCCGCGATCGGGTTCGTCGGTTACGCCGACCTTGGAGCCGGCAGCAAAGCCCTTGCGCTCAGCGCCCGCGGCCGACCCGCGATCAAGCCCGATAAAGAGTCGATCGGATCGCGGGATTACGTTCTCAGCCGCCCGCTTTACCTCTACACCCCCGCCGACCCCAAGAATGCAGAGGTGAAGAGCTTTCTGACTTACGCCACCGGAGCTGATTCCACACCCGTGCTCGAAAAGCTTGGGTTCGCCCGATTTGATCCCCAGAAAGCCGCTAAACCGCGTTTGGTCGAGAATCCGCCTCCCCTCCAGATCAAGCAATTGTCGTCCGATCCCGCCGTTCGCCGCTCCGAAGCCATTGACGAAATACGTGCTCGCAGCAGGGTGGACGCTGACCGGGAGCATGCCATTCGCAGCGGTGCCGTGAATTCGGTCAACCCGCAATAGCGCATGCGTGCCGGATGCGTCTCTCGGCAAGATTCGGTCGTCCAATCGCAAAAAATCGGTTGCATCTCTTCCGGGGCCTGCTACGGTCCGCGCCTCATTTTATGGCAAAAACCTGTTGGTTAGAACGTGAAAAGCGCAAAGCCGCGACGGTGGCAAAGTACGCCGCCGTGCGCGCGGAGTTGAAGAAAAAGGGCGATTACGTCGGTCTTTCCCTTCTTCCCCGCAATGCGAGTCCCAGCCGCCAATCCCGGCGCTGCTTGCAGAGCGGACGCAAGCGCGCGTTTATCGGTCGTTTCAAGCTGTCGCGCATCGCGTTTCGTGAGCTCGCCTCAAACGGCATGATCCCCGGCGTCACAAAATCGAGCTGGTAGCGGGCCTTCTCCGAGCGCATTCCAATTTATTTGAG
Source organism: Chthoniobacterales bacterium (assembly GCA_038238905.1). GTDB lineage: Bacteria > Verrucomicrobiota > Verrucomicrobiia > Chthoniobacterales > Chthoniobacteraceae > JBBSFI01. The sequence continues at coordinate 35,553 of JBBSFI010000002.1, read as the reverse complement.
CCGCGGGCGTTTCGTCCGCGGCTCTTTTCATTTTCGCATGCAAACCGAGAGGCGTAAACCGCCTTGTCCACGCGGCAATTGCACGCCAGGGATCCGCGAGCGCTGCTACGCCGCAGGCGGCGGGGAAATTTTTGCGAGAAGGCGATCCACTTCCACGTGGCGCTCGATCATCGTCTGGATCTTGTCGATCTTATCGACATCTCCCGGCAGGGTCTTCACCGTCATGGAGTGAATGCCGCTGGCGACGGTATAGCTGTCGTGCGCCGAGTAGATCACAGGCAGATCGGAGTGCCGCACAAGATCGAGCACCGGCTGGCTGGGCTTGAGGTCTCCGGATAGGACCAGCCCCGCGATTGTCTGCCCATCGTGCTCCGAGAGTCTGCTCGTCGAGAGCGCGGCCAGGATCACATCCTCCCTGTCGCCGGGCGTGATGACTAAAGTCCCAGGCCTGAAATGCTCCATCACGTGCGATGAATTCATGGCGCCGATTATCACCTTCTTTACGAGGCGCCTCGATCTTCCGCCGCCGTTCACGAAATGGCCTCCGATCGTTTTGCAAATTTGGCCGAGGTTCGCGTGCGCGAGGATCGATTCCGCGGGAATGCAGCCGAGAAGATCGATCCCGAGCCGCTCGAATCCGCGACCTGCGAATTCGCGCACATACTCGAACTTGGCGGGCAAAACTTTGTTCAGGATCACCCCCAGCAACTCGACTCCCGCCTGGTCGAACAGCGCCTTGTTGAGCGCCACTTCGTCGATCGGCTTACCGATGCCCCCCTGTGTAATCAGGATCACCTTGCTCTCCAGCAGGCTCGCAACGCGCGCGTTCGACAGGTCGAACACCGAGCCGACCCCCGCATGGCCTGTCCCCTCTATGATCACGAAATCCTTTTCCCATGCAGCCCGGTCGAAAGAATTTTGTATGCGTCGCACAAGGAAATCGTTGTTCGATTTCTCGATGTAGCGCCGCGTGAAATCGGGCTCGACCGCGATCGGACTCATCGCTTCGAGCGGCGTGTGGACGCCGAAGGTCTGGTCGATGAGCAGGGTGTCTTCGTCGATGCGATGCCCGTCCACTTCTTCGTAACGCTGGCCGACCGGCTTGATGAACCCGATGCGCCCGATGCGCTTGCGCAATGCGGCAAACAATCCCAGCGCCGTCGTGGTTTTGCCATCGTTCTGCTGTGTGGCCGCAACGAAAATGCGGGGCGTGACGAGATTCACGAGGATGAGCCTGCTACGCTGCTTCGCCTCCGCTGTGCCGATACTGGATGGCCTGCATGCCGAGGATCGCGGCCACGCCGAGGATATCGTCTTCGCTGGCGCCGCGCGACATATCGGCGCACGGTTTCGAGAGGCCGAGCAGAATTTGACCGTACGTTTCGGCGCCAGACAGATACTGCACCAGCTTCACCGCAATGTTGCCCGCATTCAGATCGGGAAAGATGAGCACGTTTGCCATTCCCGCGACGAGACTCTGAGGAGCCTTGCGCTCGGCAAGATCAGGCAACAAGGCGGCGTCCACCTGCATTTCGCCGTCAATCTCCATTTCCAGACGCTGCGCGTCGATTCGCTGCCGGGCCAGCGCGGTCGCGGCGGCGATCTTTTCCGTCTGCGGCAGTCTCGCGCTTCCTTTAGTAGAAAATGACAGCATCGCGATCCGGGGCTTGTTCCCGGTGAGCTGCCGGCAGGTGACACCCGTTTGAATGGCGATCGTTGCCAGTTGGTCGATCGTCGGGTCGGGGATGACCGCGCAGTCCGCGAAAAACATCACTCCTTTTTCACCGTAGCGCTTGTTGGAAAGATCCAAAACCATGCAGGACGAGATGCTCTTGGTTTGAGACTGCGGCTTGATGAGCTGAATGAGCGGACGCAGCGAAGAGGCGGCGGTCGCCCGGGCCCCGGCCACCAATCCGTCCACCTGCCCGTACTGCACCATCATCGCTCCGAAGTAATTCGGATTTGTCATGATCTCCTTCGCTCCCTTGGCGCCGAGGTCGTGGTAGCGCTTCAATTTTTCAAGCCGTTCGCAAAATAGCGGCAGGTCCGAGGCCGTGGCTGGATCGATCACCGCGACGTGGTCCAGCGCCACCCTCTGGCGCTCAGCCTCCTTTTCGATTTCGTCCTTGTTGCCGAGCAGCACCGCCGCCCCGAGTTGCAGCGTGGCGTATCGCGCCGCGGCCCGCAGAACCCGCGGTTCGGCGCCTTCGGGAAAGACGATCCTTTTCGGGTCGCGCTTGAGCTTCGGGAAAACGGATTCGATGAATCTCATGACGGGCTGGGAGTTCTTTCGGGCTGAAATCGGTTGCGTTGGAAAAGAGCCGGAATGTTCGCTCAGCTTTCCGCGAAAAGCTCATGAATTCGCTGTTTCAACACGGCGGCCTCCCACTGCCCCGGAACTTGGGGTCTGTCGAGGTACCCGTAATTTAGGACAGAACCCGCACGCGCGAGCACCAGACGGGAGGCTTTGCCGTATGGCCCCATTCCCATAATGCTGAGAGGGATCGGAGATGGCGCGGAAAAAAGTCCGAGAAGCCTCGCCAGATCGTCGATCGAGGAAGCGAATGAGGCGAGTTTGAATACGTCCGCGCCGGAGTCCAAGGCGCGTTGCAAACGCTTCGCCAGATCCCGCTTAAGTGGAGTCTTCCGGAAGTTGTGGGAAGAGAGGATCACCGCCGCGCCCTGGCTTTTTGCGGCATCGATAATCGGCCCGAAACTGCGGCACGCGTTCAATTCAATATCGATCGCGATCGCAAGGGGCAGGAATCGACTGTACAGGTCGCGGCGACGCTTTGCTGAGAGCGATCCCGCGCCGCCTTCGGCGCCGCCGCGCACCGTCACGATGAGCGGGTGCCGCAGCCGCGCGGCCGCGCGTATCAACTCTTCGGGCGCCGGTGCAAACGCATCGACGCGGAGTTCGAGAAAATCGACTGCTCCAGGCGCCAGGCGGAGCGCGCATTTCAGCGCCCCTGCCGAATGAACTGTGCCTGCCACGTTTGGCTTTCGCTTGAACAACGTGTTTGTTTTTCTCGCGGTCATGCGTATTCAGCAGCGCTTCCGAACGCCGTTGCCGCACCATCCCGAATGCTTGGCCGAAAACAAGAACTCAATCTTCAGTTCCTCCAGATCCTGGATGGCCTGCTCATGGTGATCTCCTTCTGGATCGCTCACACTCTCCGTTTTTTCGGGGCCAATGCTTTCGTTTTCGACAGGCCCATCGGTCCTTTCCGGGACTTTCAATGGCTGCTCTTCGTCATCCTTCCCTTCGGTCCGCTTCTTCTCGAACTTCAGGGCTTTTACTCGCATCCACTCCAGAAAACGGTCGCTCGCAGCCTCGCCCAATTCGGGCGGGCTGCATTCTGGCTCGGTCTCTTAATCGCCGGGTGCTCCTATTTTCTGAGGCTCGATGTCCCAAGCCGCGCCGTCATGCCGATGTTTGCCGTCATCGCCGCGGGGGTCCTTCTTCTGCGCGAGCGTTTCACGATCCTGCACTTTCGGGACGCGGTTCGGAGCCAGGCTCTGCGCGAAGCGGTGATCCTGGCCGGAACCCTCGAGGACACCAATCGGTTCAGGCACACCTTCACTCCGGAAGAACTGATGGAGATCGAGGTGGTCGAGGAGATCGATATCGAGAAGCAGCCGCTTTCGGATTTGGTCGCGGCGCTTCACCAGCACTCGGTCAGCCGCGTAATCTTCGCCGGAGGGCATAGCCATCTCAATCTCCTCCAGCAAGCCATCGCCGCGTGCGAAATCGAGGGAGTCGAGGCGTGGCTTTTAGCGGATTTTGTTCGCACGGCGATTGCCCGCCCGACGTTCGACGTATTCGGCAACCGCCCCATGCTGGTCTTTCGCACGACGCCCGAAATCTCCTGGGCGCTGTGGGTCAAAGGGTTTACCGATCGCGTCGGCGCGTTCCTCGGCCTTCTGCTTGTCTCGCCCGTTCTCCTCGTAGCGGCCATCGGGATTAAACTTACATCGCCAGGGCCCATTATTTTCCGCCAGAAGCGCGGCGGCAAAAATGGGCGCCCCTTCACGATGTTCAAGTTCCGTTCCATGCAGACCGATGCGGAGATGCGCCAGTCGGAGTTGGCGGCTTTTAATCAGATGAGCGGGCCCGTGTTCAAGGTCGAAAACGATCCGCGCGTCACTCCCTGGGGAAAATTCTTGCGGCGCACGAGCATCGACGAATTTCCGCAATTCATCAACGTGCTGAAGGGAGAGATGAGTCTCGTCGGCCCAAGGCCTCTCCCGATCCATGAAGTCGCCAAGTTCGAGAGCACCGCACAGCGCCGCCGCCTCAGTATGAAGCCTGGGCTTACGTGCCTTTGGCAGATCAACGGGCGAAACAAGATTACCCAATTTGAGGATTGGGTGAAACTAGATCTGGAATACATCGACAATTGGTCGCTCTGGCTCGACTTCAAGATCCTGATGATGACGCTCCCCGTGATCTTTACCGGATTCGGCGCAAAGTAGCTGCCGCGCCCGGTCTGGTTTCGGTCCCGCGCGATTTTGCGCCGTACCGCTTGCGGATCGGCCTCCGCGTCATTAGTCATTGCCGGCCATGTTCGCGCATTCCACATCCAGTCCCATTACGATTGTCACGGGAGGAGCCGGTTTTCTTGGCTCCCATTTGACCGATCGCCTGCTCGCCGAGGGACATCGTGTCATCGGCCTCGATAATTTCATCACTGGGAGCACCGCGAATATCGAGCACCTCGCATCCAACGAGAATTATCGCTTCATAAAGCAGGACGTTTCCAATTTTATCTTCGTCCCAGACGACGTCGATTACATCTTCCATTTCGCCTCGCCCGCCAGCCCGGTCGATTATCTCGAGCATCCGATCCCGACGTTGAAAGTGGGCGCCCTCGGCACGCACAATGCCCTCGGCGTGGCAAAGGCAAAAAAAGCCGTCTTTCTCCTCGCCTCCACCAGCGAGTGCTACGGCGACCCGCTTGTCCATCCGCAGACGGAAGATTATTGGGGCAATGTCAATCCCATCGGCCCACGCGGCGTGTATGATGAAGCGAAGCGCTTCGCGGAGGCGATGACGATGGCCTACCACCGTTACCACGGGATCGATACGAAGATCGTCCGCATCTTCAATACGTATGGCCCCAGGATGCGTCTGCGCGACGGACGAGTCGTCCCCGCGTTTATTGGCCAGGCTCTTGCCGGTGAGCCGCTCACCGTCTTTGGCGACGGCTCGCAGACGCGCTCATTTTGCTACTGCACCGATCTCGTGGACGGCATCTTCCGCCTTGCGATGAGCAGTTTTCATGAGCCGGTCAACATCGGCAATCCCCGCGAAATGACCATTCGGGAGTTTGCGGAGCAGATCCTTCGGATCACCGGCGCCGCTTCCAAAATCGATTATCGCCCTCTGCCAGTGGACGATCCCAAGGTTCGCCAGCCGGATATCAGCCGCGCGCGGGCCGTCCTGCAATGGGAACCGAAGGTGGAATTCGACGAAGGGATACGAAAAACTGTCGATTATTTCAAAACCCGCTTGAAATAGATGCCTCCCGCAAGTTTCCTCTTCCCCAACCGCCGCTGAACCGGCACAGATAACGGTTCAGCAAAGCTCCCCCCTTAAAGTTTAATCCTTGAACTCCCCTATGAAACTTGTCTCCCTTAGTGCTCTTGCGCTTCTTTTGTTTACCGCGCCCGCGTTTTCGCAGATCCAGCTCCATGTCGGCGACGTGAAGCTTGGGAAGGTGCAGCCCTCCTTGGAAAAGACCCCCGAGTTCCAGGTGACCGGCAGCACCCCGAAACGGTCGAAAAACCGCCAATGGCTTGAGATCGAAGTCGAGTACGAGACGAAGCCGGAAGAGATTCCGGAGCTGAGTTTTAAATTTTCCGTGATGATCGAAAAGCATTTGATCGACGGCGACGTGGCGTACATCAACATTCCGAAGGAGAGGGACCATTACGCTGTGATGTATATCCCGCCACGCACGCTCGAGAAGCTCACCGGCGGTCACGCGCTGACTCCCGCCAGCATTGAAAATGTTTGGGTGGAGGTCTCGTTTAGCGGGCAGGTTCTCGATAAGGCTTCCTTCAAACAGGGCCTCGCGATGCCAAACCTTCAGCATTCGCCGGGACTTCTCACCAAGGACTTGACTCCATTTGCACCTCTTTATTTCGACCGTTACGAGACGCAGAAGCCTGGCGGTGCGCGATAGGCGTCCCTGAATCGGCCCCTCTTCATGGCTGCCCCCACACGCATCCTCGCCCTTGACATAGGGACGCAGACCGTCGGCTTGGCTGAGTTCAAATCTGGCCCGACTGGCGGCTTGATTCTCTCGCAGTACCGCACGACCGAACTTCTCGCAGATCCTACTGCCGAGGCGACGCGCCATGCGCAGGCCCGGATTGCGATCAACGAAATGGTCTCGGCCATGGGTTTCAAGGGACAGAAGGTGAACTATGCGATCGCCTCCCAGGCGGTTTTCACCCGTTTCGTGAAGCTCCCTTCGGTCGGCGAAGAGCAGGTCGATCAAATCGTCACCTTCGAGGCGCAACAGAATGTTCCCTATCCGATCGACGAAGTCGTTTGGGACTATCAACTCGTCGAAAGCGGCGACGATGCTCAGGTGGAGGTGGTCATCGTCGCCATTAAGAGCGACTTGCTCGATGATATTAATGAGGGGATCGAGCATGCGGGATTGCACACCACGATCGTCGATGTCGCGCCGATGGCGGTTTACAACGCTTACCGCTACAATTACAGCGATTTGGGAGGCTGCTCCCTTATCATCGACATGGGCGCCCGTTCGACAAACCTCGTGTTTGTCGAGAAGCAGAAGGTCTTCTCCCGCAGCATCCCGACCGGCGGCAATACGGTCACGCTCGCAATCGCCAAGGATTTCAATGAGCCGTTCACTGCGGCGGAGGAGCGCAAGAAACGCGACGCGTTTGTGAGCCTGGGTGGCGCCTACGCCGACCCCGACGACGCCGATATTGCCCGCGTATCGAAAATGGTCCGCAATACCATGACTCGGCTTCACGCCGAAATTTCACGTTCGATCGGCTTCTACCGCTCCCAGCAGGGCGGCACGCAGCCGACGCGGGTGTTCCTTGCCGGAGGCAGTTCTTCACTTCCATATATCCGGGAATTCTTTCAGGAGAAATTCCAACTTCCTGTCGAGTTTTTCAATCCGCTCCGCAATGTCGCGGTCGAGGGCAAACTCGATGTCGAGCAGATTGGACGGCATGCCCACTCGATGGGCGAACTGGTCGGCCTCGCCCTGCGCGGCCTCCGTGCATGTCCGATGGAGCTCAACCTCCGCCCGGCAACCGTCGTGCGGCGCCATCGCATCGCGGAGCAGCGCCCCGCTCTCGTGCTTGCGGGAATTGCTCTCCTCCTCGCGCTGGCGGGGTGGTGGCTCTTCTACAATCACGCTACGGCTGTCACGAAGGATGTCCTTGGGAGAGTCCAGCCCAAAGCAGCCGAGCTCAAGGGTTTCGAGACACGGATGAAAAAGGTTGACGACGAAATGAAGGCTCAAGAGGCCGACGCCTCGCCCCTGATACACGCAATCGACGATCGCCAATACTGGACCGCGGTGCTTTCCGACATCAACTCCCGACTTCCGAAGGAATTTGTGTGGGTCACCAGCTTCGAGCCTCAGGTTGTTCCGCCCGATACCCGGCCCCAGCCAGCGGGCCGGAAGCCGGCAGGTCCTGCTGTTGCCGAGACGGTTGTCCAGCTTCACGGTCTCTACTTGGACAACACGCGGGAAACTGAAGTTGTGGACGACTTCGTCGGCAAGCTCGCCGAGTCCGAACTTTACACCCCGGAGAAAGACAAGCTTAAACGCGTCGTGCCAAATGATACCGAGTGGGCGTGGGAATGGTCTGTCCCTCTTAAGCTCAAAGCGCCGATCGCTCTTCCCTCCCCCAAAAAGTGAACTGGATCAAAGAAAACAAGTTTCTCACCGGCTACCTTGCTGTTCTGGCCGCAGCCGCCGGCGTTCTCATTTTCCTCGTGTTCGACGCGAAAGGTAAATTTGATGACGCGCAGAGCGCCTACAATCAGCAAGCTGACGAATTGAACCGCCTGGAGAAGCTGCCGCTCTATCCAAATGCGATCAATCTCCGCAAACGCGAAGATCAAAAGCAGGATCACCAGATTCGCATCAATGAGTTGGAGGCAAAGCTTCTCCAGTATCAAATTCCCGTCGAACCGATCACGCCGGAGGCCTTTCAGGACAAGCTGCGCGCCTCCGCCACGGAATTTGCGCAGCATGCGAACGATGCGGGCATGAAGTTGCCGGAGAAATTCTTCATGGGCTTTGAGCGTTACCAGACGGAACCGCCGAAGCCCGCCGCCGCTCCACTTCTTTACCGGGAACTCCGCGCGATGGAATTGGTCTTAAACGACCTTCCGGCTCATAGCGTGGTCGAACTGAAAAGCATTACCCGCGAACAACTGCCAGAGGAAACGGGAGCCATGCACGCGGAAACAGCCGCTCCTTCGCGTCCCGGCCAGGCAGCCGCAGGGGGGGCGCACGCTGATAAGGCAGCAGCGCAGGTGGCGAAGCACCCTTTTGAGATCATCTTTCTAGCGCCAAAGGGCGCCTTTCAAATAATCCTCAACGACGTCGCCACCAATAAGACGCAGTTCATGATTCCGCGCCAAATCATCGCGCACAACGAGAAAGATAAGGGACCCACTCGCGACGAGGCCGGCCAGGCTTCTACTCCTCCGTCGGGTGCCGCGGCGGCGCCTGCCCAGGCCCAGCCCGCCCATCCTGCTGCTGCGCCAGCAATCTCCAAGCCCGCGGATACAACCCCCACCTTTATCGTCGGTGAGGAGAGGGTCGAGGTGACTATGAGGGTTGAAGTTGTCGATTTTCAAAACTCGAAGGCCAGTCCGCCCGCTCCAAAACCGGTAAAAGCAAGCTAGCTATATGGATTGGATCAAGAAAAACCCCCATCTTCTGGCGCTTGGCGTGCTCTCGCTGCTCCTGGCAGCGACATCCGTCTATCTGATACTCCAAACCAAATCCTTCGGAGAAACGTTCGCGAAGGTGGAGTCGCAGGTCGTTCCTGGAAATAAGCTTCCTCCTCTCGATCTCGCCCCGATTGAGGAAGCGGAATCGCGCCTCTCCACGCCAGCCAAATGGTCTGGGGCCGCGTTGTTCGTGCCAGATCAGTACGTCATTAGCAAAACGACCAATCGGCCGGAAAAAGTCATCGCCTCGTCATTCTGGCGCCATTCACGGACTGGCCAGGAGATTCCGAATAAATGGTTCGAGGATCATGGACTGCATGTCGCCGATCCAAACGTGACGCTTCAGGATCAGGATAAAGATGGATTCTCGAACGAGGATGAATGGCTTGCCGGCACTGATCCAAATAAGGCCGAATCCCACCCACCCTACTACACAGAGCTGTTCTTCCTCCAATATATCCGAGTTCCGTTCCGTCTGAAATTCCAAGCGTACGATGGCGATAAGGCGCAGCCGGACAAGATGGAATACCAGATCAACGGGCTGGATCGCAAAACGGGAACGCTCTTCCTGAAACTCGGAGACAAAGTCGGCAATTCTCCGTTCCAAATCAAAAGCTTTGAGTACAAGACACGCATCAATCCTAGCACGAACGAGGAAGAAGATGTCTCGGAGCTTACGGTGACGAATACGGAAACCCAGGAATCGGTGGTTCTCCCAATCACAAAGATCGTCGATTCGCCCGATTCGTACGCCAACTTCGTTTATGAATGGCATCTCGCCACGGCGCCAAAGGGGCCGCACAGCACCTTTCAGGTTAAGAAGCTCGGAAAGTTCGCGCTGCCTCCCGAAAAAGATAAATTCTACAAGCTCCTTGACATCAACGACAAGGAAGCGGTAATCGAAACCCCCACCGGCGAGAGAGTGACCATTTCTCGCGACCCACGTCTGAAATAGGACGCGAATGCCGCCGCCGCTTCCCCGTTAAAAACCGCTCTCTTTTCTGTTGCAACATTTAGCCTAAGAGTTTCAACTAAGCCGCTCCCTCCGTAACCTCGCTCCAACTCAATGATCCGACCCCCACTCGCAACCGCCATCACTGCCATGCTCGGCATCGTGGTGCCAGCTTCCTTCGTCGCCCCAGCCTTCGCCGGCGATACTGGCTACCGCACGACGACCACCTCTTCGACCAGCGTAGTCGAGCGGGAGTTGCTCCGGCGGCATGAATTGATGGAGCGCGCGGTGGCTGCCCTGGATGTCGCCGATCGCGCCATGGCCGATCACGATTACGAAAAGGCTTTCGTCCAATACAAAGCGGCTTGCGATGACATTCCGAATTCCTACAACACCGCCAAGCTGCACGATCGCGCGGTACACGGTCTTTGCGACTCCGGTGTCGCGTTCGCAGAGCAGCGCATCGCCGAGGGCCGCTATGGCGATGCCGAGAATATCTGCAAAACAGTGGTCAGCGAGGAGTACGCCCCCCACTGCAAACGCGCTCTCGCTGTGCTCGCGCATTTGGAGGAGCCCGATTGGTACAACAAAACCATCGGACCCAAGTTCCGCGGCAATGTCGAGCAGGTTAAGCAATGGTTTGTCGAAGCGAAAGGATTCTACGATTCCGGCCGGTACGACCTCGCGCACAAACGCTGCGATCAGATCCTTTCGGTCGATCCCTACAACGTGGCGGCTCGGAAGTTTCAGGAGCAGATCAATCGCAAGCGCGACGATTACGCCGTGGAAGGCTACAACGAGGAGCGCTCATGGGCTGTCTGGCAGGTCGATAATGCCTGGCAGCGCCCTGTTCGCAAGTACGACCTGAACAACACGCACACCATCGAAACGCAGCCTGTCAACACAGGCCACTCGGCGGATATCAAGCGCAAGCTTGAGACGATAGTCCTCCCGAAACTTGAGTTTCGCGATGCTACGATCCGCGAGGCGATCGATTACCTGAAGCGGAAGAGCGTAGAGCTCGATCTTCCCTCTCATCAAGGCGTCAATATAGTGCTGAAGCTCGAATCTCAAGGCGGAGGCATCGAAGCTGCCCCCGCGCCTGCTCCCGCCGCGCCTGCGGCGCCGGTCATTCCCGGCCTTGAGCCGCTTCCTGGCGCCGCCGCAGCCCCCGCTGGAGCGCCCGCCGTCTCCAATACAAATCCGAATGACGCCCGGATCACGGTTTCCCTGACGAATATTCCTCTGGGCGAGGCGCTTCGCTACGTCACGAGCCTCGCTGGCCTTAAGTATAAGGTGGAAGATTATGCGGTCTCGGTTGTCCCTCTCAGCGTCCCGACTGAGAGTTTGACTACCAAGGAGTGGAAAGTTCCTCCAGGCATGTTTAGCGGCGCTTCGACCGCAGGTGCAGGTGCAAGCCCGCTCGATGCCGCGGCCTCGTCGAGTGGCGCTCCCGGAGCGGGCGACCGCACGAAAAACGGCGGCGGATCCAGCATCGTTAATCGCGTCGATGCCAAGAGCTTCTTCGAAGCCCAAGGCGTCCAGTTCCCTCCGGGCGGCTCTGCAGTCTTCCTCTCGTCCAGTTCGCGGCTTATCGTCCGCAACACGCAGGAGAATCTCGACCTCATCGACGCGGTCGTTCAGGCGTTCATTCAGAACGGACCGGTGCAAGTCGAAATCGAGGCGAAGTTTGTTGAGATCCAGCAGGATAACTTGAAGGAGCTGGCCTTCGACTGGCTCTTGGGTCAGGCGCCTCTCCCGGGGAGTCAGCGCGTATTCTACGGCGGCGGCACCACGGGGACTGCCCAAGGCGTGAATCCCAGCAATTACCCGTTCGCGGTCGGTTCAGGTCAGAACCAGACATTCCCAATCAGCACCAACCTTCGAAGCGGGTCGCTCGCGATCAGTCAGAACGCCGTTGACGCCCTTCTCGCTGGGACATCTGGGGTGTCTGCCCCGTCCGCCGCGACGGCTGCCCTCGCGGGTGTATTCACAAATCCACAGTTTCAGGTTGTCATCCACGCGATTAATCAGAAGAAGGGAATCGACCTCCTTTCCGCGCCCCGCGTCACTACCAAGAGCGGCCAGCGCGCGGTCATTGAAATCATCCGGGAGTTTCGCTACCCAACCGAATTCGAGCCGCCACAAATCCCGCAGACTTTTGGAAACGGCCTCGGCAACTCAGGCGGGATCATCGGTGGGTTGAATCCACTCGCTCAGTCAAACAGCGGAGGTTCCTTCCCGGTAACTCCAACAACCCCGACTGCTTTCGAGACACGGAACACCGGTGTTACTCTTGAAGTCGAACCTGTCGTTGGAGCGGATGGTTACACCATCGATTTGAATCTTGTCCCGCAGGTGGTTGAATTCGAGGGCTTCGTCAACTACGGAAGCCCGATTCAGACGAGTTCGACGAACCTCCTCGGCCAGAGTGTCGTGAACATCATCACGCCAAACGTCATCAATCAGCCAATCTTCTCCACCCGCAAAGTAACGACCAGTGTTACAGTATTCGATGGTCAGACGGTCGTGCTCGGCGGGTTGATGCGTGAGGACGTGCAGAAGACCGAGGACAAGATCCCGCTGCTTGGGGATATTCCAATCATTGGCCGCCTTTTCCGATCACAGACCGAGCAGCACCTCAAGCGCAACTTGGTGATCTTCGTCTCCGCCCGCCTCATTAATCCAGCGGGCGATGCAGTTCACTCCGACGAGGAGCAGGAGGAGGTCGTGCAGACCATCCCGACGCCAGAGGCGACGGAGCCTGCGTTGCCGCTCATGCCGAAGTAGCGGCGCCGCGCCGGTGCAGCGATTGCTATCGAGTTGTGCCAGTACTCGGCGTCACGGGAGGAATTGCTGCTGGCAAGTCCACCGTCGTTCAGGCGATCCTTCGCCTTGTGCCAGCGGATCTTTTCGACGCAGACCAATGTGCGCGGGAGCTGCTTAACTCGCATGAGCCCTCGATCCGGGCCGTCGTCGAAGCGTTTGGCTCTTCCGTTCTAGAGTCCAGCGGACGGATCGATCGCTCCGCGCTTCGGGAGATTGTCTTCGCGCATCCCACGCGCAGAAAGGTTCTCGAAGAGATCTTGCATCCGCTCATCCGTCAGCGCTGGACTGCGCTTTCCAATGAACCGCGCGCTCGCCGGTGGCTGATTGTTGACATCCCTCTCCTGTTTGAAACGGGCGCCGATTCGCAGATTGACCGCATCCTTGTCGTGGCTTGTTCACCGCCGGTTCAGCGCCGGCGGCTTGCCGAGCTTCGCGGCTTCCAAGATTCGCTCATCGAAAATATCATTGGCGCTCAGCTCGACATCGACGCAAAGATGCGGGGAGCAAATCATATCATCTGGAATGATTCCACGATTACTTGCCTGGAACGGCAGGTAGCCCTGTTTGCGCGTTGGTTAAATGAATATTATGGCTGAAGAAGAAATCGCCCCTTATAGCGAGAATCCTGCGTCGTCTGCGACAATCGAGGGTGACCCCGCCGTGTCTATCGAAGTTCCAAAGCAGCTTTGGATCGATGAGCTCAATGCTGCGCCGCTCCACGAACTCGTGCAAAAGGCCGAGGCGATGCGTGTCCGCATCAATCCAGAGAAGACGCGGCATCATCTCGTATTCGATCTTCTTCGCGCCTATGCCGCCCGCGGCACGGAACTTTTTGCCGACGGCATTCTCGAACTGGGCGCCCAAGGAGGCGGATTCCTCCGCTGGCCGCGTTTCAATTTCCGTTCGCTCCCGCAGGACGTGTTCGTGCCCAACTCATTCGAGCGCCAGTTCTCTCTTCGCCCCGGGAATCGGATCGCGGGTAAGATTCGCACGCCCCGCGACAGAGAGCGGTTTATTACACTCGAGCAAATACAGCATATCGAGGGGATCCCATCCGAGCGCTGGGAGGAGACTGTTGAATTTGAAAAACTTACGGCGCTTCACCCCAAGGACCGCATCGTCCTCGAAAATCCGAAGGTTCGCTCGGTGGCGGCGCGCGCAGTCGATCTCATCGCCCCGTTAGGCCGCGGGCAGCGCGGCCTCATCGTTGCTCCGCCTCGCACGGGAAAGACAATTCTTCTAAAGGATATCGCGAAGTCGATCCTTGCAAATTGCCCCGAGACCAAACTCATTATGCTCTTGGTGGATGAGCGTCCGGAGGAGGTCACCGACTTCAAACGGTCGCTCGATAACTGCGAAATCTACTCATCCACCTTCGACGAAAGCCCCCAGAGGCATACGCAGGTTGCGGAGATGGTTAGCGAGCGCGCCAAGCGCCTTGTCGAGCTTCACCAACATGTGATCATCCTTCTCGACTCCATCACGCGCCTTTCCCGCGGCTATAATAACCTCCAGCCCAATAAGGGGCGCATCATGTCCGGCGGGGTTGACACAAAGGCGCTTATCAAGCCGAAGAAGTTCTTTGGCGCCGCCCGCAATACGGAGGAAGGCGGCAGCCTTACCATTCTCGCGACGGCTCTCATCGAGACTCACAGCCGCATGGATGACGTCATTTTTGAGGAATTCAAGGGCACGGGAAACATGGAGCTTCATCTCGACCGCGGCCTATCGGACAAGCGCGTCTTTCCCGCCATCAATTTCCTCGCATCCGCAACCCGACGTGATGAGCTTCTCTATCATCCCGACGAATTTCAAAGGGTATCGGTCCTGCGCCGCCAGCTTGCGGCCCTTCCTCCTCTGGAAGCGACAGAGGTGCTCATACACGCCATCAAAAATACGAAATCCAACGCCGAGCTGCTCCTCATGGGTTTGCGCGGATGACGGCTTCCGCTTCCTAAATGCAACCGCTCATAGATACCGCGGATGGTCTCGCGGAGTTGCTTCCGAGCCTGCTCGCTTCGCGCCGCATCGCCATCGATACAGAGGCCGACAGCCTTCACTCCTATTTCGAGAAGCTTTGTCTCATCCAGATCAGCGTGCCTGGCCGCGATATTCTCGTCGATCCGCTTGCCGGATTCTCCCTGGCGCCGCTCTACGATTCCTTTGAAGGCCGGGAATTGATTCTGCATGGCGCCGATTACGATTTGCGCCTTCTGCGCCGAAGCGGATTCGCCGGCCCCTCCCGGATCTTTGACACGATGATCGCCGCCCGGCTTTGCGGGCTAACCGAATTCAGTCTCGCCGCCCTCATTCTCAAGTATTTCAATCTGCAGCTTGCGAAAGGTTCGCAGAAGGCAGACTGGGCGCGGCGTCCGCTGCCTCCGCAAATGAGTGAATATGCGGTGACCGATTCCCGCTATCTAATTCAGCTTGCGGAGATATTCGAGGCGGAACTCCGGCGTCTCGGTCGTTGGGATTGGTTCGAGCAATCATGCGAACGCGCCATCACGGCCTCCGGCGTTACGCGCGAGCGCGATCCCGATCAGCTCTGGAGAATCTCGGGGAGTTCCGCCCTCGCGCCGCGAGCTTCCGCCATCCTGCGTGCGCTTTGGCTTTGGCGCGATCACGAGGCGCAAGGAGTCGATCGCCCGGCATTCCACATTTTGCATAACGAACAGTTGGTGGACGCGGCGGACCGTTTCGATAAAGGAATCAACGTGGACTTCCATCATCTGCGCGGCTCGAGGCGGCAGCGTTTTATCGACGCAGCACAGGCTGCACTCGCCATGCCGGAGTCCGATTGGCCGCAGATCGTTCGCAAAACCCGTGTCCGCTCCGCACCGGACTGGGATGCGCGGTTCCGCGCTTATCGCCAAAAGCGCGATGCCGCTGCCGCCGAGTTTCGGCTCGACCCATCGCTCATTGCCCCAAAGGCAATCCTCGAAAAACTCGCCACCGATTCGACCGAGACCGCCGCCCAGCTTTTGCCCTGGCAGCGCGCCGCGCTCGGTGTCTGATCTTACTTGCCTTCCGTTTCGGGCTTCGTCCCGTCCACCACCCATCGCAGGATCTCCGCTTTCCGCGCGATTGGCAGCGAGTAGTGGCCGTCGTTTGCCAGAAAGTTCGTCTCCGCCCCGGGGATCGCGGCGGCCAGATCGCGGCTCATCCGCGGCGGGATAATCGCGTCTTGCTCTCCGTGCCAGAAGCGAACGCTGGATCGTATCAGTCCGAAATCGATATCCCACGGGTCGAAGTAGATTCGCAGATCTTGCGACGGGCCGCCGACGCCTTGCGCGAGCGCCTCTTGGAAACTGCTGGCGACAGCCTCGCGCACCGCGCTGTCTTGAAGGATGATGCGATCCGGCTCGGGCAGCAGGTGGGATAGCTCCTCGATCAGCGCGTCCGCGTCGTTCCGCATTCGCCGGAAGAGCGCGTACGATATGGGCCGGCTGAAGCCAGGGCTTCTGCGCATGAGGCTGCACGCGATCTGGCGTATCCGTTGCATGCCAATCGAGGAATCGCTCAGCGTCAGCGGACCCACGCCGCAGACGATCGCCGTTCGCGAGACGCGCCCGTTCAAGTGCGCCGCGCACGCAAGCGCGTATGGCCCGCCTCCCGACACACCCAGCACGGCGAACTGATCGATTTTCAGCGCGTTTGCCAGCAGATGCACATCCAGCGGCCAGCTTCCGAGCTTCCTCCCGCGCACAAATGTCGAGCGCCCGTAGCCAGGCCGCTCCACAGCCACGATCCGCGCCCCGACGGCATGCGCCGCATCGTCCAGCAAGCCAGCTTCGATCCGCGATCCCGGCCACCCGTGGAAATAAAAGATCGCCACGCCGCCCGCCGCGCCGTATTCGGCGAATCCCACCACGCGCCCGGCTCCCAGCGGCAGGAGTTGATTGGTGCGCTCCGCGTTGATCGCCCTCACGCGTGTTGCTCCGCGAGACGGCACACAAGCCCGTGTAAATGTTTCCCAGCAGCCTTCCGGCATTCCCCGGTCATGCCCGCGCGCGCGCACCCCACCGTCGCGAAGATTTGCCGCTTTGTGAAGAGATTCAGCAAGTGTGGGCCAAATGTGAGGTCGCCCCAGTAGCAGACTTCGGTTTCCGGTTCGCCATCCTCCAGCTCGTATCCGATCCAGCCTGCCGTCACAGGCTCCTTTTGTTCGATCGCCGGTTCGATCAGTGAGGTCCGAAACGGAAGCACCGACGTGCCGTCGCTGCTCGTTCCCTCCGGAAAGATGCAAACGCGCAAGCCATCGGAGAGCAGATCTTTCATCGCGGCGCCCACGCGCGCCACATCGGTGCGCTTTGTTCGGTCTATGAAAAGTGTGCCAGCCGCCGCGGCGATCCATCCAATCACCGGCCACGTTCGCACCTCACACTTTGCAACGAAGACGATCGGGTCCCGAGCCGCAAGCGTGACGATGTCCAGATAGCTCACGTGGTTGAACACGAAGAGGCCTGCTTCCTCCCTCTCGCCCACATAGTGCGCATGCAGTCCGATGCACCGCATGAGCCGGCGACTGACTCGCTGCAGCCAAAGCGCACGGTCGAGCGGTTTGGCCATCTTTCCAAATGTCCGAAGGAGAAGATGCTCCGTCATTCCCGCCATTAAGATCGCGCAGAACCCTGCGATCCGGCCGGCTTGCCTCGCGCGGATAGCCAGCGGGGTTTCCGGCGCCTCGCACCTAACGCTTCCCAGGGTTGCAATTGCGGAGGACATGTCGCTTTACCCTATAAGCCGCGAAGCGCTCGCTGGAAGCGACTCGAGGTCGAGCAGAGTTAAGAAATCGATCGTTTTGAACTCCCGATCGATCGCGGGTTGCCCGCAGATTTTCGCCCCCAGTGATAGATAGGCCGCAAGTAGCTTCGGAGCCTTTGGCGCTTTTTCCGCCCGCTCAGCGATCGAGCAGCGATGCGACGGCAATGGAACTGTCTGCAAGCCACCGGCAGCGAGATGGCGTTCGGCCAGCGCCGCATACAATGCCGCGCCTTCGCGTTCATCCTGTGACGTGAGAGATCCGCATCCGATCAAGTAGCGACATCCTCTCTGCCGTGCGTAGTGCGCAATCCCGCGCCAGAGCAACCCGAGCACCACGAGGTTGCGATGCTCACTTGCCACGCAGGCCCGCCCCAGTTCGATCGTCTCGTGCCGGATCGGCTCGAAGGGAGCGAAGTCGAATTCCAGCTCAGAATAGTAGCCGCGCCGGCATCCCGCGTTGGTCCCTGTCTGCAGCCGATAGGTGCCCACTACTTCAGAGTCAGTCTCCACGATCAGGTGGTCGCACACCTCGTCGAACGGATCCTCGTCCCGCAGTGTGTCGTACGACAAATCCAGACCTTCATTGAGTTCCAAGTTAAACACCAGAAATCGCAGCGATTGAGCGGCGCGTATATCGTCGTCGCTGGCGGCGAGCCGCACCGTGTAGGAGTGCTGGCTTCCGCCACGCGCGAGAATGCGGCTGCCCAGGCGTTCTGGGGCAGCCTCCCGGGATGGCGCGCCGGGGGCTTCGCCAGTTGCTGGCGCCGGAGACGAAGGGAATTTCACAACTCTACCAAAGCGCCACTTCGCGACAAACTTGCGACGGCCGCGTGACAATCATGCAACAAACGTCATTCGCTAAAATCGAACTGCTGCCGGTCCAAGGCGCGACGCACTCCGTAGCTGGCGCCGGCCACCACGAGTATTTCGCCAGATAGCATCCACACAAACCAACCGCCGCGCCATGCGTACGCCGCGATCGCCGCCACCAGCCCGGCGCCGAGCGCCAGACCTGCGGAGAAAAGGCATCCCGTCGCGCCTTTCACGGCTTGCGCTGGCTGCGAAAACGGGAGGGCGGGGCCTTTCAATCCAGGAATGAGACTTACGAGCGGCACGGAGACAGCCCCCGGCAGAAGAAGCGCCAGATCGGACGCTGACCGGGCATAGAACACGAGCGCCCCGGCGAGCAGCAGCAGCGCGGGCGCGCATAGCAGACAGATGACCGCCTTGCGCGTGCCGTGGAAGGCCGCGGCCGGCCGCTCGATTGGCGCCTGGAAAAAAATCTCGCTAGCCTGCCACGAATCCGACATTCGCAATTGCTCAAGCACGGCTAGCGGCAGCAGCGAAATATACGCCCCGCTGAATGCAATCAAGAAGGTGTGCGCCGCGCCGCCGCCTCCGAGCGTGCCCGCATCGGCCGCCTGGAGCACCGTGAAGAGGAGGATACACGGCATCACCAGCAATTGGGCGACCATCGGATACGTCCGCAGCTTTACGTCTCGCGCACGACCAAGATGCGCAAGAACCAGGGCAAACGTCGCCCGCTCGACCGGATCTCCGAGCCACCACCGAAAAGGCGCGATCCGAATCAGTCGCGCCGAAGCCGGGCGCCGCCTCCGTTTCTTGTGTCCACTGGAAGACACTGCTTCCGTCAGTGTCCCGAGGCCTTGTTCATAAGCTCCGGCGAGCGCCGCCGCGCTGGCCCACGCGCAGAGCGACGTAATCACCACAGCAGCGGAAGCGAGCGCCAGCATGCGCGGCGAAACTTCGCCGCCAGCCAGGACTGCGTCCAGCGCGCCAAACCAAGCTGGCGGTAAAAGCTCCAGCCAGAGTGGAGGATGCTCAAACAGCCGCGGGCCCACTCGCGCCGCGCCTTGGGTCACCACTTGGGAGCCGATTACCGCGCCAATCCCGAAGAGCACCTGTGTCGTCGTCATCAGATTGTCGAGACGCTGCCGACCAAAGAAGCGCAGGCACAGATTGTACAGCAGAGTCACACCGCTCGCGCAGAGGATTACCTCTCCGAATACGGAGATAATATGTGCGGGAATAAACCTCCACGATCGCGTCAGCCAGGTTCGCGCGATCATGTCCGCAACGTTCAGCGCCAGCGCCAGCGCGAAGGAAATTTCCACCAGCACGCGGATCTTTGCTCCCAGCAATGCGCGCGGCGAGATGGGCCGGTGCGAGAGCACTTCGAACTCCACCGGGTTGAAAAGAAAGCTGCCGCTCCAGATCGCCAGATTCATCCCGGCGAGCGCAAAGGTGAGCGCGTGGAGACACGTCGCAAATGCAAACAGCGGAAGATGCACGAAGCGCAGGCACACCATTCCAAACAAACAAAACAACCCCAGGCTTCGAATGAATTGCCTCATCGGATCCTTCGGTTTGCCCGTGCCGTCCCCACGCATCCGCCGCCCCCGGAACACAAGCTTCCGAAAGAGGCGCCGCAGGTCCCTGGATTGCTGCGCCGCGCTTGCCTGGTGCTCGTTCACGAATCGACGAAAGTCCTCGCGAAGTCTTCCGCCTTTTCCTCCAGATTCGCCGCCCCGGTGAGCCGCGCGAAAAGCCGCTCAAGTCTCTCTCCGCCATGCTCCGCCAGCAGCGCCGCCGGCGATCCGTCCACCAATAGCCGCCCCTTGTCGATGATGATGACGCGGTCGCACACACGCTCCACGACGTCGAGCACGTGCGAGGAATAGACCACCGTCTTTCCCTCGTGAGCCAGCGATTGGATCAGCGCTTTGAATCCCACTGCCGTATTTGCATCCAGGCCGTCCAGCGGCTCGTCAAAGAAGAGGACGGGCGGGTTGTGCAGCAGCGCCGATATGATTACCACCTTGCGCCGCATTCCCTTCGAGTATGCCGCCAGCGCCTTGTTGCGAAGCGTCGCTTCGTCCAGCTCAAAGAATCCCGTGAATTGCAGGATCCGCTCCCGCGCTCTTTCCACGGGAATGCCGTAGAGCGCCGCCACTGTCTCCAAGTATTCCATCCCCGTAAGCACCTCGAAGACAGCGCTGGATTCCGGAACGAACCCAACTTGCCGTTTGATCGCGATCGGGTCCTCAAGAAGATCGATCCCTTGGATCTCCGCCGTCCCGCTCGTAGGCGTCAACATTCCGGTGAGCATCTTCAATGTTGTCGATTTTCCGGCCCCGTTCGGCCCGAGCAGCCCCACTACCTGTCCTGCCGGGATCTCCAGCGTCAATGAATCGACAGCCAAGTGTGTCCCAAAGCGCTTCGTGAGGGCGCGAATGGAGATCATCGGAAAAAGAGCGGCATCGTTGCGGAGTTGCGCCTCGCCTCTCCCCCTTCTACTCCGGCTTCGCCCCTCGCCACAGCCATCTCAGCGTATCCGGCAGGATCGCGCCACCCTGCTTTCCGTTGTGCCCGCCGTCACCAAACTCGAATCGATAGTCGTAGCCTGCGAATTTCAGAGCCGCCGCCATATCTTGATTCGCGAGAGGCCAGTTGCCGTGAAGATTGTTCAGGTCGTTTGCGCCGTCCTGCAGAGACACCCGCAACGGCTTCGGCTTCTCCTTCGTTGCGCGGATGAGAGCCGGGTAGGCGAACCCTCCGCGAATGTTCGTGTACGAGCCAACATGCGAAATCACTTTGTGAAAAGAGTCCGGACGCTCCCATGCGACCGTGAACGCGCAGATCGCTCCTGATGAAATCCCGCCGATCGCGCGGTGCTCCGGGTCCGACGAGATGTTCAGCCCCTTTGTCGCTACCGGCAGCAGTTCGTCGATCAGAAAGCGCGCGTACGCATCGCCGAGCGAGTCATATTCGAAGCTCCGGTTCGATCGCTCCTTTGCCCCCTCTTTTTCAGCCGGGATCGTGCCGGGATTCGCAAAAATCGCGATGGTGACTGGGATCTCCTGCTTCGCGATCAAATTGTCCAGCACTACGGGAACACGAAACTGGCCGTCGTCCTTCACGTACGATCCGCCGTCCTGAAAGACGATCAGCGCCGCGGGCTTTGCTTTATCATACTGCTTGGGCACGTACACCCAGTAGTCACGCACCGTCCCCGGGAATACCTTGCTCTCCGTGAAAGTATGTTTCGCGACCTCGCCATGCGGCACACCGTCGTTCGGCTGCGAATCCGGCCCCAGCGTGTAGTCATCTGCCGCGCGCAATCCGGATGCCAGAATAAAAAAGAAGAGGAAAAGCAGTCGAGGAGTCATGCAGCAGTAACATACGATGGATTTTCCCCACTCGGCGAGCGCCAAGTGACGCGGATCCTTTGAAACGCGGGAGATTCCAAGCACTGGCTGCCGCGAACGCATCGCCGCAGGCGAGGAAAAACGCGCAG
Organism: Chthoniobacterales bacterium; assembly: GCA_038238905.1. Lineage (GTDB taxonomy): Bacteria > Verrucomicrobiota > Verrucomicrobiia > Chthoniobacterales > Chthoniobacteraceae > JBBSFI01. Next base: position 13,725 of record JBBSFI010000002.1, on the reverse strand, counting down.
AGAGGCCGGTTGCCGGTCGCCCTGTTAGTAGAAAACTTTGGCAAGGTAAAGGCCTGCGGCGGGCGCGGCGAATTGGGTCTTCCGCTCGCCGCCGCTCGTGAGGACGCTGGCGATCCATTCCGAGTCGCCGCGGCCCTCCCCGCAGCGGACGATCGATCCTGCGAGCATTCGCACCATCTTGTAAAGGAAGCCGCTCCCGTGGAAATGGAGCGCCACCAACCGCCCGCGGCGGCGCAGTCGAATCGAGAAGACGGTGCGCACCCGATCGCTCTGCGGCGCAGCGCCGCCGGTCGGGGCCGCGGAGAATCCGGAGAAGTCATGTGTCCCTTCCAACGCGCCGGCTGCTTCGCGCATCCGGTCCATATCGAGCCGGCGTGGCACATGCCATGCCCGCTCGATTTCCAATGGATGCAGGAAGCTGTCGTTCCACAGTCGATAGACGTAGAGTTTTCCCTTCGCGCTGAAGCGGGCGTGAAAATCGGCTGGCCCACGCGCTGCGCGCAGGATGCGAATCTCGGCGGGGAGATTTGCATTAAGGGCCGCCTGCCATTGTCCGGCAGAGAGCCGGCTTGCGGGTACGTCGGCGTGAGCGACCTGGCCTGTGGCGTGCACGCCCGCGTCGGTGCGCCCCGCTCCGTGGACGACCACCGGAGCGCCCGCGATTCGGGCAAGCGCACGCTCGACGCATGCCTGCACCGATTCGCCATTTGTCTGGCGCTGCCATCCGCAGTACGGTCTGCCGTCGTACGCGATGAGAAGCTTGAGGCGAACGGGCGACTGTTTGGGAGATTCCAAGCGGCGGGTCTAGCGAGTCTCGTCGATCATGGCCTGCGCATCCAGCCACCCTTGCAGTATCAACTGCGCAGCGACTTGGTCGATCATCGCGCGGCTCTGTTTTACATTATGGCCTGCTGCGTGAAGCGCACGCTGCGCGGCCACGGAGGTGAGACGCTCATCCCACAAGCGGATTTCGCATGGGGCGATCCGGTCGCGCAACGCATCGCCAAAAGAACGCGCTTTCGCGGCTGCTGGTCCGTAGCTGCCATCCATATTACGAGGAAGGCCGAGCACGACGATCTCGATGCGATCACGGCGCACGATGTCACCGATGCGCACGGTCGGATCTGCGGACGCGTCCACGAAAATGGTCTCCAAAGGATGGGCGAGCATCCCGAGATCGTCTGCGATCGCCAAGCCAATCCGCGCTTCGCCAAGATCGATTCCGAGCGCGCGTTTCATCGCGTTACTGAAGCTCCGGCGGCATCTGCGCCACGAGTTGTTTGATCCGCTCAGCCTCGTGCCGGTTGCAGATCAGCAAAGCGTCTTCCGTCTGAACGACGATCAAATCGGTAACGCCCAGCAGCGCGATTTGACGCTTTTGATTGGAAAAAACGATATTCCCCGTGGAATCGATCGATTTCACGGGCGCATTGCCAGAATTGCCATCCGAATCCGCGGGGAGATACTTGGCGATCGCGGTCCAGCTCCCGACGTCGTCCCAGTCGAAGGCGGCCTCGACGACCAGCACACGGTGCGCCTTCTCCATGATCGCGTAATCGATGGAAATTTTCGGAAGCTTCGGGAATTCGTCGCGCAACAGCGCGGCGCGATCCTCAACAGCGTGCCATCGCTCGATGAATCGGCCCAATTCGGGAGCAAACCGGCTGAAAGCGCTGACGATCGCCGGAACGGTCCAAATAAACATTCCTGCGTTCCACCTAAAGTTGCCTTGGCGGAGGAAAGTTTCCGCCAGATCGGCGTTCGGCTTTTCGCGAAATCGAATCACCTCACGCACCGGGGGGCCGTCTTCGGCGTTTCCTGCGTCCACCCGCTCCCCCGTTTCGATGTAACCGAAGCCGGGACAAGCCCAGGTGGCGGCGATGCCGATTGTCACAAGCTCGCCGCCGCGCGCCGCGCGTTCCGCAGTCCGAAGCGTGTTCTGAAATCCCGCGACGTCATCTATCTTATGGTCCGCCGGGAGGACGACCATCGTGCCCGCGGGGTCACGCGCCGCGACCCATGCGACGCCCAGAGCGATCGCCGCAGCGGTGTCACGCTTCGCGGGTTCCGCGACGATATTGGCAGCGGGCAATTGCGGGGCCAGCGCCCGCACGCCTGCCTCCTGATCGCTATTGGTGAGAATAAGGATATTCTCCGAGGACACCAGTCCATGAAGGCGCCGGATCGTGGCCTCCAGAAGCGTCTCGCCATCGGCGAAGAGCGAGAGAAGTTGTTTTGGCCGGGACCGCCGGCTCAGAGGCCAAAAGCGTTCGCCGCTTCCTCCGGCGAGAATAAGTGCGTAAAGCGACATGCAAGGTCGTCATAATGCACCGCGATGCGGAAGGAAACCCGAGAATCTTACTTTTGAAGAGCCGCGCACCCGGCATCGGGCGCGTATTTAGGAATGGAAACCGTCTGGACTCTCTCCATAATGCCCTCCGACATGACGCCACGCAAAACTTCCGAAACAGTGACCTCCAGCTTGCTTGCTGTCACCCAGACGGCAGTCGGCTGTGGGATTGGGCTCCTTGTCGCGGGAAAGCTCCGCCGTCCAGCGCAAAAGATCACGGCGGCGACTCTTTTCTCGGTTGGCCTGCTTTTGGCCACCCCGGCCGTCGTCGGCGCCATCGTTAAGGCATGGAACCGGACGGAACGGCGCTCCTTGCGGCGCTTGGATTCCATCCGGCACGACTCCGGCCTGCACGATGAGAGCGATGTCCTGTAAGAGTGGGATGCTCGGATTGCGAGCGCGCGAAGGTTCTCTTCCCCTTGCGACTTTATTTGGCCCTGCCTAGGTTGGCGATCCGATGATTGACCTCGAAACGCTGCCGGACGCTCACGGCCATTTCGGCCCGTATGGGGGAATGTTCGTGCCAGAGACGCTGATGACGGCGCTGAACGAGCTGACCGAAGAGTACCTGAAGGCGCGCGATGACCCCGCGTTCCAAGCCGAACTCGCGGACTTGCTTTCGAACTTCGCCGGCCGACCGACGCCGCTTTATTTCGCACAGCGGCTTACGGAACAACTTGGCGGCGCGAAGATCTACCTGAAACGCGAAGATCTACTGCATACGGGAGCCCACAAGATCAACAATGCGCTCGGCCAGATTCTGCTTGCGCGGCGAATGGGAAAGACGCGGATCATCGCCGAGACCGGCGCGGGGCAGCATGGCGTGGCGACCGCCACCGTGGCTGCGCGCGCCGGACTGGAATGCGTGATCTATATGGGGGCAGTGGATGCCCGCCGGCAGGCGCTCAACGTCACGCGCATGAAGATGCTTGGCGCCCGTGTGGTCGAAGTGACTGCCGGGCAGCAGACACTCAAGGAAGCCATCAATGAGGCGATGCGCGATTGGGTGACGAACGTCCGCTCCACGCATTACATTTTGGGAACCGCCTATGGAGCGCATCCGTACCCGATGATGGTGCGCGATTTCCACCGGGTTATTGGCTGCGAGGCGAGGCGGCAAATTCTCGAACGCGAGGGGCGCCTCCCGGATTTACTGATTGCCTGCGTGGGGGGCGGAAGCAATGCAATCGGCCTCTTCTGGCCCTTTTTGAATGACGAATCGGTGAAGATGGTGGGTGTCGAAGCTGGCGGCCGCGGCATACGCGCGGGCGACCATGCCGCGCGGTTCCAAGGCGGGAAACTGGGAGTTTTGCAAGGGGCCAAGTCGTGGCTGCTCGCGGATGAAGATGGACAGATCCAGCTCACACACTCCATTTCCGCCGGCTTGGATTATGCCGCAGTCGGCCCTGAGCATTGCCATTTAAAGGATCTCGGACGGGTCGACTACGATTATGCGACGGACGACGAGGCTCTGGATGCTTTCCTGCGCCTGGCTCGCGTCGAAGGGATTATTCCTGCGCTCGAATCGTCACATGCGATTGCGCACGCTATCAAAGTGGCTCCCAAGATGCGCGTGCATGACATCGTCATTGCCAACCTTTCGGGCCGCGGCGACAAAGATGTTTCGCAAGCGGCGGAGCATTTAGGCAATCGACTGTGACGCTGCCAGCAGCTAGCATCGCCCAAATTTCTCATGCCGACAGCAGACACCGCCCCGAAAACCTTCGCATCGAAGCGGGAGGTGCCCATCGACGAGTTCGTTCCAGACGACATTCGGCAGACCATAGAGATCGCCCCTGCGGAGGATTGGGTGGCTTCACGCGAAGTGGATGTCAGTTATCGACCCGGCCTTGGGGGAGCCTACACGGCCTTGCTCATCGACAAGCAATACCACGTCCAGCGGCATGCCAGCTACAGCAGGACCGTGGTAAGGCTGGAGGCGCTCCAGGCCGTGCACGATGCGGCGCACTGGCGGATCGATCGTTTCGACCCTGCGGTCCAGCGGCTGATCATACACTCCATTGCGATCGAGCGGGCGGGAAGGCGGATGGAATGGGCGGAGATCCGCAGACTTCGATTTCTGCAACGAGACGCCCGGCTTCCGAGCATCGATTGGAACGGCGGACTATCGATCGTCGTCCTGCTCGAAGACGTGCGGATTGGCGACCTTCTCGACGTGAGTTATACAATCGTCGAGAAGCCTCGGTTGATGCCATCGAGTCACTGGGTCTTCGCGAAGGTGCCGAGGGAGCTGCCGACGCTGGCTTTCCATGTTCGGGTATTGTTTCCCGAAGGCGGGGACGGAATGCAGTGGCGCACGAGCGTGGACTTGTCGGGCCCGAAGATTGGTGCATGCAACGGCGCGGTCGAATGGACCTGGCATCTCGACAAAGTTACACGCCGCGGATACGAGCCGGAGGCGCCGGGTTCCCAGTTGCTCTTCTCGTGGATCCAGACCTCGACTTGCAATTCGTGGGCGGAAGTTGCGGAAGGAGTGCGCGCTGCATGGCCGGAATGCTTTGGCGACGCCCTGCTGAATCAGACTGCGGCGCGGCTCGCTGCCGAAAGCGACTCCCAGCGCGAGCGGGCTGCGAAAGTTTTTCGGTTGGTGCAAGACGAGGTCCGCTCCGACTCGTCTCGACTGGAGGAAAATGGCTGGCTGCCCACACTGCCGGGAACCGTTCTGGAGAGGAGGGTTGGCAGCGGAAAAGACAAGGCATTCCTGTTGATGCACCTACTGCGGCTGCTCGGAATTTCCTGCCGGCCAGTCCTCGTGAGTGCGGCATACGGAAGCGGTGTGGACTTCTTTCTGCCGATGCCCGCTGCATTCGATCATGTGGTGATCGAGTACGAGATCGAAGGGGAGCGGCGGGGCATCGACCCGGAATTAACTTTCCAGGGAGGCGGCGCTCTGGAGCGCTTTTTCCCCGACTTCGGCGTTGGCCTGGCGATCGGCCCCGGGTCGGCGCAACTCGATAAGCTTCCAGCCTCGCCATCCCGCGATGCCTATCAGCTAAAGGAGAGCTTTCTCCTGGACACCTCCGGACGCCCGCCGGCTCTGCGCGTGATCGTGACGGCCCAAGGCGAACAGGCGGACAAACTCCGGCGGGCCTTCGGAACCGAGGGCGCCGAGGCGGTCTCGCGGCAGCGTGACGAGTTGTACGCTGAATTGTTTACCGAGCCGAGAAGATTGGATCCGATCGAGATGCGTGACGACCGTGCGCGGAATGAATTCGTTCTGGGCGAGACGTACGAACTCCCGGCGGCTTTCGCCCAAGAGGAAGGAAATACGGCGATGACGTTTAAGTATCGGAGCCATCTGATACAGGGTGTGCTCAGCCTGCCGGATATGCAGAAGCGCTCTTATCCGCTTTTGCTCAAATCGAAGGGGAAATTCGAGCATTTCATCGAGCTGAATTCTCCAACCTTTGGCAGAAGCGAAACCGTGACGACGCTCAGGCGCGACTGTGTGCTGCGGTTTTCGCACGCGATTAAAAAGTCATTCGGCCGCTGGATCTATCTCTACACGCTCCGGATCACCGACCCGGAGGCGCCAGCTCATCACTTCGAGAATCTGAGAAAAACGGTCGAGGAGATCCGCGAATTCACCACGATTGCGCTCTCTCTCAAGCGTGGGGTTGCAACACCGCGAATGAGGCGGGATCGATCCCTCCCGGACCCATCGAAGGCCGCTGCTCCGCTGCCGAACGCGACCGGGCAGCGTCCCGTGACCGCGGACCACTTTCCGCTTTCGCCGGCCCCCCCGCTCCGCCCGGCCGCCACAAATGCTGCGACAACCGGAGCGAATTCCAGGCATTCGGCGCAAGAGGCGCAGTCCGAGTCCGATGGGCCGCCAGACGCTGAAACGATCTGGCCCTCTTTCGGCGACGACGCGGCGCAGAGGGAAGCGGAAGCGGATGAGGACTCCGTGGAAGGCGAAACTGCGGAGACGCCAGCGCGCCGCCGCGGATCGGCACGACGCAGACGGCGCACCAATCAACGCAGCAAGAAACCAATTAAGCGTCCCTTGATGGGCATCGCCATCGCATTATTCGCGATCCTGACGTGGTGGGTCTGCCACGTGGCATTGCACAAAAAGCTTGCCGCTCCCCCTCCGATTTTCCATCCGACGCCGCCGCCTTCGCGTACGATGCATCATTCGGCTTTGGAGACCGACGATGAGAGTGGTCGATAGCGAGGACGCGGAATCTTAATCCCGCGGCTTCCTATTGCGTTCACTGATCCGTTGCCGCTATGATCCATCGGATGCGCAGCATGACCGGCTACGGCCGCGGCCAATCCATATACGAAGGGAGCAAATTCACGGTCGAGCTAAACTCCGTGAACCGGAAACAGAGCGATGTCGTAGTGACGCTGCCGCGTGAGCTTAATGAAATTGAACCGCGCATTCGTGACGTGATTAACTCGGAGGTGACGCGGGGCAGGTTGACGGTCGTCGTCGCGGCGCACTATGCGCCCGATTCCGTCCAGCGTCTGGGATTGGATTCGGCGCTGGCGCGCACCTACTACGACACCATGCTCAGCCTGCAGCGCGAACTCGGCGCCCCTGGGGAGATCGGAATCGAAATGGTGCTTCGGGCTCCCGGAGTGCTGAAGGTTGCCGATGAACAGATGCCGGTGGATGAAGCATGGCCTCATGTGGACCGGGCGCTGAAGGCGGCGCTCGCCGATCTCATCGCGATGCGCGAGCGCGAAGGCAGGCATCTCGCCAAAGATCTTATCAAGCGGCTGAAGGCCGTGCGAGCGTCGGTGCGTGAAATTCGGGTTCTCCAACCGAACGTGATGCAGAAGTACCGGCAATCGCTGCACGAAAGAATCCAGCGGGCGGGGATCGACATGCCGCTCGACGATGAGCGGCTCACCAAGGAAGTCATTTTCTTCGCCGAAAAATCCGATATCACAGAGGAACTGACACGGCTCGACAGCCACTTTGCGCAATTCGCCCATCAACTCCGGCGGAACGAGCCGGTGGGCCGGACGCTTGAATTCATCGGCCAGGAAGTCGCCCGCGAATTCAACACGCTGGGCGCAAAGGCAAACGATGCCGGAATCTCGCATCTTGTGGTCGGTTGCAAATCGGAGATGGAGAAGATTCGCGAGCAGATCCAGAACATCGAGTGACCCGCAACCGACCCCGCCTTTTTGCACCAGCCCCTTCCAATTCGGTTTCGCAGGCGTGGCATCCTCTTTGTGGTGTCCGCTCCTTCCGGCGCCGGCAAGAGCACCCTCCTGAATGCGCTGAGACCCGGCGCAGACTTCGTCTATTCGATCTCTTGCACCACTCGGTCGCCGCGCGCTGGAGAGATCGACGGGGAAGACTATCATTTCCTCCCGAGGCAGCTGTTTGAACAGCACATCGAATCCGGTGATTTCCTCGAATACGCGGAAGTGCATGGCAATTTCTATGGGACCCGCCGCGACGGCGTCCTGCGGAACCTGGATGCTGGCGTGGATGTCCTGCTCGATATCGATGTTCAGGGCGCAAACAGCGTCCGGGCGAACGGTCCGTCGATTCGCGATATCCTGGCGGATGTCTTCATCATGCCGCCGTCGTTCGACGAGTTGCGCCATCGGCTTGTCAGGCGCGGGACGGAGAGCCTGGAACAGATTGAAATTCGGTTGCGCAACGCCGCGTCGGAGATGGAATGCTGGAGAGACTATCGATACACGATCATTAGCGGCTCGATGGAGGAGGATCTTCAGAAATTCCGGGCGATCATGAAGGCCGAGCGCTACCTCAGCCGCAGGATGATCCGCGAATGATGCGCCAATGAATGTTGTGACCGAAGCTCCTCTCGTGGTGCTAGGCGTCACGGGATCCATCGCTGCTTACAAAGCGGCGGATCTTGCGAGCAGCATGGTGAAATTGGGCTGGGATGTGCATGTGGTGATGACCCATGGCGCCCAAGAATTCATTGCCCCGCTCACGCTGCGCACCCTGTCGAGGAACGCCGTGATCCTTGATGCATTTGCCGACGACGGGAGTTGGAAGCCCGGACATATCGCGCTGGCGGACCGCGCGCGGCTGCTCGTAATCGCGCCAGCGACGGCCAATATCATCGCGCAGCTCGCTCACGGCATGGCCGGAAATCCCATTACGGAAATCGCGCTCGCCACGCGGGCGCCGATTCTCATTGCGCCGGCAATGAATGGCAAGATGTGGGAACACCCGGCCACGCGGAGCAATGTCGAGCTTCTCCGCGCGCGGGGCGCGCACTTCGCGGGACCGGCCGAGCATGGAATGCTGGCGTGCGGGTACGAAGGCGCGGGCCGGCTCGCGCCGATCGAGGAGATTCTGAGCCGCTCGACCGCTCTCGTAAATGCGGGCGCGTAGGCGGTGAGCCGCAACTTCTTGTTAGTTCATCGCGCCACGCGCGCCGTCTCATCGAAATAATTTCTCGGGCTGGCGGAATTTATTTCCGACGGCTGGAAATCGCGGAGGTCTCCGGCTGCAGAAGGAGTGATTGCAGTCAAAGCCTTGTGTTTATGCGGGCGCCGCGCAAAATGGACAGGGTGCCAGGCCGCTATTTCGCACTTCAATCCGCGACGTTTTGAGGAGAGCCAGCGCGGCGAATGCAAAAAATATCGCCGAATAAGAAGAAAAGTTATTGACTGTTAGTCATAAGTTCATTACTCCCTGAATACAGAGTGAATAACCGCTCGTCAATTTCTGCGACCCGCTACTGCGGAAGGAAAGGGGGTGTCCCTAATGGCAATTGCCAAAAAGTCTAAGACCGCCACCAAACCAGCCGCGAAAGCAGCTCCCAAGAAGCTAGCCGCGAAGAAAGCAGCTCCTGCTAAAAAAGCTGCTTCAGCCGCCGTCAAGCCCGCTACCAAGAAAGCCTCGAAGAAGAAGTAGTCCAAGTCGCGGCCGGGCTTTCACTCGATGAATGCTCCGCCATGATTCCCAGCGGGAGGAGAAATTCATTTCTCCTCCCGCTTTTCTTTTCCGCTATATCTCACTGTATGGAATCTCCATTAGACACTGCCATTTCCGCGGCTCGCGCCGCGGGCGAACTGCTGCGCGCCAGCTTCGGCCAGCCTCTCGACGTAAACGCGTTTGAAGCGCACGATATTAAGCTCGATCTCGATGTGCGGACGCAGGATCTCATCGCCAGCCTGTTGCTGAAGCAGTTTCCAACGCACGCCATCCTCGGCGAGGAGGGTCTCGCCGGAGACCAGTCGAGCGACCACCATTGGATCGTGGATCCGATCGACGGCACGGTGAATTATTTCTATGGGATTCCACATTTCTGTGTGTCGATCGCACTGCGCCGAGGCGCCGACATCGAACTGGGAGTGATCTACGACCCCATGCGCGACGAGATGTGGACGGTCGAGCGCCGGACGCCTGCGACACTGAATGGCAAGCCCATCCGTGTAAGCTCTCGAACCAAGCTTTCGGAAGCGATCGTCTCGGTCGGAATGTCCAAGACAAAGACTACGATCGCCGCCGGGCTGCCGCTTCTCGCGTCCTACTCGCAAAAGGTGCGGAAGTGCCGGCTTATGGGGAGCGCCGCACTCGACCTCGCGTATGTTGCCTGCGGGAGGCTCGATGCCTACATCGAGCAATCTGTAAGCCTCTGGGATGTCGCGGCGGGGATGGCCCTCGTAAAATCCGCTGGCGGCCACTTCGAAATGACACCGCGACCAGACAATCCCGGCAAAATTTCCGTCGTGGCATCGAGCGGTCTTATCGACCTTCCACTCGAATGAGCTGCTCCGGAATCGGTTACGACGTGCATCGTTTTGTGGAAGGGCGCCCGCTGATACTCGGCGGCGTCGAAATACCACACTCGCATGGGCTGGATGGGCACTCCGACGCAGACGTGCTCTGCCATGCAGTGGCCGACGCTCTGCTGGGAGCCGTGGGAGAGCGGGACATCGGTGAACATTTTCCGAATTCCGACGAATCGATCCGAGGGATATCCAGTCTTGAGATTCTGCGCAAGGTTGCGGAACTCATACGGACCAAACATGCGCGGATCGTGAATGTGGACGCGACACTTGTCGCAGAAGTCCCGAAGATCAATCCTCACGTGGCGCTTATGCGAGAGCGGATAGCAGAGGCCTTGCGAATACCGCCGGCGCGCGTGGGTGTGAAAGCGACCACCAACGAGGGGATGGGATTTCTCGGACGGGGTGAAGGAATAGCGGCGCTTGCGACGGCGAGCGTGGAGAGTCCAGACGCGTAGTATTATGAAGGCGCTGTTTCTTTCCAACGAGTATCCTCCGACTACCTACGGCGGGGCCGGAGTCCACGTGGATTATCTCAGCCGCGAACTCGCGAAGCTCATTCAAGTGGAAGTCCGCTGCTACGGAAGCGAGAAACGCGAGGTCCGGATCGACCTGCCCACGCTCAAGGCGACCGGGTACGCGACGCACTCATCCGATTACTCGGCGCCGAGACCGTTGCATTCCGTTTTCGCCGCAGTGCAGCATTGCCTCGATTGGAACACCGACGCCATCGATGCCGATCTCGTCCATCTCCACACTTGGTACACCCACTTCGGCGGCATACTCGCGAAGCTGAACTACGGCATTCCGATGGTGCTCACGGTCCACTCCCTGGAGCCGCTTCGGCCATGGAAGCGGGAACAACTCGGTGGCGGATACGATTTTTCGTGCTGGGTCGAAAAGACCGCGATCGAAATGGCGGATGCGGTGATCGCCGTCTCGAAGGAAACGAAATCGGATATCCTTCGCCTCTTCGACGTGCCGGAAGAACGCGTCCACATCATATACAATGGCATCGATTTGGACGAGTATAAGCCGGTGGCTGCCGCCGACGCGCTGGGGCGCTATGGAATCGATCCGCAGATGCCTTACGTTCTGTTCGTCGGGCGGATTACCAGGCAGAAGGGGATCGTTCACCTCGTGAATGCCATCCAGCACATGGATGCCGGATTTCAGATTGTCCTCTGCGCTGGCGCGCCCGACACGCCGGAGATCGCGCGAGAGATGAAGGACGCGGTGGCGGCGGCTCAATCGAAGCGCGGGAAAGTAATCTGGATCGAAGAGATGGTGGACAAGGCGACGGTGTATCAATTGTACACACATGCCGCGGTTTTCTGTTGCCCGTCGATTTACGAACCTTTTGGCATCATCAATCTCGAAGCGATGGCCTGCGAGACTGCCGTGGTGGCAAGCGCGGTGGGAGGAATCAAAGAGGTGGTGCTCGATGGGGAGACGGGCTTTCTCGTCCCTGTCGAGCAGATGAAGCAAACCCCGTTCGAGCCCATCGATCCCGCTCGCTTTTCGGAGGATCTAGCCCGGCGCATCAATCAACTGATGGCCGACCCCGGGCTGCGTGAACGCATGGGAAAAGCAGGGCGCCGCCGCGCGCAGGAGCGGTTCTCCTGGGCCTCCATCGCCTTGGAGACGCGTGCGCTCTACGAGAAGCTCCTCCAGGAAAAGGGCGGAAAGTTGCCCCCCTTCGCAAACCCCTAAAGTCTATGTTCGTCGATCACATCAAAGTATTCGCGCAAGCCGGCCGGGGCGGCGATGGGAGCGCCTCTTTCCGCCGCGAATCGTTTGTTCCGAAAGGCGGTCCAGATGGCGGTGACGGCGGTCGCGGCGGCTCCATCGTCCTGAGAGCCGACACGCACGTGGACAACCTCACTCCTTTTTTCTACGAGCCGATCGTGAAGGCAAAGAACGGAGAAAACGGGGGCGGCAGACAATGCTCGGGAAAATCGGCTCCAGACCGAATCGTGCCGGTGCCGATTGGTACGATCGTCTATCGGATGTCAACTCCCGAGAAGCGCGAAGGCTTGGAGCCGTCCGTCGCGTACGGGACGGATGCCACCTTCATCGATTTCACTAAATCACCGACCGACGAAATACCCGACGAGCAACCGGCGCCCGCTTTCGACCCGGAACAACTGGAGATCGTGGTCGATCTCACTGAAAATGAGCAGGAATTCGTCTTGTGCAAAGGCGGAAAAGGGGGCATCGGCAACGTCCACTTCAAGAGTTCGCGCAATCGTGTTCCGACACAGTTCACCTATGGCGAAGAGGGAGAGGAGGGAACGTTTTATCTGGAGCTTCGCAAGATTGCCGACGTGGGACTCGTCGGATATCCCAACGCCGGGAAGTCCACCTTGTTGACGCGAGTATCTGCGGCGCATCCCAAGATCGCGTCCTATCCGTTTACGACTTTGACGCCGCACATCGGCGTCGTCGAGCTGCCTCGCTATAGCCGATACACGGTCGCGGATATACCGGGACTGATCGAGGGGGCGCACGAAAACATCGGCCTCGGCCATGAATTCCTGCGACACATCGTTCGATGCAAACTGCTCGCGTTTGTGATCGACATGGCTGGCAGCGAAGGCCGGGAGCCCGTGGCGGATTTGGAGAGTTTGCGCCGGGAAATCGACCTTTACGATTCCACGCTCAGCGACCGCCCATGGATTATCGTTGCCAACAAGATGGATCTGCCTGCCGCCGCCGAGAATTTGAAGGCATTCAAGCGCCGCTTCCGGAAGAAAATCGAGATTATAGCAGTCTCGGCGCAGGAGTCGGAAGGGATCGAACCGCTAAAGAAGCGGCTAGGGGAGTTGGTGCTCGGCGAGCACGATCATTCCACGCCGTCGCCGCCCGAATAACTCATCCGCACTGACAGTTCGGGGCTCAGTGCGAGGCGCTGAAGGTGGCGTCAGTGGCTTTCCGCCGCGCCTTCGATCTCTGAATAAAGAATGATCAATCGTGGCAATACGATGTTGCGGAAAACCGAAATGCGACGCAGGATGGCAGCACCGTGATTACGGAAAAGTCCAGCGCGTTGAATCAACATTCCAGCTCGACCGGCTACACGAATCAGGATGACGACAGGTACTCCCCGGATCGAGCTACGGGGTGTGCGTACGACGGGAAAGATGCCCCGCATTTCGCCGTGGCGCCTTTGAAATGTTACGAATTCCACCCCGAATTTTCGGGACAAATTGTCGATTCAAATGGGGCAACGGTATGGCAACATACATGGACGGTCGATTGCTCAGGACAAACACCCATTGAACCACAGTGAACCGGTTTAATTTAGCCCTCTGTAAGGTCGTCTTCCTCGTCAAACGCCTACTTCCCGTGTGCATTCTGGTCGGGTTGGAGCCACGAAACAGAGTGCTTTCTGCCGAGACGCTTCCTTCTAACCTCTAGTCGAGTAGGTCTCCGGCAGAAAAGGTGTGGATAGCAAAGTTCGGTAGACCGGAGACTTACTCGACGGTTGGACGAAGCCTCGGAGACGCTCTTATGGGTAGAGTAGTCGACGCCGCTGGTTGCGATAGTCGGAGAAGCGGGGAGCGGAGGGAACGGAATCAGGCTCGAATGGCCCAGGGCGGTTGATCTCGGCTGGT
>JBBSFI010000001.1:0-181321 GCA_038238905.1 Chthoniobacterales bacterium | reverse complement strand
GCTCGACGGTACGCAGTCCCTCAATCGGCAGTTTAATCCTCCCACCTCAACGACCTTCACCAAAGCGACGAATTCACCCACCAATTTTGCCCGCGTCACGGGCTCGGTGCCAGAACCTTCAACGATTGCATATGGCGGATTCGTTGGTTTGGCCGCTTTAGTTTCCCGCCGTCGCGCTCGCAATGGCCAGGCGAGTTGCACGGCGACTCCGTAGTCGCTGCAGCCCCTTCCGATCGCAGCGGGTCGCGCGCATCGTGTGGAGCGTGATTCTTTGACAGAAGGTCCCACTGGTGGGGGAGTACTTGGAATCCACCGTGCCTGCGGGCTGCCGGTGCGGAAACCCAGAACCCCACCGCTTGCGCATCAGGCTTCGCCAGCCATCGAAGAGGGAGGCGGCTTTCGCCAAGGATGTCGGCCGGACGCCCTCGCGACGATACGGCGCAATGGTCTTGGTTCCGTCGCGCCGTTCCTGCAGCCCCTGCGGCGGCAGTGATTTTACCCTGTGGCGGGGTTCACCCTTCTTCTGTCATGAGGGCGCGCATACCGTTTGGAAACTCCAATGCATTGAGACCCTTACGAGCTAAGGGCGGCGCCCTGATTGATTGCCTGCAGCGATCGGCCCACTCGTTATTAGCGATGTATCAGACCGGATACACTTCAGCGATTGCGAGGGCACTCGAATGTCTGAACATTGGTGAGTTACGAAAGTCCATGTCAAACCTCAAATCAAACATATCATGAACGCTCCGTCCACTTCAACTAACATCCCACTGAACCGATCCGCACTCAACCGTGTCACCCCGCCCGCCATCGGACTACCGCCCGCTGGTGGGATTGCTCGCCGCTCCTTTTTCAGGAGCCTCGGCATCGGCGCCTCCGTGCTTCTCCCTGCCGCGGGAGTTCTCAGCGCCGCACGCGATGTCTTCGCCCAAGATGACGACAATCGCCATCACAGGCGGCTGACCCGCGGTGACACCGCGATCCTGCGCTTCCTCGCGGCAGCGGAATTAATTGAAACAGACCTCTGGCAGCAATACGCCGAACTCGCACTCGGCAATACCGCTTATTCGGATGCGCTAGGGGTGCTCGACCTCGACATGGATCAATATATCAGCGACAACACCGACGATGAATTGAGCCATGCTACGTTCCTCAATGCGTATCTCCAAATGATGGGCGAGCAACCCGTGAGTCTCGACGCGTTCCGCACCTTGCCCAGCAGCGCCGCCACCGGTGCAGCGCATACCGGCCGGCTCACGAATCTCCTGAGGCTTAACGTTGATACGAGTTGGTACCTTCGTTATCGCAGCGAGGGAAATCCGGACTTCGGCGACGTATTCCCGCAGTTCATCACCATTGTCAATAGGCCCACGATTCCTCCGGTTGACCTGCCTCGCGGTTCCGACGAAATCCAAGCCATCGCTAACGCGGCCGGATTCCACTTCGCTGCCATCGAGCAAGGGGGAACGAGCCTCTACGCCAATTTGATTCCAAAAGCGTCGAGTGTGGAAGTCACCAAGATCCTTATCGGGATCGGCGGCTCGGAAGTGAACCATTTTGCAATCTGGCATGACAAAGCCGGGAATGCCCCTGCCGTTTCGGTCCCTGGAGTGACGTTTCCGGACCTAACCACCTTCGCAGGTGACGAGACCAGGCAGACCAACCTGATCATGCCCGAGCCGTGTAAGTTCATTCGGGCGGATCTGCCTAAGTGTTCTGTCATCCGCCCCGCTGCATCTCAAAACGCTGGCGCCGTCGCTGCGGTCAACGGCTTGACGAACTCCGGATTGTTCACTGGACAAACTCCGCTGTTTTTCCAAACCTTGGCCGGATTGGCCCACGCTGCGGATGCCGCACGGCGGGAAATGGAATAGACACGCAAATCGGCAGACGCTGCGACCGCTCGTGATCGTGCTTCACATTTGGCGGCTCTTACTTAAGAAAACGAAAGCACAGCCCTGGTTCGTCGCCGTTTCGATACGGCGGCGAACCGTCGGCCGTGCCGTGCTCGCCGGACCTGCTCAGGCGTTGCGGTGTTTCATCGCCAAACGCTCTGTCAACCCGTATCCATATACAATGTGAGTAGCTTGTCTGACGTGAATACAAGATTCCGCGCTCGCTCGGAGCTTGCGATAGAGAATGTCGCTTGGCGCCTGAGGTCGACAGCGGTGAAAACCAAGTGTGCAATAGTAGCACCCTCGGCTACCGACTCGAGAAGCGAGTCGGGCGTAATCGGCGCTACGTAGCGCACCTCGACCGTACCGGTGGGATGAAGGATGAAGAAGTTTTCGGTCTGTGCGGCGCGTTGTTTGGGGAACTGTCCGCTGTCGACGAATTGATAAGTTGAGTCTCGGGCGAATTTGATGTTGCCGAGCCAGTATTGAGTTCCGTGGTCGGCGGGTTCGGGGAGAGTAATCATCTCGTCGCTCTGCAAAATGTAGGCCGCAGCGGGATTGCTCGTTCGGAGAAAAGTGAAAACTAGTCTGTCCCTCAGTACGATCAATGATGCAGTGACTCTTAGGTGTGTAATCATAGAGGGAACGATGCTCCCTAACTAATCGTCGTCTTTCCCGCTGGCAGCTTCACGGTTGCGACTCACCATGAATGCGGCGTGGACGGGCGGTGGCATGGGGCTTTCGGCGCCTCGCACGGAGCGCCAGACGATCTCGTTGAGGCGAAGGTCATCGGCTGCGTCTTCCTTGGAAAAATCCATTTTGGCGGATTCCTTCCCGCCCCACGCATCGCGGTCATTGAGCGCGGATCGGTTAATGCCGGGCATGAGCGCGGTGTAGGGCGCAAAATCTGGCGCCGCCTGAAAACTCGAAAACATCGGCATGGCCGCAGCGTCGAATTGCGACATCGGCTTCAGGCCCAGTATCAACTCGATCGTCTTCAACATGGAGGTGGTCGAGTAGAGGGTTGAATCGATCGCGCCATGCTTTGCGTAAGGGCTGACGACAAACGCGATGGTTCGGTGCGCATCGACATGATCGGCGCCGTTCTGCGCATCGTCCTCGACAATGAAGATCGCGGTCTTGGGCCAGAACTTGGATTTGCTTACCGCGTCCACGATTTTACCGAGCGCATAGTCGTTGTCAGCCACGTAAGCGGTCGGCGTAGGAACGCCTATGCCGGAGCCGGATGTGTGATCGTTTGGCAGCCGCATGATCTGAAGCCGCGGCATCTCGCCAGCCTCCTCAAAACGATGCAGCTCTGAGACAAATCGGTCCGCGCGCGTAACATCCGGATACGCGAGATCCCAGCCGTGAAATTCCGGATCGATGTGGCCTTTCAAACCCGGCATGTTTGTGGTGGCGCCCGAGCCAGCCTTAACGCCGTATTGCACAAACTCACCGTAGGAGCGGTACGTGACTCCGGCTTGCTTTGCGCGATCCCACAAGTAGCCGCCCGCCGGGGTGACAATCGGAAGGCCGCCTTCCGCCGGATACGGATACTTGTTACGGTCATTATGTCCGTAATTCATCGGCCACATCTTCTCGACGAAATCCGTCGCAAAGGCGCCCATGGACCATTCATGGCCCTGCGCGCTCACCTCGGCATCCGCATAAAAGTTATCGAGCAAGACAAAGTTGCCGGCGAGCGCGTGCTGGTTTGGAGTCACGTTTTCGCCAAAGAGACACAGAGACGCGTCGCCATTCCCCTTCCCCATATCGCCCAGCACCTGATCGTAGGTGCGGTTTTCCTTGATAATATAGATCACATAGCGAATCGCCTGTGAGCCGTCGAGTTTCGATGTGAAAGGAAGGCCATCGATATGCGCTGCCTTGAGTTTGCGCTCCGTCTCGGGCATGCAGACAAACGCACGGGCGCTCCACTTCGCCATTTCGGCTTCCCATCGGTTTTCCGCGGGAAGGGTAATGATGCTCACCGTTCCCTGAAGCAGATTCGCTATATATTCGGTGGTGGAGGCCGGGGCTGAGCTTCCCGGTCTCGGTCCATTGCGATTGGCCTTCGAGATGAGCCCTTTGCCATTGGCGACGAGGAGGCGCCTTCCATCCGGCGTGAGCCGCACGCTGGTCGGATACCATCCGACGGGTATAAATCCGGCGCTCCGCGCTTTGCCTTCCTGTGAAACATCGAAGACAGCGACTGTATTGATCGATGCATTGGCAACGAAGAGCCGCTTTTCATCCGGCGAAAGGGCCAGGGAGTTGGGCGTGTTTCCAGGCTCCGCATTCGGTGTCAACTCGGCCACGAGAGTCTCCAAGCGCCTGCCGGTTAAGGGATCGATCTCGGACACGGAATTCCGATTGGCATTTGCAACGAATAGCCGCTTGCCATCCTTTGTGAGAGCCATCTCATTGGGATGCTCTTCCGTGGCCCATCGCGCGAGCAGCGCGAAATTCTCTGTATCGATCACCTGCACCGCCGACTGCCCCCAAAGGCTCACGAAGAGCCGGTGCCGCGCTTCATCGAGCAAGCAGGCGTACGGATAGGAAGTGTCGGGAGCGCCGATTTCCACCGTGGGCTCCGCTTGCTTTGCATCGGTCGGATCGCCCGCCCCGCTCAACGGCAGGGTCCGCACTTTCCACGCGGGATCACCGGGGCGCAGCCACGAAACCGAATGCCCCAGCACATTGGCCACGTAGAGATTTGAGCCATCGGCGCTCACTGCGAGACCCGCGGGAACGCCTATTTCACGCACATCACGAAGAGGAAGCGCTGGACCGTCCGGCGCCAGGAAGCCATCCGCGAAATGGAATGCGCGCACCACTTCATCCGCTCCGCCTGAGCAGTAAAGCCTGCTCCCATCGGAGGTGAAGGAGATGCCATAGAACGCTTCATTCACCGCGACGCGGCTGAGAATGGATGGCTTGCGCAGATCGAGGATAACGATCTCGTGCTGTCCAAATCCACAGTGCAGCACGGCGGCGTACAGCCCGCTGGGATGAACGGCCATATTCACCGGAAAACAGCCGACGGGAGCCTGCGCACCGATGGGCCGCAGCAGCCATTGATTCGGCAGGAGGATTGAGCCGTCCGCGCGAATGCCCGGCGCTTCGGCGGCGCCATCCAGAGCGAGCGCCAGCGCCAGGAGAGCGGTTGCGTAAAAGATAAGACGCATGGCGGCCCCGATATATGGCAGCGTCCCTCTCTTCCCGCAAGGGCACTCCTGCCTGGGAGCGAATCGCTTCGACGGAGGAAAAGCGCGCTACAAGAAATACGGCGTCTTTCCAAAGATTTGACGCATGCGTGAATAGAGCGATGCTCGCGCTGGACCAATGCTCAAAATTACCTTCTCAGACGGATCTCGCTCTTTTGCAGTACTTGCTGTCTGGACGGCGTTTACGGTTCCTGCCCATGCAGGCGCGATTCTTCTCAATACTCCAGTGGTGCAGGCTTCCGCAGGAACGACCTACAATTACACTACTGGTTCAACCGATTTCGCATTCTACGGGGCGGGCAACGGCCAGTTCGATCATGCTTCATCCCAGGTCCCATCGCTGTTCTCGCCGATCGCCGCTGTCTCGGGAACCTTGGGGAAAGGCACCGACGCCAAAAGCCTGGTCACTACGACGAACGGAGTAAACTCATCGAGCGGTCTGCCGGAGAACGCAACGGCATCGCCGAACTTCACGTTCAACAGCAACAATATTGTCGGAAGCGGGACCACGTTCACGTTTTCCATGTCGGCCCATACTTCTGCCACGGTAACGGCATACCTCGTGAGCTACGATGCAAATACAACTTTTACGGTTTCGGACGCGGCAGGAACGCTCTTCACCGATACGAGTTTCGCACTGCCGTCGCCTGACGGAACGGGAGGAGGCGGCCACGGCTACGGCTACTTCAATTTTAACTTTGCCAGCAGCCTTGCCGATACGATCACATTCACAGATACGGTGGCATCGACGGCTGGAGGTTTCGCCAATGTGGGATTTCAAGGGGTAACGGCGGCTGTTATACCCGAGCCTGGTGTGGCTGGAGTATTTCTGGCAGGTCTCGCACTGGTTGTTGGTCGGCGGAGGCGCCGCGACTAAGTTGCGGATGGGGGCGGATTTCGCCTCCACGCGAGCAATCGCCGGATCCGTACAGTTTCCTCAGCGGCATCCGGTGCCTTTTGCACGGTTACTTCCAGATCGATGGCTGCGTGCGTGGGCAAATCGCGTCCCTTCAGGCCGCGCCCCTTTTGGGCACGAGAACCCAACCCGTTGGGTTGGGCTAACGAGTAGGCGGCCCTTCGGGCCTGGACGCAAGGCGGTCGAGGGGATGCGGCATGCAGCCTTTAACGGCGAGGGGCGGATGAAAGCATGGGATAGCCGATGAAGTATGGATCGGCGACGCCGTGACGATACGCTTCGAGCGAGCTTGGCGACGCGTTCACGCGCAAATTGGAGTACTTGCCCGCATCTTCACCGGGGCCATTCTGCCAGCGTTCGTGCCAGAAAACCGCAGCCTTGAGCCGGGAGTACTTCGGGGACTTCATGAGATTGAAAGCGTCTCGAATCCATTGGGCGCGATCGCCCAGTGCGGGCAATTCGGCGGCGCCCCACTCGCAAAGCATGAGCGGTTTCGTGGGATCGACTGCGCATAGCTCCTGGTAGGGCCAGTCGAGCATCGGAAGAAACGGAGCCCAGCTTTCGTCCGAAGGGAATTGCGAACCGTAGAGACTCAGGCCAAGCCAGTCCACATAATCCGGTCCAGGATAATAGTTGGCGGCGAGGTTCCACGGCTCGTTCGGATCGGAATATACCATGAGGTGGAGCACCCAAATAATATTCGTGGCGCTTCGCGCGCGAACACGATCGACGATATGACGCCACGCTTTCTTGAAAGTCTCCGGTCCTTCATATCGCGGCGGGGACGAGTCGCCGACTCGCGTGCCGCCGCCATACTTCAGGCCGCTCCACGGAAACCAGGAGCCGTTCATTTCGTTAGCGAACGACACCATGATTGGCCATCCCAATTCTCGCGCGGAATCGGCCCACATATCTATATAACGATCGTGTTCGCCATCGATAATGCGAAGAAGCGAAAACTTGCCCGGTGGCTCGCCCTCCTCATAGGGTCGGTCCCATGGCGACCAGAAAACCAGCGGGATGGATTCGTGCCGCGCTATGAGACGCAAGTTCGCGCCGGGAAAAGTCTGCTCCCCCCAGTAGCTCGACGAGGCGACGATCGCCTGATGCTTGTTAACGAGCTTCTCGAAGGCTTCGATCTTCTCGAGAGTCACATCGTCCTCGCGGTCTCCGAACTCGATATACGCGCCCGTATAGAGGCCGTGATCGGGGACGAGCAGTCGGTGATTGCGCAGTGCGGCGTCGGAATCGATCAGTGACTCGATCGGAGACTTGCGCTTCCTGCAGCCTGCCTGCGCCATCGCGGCAGCAGCCAAAAGTCGACTAAAAGCGCGGCGGGAAAGAGAATGCTTCATATTTTCATCGCTAGGCCCGGCTTGGCACAGTGGCTGTCCGCTCGAGTTTGCCCCAGCCGACCAGGGCGCCCTTCATCGCCCGAAGAATCGAGCGCCATATCACCCACGAAAGGAGCGGCCGGTACACAAGCCGCATGGGAATGCTGATCCAGGCGCGGCGCAACGGTTCGCCTTCCATCCAGCACGCAATGAGCGCCAGGAAGAGATCCATCCCGAGAAAGACCGCAAAGTAATACCAGATAATCGCGGCGTGCCCGAAGACGATGGACCAGAGGAGGATCGCATCGACGAGCGGGATCAATGCCACGAGGCCGATCTGGAAGAACCAGATTCCCGGCAATGAAAACCAGCCGAGCGCGCCGTACCGCGGATTGAAAACCATGTCGCGGTGTTTCCAAAGGCATTGCATCGTGCCGAATGCCCATCGAAACCGCTGCTTGGCGAGGCCTCTCAGCGACTCGGGCGCTTCCGTCCACGCAACGCCTCCCGATGCGAATTTCATCCGGTAGCGCAGCTTATGCAACGTCAAAGTAAGATCGGTGTCCTCCGCCAATGTGTCTTCGGAGAATCCGCCCGCGGCGTCGAGCGCGCTGCGCCGGATCGCACTGACTGCGCCGGGAATGACAGTGATGCAATCCCATTGGGTGTAGGCGCGGCGATCGAGATTGAAGCCGCATATATACTCGAGCGCCTGGCAGCGCGCGATAAAGGTGCGGGGATTGCCGACCCGGGCATTTCCGCTTACCGCGCCCACCAGTGGATCGCGAAACGGCTCCACAAGCGCGGTTACAGTTCCTCTCTCGAAGAGTGTATCCGCATCGAGGAACACGACGATCTCGTGCCTGGTCTTAGCCGCTCCGTTGCGCAGCGCGACCGCCTTGCCCCTGTTCGGCTGCCGGATCAAAGTCACACGCGCATCCGCGGCCGCGCAACGCTCCACCTCCGCCGCGGTGTCGTCCCGCGATCCATCGTCGATAACAATGATCTCCATTTCGGACGGGTAATCGGAGGCGGATACGGACTCGAGAGTTTTGGAGATCACCTTTCCTTCGTTATATGCTGCGATCACCACGCTCACCGCGGGAAGTCCGCTTTCAAGGTCGGCGGTTCCCAACGGCGCATCCTCTGCCTCCCGATGGTGGATATGTGCAAGCCACGCGACGATCGCCGTACGGAGCACGACTAACACCGTGGCGAAAATCATGAACGCCCAAAAGAATTCGACGATCGCGTGCCATACTCGAAATCCGGTCCCAGCAACCATCCGCTCCATGGCTCCTTTGTCGTTCTCCGGAACGGGCATCAATTCATCGCGCGGGATTTTGAGCAGTTCGCCCAGTGAAACGATCCGATCGCCGCGTACGCGCAGATAATTGATGATGCGGGGAAGCGCTTCGACCGTTTGCGAGCGGTCGCCGCCCGCGTCGTGCAAAAGCACGATATTCCCTTCGCTCCGCTGCTCTTTCACGCGCTGTACGATCGCGTCCGCCCCTGGCCGCGCCCAATCCTGCGGATCGATGCCCTCCATCACGAGTGTGTAATCCAATTCGTCCTGCGCGATCTTGAGCGGAATCAATTCCTCCATCCGAGCCGGACTCGAATCGGCGTTGTAAGGCGGGCGGAAGAGCGTCGTGGAGTGCCCGGTGATGCTCTCGATGACCCGCTGTGTCATGTTGATTTCGAGCTTTACGCGCAGCGGCGACATCGTAGCAAGATTGGCGTGGGAATAGGTGTGATTCCCGATCTCGTGTCCCTCCGATAAGATGCGTGAGACAAGCCGCGGATAAGTTTCCGCATTCCGTCCCACCAGGAAGAAGCACGCTTTCACTCCGCGCTGCTTCAAGATGTCGAGAATCTGGGGCGTCCAGACAGGATCGGGTCCATCGTCGAAGGTGAGCGCGACTTCATGCTCCTCACCGGCGCCTTGATGATAGATGGTCGGATAGGTCGGAAACTCGTTATAGCGCGCCTTCAGATTGCCAGCGGCATCCAGATCGACGCTGCGTTTCCCATCGTCGCGCGTGTCGTTAACCGTGATGACTTCGCCGCGCCCGACATGTGTGATGGTGTTGCTCGCTTTTAGATCGCCGAGGGCTTTCAGCGCAGCCGCCGTCTGCGGCGTATTCTTCACCAGCTTCAGGTCAAGTGTGTCCCAAATCTGCGGATCTTCGTTGCCGAGCCGGGAGACACCGATCCCCCCGAGCTTCGCGGCGCGCAACGCCCGGAGTTGATCGTAAAACGAGATGGCATCAAGAAAAGCGACGGTATGTTCGCCGTTTGGTTCGGAATACGAATAGATGCCATTGTAATTGGGCGCGGCGACCGCGAGCGGGACGGCGGTTTGATCGATGCCCGCATAGCTGGCGCGGCTCATCGCGTCCTTGAAAGAAATCGATTCCGCCTTGTGCGTTGTTTCGTTCCAATCGTAGGCGTACGCGCCGAGGACGCCGACCCACTGCCCCGGTTCGCCAAACTCGCCCAATATCTTCAACCAACCTTCGAGCCACGGCATGGACGCAATCGGCCCCGGTGGGTCGGTCTCTGAATTCTCGTCCAGAAGCACAGCCACGAATCGATCAACCGTCAATTGGAGCGCCGACAAATCCCAGGTTTCCAGATCCTCACCCGGCGTTACCATGAGCCAAATCTCCAAATCGGCGTCGTGCAACGCCTCCGCCATCTCCACCACGAGCGTCGTGTACTGATCGGTGTAGGAGGGGTCCAACTGTTCCCAATTCAGGATCACGCCCGCGGCTTTGCATTGCTTCAATTTGCCGATGAGGTCGGCGATAAATTGCGCGCGCCGGGCGCTGGACCCTTGCGCGAGGTTCTCGACAGCTTCGGGCTGCCACGTATCACCCGCTAAATTAGTAAGGAGCGGCATGACCGCGAGGCTGTGCAGGGCTGCAAAGCGCGTGAGCTTCGCATCGGGGGTGAACACAAGCCGGCCCTCGGTATCCACGAGCGAAAGCCATTCGGGGGCCAGATGCGTGAGCGATGCGGCATGCTCCTCCAGCGAGGTCCGGGAATTCAGGTCCCAATCGACGTAGAAGCCGAGTCGCACTTCGCCCGATAAATTGCGCGGCTTCCTCGGCGCAAGGCTCGCCGCGGGCGCCTTCGGCGCGTCCTCCTTTGGCCGCCGCGCATCCAGCTTTTCCTGCAAGAGCTTCCACTCGAGCGCCTTCAGATCGTCGGGTGTCTGGTCGGATTGTTTGATCGCCGCTTTGAGGCGGCCTTTGAGTTCCCGCATCGACGTCGGCAGGCGCACTTCGGGCCGCACGAGGATCGACCAGATGAACCAGACCAAGCCGCAGGCCGCAATCGCTCCCCAAGCGACGATGACGCGGCGAAACCGCGGCCAGCGGCGGCCCTGCTTATCCTGAAACACAAAGCGTTCGGGCTGATTATCGGCGCTGGGTGGTTTCAAAGTGAATGGGGATGAGCGGTAAAAACGATGCTCTGGTCGGGCTCCGGCGCCTATCGCGCGCCAAAGCGAAAGAATTGCCCGGCAGTTTGTTCTGTGGACTCGGCAATCTGACCGAGATCGCAGCCTCGCAAGACCGCGAGCCGTTCCGCGACAAGTCGCGTGTGGGCCGGTTCACAGCGGCTTCCGCGATGCGGCGCCGGCGCCAGAAAGGGACAATCCGTTTCCACCATGAACGAACCGTCCGGCGCGCTCACCGCAGTCTCATGCACGGACTTCGCGTTCTTAAATGTCACGATGCCCGTGAAGGAAACCAGATGCCCGAGGTCGAATAGCCGCCGCGCGCGCGCGGGCGCCTCGCCAAAACAATGGAAGACCAGTCGAAGCTTGCCAGTATATTTTTCGACGATGGCAAGCGTATCGTCCCACGCATCGCGTTGATGGATGACTGCATTCAGGCCAAGTTCGACGGCCAGGCCAAGCTGCTCTTCAAACAAACGAGCCTGCACCGCCTTGCACGCGCCATCCAGCGCATCCGCCTCGACGGCGCGTTCGGGGTCACTCCGCAGCGCAGCGCCCGGGAGGCGATGGTAATCCAACCCGATTTCGCCGATGGCGGCTACGCGCGGCAACCGCGCCATCTCACGCAGTGTGTTGATCGCGCCTTCCGGCGCGGATTCTGCCGAATCGGGATGAATTCCGATGGCGGCATAAACGCTCGCGTGTTCGCCAGCCAGGGCCGCCGCCCGTGCGCTCCCTTCGACGGAAGTGCCGATGGTTACGATCCGGTGAATGCCGGCGGCGGCAGCGCGCGCAATGAGATCGGGCACTTCACCCGCAAAATCGGAAAAATCGAGATGCGCGTGGGTATCGGTAAGCATGGAGTGGCGGCCGCAAGCGGCGCGCATGCGGAAAAGGTGCCGGAAGATACGTTCGCACTCGCGAATGCAAAGAAGAAAGGGGAACGCAACTGGAAGCGGTCTTTTGCATCGCAGATTGATAGCGCAACGCGATTTCAGTCCCACCCGTCGCGCCTGAACCGGAAATCGATGCTTTTGCGCAAGATTTCTAAAGGTCCGCACGGAATCTGCTCTCTCAACCCCGAACCTCCATGCAGACCGAGCAAAGCCCCCAGGAGCATCTAGTTCGCGGCCTTACCCACCGCATGAATAACATCCTGACGCTTTTCCACGGCTACGTGGGAATGATGCTGGAAAATCAGCAATTGGACATGAGCACGCGAGAAGGTCTGCGGAAGATCAAGGATGGCGCAAGCGCGGCCTCGGACCTCATGGACCGGACGCACTCGCTGGTTCGCAACCCATCGCTCGTCTGGCGGGACGTCGATCTCGCGGAGTTCCTGCCGCTCACAGCTTCCAGTTTCCATGCAATGAAGGGCGAGCGGACGCGCATGGAGTTTGCGGTTCCCGAAGACTGTCCGAAACTGCGCACCGATTTGAACCGCTTGAAAACAGCCTTGGTAGAACTGGTGCGCAATGCCTGCGAAGCGACCATTGGAGGAGGCACTGTGCGCATCGAGGTAACCGCTCACAAGGGCGATGCTTTTATTGAATGCGTCGAAGGCTTTGAACCCCGCCCGGCTGCGTGGGTCGCGATCTCCGTCATCGACGATGGTCCTGGAATCCCGACCGACGCAGAGCGGCGGATGTTCCAACCTTTCTTCTCCACGAAAAAGAAGCCGACCGCGACCGGCTTGGGACTCAACGTGGTCGATGGCTGTCTCCGGCAAATCGGGGGAATTTTGAGGCACGAGAGCCGGCCGGGCAGCACCCGCTTTCAGATTCTGCTTCCGGCGGTCGATCGCACGGCTTTGGCTTCCGAACCCTAAAGCAGTTGGTACGCGTCCACGTCGATGGTGACGATGACGTCTTCCGGGAAGGTGAGTTTGTCGAGGACGGCGCGAACATGGCGGCTCAGCTTCATCACCGAGCGGCTTCTGAGCATGATTTGGAACCGGAATTGGCCGTGGGATTTCTCGAGTGGAGCGGGCGCGGGTTCGCCGAGATTGGCCCCAGCGGGAAGCTCCTCGGCGAGCCGCCTCGAAAGCGTTTCGGCGGAAAATTGCGCCCGCGCCTGGTGCGGAGAACGGATGCCGATCAAAATCAAATGTGAGAAGGGCGGGTAGTCCCACTGTTTGCGGAACTCGATCTCCTGCTCCCAGTAACCCTCGAAATCGTGGTGGCGGGCAAATTGGATGCTGGGGCTGAAAGGCGTGAAACTCTGGACGAAAACTTCCCCATCGACGTCACCCCGTCCCGCGCGTCCTGCCACCTGGGTGAGGAGTTGGAACGTGCGCTCGCCAGCGCGGAAATCGGGCAAATGCAGGCCGAGATCTGCATTGATGATGCCCACCAGGGTGACATTTGGAAAATGCAGCCCTTTGGCGATCATTTGTGTGCCGATCAGGATGTCGATTTTGCCGGCTCGGAAAGCGCCCAGGGTCTCCCGAAAGGCGCCCTTGCGCTGCATCGCGTCGGCGTCCATGCGCCGAACGATCGCTTGAGGGAAGATGCGCGCCACCAAGTCTTCCACCTTTTCGGTGCCCGTCCCACTGTGCCGTATCGACACATCTCCGCACTTGGGACAGCGCGCCGGAGCGACAGCTTGATAGCCGCAAATGTGGCAGATCACCCGCGCCACAGCACGATGGAACGTGAGCGACACCGA
The DNA here is from genome assembly GCA_038238905.1 of Chthoniobacterales bacterium. Taxonomy (GTDB): domain Bacteria; phylum Verrucomicrobiota; class Verrucomicrobiia; order Chthoniobacterales; family Chthoniobacteraceae; genus JBBSFI01. Next base: position 167,813 of record JBBSFI010000001.1, on the reverse strand, counting down.
GCAGTTCTCGCACTCGCAGACGTAGCCGCACTTTTCACAAATGAGCGAAGTCGAGAAGCCACGGCGGTTTAGAAAGAGGATGGATTGCTCCTTGCGCGTGAGCCGCTGCTCGATGGCTGTGATGAGCTTCTCCGAAAGGAAAGAGCCTTTCTTTCGCGGGTCCGTGCGCATATCGACGATGCGGATGAGCGGGAGCTTCTTGTCATCGACTCGCTTGGTGAGATTGAGCAGTTCGTATTTGCCCGTGGTCGCGTTGTGGTAGCTCTCCAGCGAAGGCGTCGCGGAGCCGAGGACGATCGCGCACTTCTCCATTTGCGCCCGGACGACCGCCACATCGCGCCCGTGGTAGCGGGGCGCTTCCTCCTGCTTGTAGGTATTCTCGTGCTCCTCGTCGACGACGATCAGGCCGAGATCGCGCACCGGCGCGAAGATGGCGCTTCTCGCGCCGATCACGATGCGTGCATCGCCCCGCCGCACCTTGTGCCACTCATCGTGGCGCTCGCCGTCCGAGAGGTGTGAATGCAGAACGGCGACATCCTGCTGGAGCGCGGCAAACCGGCTCTTGAAGCGTTCGACGGTCTGCGGCGTGAGGGAGATCTCGGGGACGAGCATGATCGCCGTCCTCCCACGCTCCAGTACAAGCTGAATGGCCTGGAGGTAGATCTCGGTCTTGCCGCTTCCGGTCACGCCATGGAGCAGAATGGGGAGCGGTCCGGCGGCGCTCGCTGCCGTGCCGGGCGCGGGAATCGTCGCATCGATCGCCGCCCGCACACGCTCGAATACGACCCGCTGCTCCTCGTTGAGGTCGAGTTGCCCCGCGTGCAGGAAGACTTCGTCCTCAAATGGATCGCGCTCCACTTTGGTCGATTCAGCCACAGCGATTCCTTTTTTAACGAGCGCTTGAACGACGGAATGGCCTGCGTCGCATTTCTCGGCAAGTTCCGATGCCGGGACAGGCTTGCCCGCCGTCTGTAAATACTCGACGACGCCCGCCTGCAGGGGCGCTTTATTTGTGAGGGCATCGAGTTCCTCCGCCGGCACCTCGCGAATCAGCCGGACGAAGAGGCGCGTCTTGTGGCCGACCTCTCCTTTCCGGATGACTTGCGGGAGGATGCCCCGCAGGGCGACCTCCAGCGGGCAGCAGTAGTAACTTGCCATCCATTCGCCGAGGCGGAGCAGGAGAGGAGTCAGCACCGGCTCCGCGCTCGCGACGCTGTGGATGGTCTTCACGCCTTCCGCATCCGTGCCATCGGCGAAACCGATGATCGTGCCAAGCATCGCACGTGTCCGGACTGGCACCCACACGCGCGAACCGATCTGGAGCGATCCGGCCACCTCCGGCGGAATCTCGTAGTCAAACGCATTGCCGCCGGTGTCATCAACCATCACGCGTGCGTATCGAGGCATGGACGGAAAATCGGCGCCGGACGTTTTGTTGTCGAAGTTTTTCGGCGCGTGCGGTTCATTACCGCCGAAATGCCCAGGCTCATGCGAATGGCAGTTGTTGTAGTGGCGCTGGCCGCGCTGAGCGCGGCCGTCGCCCTGCTATGGCTTTCGCCAGACCCGTCCTACACTTTTCAAGAGTGGATCTTCAGTTCACGGTTTCACCGGTACGACGCACTGATTGTTGCCGCGGCCCAACGGAAGGATCTCGATCCGAAGCTCGTCAAGGCCATCGTCTGGCGGGAGAGCGCCTTCCAGCCTCGAAAAGTCGGAACAAGCAAGGAACGGGGGCTCATGCAGGTGAGCCTCGCCGCCGCGAAGGATTGGGCAAAAGCTGAAAAGATCGAGACCTTCTCCCCGGCGGACCTCTTCGATCCGAAGACCAACCTCGACGCCGGTGTGTGGTATTTCCACCGGGCGCTGGACCATTGGAAGCCGAAACCGGACGCAGTCCCCTTCGCGCTTGCCGAGTATAATGCCGGACGCAAAGGGGTCGAGCGGTGGCTCGTTCAGGCGAGCCTCAAGGATGATGCGTCCGCGGAGGATCTGCTCGCGGCAATATCCAGCACCTCGACCCGGCAATACATTGAAGACATAGAGAAGCGCTACCAGTTTTATACCAAGCGGGGAAGACTGTGAGCGCGGCGCCGCTTCGACCGAATCCCCAACTTTGCATTGTCGCGGCAGACGCTTGCTGCTACGCCACACTCCACGTTCCATGAGCCAGAAAAACATCGAATCGCATCTCGTCGAAAACCGCGTTTTTAAGCCGGCGCGTGAATTTGCCAAAAAGGCCCGGATCGGAAGCCTCGCGCAATACCGCGAGATGTGGGAGGAATCGATCCGGAAGCCGGACAAATTTTGGTCGCGGGAGGCATCGGAACTCTCATGGCGACAGAAGTGGTCTCGCGTTCTCGACTGGAAGGAGCCGTTCGCCAAATGGTTCGTCGGCGGCAAACTCAATGTCTCGGAGAACTGCCTCGACCGGCATCTCGGAACGGCTCGGCAGAACAAGGCGGCGATTTTATGGGAAGGCGAGCCTGGAGAGAAGCTGGCGCTCACGTACCAGCAGCTGCATCGAGAGGTCTGCCTTTTCGCAAATGTTCTCAAGCGAAACAAGGTAAAGAAGGGCGACCGCGTTCTCATCTATATGCCGATGATCCCCGAGGCGGCCATCGCCATGCTGGCGTGCGCCCGGATCGGCGCGACGCACTCCGTCGTTTTCGGAGGCTTTAGCGCGGAATCGATCAAAGATCGGATCGGCGATTGCCAGGCGTCGATCGTAATCACCGCAGATGGCGGGTACAGGCGCGGAGCCGTGGTTCCGCTAAAAAAGAATGTGGACGACGCACTCCGCGACGGAACCCAAAAGGTTCGGTGTGTGATCGTTTACCGGCGGGCTGGCAATGAGGTGCATATCGAGGAGGGCCGCGATGTCTGGTGGCATCGCGAGATGGATTACGTGGACGCGAATTGCCCCGCGGAGGCGCTCGATAGCGAGCATCCTCTCTTCATCCTGTACACGAGCGGTTCAACCGGGAAGCCGAAAGGAATCCTGCACAGCACCGCCGGCTTCCTGCTCGGCGCGTACATTACATGCAAGTACGTCTTCGATCTGCGTGATGAGGATGTCTATTGGTGCACCGCCGATGTGGGGTGGGTCACAGGGCACTCTTACGTGCTGTACGGCCCGCTCGCGAACGGCGCGACCTCTCTCATTTACGAAGGCGCCCCAGATTGGCCTGAAAAAGACCGCTTTTGGCGCATCATCGAGGATTACCGGGTGACGGTCTTTTACACCGCCCCGACCGCAATCCGCGCCTTCATCCGCTGGGGCGACGATTGGGTCAAGAAACACGATCTATCGAGCCTCCGCCTGCTCGGCTCAGTGGGCGAACCGATCAATCCCGAGGCGTGGATGTGGTATCAGGCAGTCATCGGCGGCGGACGGTGCCCGATCGTCGATACCTGGTGGCAGACCGAAACCGGCTCCATCATGATCACGCCGCTTCCCGGGGCAACGCCGACGAAGCCGGGCAGCGCGACCCTTCCTTTCTTCGGCGTGGACGCGGCAGTGGTGGACGACAATGGCAACGAAGTGCCGGCAAACGTGGGTGGCAAGCTCGTTATTCGGAGACCGTGGCCTTCGATGCTTCGCTCAATCTACGGCGATAAGCAGCGCTACAAAAAGACTTATTGGAGCGAGGTGAAGAACTGCTATTTCGCCGGAGACGGCGCGCGCCGCGACAAAGACGGGTATTTCTGGATTGTCGGGCGGATCGACGACGTCCTAAACGTCGCGGGCCATCGCATTGGCACGAGTGAAGTCGAGAGCGCGTTGGTATCGCACGCGTCCGTGGCAGAAGCGGCGGTGGTTGGGCGTCCCGACGAATTGAAAGGACAGGCTGTCGTCTGTTTCGTGACGCTCAAAACGGCATCGGCAGCGACGCCCGCCCTTCGAGAGGAACTCCGCAAACATGTGCGCACTGTCATCGGGCCTGTCGCTACCCCGGATGACATACGCTTCACCGATACGCTGCCCAAGACGCGCTCGGGAAAAATCATGCGGCGGCTGCTCAAGGAAGTCGCCAGCGGAAAAGCGATCACCGGCGACACGACGACGCTCGAAGATTTCTCCATCCTAGCCAAGCTCGCCAGCACCGAAGGGTGAAGAATCCGAGCGCCCTCATGGCGCTTCGCCACCCTCATTTACCGCCCCTACTCCCCCTTGAATTATTTCACGGAAGCGCCGCGGGAATTCGCCCGCAAAGTGGTGCGCCAATGGTCGCGCTTTTGCACCGGGCGTCTGGAGCGGCGGCTGGTCGAGGCGGAAACGCAGCTCGGCCTCCTCGGCTGGCAGCAGGCCGACTACGATCAGGATACGCAACGGCAGGTGCAGGAGATCTATAATGTCGAGCGGCAGCAGTCTGAGTTGACCAATGAGGCGGCGGCGCTCGGTCTCGAAATGCGGCGCCTCGAAGAAGTACGGGCGGCAGCGTTCAAACAATTTGAGGAAGAGCGAAAACGGCTCGATGCCGAGATGCGCAAGCTCAACGAGCCGCTGGAGGCCATGGAGAAGCAACTCGCGGAGAAGCGCGGCAACGAACCCAATTTCGTTCGCGGAATACCGGAGCTCGACCGTGAACTGCGAGAAGTGCAGAAGGCGTACTCGGAACTCCTGCCAAAGAGCCCGCAAACCCCGGCGATGCGTGAAGCTCTCGTTCACATGCGCGAACGCATTGTCGCGATTCCGAACGAGAAGACCGACCTCCGCACCCAGCATCTGCGGACGGTCTCGGACATCAAAAATCTGGAGGAAGCCATCGAGCGCCATACGCCCGGTGTGCTCTCACTCAAGGAACAACTCCAGGCGCTCGATTCCGACTGGAAAAGGAAGGAGCGCGACGTCATCGAACAAATCCGCAGGCTGACCGCCGCGCGGCAGGAGGCGGAATCGAGGGGCGACTCGCTGGAAGGCGCTAAATCGAACCCCTACCAGCGGATCGGCCAGGTCCTCGCCAACAGCGGCATAGGTCCTCTTAACCAGCCCCAGGCGCTCGAAACGGTAAAACAGCTCCGATTCCAGATCAGTGAGCAGCAGCAAATTGTCCTGGAATCGGAGCGGGACACCGCAGCCGAAGACGCCGGCGCGCTGCGCATGTCCACACGGCTCTGGGCGGGTGTCTGCGCGGCTCTCATCCTCTTCGCCGCGCTTGTGCTGCACGCGCGGTGACGCGGATCGGCTTTTCGCAGGATTTCCCGATCCGTGCCGCTGCTACCGCATCCCAACGCGGGGCTTCGCAAGCCTTACGCATGGGGGCTTAAAAACCAGATTGCGATCTTGCGACCACGGGCGCCGAGTCGCAGTCTTCGATCCTCCTCGCGTTTATTCCAATGAAGCATCTCCGCCGCACCTTTGGACTTTGCCTCTTGCTCCTCCTGTTTGCGGGATTCTCCGCTTCGGCCGCGGCCGCGAAAAAGATCGTCATTCTCGCAGGAAAAAAGAGTCACGGTCCGGAGGGAAACGGCATCCACGATTATCTATGGTCGGCCCGGCTGTTGAAAGCCATGTTCGATACCTCCAATATCCGCGACAGTGTGCGCGTGGAATTCCATGAAAATGGCTGGCCAAATGATCCCACTGCGTTGGAGGACGCAGACACGATCATGGTCATCAGCGACGGCCGCGATGGGGAGCTATTCGAAGAAGCGCCGCAATTCTCTTCAGCGGAACATTTGGCGGCGATCCAGCGGCAGATGGATCGTGGCTGCGGCTTTGTCACATTCCACTTTTCGACCTTCGCGCCCAATGTGTACGCCCGGCAGATCCTGAACTGGGCGGGCGGCTATTTCCAATGGGAAACGGATGGACGGAAGCAGTGGTATTCCAACATCAAGACACTCGGAGCCGACGTGCAGGTCGCGGCGCCGGATCATCCCATCGTGCGCGGCGTGACGCCCTTTCATATGGAGGAAGAGTTTTACTACAATTTGAGATTCGACCCGGCAGACAAGGCGCTCGTCCCGCTTCTCAAGGTTTCCGCTCTCGGCGGACGTGATCCCGATGGAAACGTGGTCGCATGGGCGCGTCAGCGCGCCGACGGAGGGCGAGGGTTCGGCACGACCTGCGGCCACTTTTACTCGAACTGGAAGAATCCCGATTTCCGTAAATTCATGCTGAATGCGATTGCCTGGAGCGGCGGCGTCGAAGTTCCGGCTGGAGGCGTCGAGGCGCCGTTCTATGAGCATGACGGCATCATGGATGCGCTCGACCGTTCGATGGGGCGCACCGCACTGCCCGAGACTTACGAAGAGCCGGCGGCGCCAATCGCGGAGCTGACGCCAAGCAATGGCATGCCGCTTCCGGAGACCTTCAAGAAATGGGAGCGGTCGCACGGCGGCGCAACCAGCAGCCGGTTTGCGGCGTTGGATCAAATCGACCGCTCGACTGTGGGAAAACTGGACGTGGCGTGGACTTATCATTCCAACGACGGCGCCGGAAACATCCAGTGCAACCCGATCGTCGTCGATGGGGTGATGTTTGCCCCCACGCCGGGCGGATTCCTAGCGGCTGTAAACGCCGAAACGGGCGTCGAGATCTGGCGCTTCAAGCCCGATGCGCCAAAGGGAGCGCCCAGCATTGCCGATCCGCCGGCGCGCCGTGGCCTGCTATACTGGGCTGGGACGAAGAGCGCCCCGGCCCGGATCTTGTTCACGTGTGGAAGATGGATCTACGCTGTCAATCCATCGACCGGCGCTCCGATCGCGGCTTTCGGCGACGGCGGGCATGCCCCACTCGCCGCTGGCGGGACAGTCGCTGGAGCGATATTCGATCACATTCTTGTGATGCCCGGCTTCGATCGCGACGTATTCGGTTACGACGCCGCGACGGGCGCGCAGCTCTGGCGTTTCAGCACCATTCCTGCCGGCGGCGACTATGGGGCCGAAACGTGGGACAAACCCGATCTCGGCGCCAACTGCTGGGGTGGGATGGCCCTCGATGAGCAGCGCGGCATCGCCTACATCTCGACCGGCTCGCCCAAACCCGATTTCGTCGGCATGCGCCATCTCGGACAAAATCTTTTCGGCAATTGCGTCATCGCGCTGGATGCGAAAACCGGACGGCGGCTCTGGCATTTCCAGGAGGTCCGCCACGACATCTGGGATTGGGACATCCCCGCGCCTCCAATTCTCACCACGATCGTGCGCGAAGGCCGCCGGATCGATGTGGTCGCGCAAGTCACCAAGTTGGGAAACACCTTCGTCCTCGATCGCGTGACGGGACGCTCGATCTATCCGATCCGCATGCGGCGCGCGCCCGAGTCGACTCTTCCCGGTGAGCGGACCTGGCCATACCAGCCCGACCCGCAGACACCGCCGCCCTTCTGCCGTCAACAGTTCTCACTGGCGGATGTGACCCATCGCGCCCAGGCTGCTCACGACGCAGTGATGCAAGTCGTAGGGCGATCGAATTTCGGCTGGTTCATGCCCTGGCAGGAGGCAAAGCCTACGGTGATCTTCAACGATCATGGCGGCGCCGAGTGGACTGGCGCATGCGTCGATCCGGGCAACGCCAGGCTATATGTGAGTTCGAATGAGATCCCGTGGTATATCACGCTTTACCGAAGCGATGAGCCGCCTGCCGATCCCAATCAGCCGCCGACTGCAGGCTCCCAATTGTTTGCGCAATTCTGCGCGCCATGCCACGGAGCCGATCGCCACGGCGGCAGCCAGGCGCCTCCGTTGATCGGCCTCCGGCAGCGCATGAAAGATTCCGATGTGCTGGCTCTCCTCGCCACGGGGCGCGGCGCGATGCCCGCGTGGCCGCAGCTCACCGAACCGCAACGCCACGACCTGCTCGACTTCCTGTTTTTGCGCGATCGAAAGGACGCACCGCTGGCGCCGGATGCGCCCGTCCGCTGGACCTTTAACGGCTGGCAGAAGCTGCTCGACCCCGACGGCTATCCAGGATGCACGCCTCCGTGGGGGCAACTCAATTGCGTGGACCTCAATACAGGCAAACTCCTCTGGCAGGTTCCCTTGGGCGAATACGATGAACTGACCAGGCTCGGCCTGCCGAAAACCGGCACGGAGAACTTCGGCGGCGCGACGGTCACCGCCGGCGGACTGGTCTTTTGCGCTGGCACGCGCGATTCCAAAATCCGCGCATTCGACGCCGATTCCGGCGCGGAACTCTGGGAGCATCCTCTGCCCTGGACCGGCTCGGCCCCACCCATGAGTTACGAGGTGCATGGGCGGCAATTCATCGTGCAACCCGCGACCGGCGGCGGAAAGCTCGGCACCCCAACCGGCGACGCGTATGTCGCCTTTGCTCTCCCGAAGTAAGCCGCGTCAGGGCGCCTCCACTTTCGCGATGCGGTAGCGAAACAACGCAAATGCATCGGTGTCCGGGCTGAGCGGCGTGAATTCCGCGAAGTCCCGACGGTCGAACGCATAGGACGAGAGGGGATTCCACACCATAAGCCCCGCTTCCGCTCTGGCATTCTCCGCCAGCACAATTTTCAAATGCATATGGTAGTACTCGACCCTCAACGGCTTGAGCCCCGTGATCGCACTGCCCCAAAACCGCTCCGGAATCTTATCGCCATCGCGCTCCGGAAGCCGCGCAAAGTCGCTGATGGCGCGGCTCGCGTCTGCGATGATCTCCGTGCGATGCTTCTCGCTGAACGCGGGCGCCTCACCCGCGCCGCTCGTGTGGAAAGCAAGGCACGCAAAGCCGATGCCGAGAAGGGTGGAGGCATTCATGCTTTGAACAATAGACGAATTCCCGGACGCCAGCGAGAGATTCCCGAAGTTGCGCCAGCGCGGCATTTCAATCAGCGCCGGCAATACGAATCGGATCGAGGTAAGAGGTTGCCAATGCTCGGGATTTCGCGCTCCCAAAATTCCGCAGCAACTCCTCCACGCTAATCACCTTCTCTTCCCTCGTCGCGAGGATCTTCAGTTTCACCATCGGCCATTCTTCTCCCACCAGCACGGCAGCCCCCGCCCCGAGATGTTCAGCCGCTTGGAATTGATTTCCGACCTTGGCGGCGGCGAGCGGGAATTCGACGCGATGGCCAATCTCTCGGAGTTGCTGGACAACGGAAAGCGCTTCCGGACGGCGCTCCTCCTTGGCAATGACAACATAGATATCGGCCGCCCGCTGATCCGCGATCCATTCGTCCATCTTCGCTTTCGCGGCAGTGGTTTCGTCGATGAGATTTCCGAGTACGACATCGCCCATCCCAAAGCCGAGGGCTGGCATGCTGACCTTGCCATCGCTCATGAGCGATAGCAGTTTGTCGTACCTTCCGCCGCCCGCCAGCGCGCGCTCTTTCTTGCCGCGATCGAACGTCTCGAACACGACTCCCGTGTAGTAAGCAAGCCCGCGCACGATCGCATAGTCGATCTCGACAAAACCGTCCAAGCCGCGCGACCGCAGGTCCGTGAGGATGGCCGCGAGCTCCGCCACCGGCTCTTTGCTGCGCATAAAGGCGAGCACCCGATCCGCGTCGAGCCCAAATCGCGCAAGGGCGGCTTCCGTCTTCTCCGGCGCGGCGCGCTCGATTTTGTCGATCGCCTGAAAAAACTGGTATTCGTCGTCCGCTGTGAGCGCGGCGCCATCCCCGCGATGCGCATTCGTCGCAAAGAATTGCTGCCAGGCCGTTCGCGATGAAAGCCGGACGACGCAATCATTTTCCGTGAAGCCAAACGCGCGGAGCATGTCGATCGAGATGGCAATCAACTCCGCGTCCGCATTCGGGCTTGCCTCGCCGAGGATATCGCAGTTGAGCTGGTAAAATTCGCGGAGCCGCCCGCGCTGGTTCCGCTCATGGCGGAAAAATTGCGGCACGCAAAACCATTTGAGCGGCTTCTTGTAATTGCGCTCCCGGGCCGCGACCATCCGCGCGAGCGTCGGCGTCATTTCAGGGCGCAGCGCGCCTTTCGCAGCGGCGCCGCCTGACTCGCCGCCGGCCATCGCCGCGACGGTGAAGAGCTGGCCGACCAGTTCGCCGCCGCTCTTCTTCTCATAAAGCGCCAGCGGCTCGACCGTTGGGCCGTCATATTCGACAAAGCCATACCGCCGCGCGACTTCGCGCCACCGGGATAGAATGTAATTCCGGCGGGCGCACTCTTCGGGAAAAAAGTCGCGGAAACCTGGTAGCAATTGCATGGGAGAGAGAATGGGCGCCAAATGAAACGCCTCCGCACGCAAAACCCAAACCAAATTCCGGAAAACGCCTCGTGCTCAGTACGCTCAAGATTCGCCACTTCCGCTGCTTCGCCGAGTACGAGGCCGAGTTCGCGCCCGATCTGAACTTGATCGTCGGTCCCAATGCGCACGGCAAGACTTCGCTTCTGGAAGCCGCGTCCATCCTTCTCCGCCTCGAGTCGCCCCGCGCCCAGCGCCTTGCCGAGGCCATTCAGCACGATCGGCGCGGTTTCGTGGTCGATGGCCGCTTCGGGGAGCGGCACATCCAGTTTTATTTCAGCGCGGAGCGAAAGAAGCTCGCGCTCGATTCCGTCGAGCAGAAGAACGCTCGGGAGCATTTGAAGATGGCGCGCATCATGTATTTCGCCATGAGCGATATCGACATCGTTCGCGGTTCCGCGGAGGCACGCCGCCGCTTTATCGACTTTGTCGCCGCCCAGCGCGACCCAGCCTATCGCCGGCTCGTGCGCGATTACGACCGCGCCCTGCGTTCACGGAACGCCCTGCTCAAGCGCCCTGTGCTCCGCTGGGCCGAGATTGACGCTTTCGATAGCACCTTGCTCGCGGCCGGCTCCGCCATCGCGCAAGCCCGCGCGGCGCTGGTGGAGGACTTACAGCCCCATGCCAATTCGGCGCACCACGCCATCGGCGCAGGCGAGCCGCTTCACATCGCGTACGCACCCGGCGCAGGATCCGATTTCGCCGCTGCCCTGCATGCGGCTCGCGCGGAAGATGCCCGCCTGCGGCAGACGACCGTCGGACCCCATCGCGACGACCTGTATTTCGAAGTCGCCGGGCGGCATTCGCGATTCGCCTCAGAAGGTCAGCAGCGTACGCTCGTCCTGGCCCTCAAGCTGGGAGGCGCGCGCCTCCTTCAGGCGCATTTCGGATCCCCGCCGCTCCTCCTTCTCGACGATATCTTCGGCGAGCTGGATTTGAAACGGCGGACGGCGCTCCTCGCTGCGCTTCCCGCAGGCTCCCAAAAGCTGATCACGCTCACGCATCTCGATTGGACTCCGGCCGGAACCGCCAGCCGCATCCAGCGGCTTGGCGACGCATAGATCGCCTTATTCGCGCCGCGACAGCACTTCAAAAGTCTGCTTCGTCTTCACAATCGAATCCGCCGGCGCCACCCCTCGCCATTGTGTGCAGGGATAGAGAATCGTATTCCGCCCGATAATCGACCCGGGATTGAGCACGGAGTTGCACCCGATCTCCGCATGATCTCCGATGACCGCGCCAAATTTCTTCAGCCCTGTCGGAATCGCGCCCCCCGGCGTGTGAATCGTTATTTCTCCGCGATCGAGCTTTACGTTGGAAAGCACGACTCCCGCGCCGAGGTGGCTGCGGTAGCCCACGATCGAGTCACCCACGTAGTTGAAGTGCGGGATCTGCGCTTCATCGAGGATGATGCAATTCTTGAATTCGCTGGCATTCCCAAGCACGCATCCAGAGCCGACGATCACGTTTTCCCGTATGTAGCAGCCATTGCGGATCTCGCACCCTTCGCCGATCCAGGCCGGTCCCTTGATCATTGCGCCCTGCTCGATCGTGGTTCCTTTTCCGATGAACACAGCGCCGCTGATGAATGGCTTCCCGATCATTCGTCCCTGTACAGCGGGCTGGAGCCGAAATTGAAGGTAACTGGTGATCTGCTTGAGGGCGTCCCATACGTTCACGGAGTTTTCGAAGAGCATCCGGTGCTCCGTATGGCTTAAATCGAGAAAATTGGCGGGCGAGAATGGAGCGGGCATGGCCGGGCGCGACCATAGCGGTGATGCCTCGGGGATGGAAGCGCGGCTTGTGCAGAAAAACGGCGCTCCCCGCACATCCTCAGGACGCACTTTTCCCGCACGAATGCGACTTCGCCAGGATCAGTTCCGTCCCTTGCGGCTGGAGCCTATAGTCCACCAAACTAAACGCCGTGCGAATGAGGTGGATTCCCAACCCGCCCGGCTGAACGAGGTCCAGCGGACGCCCGCTAAATTGCGCGGGATCCGCCTGGCGTCCATAGTCGCGCAAACGGAAGCAAACGCCCCCCTCGCTCTGTTCGCACACCAGGCAGATCGGCTGGTTGGGCTCGCAATGGTATGCGTAGCGAATGACGTTCGTGCAGGCTTCGTCCAGCCCGAGGACCATCATATCCTTCTCCGTCTCGCTAAACGCCAGGCCTTTGAGAAACTGCCGCACAAAGTCGCGCATAAGCGAAAGATTGCCGGGGTGGCTCGCAAACTCGATTTCCCGCGTCGCAGCGCCGCAGCCTCCGTGGTTGCCGTTCACGAGCGTATCGGCGGAGGCTTTCACGGTGTCTTCAGGTCGCATGATATGTGCCGCAGATTCAGATTAAGTTCATCGCGATCCGAGGACAAGGATCGTCAGATCGTCATGCGCTTCAGCGGTTCCGCGGTGTTTTAATTCACCGGCGTCGAGACGGGCGATCACCTCATGCGCGGATTGGAAATCGCCCTCGAGCAGTCTCGCCACCCCCTTGCAATCGAGCAACTCCTCATTCTCGTCGAAACTCTCGGTCAGCCCATCGGTAAAAAGCACCAGCCATTCGTGAATGCTCAGGTCGAATGCATGCAGATTCTGTTTCAGTTCCGGCAAAATTCCCAATGGCGGCGACCCTGGCAGCCGGATCTCGCGGGGTGCATGCCCGGGGCCGATCAGAAACGGAAGGCAATGCCCGGCGTTGCACAGTTCCACCCGCCGTTCTGGCATGATTACCCTCCCGAGCAGCGCCGTGATAAACATGCCTCTTACCGTGTGCCCGATCAGCATGGAATTCCACCGCGCCATCGCCACATCGGGCGCGATCCCCGTCTGGATGATCATGCGCAGGCTGCTCAGCGACTGTGCCATTAAGAGCGCGGCGGGCATTCCTTTGCCGGAGACATCGCCTATCACAAAATAAAATTCGCGCGGACTGATCTCGACAACATCGTAGAAATCTCCACCCACATTCATCGCGGGCCGGTAAGCCGCTGCAAAGCTGAGATCCACCCGCTGCGGCAGCCCCTGCGGCAGGAATCCTGCCTGGATCTCGTGCGCGAATGCAAATTCCTGCGCGACGCGCTCCTGCTCCCTCTGGCGCTCGATCGTGCGCAGCTTGTCAATCGCCGTGGCTGCGAGATTTCCGTACGCGGCAATCGCATCGACATCCCCTTCATCGAACGCCGTTCGACCCAGCGGATTGATCGCCTGCAGGACGCCGATCTGTTTGCCATCAGTCGTGAGCGGAACACATACGAGCGATCGCGTGCGAAATCCCGTCTTCTTATCCATCTCGCTGAAAAACCGCGGGTCACTGTACGCGTCCGCGACCAGCAGCGGCCGGCCATTTTCCAAGACCCAGCCCGCAATCCCCCGACCGTGCGGCACGACCATTCGATCGATCGCGATCGGAGCGCCTCCGCTCGCTGCAGCGAGTTCGAGCGCCCCAGAGCTATTTACAAGAAACAGCGACGCCGCCTCCACATTCAGCACGCGGCGCGCGACCTCCAGCACCTTCGGCAGGAGCACCTCGCCATCCATGATTCCATTGATAAGGCCGCTGACCTCGACCAGCCCCTTGTAAATGCGGAGCTGGCGCTCGAGCGCGGCGGGGTCTAAAGACATGCGGGGGAAGTGAACCGGAACTGCACTCCTTTTACCCGAGACAGATCGCCGTGAAAAGGAGGATCTCAGCTAGATTGACGTCAGCGTGGCCGAATCATTTCGAACCGATCGCGCGTCCGGCAATACCAATTCGGACTCGCCATCCGTCCGATGATGTTCAAGTGCTCGCTCCGAATCCGGAGGGTCTCGAGATCGACCAATTCATCGCGGACATGCACATGCTTCACTAACCCGATGACTACGCGATTCCCACCGATCTGGAGCGTGCCCCACTCGGAGCATTCGATGCTCGCAGGCGATTCCGCGATTCTCGGAGGCTGGACCGTCGATGAAGGGGTCACCGTAAGCCCCGACGATTCGAGTTCGCTTTCGCCGTAGGGGATGGTGGCAGCCGCGCGATTCATCGCCTCGGCGATGGGCTCATCCACGAGATTGACCACAAATTCGTGGTTGAGCCGTATATTCCTCGCCGTGTCTTTAGGCATTCCATCCGGGCGATCGCCCGGCGCCACCGCCAGGATGGGCGGCTCCGCTCCGAGTAGATTGAAGAAACTGAACGGCGCCACATTCACGATGCCATCCGCGCCAACGGTCGTGATGAGCGCAATCGGGCGGGGCATCACAAGACTCGCGAGAACAGCATAGGCGCGATCACTATGTTTTCCGGCAAGATCGAATTCCATGGGCCGCTTCCCTACCACCAAGCAGCGTCCAATTCGCTATTAAAATAGCCGCCATCAACGCATTGCCGCACCAGCCGAAACTTGCACTCAGGCCGCCGTAGTTTCGACGCCGGACCAGCGATCGTGCAAATCGTCGAAAATGGCGCGGAGATTTCCGTGCTTGCGGGCGAGGAGCGTCTCTGCTTCGTCCCGGGGGAGGCTGGCTCCGGCCAGTTCTTCGACGAGCGATTGCAAGAGTGAAACCGACGTCTCGCACTCGAAAGCCGTGGGCAGCCTGCTCGTGCGATGAACGGTGACGACGAATCCTGCAGCGGTGCTCGCCGCGGAACGGATAGGCAGCCAATGACGCGTCGAGAGCTGCTCCGCGCCGTCGAGGAGGATAAAGCCGGGTCGCTTTACTTCTCGGAGCCGCTCCGGAAGTCGCTCTTTTTCACGCATGCTCACGTCGCCTTCGAGGCGAAAAAGAATGGGTTCGAAGCCGAGGGCCTCGAGGTGAGGAGGCAACCCTTCGAGCAGGGTGGTCTTTCCTGAGCCAAGCGATCCGACGATCGCGGCGCAGTACTCCTGGGCCGCAAGCTTTTCCAGGAAGCTTTCCCACGATGCTCCCGGCGGAAAGCGATACGCCAGTTGGCGCAGGCGTTCGCGAGTGAAAGGGTTCCCGCTAGTACTCATTCGTTCGTGAAGAGAGCATCGCATGATCGAATGAGAAAGGCGATTCATCAAAGCCGTCCCGATCTGTAAATTGTGGATTTTTGCGGAACAAGCAGCGACGGCCGGTGTTACACTCTGTCAAATCCTCCTATTTGCATGAACCGCCTTTCCTCTTTCGCCCCCTTCTTCGCCGCCACTCTCTTCATCGGAGCGGCGCCGCGCTCCCACGCCGAAGCGGACACGACCCAGGAAATCGTCGCGGTGCTTCACGAGGCCGAAGCCTCGCCGACTCCGCTTCCGCTCCTCGATAAGGCAAAAACCCAATTGGAGCACTTTAATCCCAGGCCCGCTCTTGGAAGGGCCAATGCACGCCAGAGAAACGGAGTGAACGCTGGCGCGGAAAAGCACAAGGAAGAGGCCGTGAAGGCTCTCGATGAGGCGATCGCGAGAGCAAAAGCCGCTGCCAACTTGCCATCTCCGCCCGCCAAGGCTCCCTTGGGCACGGCGATGGACAAACCTGCGGGCGCAGATCTGAAGGCGCTGATCGAGAACGCAATCGCCAAGGTGCACATGGCTGGCGAAGCAAAGCGCTGAGGCTTTTGGATCAAGCGCGCGGCTGCCACATCACCGGCAGCTTTCGCCCGGCTTGGAGCGCCCGGAAATGTACGGTTCCATCGGGCATCGCGTTCATATCACAATCCACGGTGGTCGGCCCGTTTGGATTCACATTGATGCCGCGGATTCGGAAGGCGCCGAGAGAGGTTGGCGTGCGCGCTCCAGAGTAGCCCTGCTGGAGTGTTACATACGATTCGCCCGCCGTGGCGCGCCATGGGAAGCGGCTCTCGGCCGGTAATTGCGCGCCGATGCTGAACAGCACTCCACCGTCTCCCTCCGGCAAAGAGATCAGGATCGGGCGCAGGAGAACTCCCGCAGGATTCACTTCAAGGCGGACACCCGATCCCGTCACCAATCCGCTCCATGCATCGATCATGGTATTCGCCATCCGCAGGAAGTCTTCAGGAGCGCCGATGCTTGCATTCTTGAGCACGGTGATCGCGTCCTTGGTGAGACCGAGTTCCTGAAGCACCTGGGCGTAATTCCAATCGAGCCGCTTCGAGTATTTCCCGCTTTCCACGGCAGGACGAATGGTGGCGGCGAGCTTGCCGAGTTCCTTGGCGTCGCCAAGCGCGGCCGCGTAATGGAGCAGCACCTCTTCGCCTTCCGGGTTGATGGCGAGAGCCCGTTCCGCCTGGCGCAAGGCGGAAGCGTAATCGCCGCGCTCCCGCGCTACGGCGCCAGCCAGGACATACGCCATCCATGAGTTGCGCGCCCGGCCGAAATCCGCCAAAGCATCTTCCTTTGCGGGATCGTGCTCCCCCCGCCCCAATCCAAAGTGGATTGCGATCGCAGGCTGGAAATTCGGATCGACCTCGAGCACAGAAAGGAGCGCAGCCGATTCGGCGGCTTTGTCGCCAAGCGCATTCTGCGTCTGCGCGAGACGGAAAAACGCCTGCCCATCCGCTGGAAAGGCGGACGTGTGCCGGAGCATGACATCGCGCGCTTTTGCGGGATCGCCGCACGCTTGGTAAGCGCCACAAAGCATGAAAGCCGTGCGCGGATTCCCAGGCTCGAGCTGTTCGGCCCGTTCGAGACCGTGAAGCGCCACCTGTGGCGCCAGTCCGTCCCGTAGAAGCTGTTCCGCATACTGCTGAATCTGCTCGGGCGCGGTCATCTGCTGGATCTGCTGCATCGCCATGTTTTGAAAGGTCGGGATATCGACGTAGGCGAAGGCATTGGGCTGCCGCGGGTCGGCGGCCTTCAGCTTTACGACGGCCCGGAGTGAGGCCAGACCCTCGAGAGCCATCGGCTGGTTGGGAGAGACCTTGAGCGCTTGGTGAAAAGCCGCAATTGCCTCGTCCCGCTTTCCCATAGACGCATGCACCGCCCCCGAATTAATCCAGATTGCCGCGATATTGGGCGTCTTGGCGGCAGCTTCCTCGTAGAGCTTGAGGGCGTCTTCGTTGCGTCCATCCTGCCGCGCAACGTAAGCCCGGTGAAACAGCACGAACGACGTGCCCGGCAGGATCTGATCGATCTCGTCGAGCAAGGTCGCCGCCTGGGGAATTTCATTCTCCTCCAATGCTTCGCCGAGCGCCTCGAACTTGGCGGCGGCGCCCGCGAAGGCGCGCCACCGTTCATCGGCCTTGCTGCCCAGCGCCTCGATGGCTCGCACTAGTTGCTCCGCGTCGAACGGCTCCTTCAACGCATCCTCGGGCGGCGCGTCCGCCGGCCACGGGATCCGGTGTGGTAATCCATAGAAATCCAATTCCCAGGAAGGGCAATCGATCCAGCAAACAGAGTCGGTCATGAGCATGGCGGCTTTTTGAAGAGCGTGGACAATACCCGCGAGAAGCGAGCGCGCACTAAAAACAACACCGGCCCACCACACCCCGCGCCAGCGGCCACAGACTCGGCGCCCCCGGTCCGCTCCCTCCCTTCCTCCTCTTCGCTAACTTCCCCAGCACTTTGCCTAGTCCTGCTCGTTCGGTCACCGTGAACCCGTGGCGACATCAGACATCCAACCCCACAGTCCCCCGCGCCCTCCGCGCCCCCGCGTGACCCATCCCAGCATGGATCGCCGTGCGTTCCACCCCAAGAAGCCCAAACCCTCCCTCTCCGCGTGACCAAAACCACGCCGCACATTTAACCGCAAAAGGAACTTGGCTAAAACATCCCCATTCCATAAGTATCACGCATGTCGTTTTGCGTTCCCAAGTTTGCAGCCTCCCTCCTCCTCCCCGCCCTGGCCCTCTCTCTGAGTTCGTGCGCCAATATGAAGGGTAAAGGAACATACGGAAGCGACAGCGACAATGTGAACGGAACCGCCCTTCCAGACCGCCAGGAAGGCGTCTCCTTCCTCGGAAATAATGTCGATCGCAATCGATTTAAACCCGTTTACTTCGGCTTCGACAGCTACGACATCGAAGGCGCCGAGCGGTCCAAAATCAGCGAGGTCGCCGAATTCTTGCGGCAATCCAATTCCACCGTGATCGTCGCCGGCTTCACCGACGAGCGCGGCACTCCCGAATACAATCGCGGTCTCGGCGAGCGGCGCGCGCTCGCGGTCCGCCAGGCGTTGATGAATGCCGGCGCCAATGGTGGAAAGATTCAGACCGTGAGCTTCGGAGCCGAGATGCCTGCCGATCCAAGCTCCAATGAATCCGCGTGGGCAAAGAACCGCCGCGGCGAGTTCGGCGTCGTGAAGTAACCGCGCGCGCCCGCCAATAAATACTCGGCCTCCTGAGCCGCTTTAGCCGCTTTAGCCGCTTAGGCGCCTGCAGGAGCAGCCGCTCCGGTCTCCTCGCCGACCATATAGCGGATGAACCGGTGGATGCTGATGCTTTCTCCCAAAGCCTTGCTCTTTTCCTCAAGCAGTTGGGAAATCGTCTGATCCCCGTTCTTGATGAACGCCTGGTCGAGCAGGCAGGACTGGCTGTAAAACTTGTCCATCTTTCCATCCACGATCTTTTCCACGATGTTCGCTGGCTTCCCCGCAGGCACCTGGCCGCGGTAAACATCGCGCTCGCGATCCACCAGCGCGGACGGCACGGAATCGCGATTCACGCATACCGGATTCGCCGCAGCGATCTGCAGCGTAATATCGCGGACGAGTTGCTTGAACTCTTCGTGATTTGCCGTCTCCGGTTTTTTCGCTCCCACCTCGACGAGCACCCCCACCTTTCCGCCGGTATGAATGTATGCGGCCACCAACCCGCTCTCCTTCACCTCAATCCGCTCATGGCGGCGAATACGCACGTTTTCCCCGATCTTTTGCACCGCAGCCACACGATCCGATTCGAGATCGACATCCGCCTGCTGCGCGATTTTACGCGCCATCTCGTCGCAGAAACTGCGGAAGGCGTCGTTCTTCGCCACGAAATCGGTCTCGCAATTGATCTCCACGAGCACGCCGACCTTCGCACCCGGCAGAATGGCTTGGGCGATTACGCCCTCCTTCGCT
This sequence comes from Chthoniobacterales bacterium, assembly GCA_038238905.1. Classification (GTDB taxonomy): domain Bacteria; phylum Verrucomicrobiota; class Verrucomicrobiia; order Chthoniobacterales; family Chthoniobacteraceae; genus JBBSFI01. Next base: position 148,681 of record JBBSFI010000001.1, on the reverse strand, counting down.
TCCCGGTCCGCTTTCTTTGCGGCGCTCGCGGCGCCCTTCTTCCGAAGAATGTCCACAGCAGCTTCCAAGTCCCCGTTCGATTCGGAAAGCGCTCTCTTGCACTCCATCAAGCCGGCATTCGTCTTCTCACGAAGGGTTTTTACAAGCTGGGCGTCGATAATGGCACTCATGGGAAAATTCAGGTAATGATTGGAGGGCGTCCCTGCACGGAAGCCAATGGCGTGGCAGTCCAAGTCGAGGCGGGCGCGATCCCAATCTGGCGAAGCGTTCGGCCTCTCGGATTTAATCGCCGATCCCGGAAAGCGCGGCCTGCTCCTTCTTCGCGCTCGTCCCTTGGGTCGAAACGATCGCATCGACGAGCTTTTGCAGCACAATGCGGATCGCGCGGATCGCGTCGTCGTTCCCGGCAATCGGATATTGGATCACTTCCGGGTCCGAATTCGTATCCACAATGGCAACAACCGGAATTTTGAGCCGGCGCGCTTCCGCGACCGCAATCTCCTCCCGCGTCGTGTCGATGATCACCAGCGCGTCCGGGAGCTTGTCCATCGTGCGCACGCCTTCCAGGTTGCGCTTGAGCTTCTCACCCTCGCGTTTCACAGCCGCGATCTCCTGCTTGCCCATCTTCGAAAACTCAGGCTGCTTCTCCAGTTGCTCGATGTACGTCATCCGACCGACGCTCTTCCGGATGGTCTGCAAATTCGTGAGCGTGCCCCCCAGCCAGCGCTGGTTTACGTAAAATTGCCCGCAAGCTTGCGCCGCTTCTTTGATTGCCTCCTGCGCCTGCTTCTTGCACCCGACGAAAAGCACCTTCCCGCCCTTGCTGGCGATTCCCGATAGAAAGTCCGTGGCCGAGTGAAGCTGCTTTACGGTCTCGCCGAGGTTGATGATATAGATCGCGTTGCGCTTCTCGAAGATGAACGGCTTCATCTTGGGGTTCCAGCGTTTGGTCTGGTGGCCAAAGTGGACTCCAGCCTCGAGAAGTTCCGTCATGAGTTCGGTGGACATAAATGGGCAGATAGAAAGGAAAAGAGCCGACGAGTATGAAGGGTCTGGAGCCGTTTGCAAGGCCAGTTTCTCGTATTCTTACAAAAAACAAAACTCCGGCGCTCGCCGAAGCGAACGCCGGAGCTTTTGCAGACGCGGCCGGACAAGCCTGCCGCGTCGGAATTCCCTGCTACTTTTCGGCGGGAGCCGGAGCGGCTGGATCCGCGGGCTTTCCCGCGCCTGGTCCTGCTTCCGCTGGCGTGGATGCTGCGTCGGGTTTCGCCGCGCCTGCACCGGCGGGCTTCGCCTCCTCTTTCTTCGCTCCCTTGGCTTTGGCCCCGACGGTCACTTTCACCGCCTCCCAGTTGTCGCCGGTCTTCTTCGCCGAGCCATGCACTTCCTCTCCGGCGGTCAGCGCCGCGAGATCGGCGGCAGCGCCGTCTTTCATTATTGTTGTCTTGTCGGTCACGCTGAAGACGCGATCCTTTTCCTTCCCTTTGATCGTGAAGGTCTTGGCTGTCGCATCCACGCTGTCCACTTTGCCGTGATACGGAATGAGCCTCTCCGATGGCTCTGCCGCGGGAGCCTTCTCCTTCTTGGCGGCGAAGCCGGTCATCGGCGCGCAAACTGCAAAGGCCGCAACGAGGCCGAGGGTCACTAGCGATTGTTTGATCATTTAGATATGGTTGGTTGGTTTCTTGTTGTTATGAGGCCGCTCGGGACCCGGCGGCGTTCCGCACTGGCTCCGCCTTGGGGGAAACAAGCTGGCTGTAATGAGAAGACGCACCGACGGAGCGACATGTTCAACGTTTTTCTTACATCCTCGCTCAAAAATAATGCTGCGCCGCAGGCATTTATTCCCTAAGAAGGGCAGATCCGCGACAAAGAGTGCGCGATGTACAGCGCTCGATACTCGATTGATCCAGTATAGGCAGTCGTAAAAGCGAGACACACCGCCCATCCGGCGTGAATGAATGGCAGATCCCCCTCCCAGTGATCAATCCGAGGCCGCCGATCGCCTCCGCTGCTCGAGCATGAGACCGTTGTACTTCGCTGCATCGGCCAGAATTCCAAGCTTTGTCGGGAGATCCATCGCGAACCTCAGAGCCGCCCAGCCTGGAAGTGAATGTTGCGGATTACCGCAATCCAAACAGAATGGACGTTGCGCGCGATTCTCGGAAGTGAAACTCTTCCGGTGAACCACTTCGCGTGAACCGCTCCGATCAACTTTTAGGCTTTGCCGCTCCCGATATGCAGGGCCATAACACGCTTGATTACGCCGACGCCGTATCAACGGATGCCTACGCCCCACCGAGCCGCTCCCGCTCCATGAGCCAAATGTCCGCCGCCGCGGGGGCTATCGTCGAACGCATCAAGATCAACGCAATTTCGAGGGAAATTCGGAATGGTCGTGCTGTCTGGATAAAGAAGCGGCGGCCTATCGCCGCCCCGATCATGGCCTGCGCCAACCGCTTCTTTTGCGCCGCCCGCACTCCTGTGCGCGCCATTGCCGATCGCTCCGCGTGGCAGCAATGGGAAGTCGGCTGCTTCGAGCGCCTTCACCAGAGCGAAGGCTTCCATGCGTACGCGGAAGGCGCGGGCAGCGTCGCTGCCGACGAAATGCCCGGCATCAACCTTACACGCCATCTCGATGGCGGCTCCTTGACGCCTGAGATGACAGCCACCGCCGCTCGCGAACTCCTGCGGGCTCATTCGAGCCGTTGCTCCTATTTCGGAGATTTTTGGTCCCACGGCGATCCCCATATCGGCAATTTCATCTACGACCAATCCAGCAGCCGCGCGCGCTTGATCGATTTCGAGATGATGCACGACCGGTCCCTCCCGGCAATCGAGCGCCATTCCGACGACCTGCTCGTCTTCCTTCAGGACATGGTCGGCCGCATTTCCGCGGATCGCTGGCTCCCATGCGCCCTCGCTTTCCTCCAAACATACGACCGGCCGGAGGCCATCGATCGCCTCCAAGCAAAGCTCCGCGTCCCCGAAGGCTGCATGCCCCGCCTCTGGTGGCAGGTCCGCACCACCTTCCTCCCCGAACAAGCCGTCCGCGCCAGATTCACCGCCCTCAAAGAGGCCCTCACCCCCTCCGCCTGCCCCGCCTAACCAGATCGGCAGTCAGAAATTAAGGAGAGTCGAGACCTGCGCCGCACTATCCGCAGCATGCACCGCACACCCTCCCACGCATCGGAGCACTGTGCGTCCAACTCCACGGCCCTTCCAACCTCTCCTCCCGCTCCGCACCCCAGCGCCACTGCGTGAAAACCCCTCACCCCCGCTGCCGATAATCCGCGCGCCCGCGCGCGCCCGACGCAAAGCGTTTCGTCGCCCAGGAAATAATCAGCGGCTTCGCGAGATTAAGCACCACCTTAAGCACCCCAAGAACCAGCCCAAACTTGCCGACCTCCTCGAGCTGTTCCTTTCGCACCACGCCCTTGCGGTCGAGCACCACCTTCTTCGTCCGCGGTGGAATCTTCGCAATAATCAGACCCACCAGCCCCGCCACGGTAAGCCACACGCCCCGATGATCATCGATGCTCGCCTTCAGCCTGGCTGGCACATTCAGATCACCGGAAAGCTCTCGCCGGTTGAACGTAATGCGCGAGCGCGCCCGGTCCAGTTGAGCGGTTATACTTGCCTTGCGGTCGTTGGGGTCAGCCATTGCTGGTCTTTCTTGAATTCGTTTAAGGTATCGGTGAAGACCGGTGTCCCGATCTTCGAGCGGGCAAGCACTCCGGCCACAATCGCCGCTGCAAAGTGCAGCAGCGCCATCCCAAACATCACCCAGATCCATGGGTGCTCGCCGGGAATGAGCGCGGCAATTGCAAAGACAAGGGCAATGCAGAAAAACAGCCATCCAAACACAATCACTACAAGCGCTCCGATCCCCAGCGCCGCCACGATCGCGTAATTGATCGCCGCGTCCTTCGCTTCCATCCCGGCAAGCACCAGCCTTAGCCGCAGATAGTCGGCAAACGCCGATGAAAACCCCGCAACATGCTCAAACACCCCCTGGCTCCGGGCGTCTCGCGGACGATCTGTAGTACCTGGCATGATGGCTGCCCCTGAAGTCGGTGGGCCTTTACTTGCGGAAGACCAGCCCGAGAACAAACCCGGCGCCTGCCGCCATCAACACCGCCCGCAATGGATTTTCGCGAACGTAAGCCTCCCCATCGTCTTGCTGCGTGCGCGCTTGGTCGCGCACCTGGTCGTAGTATTCCTCGGCGCGTCCACGCGCCTGATCGTAGTAATCGCCGGCCTTGCCGCGCAATTCATCCACCTTGGCGGACGCCGCCGCGCGGATATCGTCAGCGGCCTGTTTGGCGTGCGCCTTGACGGCTTCGAGGTTGTCATGCGCGGCGCCTGCGGCGGAACCGCTGCCTGTCGGATTATTTTCGTATGTCATATTTGGATGAGGTAAGAGTTTCGGGGCGCCGGGGTGCTTCGTAAACCGGCTTCTTTAGCTTCAATACGCTCTGCGGGCAGCCGGCGCGCTTATCAGTCGGCATGGTTTTTTGCCAGTCCGCTCCCCTCCCCACATCAAAGAACTCCTCGCCGAGTGGGACGCCGAACTCAGAAACGACCATTCCCGTTAATCCTGTTAATCCTGTCCAAAGTCTCCTCGCCCCTATTTCCGTCCCGCGAGCGGATCGAGATGCGGCGGTTGATTCGAGGCTCCGACCTCGCCCACCCGCTCGCTTCCCCGTTTGAAACTGAGCGTCGCCGATCGCTGCTCCACTTTGTCCGGCGACGTAGCCACGATCGGCAGCTCGAAATCGCCATCCGGCAGTCGGTAGTGATACCGGAACGTCCCCTCCGGCGTCAGCGCGATCTCCTTCCCGAGAAGCGTCACCTTCGCGTCCGGATGCGTTCCGCCATAGAAGATGATCTCCGCGTTCACGTGCATGTAGAAGCCGCGTTCCGTCCGTATGCTGAACGGCTGCGCGCTCCAGCTTGCCCCAATCGCGCTGAAAAGGCTTTGCGTGCCAGGCGCCAGCTCGCCACCGATCCCAAGCGAAAGTCCGCTCGCCGATTCGCTGAAAAGCTTCTGTTGAAGCTGCTTTCGGATCAACTCATCGAGTTCCGCCGAGCCAAGACCCATCCGGTCCACCAGGCTGTCACCGAGCAGGGCCGCGAGCACCCGCTTCTGCTCTTCCGTCCACGTCGGCTCCTTGCCGGGCCTGAATTCGATCCTTCCCTCCGAAGCCACCCGCGCCAGCGCCGCGATCAGCGTTTCTCCGTCGCTCATCCGCTCCTGCACCAACTCGAGCAAACGCTCGAAACTCAAATGAGCCGGCACCGTCGCGAAATCCACCGCGTTCGTATCCGCCGCCAGCGAGTCTGGCGGCGTATGCGCCCGCTGCGAAGCCGCGACTGAACGCCACTCGCCCTCCTTGCCGAAATATCCGATCTCCGCCACGTAGGTCGTGTCCGGATGATTCACCGCCACGTACCAATTTCGCGCTTCCGGCTTGATCTCCACCGATGCCTCCTGCCCTCCGTCCTCACGCGAAATCTTCAGAAAGAATTGCACATACCCGTACCGCATCTCCGATGGGTGAAACCGCGCGAAATCGAAATCCCAATAGGCAAAAAGCCACCGCGGATCCCGCGCGATCAGAAAAAGATGATCCTGATGATACGTCGCCGGCAGCGATCCCAGATCCTCAAACGCCGGCGCCTGCGGGCGCTGCGCCTCATCGGAAGGCTGGCTCGCCTCGGGCGCCGCGCCTTCCGGAGCGTTGCCCGCCGTCACCGGTTCCTGCGCGATTTGAAAAGCGCCTTTCTTGCGGCCGTTCTCCCCGGGGGAAGTGGGAGCGGCCTCGTTTATTGTGTTTTTTGGCATGGTGTATTTCCCTCGTATTTTTTGATTTAGTCGCCTCATCCTGAAGGCTCCTCGCCCCCGAAGTCAAGCCGTAAACCCTCCGTCATGAGCATCGGAGCGTCCACACCCAACACTCCTTCTTCACCCGCCTGCCTTCCTCTCGCCGCGGAACGCAATTTGGACAGATTTCACCTGGAATCGCTGACCTTGACGTTCCGCCGAAAAAATGATCTCATCTGAAATGTACTCGCCAGGCACAGGAGGGGCGGCGGGGGAGGCTCCGGAAAACCTTCGTTTTCAGCAATCACATTTGTGAAGCCGGTGGATGAGCTCAGCCCGCAAATCTTTAAGGCGATTGTTACAGGCTCGAAAGTCACGCCACCCGGTCCATCGGGGGACGTAACCGTCGAATTCGTGAAGTTAGTGAGCGGTTCGCCGGTGACTTTATTGCGCCTCGACTTCAAATTAGTTAATATCGCAAGCTCCAGCACAAGCGCAAACGCAGGCGACTCGGGTCTCTCCGAAGCGGTCAGTTTTAGTGCGGGCGAGATGCGTATGACTTACTGGCCCGTCAATCCGGACGGAAGCTTGGGCGCGCCGGTGATTCAATCCTGGAATTTGACGACCAATTCGAACGGCTTTTAGGCTGCGGAATGCACAACACGGCCGTTATGTGGAAATTGTCGCTGCTTTGCCTGTTACAATTGGCAATCGAAAGCGCCTCGGCCGCTCCCGCGTTTGACGTGTTCCTGCAAGCAACGCCCGCTGGAAATAGTGCGATCACAGGCGATAGCGCGGATCCGCTCTACTCCGGCTGGATCTCCGTTCTCGGCTTTACAAGCGGCGAGGCCAACTCGTTTAAACCTAGCTTCCAGCCGGTGACGATTGTCAAAGCCGTCGATTCGACTACGCCTGCTTTTTTTCATTCCGTGGTCAGCGGAGCCGCCTTCAGGTCACTCAAGATGGTAATCGTCCTTCGCGCGCCGCTCCGGGTGGAATCGTGGAGCCTCACGTTCAAGAACGTAATGCTCACCGGCCAATCATTCTCTGCCGATGGCTCCGACGTTACGGAAAACATCACTTTTCAGGCGGCCGAGGTCGAAACGGATTACATCCAGACTGCGCCCAGCGGCGATCCGATCAATCAGCTATACTCAGATTGGAACACGGCAAATGCCACCGGGGCGTTCGGTCGAAAGGCGCCGGATTATCCCGGCGGCATCCTTGTCGGCGGCATACCGCAGGGTTGGACGGCTTGGTACTTCGGGCATGCCGCAGGCATGGCGAGCGACATGTCCTTGCCGACCGACGATCCCGACGGCGATGGCCTTGACAATTTCAGCGAGTATCTCGCCCATACCAATCCACTTGACCCGACTTCGACTTTTCGCGTCACCGCGACGCAAATACCCGGCTCCGGGGTAATGCTCCCTCACTTGGCTCAGCATCGCTGGGCTGGCCTACCGAGTCGAAGCGGCCAGCGATTTAAACGGACCGTGGACGGTCGTCGCAACCGTCCCCTCGGCGGGAGACGGCACAACATCGACAAGCATCAATTACCCGTCCTTCCCCGCATTCTTTAGGGTTAAGACGCCTTAGTTAGGAGACTGTTGCCATAGCCCTGCGCGAGCGACGAGCAATCATTCTCCGTCCCGGCGTTCGCATTATAATGGTAGTCCCACGTCACCCAGCTTCGCGTGACCCCTCCCGCGCATGGAGCAGTGAACGCGCCCTCCCCGCCGATCCCAGCGCCCCCGCGTGAACCCACGCACGGTTGCGCCCGTTCCCATGAGCCGCTACGCTGCCCGTTTATGACCGATCTCTGGCAAGGCCTCACCGCCAATGCGCGCGCCGCTCTCTCCCAGCGCGATTATTCCGCGAAATCGCTTCCCGAACGGCTCGCCACCACCGGAGTCGAGGCCGGTGAACTCATCGGCGCCTCGCGCGACTCGCTTGCAGGCGCTTGGATTCCGGGCGTCGAATTGTTCGGCAGGCGGATCTATCCACAGCGGCACCGCGGCTTTTTCGGCGAGTTTGCCCGCCAGGATGAAGGCATCCTCTCCCAGATCGGATTCTGGCCGCGCCAATGGGCCACGGCGCAGATGTTTGCCGGAACCGCGAAAGGTTTCCACATTCATCCTCCCTGCATCCCGGAAGGCGCGGACGCCGCCGCTTGGTTCCGCGGACTCTTCATCGATGCGCCTTCAAATTACTCCGCCCGCCTCTACGATCGCGAGCAGTGGGACGTGATGTTCTTTGTGCAGGGCGTCATCGAGATGTTTCTTGTGGATGAACGGGCGGGCATGGAGCGCCGCACCATGCGATTCCTCATGGAAGGGGACGATCATCGCGGACCCAACAATGCAGGCGTGGTCATCCCGCCCGGCGTGGCCCACGCCCTTCGTGTCGAAGGCCCTGCGAGCGCTATCATGGTGTACGGCACCAGCACCAAATTCTCCCCTCCCTTTGAAGGACGCATCGCCGATTCCGTCGAACGCGCCCCGCTCCCCGAAGACTGGCAGACCTACCTCGACCACAAGTAAGCGTGCCAGGCAAATAGCCGGATCCTGCCACGAGTCGGAGCGCTGTGCGTCCAATCCATCGCCCCTCCGCGCGCCCGCGTGAACTCTTCCCTGCATGGACCCCTGTGCGTCCAACCCGTTATCCCTCCCCTCTTCGCGGCTTCAGGAGAAACCCAGCGCCCCTTGAAGAATCCTTGTTTTGAGCGATACTCCCGTTTGCACACATGTCTCGAAATCCATCCATCGCGCGCCACTTCTGCACGAGCCTCCTGGCTTGTGGAATGCTCGCGCCTGCCGGGATCTTAAGCGCAGCAGACGGTCCGCTTACCCTGGCAAAAGACATTCGGCCTGTCCTCGAGGAGTACTGTTTCGATTGCCATAATCCTGACAAGAAAAAGGGCGATGTAAATCTCGAGGAAGTGGCCGCCTCTCCGAAAATGGAGCAGCACCGCGCCGTTTGGGACAAAGTGGCCGAGGTGCTCGAGAACGGCGATATGCCGCCTGAAAAGAAGCCGCAGCCGACAGAGGGCGAGCGGCATCTCCTGCTCAGCTTTCTCGATGGCCAGCTCTCGAAGCTCGATTGCACTACCAATCGCAATCCGGGCAGGGTCACTCTCCGTCGGCTGAACCGCTCCGAATACCGGTGCACCGTGCGCGACCTGCTGCATGTGGATTACTGGCCCGAGGACTTCCCAAACGACGAGGTCGGATACGGCTTCGATAACATCGCCGACGTGCTGTCGCTCTCGCCGCTTTTGATGGAGAAATTCATGGCGGCAGCCGGAGAGATCGCCACGAAAGCGATCGTAGCAGACGGCAAGGCAAAGCTGCCCCGCTTCAAAGGCTCCAGCTTCGGTCCACAACTGGAGCCCGCGATCCACGCGCTGGAAGACGATACGCTGGCCTTCATGCGCGAGGGTGAAGCTTCACGCGAAATCGACTTCCCAAAGGATGGCGATTACATCCTCAAGGTGCGTGCGTACGGCGACCAGGCGGGCACGGAGCCTCCGAAGCTCGCCGTACGGCTCGACGGCAAGGAACTCAAGGTGCTGAGCGTGCCAGTCACCGAGGAACAATCGGCGACTTACGAAGTGCCCGCGCATGTCGAGCATGGAGCGCACCGCGTGGCGTTTGCGTATCTTAACAACTATGTGGATGCGACGAATTCGAATCCCAAACTGCGCGGTGATCGCAACGTTTATCTGCGCTATCTCGAGGTCGCCGGACCGCCCGGACTCGATCCTCAATTACCGGAAAGCCACCGCAGCTTGATCGTGAAAATGCCGAAGCCGGGCGAAGAGCACGCCGTCGCGCGCGAACTGCTCGCTCCATTTTTGAAGCGGGCTTATCGTCGGCCAGTTTCCAACGGCGAAGTCGAGCGGGTCGCGCAATTCGTCGATCTCGCGATGCGGCAAAAAGGCTCATTTCTCGAGGGAATGCAGGTGGCCGTTCAAGCGGTGCTCTGCTCTCCGGAATTCCTCTTCCGATGGGAACTCGATGCGACCGTCCCGAAATCCGGCGAGATTCGCACGCTGAACGATTTCCAAGTCGCTTCCCGTCTCTCGTATTTCCTGTGGAACTCCATGCCAGACGAAGAACTCTTCGGCCTGGCCGAACGCGGCGAACTACTGAAGGAGGGCAACCTTGAAAAGCAAACCCGCCGCATGCTGAAGGACTGGAAGGCGCGGGAATTTGTAAACAGCTTCGCCGACCAGTGGCTGCAGCTTCGAAACATCTGGGTCGTCAGCCCCGACCCGGGGACCTTCCCAAAATGGAACGAGGGGCTGAAAAGCCTGATGCAGGAAGAAGCCGAACGCTTTTTCGAGGCCGTAATGAAGGAGGATCGCAGTATCTACGATCTGGTTGACGGCAAATTCACATTCCTCAACGAACAACTCGCGCAGTACTATGGCATTGACGGCGTAAAAGGCGTTGATTTCCGCAAAGTGGCGCTCTCTCCGGAATCGCCTCGCGGCGGCGTGCTGACGCTCGGAGGCGTGCTTCTCGCCACCTCGACACCGACCCGGACATCGCCTGTGATTCGCGGAAAATGGGTGCTCGAACAAATCCTCGGCACGCCACCTCCACCACCGCCCGCCAACGTGCCTCCCCTTCCTGAGCAGGATAAGGTGAATCAATCGGGCTCGCTCCGGCAGCGATTGGAAGCGCATCGCGCCCGGGAAGAATGCGCGGCCTGCCACAAGCGGATGGACCCTTTGGGATTTGCCTTGGAAAATTTCGATGCAACCGGCGCGTGGCGCGACAAGGATGGAAAGTTTCCGATCGACGCATCCGGCAAACTGCCGAGTGGCAAGCAATTCAGCGGGCCGAGCGAGTTGAAGCAGATCCTCAAATCGGGTAAAAACTTCAAGGTCGCGCTTGCGGAAAAGCTGATGACCTACGCGCTGGGACGCGGCGTGGAATCGTACGATCGTTGCGCGATCGATTCCATCGTGACCAGCCTCTCAGACAAAGGCGACAAGTTCTCGGCGCTCGTTCTTGGCATCGTCTCAAGCGATCCGTTCCTAAAATGCCGGGCCCCCGATGGAATCGCCCAAAACTAAGAAATCACGCTCTGCCCGATGAATCTTTACGTACCGACTCCGTTATGAATAAACCGCCTATCCTGCCACGCCGCACCTTTTTACGCGGCCTCGGGGCCACGATCGCGCTCCCGATGCTTGAAGCGATGATGCCGAGCCGCAGCTTCGCGGCCGTTGCAAGCGGCGCCGCCGCCGCAGGAAAGGCTCCCGTACGCATGGCCTTCATGTTTGTGCCGAACGGCGTGCATATGCCGGATTGGGTGCCCACGGCTGACGGCGCGGATTACGAAATGCCCTGGATCCTGCAGCCGCTCCGCCCGCATCGGGAAGACCTGCTCATCCTCAATGGGTTGACGCAGGATAAAGGGCGCCCAAATGGGGACGGCGGCGGCGACCACGCGCGCTCCGCGGCCACTTGGCTCACCGGAGTGCAGCCGCTTAAAAGCGAGGGATCGCAGATGCGCCTCGGGAAGTCCGCGGATCAGCACGCGGCCCAGGTGATCGGTCGCGAGACGCGATTCCCGTCCTTGGAGATCGGTCTTGAACCCGGCCGCCAGGGCGGCAAGTGCGACACGGGCTACTCCTGCGCCTACTCCAACAATCTCTCGTGGCGCGATGAAGCGACCCCCATGACGCGCGAAATCAATCCGCGCCTCGTCTTCGAGCGCCTCTTTGCTAAGGATCTCCCAAAGCAGCAAAGCGAGGGAGCAACTCGCCGCAAGCTGTACGAAAAGAGCATCCTGGACTTTGTGATGGACGATGCGAAATCGCTCTCTTCGAAGGTGGGCGGACGCGACCGTGAAAAGCTCGACCAGTATCTTACCGCCATACGTGAGATCGAACAGCGGGTCGAAAATGCCGAGCATTTGGTGGCCTCCGCCGGTTCGACAGTTGCCGCCGGTTACGAAATCCCCGAGGGCATCCCGGAAAGCTACGAGCAGCATGCAAGGATCATGTGCGATATGATGGTGCTCGCCTTCCAGGCGGATGTGACGCGCGTCTGCACATTCATGCTGGCCAATGAAGGATCCGATCGCAGCTACCGGAATATCGGTGTATCCGACGGGCACCACACGCTTTCGCACCATCAGGGAGATCACGCGAAGCAGATGAAGATCCGCGAGATCAATCGCTTCCACGTGCAGCAGTTTGCCTACGTTCTGAATCGGCTCAAATCGATCCCGGAAGGCGAAGGGACGCTCCTCGACAATTGCATGCTCCTCTACGGCGGCGGCCTCGCCGACGGCGACCGCCACGATCACTCGAATCTGCCCTTGGTGATGGCCGGACGCGGCGGGGGCACGATCACTTCAGGCCGCCATATTACTTACCCAGCGGAGACTCCGATGTGCAATCTGCTGGTTTCCATGCTGGAGCGCGCGGGCGCGCCTCTCGAGCGATTCGGCGACAGCACAGGGGCGCTCCGATGCCTCGATGCATAAGCTCTCGCAGAAGCGATCGTCCGGCATCTCTCTCCTTGCGGCGTTTCTCCTCCTGCTGCCGGTCATTTCGGTCGCGGACGATTCGGCGGCGCGCGATGCCGCCCTGCGCGAGATCGGCTCAGGGAGCAACCAAGTCCGGCGCGATGCCGCCACAAAACTGGGCCACCTCGGCGCCGCGTCCAATGTGGTCTCCGCGCTCGCGAAGGCAATCGACGATCAAGACCGGCAGGTATCCACGAACGCCCTCGATTCCCTAGCCGAACTGGGGCCAGATGCGAGGGAAGCCATCCCGGCGCTTGTGGATGCCCTCGATAGCCGCAAAGTGCGCGGCGCCCGAAATCAGGGGCGCCAGCAATCGGCCATGCGGGCAGCTTACGCGCTCAGCCGCATCGGACCCGATGCCATACCACCGCTCATCAAGGCACTCTCGGGCGAGGACACGCCCCTCCGCCAAGGCGCGGCGCAAGCTCTCGGTAAGATGGGATCTGCTGCGCACGATGCCATTCCCGCGCTCATCGGTAATCTGGGCGCCAAAGATTCCGAATTACAAAACGCCGTGATCGGCGCACTTATCGAGTTTGGTCCCGCATCGGTTCAACCCGTCGCGGATTGCCTCGGCTCGCCCGATGCGCAGGTGAGACAGACGGTCGTCCGGACGCTCAGCGGTCTCGGGAAGCTCGCCTCGGCGACAGCCGCCCGCCTTCTCGATTTGGCCCGAAGCGACCCGGATACGGCAGTGCGCGCAGCCGCTTATCCAGCGCTCATTCGAATAGGAGCAAGCAGGGAAGCTGCCGTCCCATTGCTCGTGGAAGCGCTTCGAGCGCCCGATGAGATGGTGCGCCATGCTGCGTCCAACGCGCTCGCTCAGGTTCGCCCGCTCGCTCCCGCGGTAAGCGCGCTTCAGGCGGCTTTGAACGATCCCGATCCCAAAATGAGAGACCGCGCCGCTCACGTATTGAGCCTCATGGGCGCCGAAGCGGCGCCGGCAGGCCCTGCCCTCCTGGCATGCGCGAAGGCTGCGCCCGACGACGCGGAGTTCACGGATGCGATCTCGCAAATCGGTGAGGCGATGCTGCCGTTGCTCCTGAAGGAACTCTCTTCGGGCGCCGATCCAACGCGGGAGGAGTGGGTTTTCCGCACGCTGCGCAACATGGGCGCTGCGGCGAAACCCGCCCTGCTCGCCGGATTAACCTCGCCCCAAGCACCCATTCGCGCCGCCGCCGCGCAGGCGCTCGCCGATCTTCCGATCGACTCGCCTGCGACGATCCAGGCGCTCTCAGGATTGCTTGCCGATACCGATCCATCCGTACGCGCCTCCGCTTTGCGAAGCCTCGCCACGGTGCGAACACAGCGTGAATCGATGCGCCCCAAACTCGAGGCCGCGCTCGACGATGCCGCGCCCGAGGTGCGCAAGGCAGCCGCTGCCGGCCTGGCATCGATGGGAGCGGTCGAAAAAATTGCTGTTCCAGGCTTGATCGACCTTCTTTCGGATAAAGATGCGGGCACGCAGCTTGCCGCGATGCGCGCCCTGGGCGATCGAGCAGCCGGCGCCGAAGCAGCCGTCCCGTTGCTTACAGCAGACCTCGACAAACCGGCCCTCCAGTCGGCCGCCGCCGAAACTCTGGGGAAAATTGGCGCCCCATCTGAACCGGCTGCGGGTCGGCTTCTCGAACTGGCTCGCGGCAAAGATCGCGAAGTAAAGATAGCCGCTCTTTCCGCCCTGTCCGGGATCGGCCGCCCAGCCGATCAAATCGGGCCGGTCGCTTACGAAGCTTTGAAAAGCGACGATCGTGAGATACGGCTTGCGGCATTGCAGGTCGTCGCCAAGGTCGAGCAGGATGAAGCCAAGCTCCTGCCGATCCTCCTCAAGGCGCTCAAGGAGGAATCCGGGCGCGTGCGGCGCGTGGCAGCGATCGGACTTCGGGGACTTGGCGAAAAGGCTTCCGCCGCCGTGCCAGAATTAATCCCGATGCTCGATCGCGACTTGGAACGCCAGACCGCCATCGATACATTGAAAGCGATCCATGTGCGAGACCTCCCTTCGCTGCTCACGGTTTTGAACAACAAAGACCCGAAAGTCCGCGCGTTTGCGTGCGAATCCCTCGGCGATCTCGGAGCAGGGGCGCGGGAAGCTGTCCCGGTCCTCGAAGCCAAGGCGCAAAACGATAGCGAACCGGTGCGCGACGCCGCTAAAAAAGCGCTCGATCGGATCAAAGGATAGAGCGATCGCCTTCCGCGGCCAGCAGAATCCCAGCCGCCTTGTGCAGGGTCTCCTCCCATTCGCTCTCCGGCTTCGAGTCGGCCACAATCCCTGCTCCGACATGAAAATGCGCGCGGCCCGGCTCTGTGACAACCGTGCGGATCGCAATGCTAAACTGGCTTTCGCCGTTGAATCCGAACCAACCGATCGCGCCGGTGTAGATGCCGCGCGGGGTCTTCTCGAGTTCGGCCACGATCTCGCGCGCCCGCTTCTTTGGCGCGCCGGTGATTGAGCCGCCGGGAAAACACGCGCGCAACGCCTCCACAGGATCCATCTCGGGCAGCAGCCGGCCTTCCACCGCCGAGACGAGATGGAACACCTGCTCGTACCGCTCCAGCGCGAGCAGCTCACGCACAACGATGCTGCCGATTTCGCACACTCGCCCAAGATCGCTTCGCTCCAGATCGGTGATCATCACCAGTTCGGCGATCTCCTTCGCGGAAGTGATCAGGTCGTATGCCGACAGCTCATCCGCATTTGGCTCGCGCCGACGCGGCCGGGTTCCCTTGATCGGGCGGGTGAGAATCGAACGGCCCGACATCTTCAAGAAGAGCTCCGGCGACGCGGACAGGATGGCGCGTTCTCCTAAATCCAGGTATGCCGCAAACGGAGCCGGGGAACACTGGCGCAAAGCCCTATAAAATTCGAAGGGGTCGCCCTCGAATTCCGCAGTGAAACGGTGCGAGAGGTTTACCTGATAGATGTCTCCCGCCGCGATATACTCCTGCGCCCGGCGCACCATCTCGCAATAAGCTTCTCGCGTTGTCTCCGGCCGGAAATCGAGCGCCCGCGCACGGGACGCCGTGGCGGGCGGCGCTATCTCAGCGGCAAGCGCACCGATCTCTTCCCATGTGCCAGGACCGTGCCGAAAGAAAAGCGCGCGGTCGTATATTCCGAAGTGAAACTCTCCGTCGTACCCGATAAATCCCGCTGCAAACCCATGCGGCAAACCGTCGTCCACGTCGGCCCCCGTGGCATGGCGGCAAACGGACTCTTGCACCTTTGACCAATCACGGTCCCAATTTCCGGCAATCACCTCGATGGGATCCGCGGCGATCACCGAAACACGGCCGGGGGATCCGGATTCATGCGATGAATCGAAGAACACGAGGCCCGGAAGATGAGCCAGCCCGGCGGCGGCCTCGACCGGCTCCATGCCAGCCAGATCGACAGCGCGAGGAGCGCAATCGAGCCTGTCAGTGGTGGAACATCGCCGTTGAATCATCGGATGCGGACATTTTGAGCATTGAAACCTAAAGGTTCAACGCCGAACGTTGCAGTCTGCTGCTCATGAGTGTCTCGCCTCTTTTTATAGCCGCCTTGCTGGCCGCCGCTCCTCTCGTGGCGCAAGACGCCACGCTGCCAGTGAAAGGCCGGCCTGAAACCGCAAGCCCGGCCGACACGGAAACTACATCGCGCGACCGGCTTCCCGGCGCCGCCCCCGCGCCCAGCACCGAGCCGGTCCCGCCGGTGGCGCCTCAGCTTTTCCCGAGCGAGGTCACTGCGCCGCCTGAGGACTCGAACCGAGAGCAGCTCCTCGGCACCCTGCCAGGACCCGCAGCCAGCCACGCGCCCCGAATCGGCCGAACGGAGAAGTCTGAGGAGGATGTGCTCGCCCACATCCGCTTTCAGCGCGCCCGAGTGGCGGCCAAGACCGATCCCAATGTGCAATCAGCGCTCGACGACGCCGCTGCTGCAGCGACCGAATACGACCGGCGCGCCGCCCTTAAACTCTACTACAACCGCCTTTACGACAGGATGGCGAAGCTCGACAACCGCTTCGCCGAATTGCTGAAAAAAGCGCGGGCAGCGTCGAATTCGCTGCTTGTTCAGACAAAGGTTCGGCCGACCGAACCGCCGATCCGCTCCGCCACGACGGCTGCGCGATAACGTTTCCGGCCAGCGATGAGGCCGGACTGGAAGCAGAGGCCACTTTCCGTTTGTCCCTTTGAAAATGCCCGCTATGCTCTGAATCCGGTCCAAAACGGCGCATTCGTCTAGGGGCCTAGGACACAGCCCTCTCAAGGCTGGTACACGGGTTCAAATCCCGTATGCGCTGCCACTCCAACCCACTCCCGGTTTACTCTGGAAACCGCATAAACACAGGCTTGGCCCTGCTTCGATGCGATATTGATACGCTGAAGAATTTACTCGCCAAAATTTATGATCGCGATCCTTCCTCCAAATAGCTCAGCATCGGCGTATCACGCTGACGCCGACCTAGGGAAGGCAACGGCGTGCATCGTCGCGTTTTCCGAAGAGGGCGGCGCTGCCCCTCCCCCACAGTTTTGCGCCCTCGCCTCAGGGTTCGTCGGAGGCGCATTACAATTTCGTCGTTCCGATCGATAAATGGACCCGTGGCCTACAGCGAGAATTCTCCGATCTCGCCGCAAAATTCGCGCTCGATGAAGCAACTGAACAGGAAAAAGCGAGACTGAAAACGCTTCAGCATACACGGCGCAGTCTCGTGTATCGCAGGACCGGAGAAGAAGTCTTGTGGGAACTGAAGCAGCGAAAGGCGACCAAAAAACTGGTCGATGCCCTGCAAGAATATGTCCAGCTCCAATCCGAGGGTTGTCCGTGGTCCAACGCCACGGAAAACATACACGAACGCGACATACCGTAAGGCAATTGAAAGCCTCTTGAGAGACTTCGAGAGTCGGTGCGCGTATTCAATGCAGCATTTGCAGCGTGCCGGCGGCCTTAAGTGCATGGAAGTCGATCATTTTCGCCCCAAAGGAAAGATTCGAAACCATTACAATAATTTTCTTCCGGCAACCCGGCACTGCAACGGAGCCAAAGGCCAGCAATGGCCTACAGCGGCCCGCGCGAGACAAGGGGTACGGCTTCTAAATCCGACGAAAGAGAAGGATTACGGCGAGCACATATTTCAAGATCCAAAAACTCATGAACTCGTAGGGGTCACTACCCCAGGCAAGTATCAGATCGTGGTTTGCGATTTGAACGCCGCACATTTCTTTGAGCGCCGCGAGCGTGCGCGCCTTCACGACCTTTTAAATCGCGGAGGAAACGTGAAGAGCAATTTCGCAAACGTCGCGGACACCGTCGCCACCTTGCGGCGTCAACTTGCGCAAATGATACCGCCGATTCCGGCTCCTTCGATGTAGAAGTTCGCAATGAATCAGGCGATAAGCCGCGACCGTCGACCGAGCGAGGATTGCTGCCCGGTTTTTCGGGAGAAGGAGCACGCAATCAGCTACGCGAAGCATCGGTTTGCAGTGAGCAATACCGTGACTCACGTCCTGAGCGAAGATTGCTCGATCGAGCGGATAATCACGCCGGGATTGCGAACGAGTGCTGACAGGTCGCGACATTCGTTGACACCGAGTTGACCGGCTCAATAGACCTTCCGGGATGTGAAACTCCTCTTCCTTTCGGTCCTGCTTGCCGGGTGCGCTTCAACGAACTTTTCGGCCTACCAAGGCGCTCCGGTTCAGCAAGGGACTGGCGGCGCGGTCGTCAAAGTGGACGGCATCGATCTTTGGCAGGACGGAACGCCTCCGAGAAAGTTTCAAGTCATCGGCGTTATCACTGACAGCCGCGCAGCGGGACCGCTTGCGATGGCTGGCCGGAACAAAGGGATTGCCGCAATGGCCAAAGCGCACGGTGGAGACGGCGTTCTTTTGTCGGTCGATGAGCGGCAGTTCGCGGGAACCGTTTCGACAGGGAACGCTTTCACGACCATGAACGCTAACGCCTTCGTTGCTGGAAATCGAGCAACGGCGTACGGAACGGCGTACGGTTTTGGCTACGGAGCGTCCATCCCAACGCACCGCGCCAACGCGAAGTACTACATAATCCGGTATTTGTAGACGCGAAATGCGCGAGAACTGCCTTGGCGGTCATCCTGAGTGCGTGCGCGGGCGGGCACTTGGTCGCTTGAAAGCTTGCCAACCGGCGATTTCTCCAAGGCCGCAACCAAGTAATAGGGGTGCCTTTGCATGGAAGTGTCGGCGAGCCATTTCTTCGACAAACGCTTCGACCATGGGCCACTCGCTTCGAGAATCACGCCCCCGTCAGTCTCTGGTCCGACAGGCCGCTACCACTGAGGCGGGTGTATGCTTCGAGATATTTGGCGCTTGTTTTGGCTATCACTTCGTCGGGAAGGGCGGGCGCGGGCGGCTTCTTATCCCAGGGGAGCGTTTCCAGGTAATCACGGACAAATTGTTTGTCGAAGCTGGGCGGCGAAATGCCGGGACGGTATCGGTCGGCAGGCCAAAACCGGGAGGAATCTGGGGTGAGACACTCGTCGATGAGGATCATTCTGCCACCAAAGAGGCCGAACTCGAACTTGGTGTCGGCGAGAATGATCCCGCGTTCGGCAGCGTAGGTGCGACCTTCCTGATAAATACGAAGCGCGAGCGACCGGGCTTCTTCTGCGGCATCGGCGCCCACCAAGCGGCGGCATTCATCCCATGAGATGTTTTCGTCGTGCCCGGATGCGGCCTTCGTGGACGGTGTAAACAGCGGCTCGGGAAGTTCGGACGCCTGTTGCAAGCCGGGTGGCAGCGGAATGCCGCAGACGCTCTGGCTCGCTTGATATTCTTTCCAGCCGGAACCTGCGAGATACCCGCGCACAACGCATTCGACCGCGAGCGGCTTTGCTTTCTTAACAATCATCGAGCGTCCGGCAAGCCGTCCAGCGCAGGGGGCCAGCTCCGCTGGAAATAACGATGCGTCGGTCGCGATGAGATGATTTTCAACAAAGGAGAAGCGGTGGAACCAGAATGCGGAAAGCGCCGTGAGGACTTCCCCCTTATGCGGAATAGGCGTGGGCAGGATGCAGTCGAACGCTGAAATGCGGTCGGTGGCGACAAGCAGCAGGCGGTCGCCCAGATCGAAGATCTCGCGCACTTTGCCGCTCGCAATCTTTCGAATGCCAGGCAGATCGATCGTTGCGAGGGCCGCCTCCATTTATTTCAGAGCGGCCCGCGGGCGAATTCGCGGAGGACGCGCGAAAGCCGCTCCATCGGCAGGCCGATCACGTTGCTATACGAGCCGTCCACGGCCTCGATCAGTTCGCCTTCGTCGTCCTGCGCTGCGTAGGCGCCTGCTTTGTCCAGCGGTGCGATGCGGGCAAGATAGGCGCGCAACCGGTCGTCGGAGAGCGAGCGAAAATGGACTCGGCTCATCTCCACGAACCCGCGCTCCCGATGTTTTGCAGCGGCGGCAATCCAGACTCCCGAAAAGACTTCGTGTGCGTGTCCGTTCAGTCGCGACAGCATCCGAAATGCAGCGGCACTATTGGCGGGCTTGCCGAAGAGTTCGTGTCCGAGCGCCACGACGGTATCGACGCCGAGGACGATGGCGCCGGGATGGCGTGCGGCGACGGCCCGGCACTTTGCGCGCGCGTTGAGCAAGACCGTCTCGCGCGGCGTCAGATGGGTTGGAGAAACTTCGTCGATGAGCGCGGGATCAACGGTGAACTTATAGCCGTACTCCTCGAGCAACGCCTTCCGCCGCGGAGACGCCGAGGCGAGGACGATCGGAACCGGGAAGGAAGCGGGCATTGGTCTATTCGCCAGGGTTGTCGTCGGCTGGAGCCGCCAGTTCGGTGTACTCTTTGGGCGGCTCGAATGCCGCATCGTCCACCGACTCCTCCTTGATGGATACAATCGTATAAGTGACTTTGGTATTCGGCAGGTCGAGTTCGGTTCGAAGCCGGAGGCCGGGCAGCGCGGATGCCTTTGGCATCATCGACGCCGCTACGGAGGAGAGGCCACCCATCTGAAGCTGATCCAACTGCCGCTGGAGCGCCGCGCCGTTTGGATAATCCTTTGCCACCCAGAACTTCATTTTGAGCGTTCCGACGCTCCAATTGAAAATTTCCGTTTCGTGCCCGCTCACGGTTTCTTTTTTTCCCGTTGCTTCGAGCTTCGGAGGTTCGGAAGCATTCCGCGCTTTGAGCAATTGCTCCGCGAGCGCCTTTGCGCGCGCGGCGGGAATGCGGGTGTACGTTTTTCGATTATGCGAGAGGACGATCGTATCCCCGGTTCCGGTGTCGGTGATCACGCTCACGGGCTGCGCGAGATCGGCCCGCGCTTTGCCGCCCTTGATCTTTAGCACCATCGCCCCCTGCTGTCCGCCGCCGTCCACATGCTGCTGGATCACCAGGTCAGCGCGAAGGGCGCCAGCGCCCGCAAAGACCAGTGAGCAGAGGAGCGATGCAGGCAGGAGGCGCATAAGGGCCGGCCAGTCGAAGTCTAAACCCCAGCGCCGGGATCACCGCCATCGCCGCCGATTTGCTCCCTATATTGCGCCGGACTTTTGAGTTCCTCTATCTCCTCGCCCGCTTCCAGCTTGATCTGGCAAAGCCATCCATCGCCGTAAGGATCGGTGTTCAAAAGGGCAGGATTCTTGGAAACCGCATCGTTGATGGCTGTGATGGCGCCGGAAACCGGAGCATAAATGTCGCTTGCGGCTTTCACCGACTCCACCACGCAGATTGGGTCGCCCGCCTTCACTTGGGCGCCTACTTCTGGAAGCTCGACATAGACGACATCGGTGAGTTCGTGTTGTGCATGATCGGTAATTCCCACCGCGCCACTCTCGCCGTCGAGCCGCAGCCATTCGTGGGATTTCGTATAGAATAGATTCTCGGGTACGTTCACAGGTGTGAGGGTGCGCGCGGGATGGCCTGTTTGTAAACTCGATTCAAGTTGCCGCCGCGGCTTCGGGGGCCTCGATCGGGGCGGGCCGGTAAAGCGGCTTCTTTTCCACGCATGCGGCGAAGCGGCGCCCACGGATGTCGATTTCGAGCGGTTCACCGATGCGTGCGATTTCGGCGGGGACGTATGCCATCCCGATCCCGCAATTTAAGCTGGGGGAGAGGGTGCCGCTGCACGCTTCGGCAACCTGGGCGCCGTCGCGAAAGATTGCGTAGTGCGGACGGGGCGGTGGTGTGTTGCCAGCCATTTTAAATGGTACAAGCCGATGCGCGATGCCGTCCTGCTTTTGGCGAACCAACGCTTCCCGTCCGACAAAGGCCGGCTTGTGCATGTCGATGAAGATGGAGAGGCCTGCCTCGATCGGCGTGCGAGCGGGCGAGAGGTCGGCGCCGTTCAGCGGATAACACATTTCGAGGCGCAGCGTGTCGCGAGCGCCCAGGCCGCACGGCATGATGCCGAAATGAGAACCTCGATCGAGTATGTCGTTCCACGCCTGCACAGCGCGTTCGGCGGGGCAGAATACCTCGAAGCCGTCCTCGCCCGTATAACCGGTCCGCGCGATGAAGTATTTGGCCCCCTTAATCTCGACCGCGAGGATTTCGTTCCTGGCTGGGCGCGAGTAGCGGCCTTGGAAAAATGCGTCGAACAATTCCGGGGAACGCGGCCCCTGCACGGCGAAGCCAGCGAAAAGCGCGCTGCGATCTTCCAGCGCAACATCCGCCGGCCGGGATCGGTCCATCCAGGCAAAGTCTTCGTCGATCTTCGCGGCATTCACGACCAGCAGATAGCGCTCATCGCCGACGCGATAGACGATGAGATCGTCAATGACGCCGCCGCGTTCATTGAGGAGAAAAGTGTACTGGCACTCCCCCAAGCCGAGACGCTCGACGTTATTGGTGAGAAGACCATTCAGCCAGGCCAGCGAGCCGCTTCCTTCGACGAAGAACTGGCCCATGTGCGAAATGTCGAAGACCCCCAGATTGCGGCGCACCGCGTGATGCTCCTCGATGATGCCGGAATACTGCACGGGCATGAGCCAGCCGCCAAACTCGACCATCCTGCCGCCGCGGCGAAGGTGTTCGTCGTGAAGCGGGCTTCGTTTCGTTTTCAGATCGCGGGATTCCACTTATGGAGAGGGTATGCTCTCGCCGGGACGTGTCAACCGGCGGGGCTTTTGCGGCCCGCGCTGGAGACGGTTGCGAAGTGGCAATTTGCATTTTCCCGCGCCGTCATTATTGCTGTGCGCCATGCGCTGGCTCCAAACTCTAGAATTGAAGTTCGGCAGGTTTGCGATCAGTCAATTGCCCACGTATATCGCGGGTCTCAGCCTCGTCGTTTTTGCCATTCAAAAGACGATCAACCCGTACTTTTTCGACATACTCGATCTGAGGCCGGCGGCGGTTTTGCACGGCGAAATCTGGCGGCTTGCAACGTATCTGTTAATCCCTTCGACCGGTGGATTCTTCACACCCGACTGGTTCAATGTCACTTTCTACGCCCTCTTTCTCATATGGATCGGCAATGGCCTGGAACACGCGTGGAGTTCGTTCCGGCTCAATGTTTATTGCCTCCTAAGCGCGGCGGGCATCACGGTCGCGGCATTCTTTTTTGGCGCGAATTTCTCACACGGGATGTTCTTCCAAGCGCTATTTTTTGCGTTTGCCCGCTATTATCCGGACACATGGATCCGGATCATGTTCATCCTGCCAGTGAAGGTAAAATGGCTGGCGTGGCTGGATGCGGCGTCTCTGTTGATGACCTTCTTCACCGTCCCCTCCTCACGCATGGCGATCATCGCGGCGCTGGCATGTTACCTGATTTTTTTCGGGAAAGAGATCGTCATCGAAGCGCGATTGGAGCACGCGACGACAAGACGCCGGCAAAAGTTCCAGCGCGATAGTCGCGAAGACGTCCCGGAGGCGATGCACAAGTGCGCGGTGTGCGGGCGAACGGAGCTGGAGGCGCCGAATCTGGACTTTCGAGTTTCACGCGATGGCGAGGAGTACTGCGTGGAGCACTTGCCGCGGCCGGCTGCCGCCACTTCCGAAGGCGGCTAGTGAAAGCCTTGCAGCGCCTGCAACTTCGCGAGAGCGCGCCCGCTATCGATCTGCTCGTTTGCGATGGCCATGCCCGCGACGAGATCGGGCGCCAGGCCGGCAACCACAAAGCCTCCAGCGGCATTTAATGCCACCATGGCGCGCTTGGGACCGAGGATCGCGCCTCTCAAGATTCCTTCTAAAATCGCGGCGTTTTCGGCGCAATTCCCGCCGCGAAGGTCCTCGATGTGCGATGGCGGCAGGCCGAGCGACCTCGGATCGACCTGAAAGCTCCGCAATGCATGGTTCCCGACGTCGATGACATCGCTCGAAGCGCATGTGGAAAGCTCGTCGAGTCCGGCGCCATGCACCGCCCATGCGCGCTCGCGCCCGAGCAACTGGAGCGCGGCGGCGTACTTCGGCAGGAGGCCGAGATCGAACACCCCGACCAATTGGCGGGAGGGCCGCGCCGGATTGAGGAGCGGTCCAAGTAAGTTGAAAATCGTCGGGATGCCCTGCGCCGCAAGCGACTTGCGGATTGGGCCAATTACTTTAAAGGCCGGGTGATACGCCGGAGCGAAAACGAAGCCGAGGCCGAGCGATTCCACGCATCGCTTCAGGTCAGCGGGCGGCAGTTCAATCCGGACACCAAGCGCTTCGAGCACATCGGCTCCTCCGCACTGGGATGTGATGGCGCGATTGCCGTGTTTGACGACCGCTGCGCCGCCCGCGGCGATCACGAACATGCTCGCGGTAGAGACGTTGAAGAGATGCATCTTGTCCCCACCCGTGCCGCACACATCGAGCAGCGGGCCTTGAAGAGCACTTGGCTCGATGAGCGGATCCACCGCATGCCGGAGCATGGCTTCGACGAAACGCGCCATCTCGGCAGCCGTCTCGCCTTTTGCGCGAAGCGCGGTGAGGAAGGCGGCCTTTGAAGCGGCGTCAACACCGGGATCGACAAGGCGCGCGACCGCCTCGGACGCTTCCGGCTGAGTGAGTTGATTTCCAGCTTGAACGGTGGCGATGAGGGCGTGCATTCGAAAGTAGAGGCCGGGACGGTGGGCGGGAGGGGACTTGTGTGCAAGCCCGCGAAGCGTGCTTCATTAGAGAGACACATCGTGCCTGCGCAACATCCAGAACCGCCCATCCGTCCCTTTGCGTGGTTCGACTCGACCTACGGAGCGCCCACTCCGGCGCAAAAAGAGGCCTGGCCGCTGATCCGGGCAGGTCGAAACGTGCTCATTGCCTCGCCCACCGGCACCGGGAAAACATTTGCAGCGTTCATGGGCGTGCTCGACGCGCTCGCCGAGGATTCGGCCAATGGCAAACTAAAGGAGTCGATCCAATGCATCTACGTCTCTCCGCTGCGCGCGCTCAGCTACGACCTGGAGAAAAATTTACAGGAGCCGCTCGCTGCCATCTATGGAGCGAAGTCTCCGATTCGAGTCGGGCTGCGCTCGGGAGACACCAGCGCGAGCCAGCGGGCGCGGCAGTTCACCAAGCCGCCGCAGATATTGCTTACAACACCGGAGAGCCTTTGCCTGCTACTGTCGCAGGAAAAGTGGCTGCCGCTTCTCGCGACGGTGCGATGGCTTATTGTGGATGAAATCCACGCGCTCGCCGACAGCAAACGCGGCGCGCATCTCGCGATCAGCGTGGAGCGCCTCGACCGGCTTGCGGCGGAATCGAACGGCGGCAGGCGCATCCAGCGCATCGGACTCTCGGCGACCATTTCGCCACTGCCGGAAGTGGCCAGATTTCTCGCAGGCGCACATGGCGTGTGTGAAGTGGTCGATGTCACCACGGAGAAGCGTGTCGAGCTGAGCGTCTATACGCCGCTGCGGCGCGAACCGTATCCACCATCGGGATTTACCGGCGAACGGCTCGTGAAGGAGCTTGGGGGCCTCATTCAAAAGCACCGTACGACGCTCGTCTTCTGCAACACGCGCTCGGGAGCGGAGGCAACGACCTTTTGGCTGCGCGAAAATTTCTCCGATTTGGCGGACGTAATCGAATGCCATCACGCTTCGCTGGAGCGCGATGTGCGCCGGGAGGTGGAGGATCGGTTGAAGCGCGGCGAATTGCGCGCTGTAGTCTGCTCGACCAGCCTGGAGCTCGGAATCGACATCGGCTCGGTGGATGTGGTCGTGATGCTGGCGACTCCCAAAGGGGTGAGCCGGGCACTGCAAAGGGCGGGACGCGCCGGGCACAATATCCGCTCGGTGAGCCGCGGCGTTCTGATGGCGACCAACGTGAGCGATTTGGTGGAAGCGTGCGCCACCGTGCGGCTGGCGCGCGCCCGCCATCTGGATGAGATCCGCGTCCCGCATGCGCCTCTCGACGTGCTCGCGCAGCATTTGGTGAGCATGGGATGCAACCGGCGCTGGACGCGCCCGGAGGCGTTCGCCCTGATCCGGGAGGCCTCTCCGTACGCTGAGTTGGAGAAGGGGGAATTCGACGATGTGCTCGATTATCTCGCTGGCGGGGGCAAATCGCTGCGCGAGCAATATACGGAGGTCTTTGGGAAGATCGACCTCGACGACGAGAGCTTCGAGACGCGTCCGGGCTCCGTCCGGCGCGACTTTCTGCAAAATATCGGCACGATTCCGAGTGTCGGTTCGGTGCGGATACGGCTCAAAAACCGAGCGCTCGGTTCGGTGGAAGAGATGTTCATGCGGGGGATGAAGCTCGGCGATGTGTTCATCATGGCGGGGCGCGCGGTCCGCTTGGAGCGGGTGTCGCAAATGGAGGCTTGGGTGTCCCGCGCGGATGGCGCGCTGCCGACGGTGCCGAGGTGGAACGCTGCCAAGATGCCGCTCTCCAATCGAGTCTGCCAGGAGATCGTCGATTTCCGCGACGGCTTGCGCCAGATGGCGTCGCTCGCAATTGCACACCAGGACGAAGACTTGAACGAGCGGGCCGCGAAATGGATTGCCGAGCGCCTGGATTGCGGACGGGCAAATGCGGAAATCATCTGGAAAATTCACGCAGCGCAAATAGCTCTGTCTGAGATACCGACGGCGGACTTCCTGCTCGTCGAGGAGCATGTGGAGTACGGGCGCGATCACTTACCGGAGGCAAACAAGGCAAGCCGCGGCGCCAGTGATTCCGAGGCGAAGCGGAAACCGATCGCCCGGCATTACTTTTTCCATTCGCTCATCGGGCGCTCGGGAAATGATGCGCTGGCACGCGTCGTGTCGCTGAGAATGAGCAAACTGCGCGGAGGAAATGCGCTCGCGACGCCGCATGACTACGGCTTTGTCCTCAGTGTGACACCAAGCCAGCACCTGACGCAGGAAGATTTGCCGGCTCTATTTACCCCGTTGCGCTTCGACGCGGATCTGGACGCCGCGCTGGCGCAGTCGGAAATCGTGAAATACCATTTCCGAAATGCGGCGCAGACGGGGCTGATGGTTTACCGCAACTACTTCGACGAGCAAAAGCCGGTGCGAAAGCTGGCGTGGTCCGCGGAGGTGATCTTCAACGTGCTGCAACAGCATGAGCCGGACCACGTACTGCTGCGCGAAGCGCGCCGGGAGACGTATCACACCTATGTGGACGCGCCAGGCGCCATCGCATTTCTGGCAGCCCAAGCGGAGCGTCCGTTTCGGTTAAGGAGAGTCAAGAGCATTCCGCCGCTCTCCTTTGCGATGTACGCCACGAAGATCAAAGAGGCCATGCTCGTTGAGGATCCATACGAAACGATGGAGCGGCTGTACCGGCTCTGGTGGGACCGGGCGGAAGAGAAAGCGCAAGGGGACCGGAGCGCTTAGCCTTGCCTCAATGAAATAGGCGGGATTGAAACTCGGCGAATTCAGGCGATTCTTTCGGCCCGGCGCCTACGGCGCCGCATTCCCCCTTATGATACCGCACCGCGCGCTCCGCCAACTTATCCACATCGGCCTATTCTGCGCCCTGGCGCACATCGCCGATGCCAGCGGAACGTGGACAGCGATTACCGGATACCCACCCGCCGGCGCCGGGCCCATGCTTCTGTTGCCTGACGGGACCGTAATGGTGCAGAGCAATCAAGGGAACCAATGGTCCCGGCTCACTCCGGACAACACCGGAAGTTACGTGATTGGAACATGGACAGCGCTCGCGACGATGCACGATACGCGCCTCTATTTTTCCTCGCAGGTGTTGAAGGACGGGCGTGTCTTCGTAGCCGGCGCCGAATACGGAACGGGTGGGACCACAGCGGAAGTGTACGATCCGAAAACGAATAAATGGACTCTCACGCCGTCCGCAGGAGTGAATTTTTACGATTCGATTTCCGAGACTCTGCCAAATGGCAACATCCTCGTGGGGCCGGTATTTTCGTCTTCGACGTCGATTTATAACATCACGACCAACACCTGGAGCACGGGCCCCAACCCGCGCAACGGACAGGACGAGGTGGCGTGGGTAAAACTGCCGGATGATAGCATCTTTTGTCCAGACAGCAACGGCAACGCCGAACGTTATATCCCTGGGAGCAATCAATGGATAGCGGACGCAACGCCGCCGGTCGCCCTATATAGTGGAGGGGAGACGGGCAGCGGGCACCTGCTGGCCGATGGAACGGTCTTCTTTCGCGGGTGTTACCATACGGCGATATATACTCCGAGCGGCACGGCAGCCCTGGGGACATGGTCTGCCGGGCCGGACATTCCGGCTGGCTATAATTGCGCGGATTCGCCGGGCGCAGTCATGACAAACGGTTCGGTGCTCTTCGCGGCGGACACCGCGTTTCTCGGCGGGAGCACCAGCTTCTACGAATATAACCCGGCGACGAAGAAGATCACGCAGACGGCCGGGCCGACGGGGCCAACCTACGGAGACGTGGCGTACGATATGGACCTGCTGGCGCTTCCGGACGGCGGAATCTTATTAAGGGCAGGCGGATCGCTCTACGAATATATGCCCAATGGGGCGCCGGTTCCGGCAGGCCAGCCGACGATCACCGCCATCACACCCAATGGCGACGGGACATTCCAGCTTGCAGGGACTCTGCTTAACGGCATCTCGGAAGGGGCATCGTACGGCGACGACGTGCAGATGGCGAGCAACTATCCGATCATAAGGCTGACAGACAGTGCGAACAACGTCACGTACGCGCGGACCTACAATTGGAGCAGCACCGGCGTGATGACGGGAGCGACTCCCGAAACAACCAGTTTCACGCTTCCGTTGGGCCTGCCTGCCGGAACCTATTCGGTGGTGCTGGTGGCGAATGGAAATCCATCCGCGCCGACATCGCTCACGATTCCGACGAGTTCAGGAGATGCCGCGCCTACGGTCGCCACGGCGGCCGCCGCCGCGCCAGCGGCCCCCGCCGGCGCCACGGCAGGCCTTTCGGTGCTCGGAGCGGATACAGACGGAGGGGGAGAGCCAAATTTAACCTATGTGTGGGTGACCACCGCGGCTCCGTATGGCGCTGCGACACCGTCGTTCTCGGTCAACGATAGCAACAGCGCCAAAAACACGACCGCCACGTTCCAGGCGCCCGACGCCTATACCTTCACAGTGTATATTACGGATTCATCGGGCCTTTCGGTCTCAAGCAGCGTAAGTGTGAATGTTAGTCGGACCCTCACGAGCATTGCGATCACCCCGGCATCGGCCAGCCTCAGTCCCGCGCAGACAGTGCAGCTCTCCGTGCTGGGGTACGATCAATTTGGGTCTTACATGACACCCCAGGGGGGATTCACATGGACGGTTTCTTCCGGCGGAGGGAGCATTACGCAGGCCGGGATTTACACGGCTCCGGCGACGGGAACGCTCGCCACCGTTAAGGTGTCGTCTGGGTCGTTGAGCTCCACTGCGAAGATCGGCGTGATCTCCTCACCGTGGGTGTCAACCGACATCGGAGGTCCCGCTCTTGCAGGGACAGCGTACGACATCAATGGAGTTTTCACATTGCTAGGCGCTGGTAACGACATCTGGGATACTGCAGATTCGTTCCATTTCGCCTATCGCCGGCTCGATGGAGATGGAGTGCTCATAGCGCGCGTCGCAACCCAGCAGAACAGCGATCAATGGGCGAAAGGCGGGGTGATGATACGGGAGACGCTGGATGCGGGATCGGCGCATGCGACCATGGCAATGACACCGGGCAACGGCGCCTCATTTCAAAACCGCCTCACCGCCGGCGCGAGCAGCAATAACACGAGCACAGGCGGCTTCGCGGCGCCCTACTGGGTAAAAATTGTCCGGAGCGGCAATGCCTTCACAGGCTACCGATCGCCCAACGGCGTTACGTGGACGACCGAAGGAACGACAACGATTGCCATGGCTAAATCGGCGTACATCGGGCTGGAGGATTGCAGCCATAATACCGGAGTAGTGAACACAACATTCTTCGATCATGTGGCACTTTCCGCGGCGCTGAACGATGCGTTGGCGGTGGCTCCCGGCGGAACGGCCACAGTTAATGTGCTAACAAACGATACAGGCCCAGTGGGATCCACTCTGACGGTAACTTCCGTGACGCAGGGCGGGAAGGGCACTGTCACAAACAACGGCGATGGGACGGTAACTTACACGGCCAGCACCACGGCGAGTGGTTCCGATTCCTTCCAGTACACAATCAGCGACGGCCTGGGAGGAACGGCTTCCGCATCTGTGAGCGCGAGCATCAGCGGCCTGCAGGCATATTACAAGTTGGACGAAGGCAAGGGAACCACGTCCGCCGACGCGACTGGCGATGGATTCACGGCGACTTTGATCGGCGCGACATGGACAAGCGGGATCGAAGGCGCCGGCGGATTGCTGATGAGCGGCAGCGGCGAGAGCTATGCGTCGATTCCCGCGCTCAACCTCAATTCCAATACGGTAACGATCGCTGGCTGGGTCAAGCGGAGCGGAGTGCAAAGCGCATCCGCGGGACTCGTTTTCTGGCGATCCGAAAGAAGCGCGTCCGGCTTGAATCTGGGCGCTTCGAACGATCTGCGCTATCTTTGGAACAACACCGCGGCATCCGCCAACTGGAGTTCTGGCCTGACACTTCCGGATGGGCAATGGACCTTTGTGGCGCTGGTCGTTACTCCCGCCGATGCAACCATCTACATGGAGCCGATCGGGGGCGCCATGCAATCCGCAACCAACACCTTTGCAAATGCTGCCTCTGCATTCGACTCACCCTCACTGATCGGCGACGACAGCAATTCGCCAGTCAGCGGAACGCGTAATTTCAAGGGGTCGATGGATGAGATCCGAATTTATAATATTTCACTGGCTCCGTCTGCGATCTCCGCTCTGGCAAATCCTGCGCCGATCGTGGCGGTGGCCGCGGCCGCGACGCCGAATCCCGTCGCATCGCTCACGGGATCCCTTTCCGCTCTTGGAGCCAGCAATATTTATGCTGAGTCTGGCTTAACCTATACTTGGGTGGCAGCCGCCGTGCCGGCAGGCGCCGGAACGCCCACCTTCTCTTCAAACGGAACGAATGCGGCGAAGAACACAACCGCGGCATTCAATCAATCGGGGGCATACACCTTTACGGTGACGATCAAAGACGCCGGCGGCGGGACGGCGACAAGCAGCGTGAATGTCACCGTCAACCTGCCTCCTTTCGACAACTGGCTTGTGCTACAGTTCGGCTCCAAAGCGACGATTCCCGCGATAGCCGCGCCCGGCTCCGATCCTGATGGCGATGGCATTTCCAATTTGATTGAATACGGCCTCAATACGAATCCCAATACTAACAGCCGTGATTCGCAGCCCGTGGTCGGAATTGAGGGCGCCAATTTAACGCTCACTTACCGACAGAACGACTTGGCAACGGATTTGACTTATTCGATCGAGGAGTCCATCGATCTGGCCACGTGGACTCCCGCGCCGGCAACCCTATTGACGATCTCAGACGACGGCGCGACTCGCATCGTCAAGGCCAGCATTCCCATTCCGTCCGCGGGGGGGTCCGGCCCGGCGCCTTACATAATGGTTCGATTGCGTGTCACCCTTCCGTAGCGGCGAATGATTTCGCCAGCGCCGCCGGAGCGATCAACCGTAGTCTTCGACGCCGCTCGCGCCATCTGGCTTCCCGGCCAGCGAGTCCTCGCGGTTGCGGACCTCCATCTGGGATACGCATGGGCCCACCGGCACGGCGGGCAGATGGTCCCGCTCTCGGCGCACGAGACGACAACACAGCGGCTTCTAGCGCTCATTGAGAAGTATGGCGCCACCGAGGTCGCGCTTCTTGGTGATATCGTTCACCGGGCTGCCCCAGTGGCGGCGATCGAGCGGGGGATCTCGGAGCTATGCGGCGCGCTCGACTGCAAGGCGCGTACGCTTCGACTTATCATTGGAAATCATGACCGGGGCATTGAAGAAATGCTTGCGCGGTGTGGGGTGCTGCATGGCGTTGCCAGCGCATTCGAGTGCGGACCCCATCTGCTGCTGCATGGAGATGGACGCGACCCGGCGCGTGCGCGTGAACAACTCGATGCAGCGCGGAACCGGGGCGGGAAAGTCATCATGGGTCATGAGCACCCCGCCATCCGTCTCGGCGACGGAGTCACCAGCATCAAGTGTCCGTGCTTTCTCGAGGCGCCCGATCTGATCGTTCTCCCTGCGTTTTCGGATTGGGCGGCCGGCTGCAATGTGCGCAAGGGGCAATTTCTCAGTGCGCTGGCAGAGGCCGCCGCGTTTTCTGCTGCGCACGCGATTCTGGCAGGCAAGGTATTGAAGGTGTCTCTTACCTAAAGGCGGCTCGCCGATTGCCGCTTGCCCCCCACGGCTTGGGCGCACATTCTGGCGCGGTGTAGTCTCAGATCTTCGCCTGCCCGCAATGCGGAGCGCCGATCGAATTCAAATCGAGCATCGCCATCTTTGTCACGATCCCGTCGAGCGGTTGTTCACATGCGGACGCTGGCAGGAAGGACTACTCCCCAGCTTGGCATAACCGATGGCGATCACGCGCAGTACGACAGTTTTTTCGGATCGATGGAGCAGTGGCGGGACAGGCAGGGAGGCGACGGGCGACGTGCGTTTGCGATTCCGCTCGATGAGAGTTCGCGCGAACCGGAGTTCTTGGGGCTGGACGTGCAAACGATGGCGCAATTCATGGACGCAAACGGCTGGAATTCGCCACCGTTGCGATGGTTCGTCAACTATTGCTGCCGCGACGATTACGGAGCGGGATCTGACCGTGTCTCGGCATCGGCTGGAATTCACTATTTTGCATCGCGGAACGGACGCGCCGGAAACGCCCCGAGAGAAGCGGTTCTCACATGGCCCGAAGGAAACGGATGGCTGGCCGCCAAACTCGCCGAATCGGTCGCGCCTAACATCCGGACATCGTGCGCCGTTTGGCGAATCGAATTACGCGCCGACGCAGTGGAGATCACATACTACGACGCCGCTCAAAAGGAGAGTGTGCGCATCCACGCACAGGATGCCATCTGCGCGATCCCCGCTTCATTGCACAAAAGATTATTCCCGGGCTCCCATCGACCGGGTCACCTCAATACTTGCCGTGGGTGATCTCAGACATCTCCCTCAACGCACTGCCCGGGGGCGCCGGAGCGCCGCTCTGCTGGGACAACGTGATGCGCGAAAGCGAGACGCTCGGCTATGTCGTTGCGACACACCAGTCGCTGCACCCTGTTCCAATAGAGACCGTCCTGACGCACTACGAGCCGCTTGATGCCTTGCGACCGGCAGAGGCGCGCAAGGCGGCTCTTTCACGCACGTACGACTCCTGGTGCGACCATATCATCCGCGATCTCGAACGAGCCCACCCCGGCATCTCCCAGCATGTTACACATTTGGACGTCTGGATCTGGGGACATGGAATGATTCGTCCCGTGCCGGGATACATTTGGGGCGGCGATCGCTTGAGTATGGCAGAGCCGCATGGCCGGATTCACTTTGCGCACTCGGATATGAGCGGCATTTCCATCTTTGAAGAAGCCTACCCTCGCGGGGTCCGAGCCGCGGATGCGCTGCTCGCCTCTGTCTGAGAACGCTCCACGCAACCCATGATACATCTGGCAAAACACACCCCTCTTGAGTTCCAAGGCTGTGACGCCAGGTTATTGCGCGATTCCACGGCACTTAAACCGGCGCTGTCAGAAATCGTCAGGCAAGCGGGCGGCACGATCGTCGCCGAAGTGTTTCACGACTTCAATCCGTGCGGAGTAACAGGGATGGTCGTAATTGCCGAGTCGCATGTGTCAATACACACCTGGCCCGAGCACGCGTTCGCCGCAGCCGATATCTTTTCATGCGGCTCCTCGCTGGACCACACTCTCATAGCGCGAGAGTTGAAAAGCGCGCTCGGAGCCCGGGAGGTCACGTCCCGCGCGTTCGACCGCAGCGCCGCTAGTTGAACTAAAAAGCCGTCCGAATCTCCGCCTTTATGAAAGGGGCGCCGGATTGGGTTCGATAGCCTTCTTCCGCGCGATAGTAATCAAATTTGCGCTGGAAGGCGTAGCCGCCGCCGAGGTCGAGCGTGCATTTTCCGGCTTTGAAACTGACTCCCGCCTCGGCCCGATATTCCGTATATGTGAGGACGGAGCGGTTCAGATTCGATTTACCATTGAAGTCGCGTGGTTCGGCGGAGTAGCCGCCGCCAGTCAATTGTCCACCGACCCAGGCATTCCAGTTATCATTGACCGAATAGGTGATGCGCGGCTCGGGAACCGCGGCGCGGACAAGCCATTTGCCGGAGCGATAGATAAAGCCGCCGACGGGCAGGACGGAATCTTTGATCAGTGCGGAAGCGTACACGCCGCCAATAATCGTGAAACTGCTATTGGCGTCCTCTCGATGGTAAAGAGGCGCATAGATCGTGGTGGGAGCGTCGATGCTCTGCTCCCGCACGCGCTGTTCGAAGTAGACGCCGGGACGGGTCTCGATCATGATCGCGGCCGAATCGTTAACTACATATTCCAGCGCGATCACTCCAGCGATGCTTTGCAAGTGGCTTGGGAGTGGCAGGCCACCTTTGTTTTGAAAATCGAACCGGGTGTAATCCGCGCCAAGCCGCAAATACCAGTGGCCGCATGGATCGTGCGGCCAACCGTCGAAGAGATTGACGGGAATGCGGTGTTCGAGATCGACATCGTTCTCAACGGAGCTTCCGATCCCGTACTGGTCGTTATGAAACTTGCTCCGAAAGGTGAAATCGGACTTCAGGCTCATCCAATCAAGCGTGTCGGGCGAGCAATTTGTTGCGACATCCTTTCCAGTCTTGCCATCGGCGATCACGGCGCCGCCCAGGGCGGTGGCGCCGCACAGCGCGGCAAAGGCGAGTGTCGCGAAGGAGATCGAGAGGATGGGTCGTGAATGGAGGCGATGGCGTAGGTTCATGCGGGTGTTTAAAAAAACTGCTTATTGTTTGCTCAACGGCGCCCGGCTATAGCGTGCGGGCAATACGGTCTTTCCTAGTATGTGCCCCTTCAGGGCGGCGTCAAATTGCGCACGTTTCGCTCCGGCGGCAAGGGTGGGAACCATATCGAGCGCAAACAGGGTGATGTTGTATCGATGCTCGCCAGACGGCGGACAAGGTCCGCCGTAGCCAGCCTGCCCGAAATCGTTTTTACCCTGCATCACTCCATTTGGCGGGGAGCCTGCCGTAAATTCCTTGGTTTGCGGCTCGATATTCCATACGAGCCAGTGGGTGAAAAGTCCGGATGGCGCATCGGGGTCGTCCATGACAATCGCGAGGCTTTTCGTGTTTTCAGGCAAGCCTGAAAAGCGAAGACTGGGACTGATATTTGCGCCATCGCAGGTAAAGCGAGGCGCCAGGAGGCCGCCGGGGGTCAGATCGTTGCTGCTGAGGCGGAGGTCTGTGACCGGCTCAGCCCATGCCGTGCAAAGCGAAAGCGCCAGTGCGCCGATGATCCGTTTGATTTGCATTGCGGATGTATTCGCAGCCCGCCGCTTTTCGCGCGTGTCTAATCGTAGCTATTCGTACCGGAGCGCCTTCACCGGATCGAGGCGCGCTGCAAAGAAAGCGGGGATCAGCGCAGCCAGAGAGCAGATCACAAAGGCGCTCAGGCAGATGATGGTCACGTCGCGCGGAATGATTTCCGCCGGGATTTTGCTGAATTGGTATATGCCGGGAGGAAATATCTCGATATGAAGCACATTTGCCAGCCAGGTCTTGAACGCATTGCGCGCGTAAATGGCGCCCATCCCAACGGCTAGGCCGGCAATGTTGCCATAGAAACCGACGACCATTCCATGCGATAGAAAGATCCAGACGATCTGGCTCGTCGTGGCCCCGAGCGCTTTCATGATTCCGATCTCGCGCGTCTTCTGCACCGTCACGGTTATGAGCGTGTTCATGATGCTAAATGCGGCAACGATCACTATGAAGAGTAGAAGAAAGAACATGACATTCCGCTCGACCCGTATGGCGTCAAACATCTGTTTGTTCATGTCGATCCAAGTGAGGCAAAACATGTCCGGCGGGATTTTTTGGACGATCTTCTCCTGGATCGCGGCCGCTTTATACGGATCGCTGGCTTTTATGCTGATCCCCTGAACGGCGTCGCGCAGGCCGAAGAGTTCCTGCCCGATGTGGAGCGGCACAATCATGAATTCGGCATCGTACACGTAGCGACCGGACTCGAAAATGCCGGTGACCGTCAGTTCCGCAGGCAGGATCATCTCCTTGAGGTCCTTGAATGATTTGCGGCTCGTGTCGTTCTCCGCCTTGTCCAGTTCGCCCATGATGGCCTGAATATCTCCCGGGAAATAGACCGTGACCTTGCCGCCGATCGGCACGCCCATGTCCTTCGCCAATTCGGCTCCGAGGATACAGCTATCGCCCGACAGGTCAGGAGTTCCGGGCGGCTTCATCGCCTTCGAGAGGTCATTGATGCGCTGCTCGGCGATGGGATCGATGGCGCGCAGCTTCGGGATGCGGCGCTGCACGGCATCGGGATTATCCGGCGGGCGATACTCGAGGATTACGGATCCCATTACGGAAGGGGCAGTCGCGATGACGCCGGGCGTCTTCTCGATTTCGGCGGCCAGGTCGCGCCACCCATTGATCGGGCTGTCGCTTTGGATCACCAGATGCGGTTCAAAACCGAGGACCTTGCTGCGGAGTTCCTGGTCGAAGCCGGTCATCACGGCGATCACGACGATGAGGTTCGCAATGCCCAGGGCGACTCCCATGATGGAGATCACGGTGATGACCGATACGAAGGTGCGCTTCGGACGAAGGTAGCGCATCGCGATAAAGAGACTGAACGGCGTTTTCACTGGAGCGGCGAATGGAACGGCATTTTCCCGCGAACCCCAAGAGAAATGCGGCTCATATTTTTATTGACGGCCCGTCCCGCTGCTGTTTTCTTCGTAGTCGAGTATGAAAAAGCTCCTCTCCCTCCTCCTCGTTCTCGTCTTCTTCAATTTCATCCAGGCGCCGCTTTACGCGAAAGGGCCTAACTACGGCGGCACTGGCACGCTCGGCGTGGCAGGAACGTATGCAGGCGTCCTCCTGCCGAAGAGCGGGAACATCGCAAACGGCCTCGGGATTTTCGCCTTGAACTTGCCCCCAACCGGCTTGGGCAATGGCGATTTCGTTTACTTCCAACAGGGGCAAACTTTCACAGGTTCGATCACTGGATTGACGAATCCCGCAAGAGGAACGCTGACCGCGTTGGTGGAGGGCCAGTTCAACGTGACGCAAAGCAGCCAGGCATTCCTGGATCCTTTCTTTGGCAACACCACGGCCACGAACAGCAGCGTCATCGCCGTGGTAAGCGGAGACATCACCGCGACCTTCGGAAGCGGCGCCTCATTTGTTTCGGCACAGCAGGGATACACCGGCGTTACCCTTACAGGGAAAGCCAATCTTCAGATTGCTCTGCCACCGAAAGCGACTACAACTACAAACCCGCTCACGGGCGTGGCGACGACCAACACCGCCACCGGCGCAGTGCTCCAAGCTTCGCTGCAGCTTACAGTAGATGGGTTCCAGCAGTCCAGCCAGTACACACAGAGCACCGGCATCGGCGCACTCGTGACGGCTGGCGCAACGAACGGATCGAGCGGGTCTGCGTCCTCCGGCACATCGACTACCACCGGCTCGTAGTACTGCCTTTTGCGGCAGAGTCCGGTTCAGGAATGGGCTGCCGTCGAGTGCAGTTGCCCCAATGAACTCGCGACGGAAGATCCCACATTGCCGCGGCTACACCTTGCTGGAGCTGCTGACGGTAATCGTGATTATTGCGATCCTAGCGGTATTGCTCGCCGGTTCCGCCGGAAGCTTCCGTGCGCGCGCCGAGCGCGCGAGCTGTGTCGCCAACTTGCAGAACTTGTACGCAGGCGCCGCGAGCTATATCGCGGACCAGGGGCATTGGCCGCAGATCGATCCAGGCTTGGTGGAGACGCAGCCGAAGCAATACGCGGGCCAATGGATCGCTGCTCTCGCCCCGTACGGTTTGAGCCGCAAGAATTGGGTCTGCCCTTCGCAGCAGCGAGCGCTTGGGAGCCCGGACATTAACCTCGCGGACAACACGCGTACGGATTACGACGCGATGCCGTTCGATTCGGGTCTTCGGACCCCTTACACCTGGCCGACTCAGCCGTGGTTCGTCGAACACGCGGCGGAGCACGATGGAGGCCCACTCATTATTTTCACGAGCGGCGAAGTGCTCAGCCTTACGGATGCGATGCACTATCAGTCCACGCAGTAGCGCCGCAGGCCACCTGTTCACGGGTAGGCGATGCGCTCGAGAAATTCACGCGCGCCCGCCAAGGCTCGTGAACGGTGGCTGATTTGGTTTTTGATGCCGGTCGGCAATTCCGAAAAGGTCTCGTCGTATCCTGCCGGCACAAAGATCGAATCGTACCCGAAACCGCCATTCCCGCGTTCGCCATCGACGATGCGGCCCTCAACCGCGCCCACGAAAGTTCCGAGGATCGATCCCCGCCGCGCAATGGCGATTACGCAGCAAAATCGAGCGGAGCGATCGGCTGCGCCGCTGGCTCGGAGCCGCTGGAGCAGCTTCTCCCGGTTTGCCTGATCGGAAGCGCCTTCGCCTGCGTAGCGAGCCGAGCGCACTCCAGGTTCGCCACCCACCGCATCCACCTCGAGACCGGAATCGTCGGAGAGAACCAAGCCATCGAAGCCGTCCGACGCAGCGAGCGCCTTTATGGCGGCGTTCTCGCCGAAGGTCGCGCCCGTCTCATCCGGCGCTTCCACGCCGGTCTGCTGGGAGAGATCGGCAATCCGCCAGCCGCTTAAGATCGCGGCGATCTCGGCTGTCTTATGAGCATTTCGGGTGGCTGCAAGGATCGAACGCATACTTGATTCTCGCATGCCCGGAGGCCGCCATACAATCCCGGACAATCTGGGCCCGGAATCGCGTGCTTGAGAGTTGCCGCAACTCGGGTTCATTCCCCACCCGCTCCATGACTACCGAACGCCGCAGGCCGTACCCCTTCGATCGCTTTGAAAGCAAATGGCAGGCGCGATGGGAGGCGGAACACACCTTCCACGCTCCCAACCCGGGCGAAGAGGGCTTCGACCCCGCGTGTCCGAAGTACTACGTGCTCGATATGTTTCCATATCCCAGCGGCGCGGGGCTGCACGTGGGACATCCCGAAGGATACACAGCGACCGATATCGTAGCCCGTTTCAAAAAAATGCAGGGCTACAACGTGCTGCATCCGATGGGGTGGGACGCCTTTGGGCTGCCTGCGGAGCAGTACGCAATCAAAACGGGCCAGCATCCGCGCATCACGACGCAACGGAACATTGCGGGATTCAAGGAGCAACTCCGCCGGATCGGACTGGCCTACGACTGGCAGCGCGAGATCAACACAACCGACCCGGCGTACTACAAGTGGACGCAATGGATATTCCTCCAGATCTATCATTCGTGGTTCAATCCAGAGACGCAGCGCGCCGAACCGGTCTCAACTTATCGCGGCAGCGATCCTGACTCGGTCCGCCTTGCGTATGTAAGCGAGGCTCCTGTGAATTGGTGCCCGGAGTTGGGAACGGTTCTGTCCAATGAGGAGGTGATCGAAGGAAAAAGCGAAGTCGGCGGGCATCCGGTGGTCCGGCGCCCGATGCGGCAATGGATGCTGCGAATCACGGCGTTTGCCGAGCGTTTGATCGATGAATTGGACGGCCTCGACTGGCCGGAATCGATCAAGCTGCTGCAGCGCAACTGGATCGGACGATCGGAAGGCGCCGAAGTGCGATTTGAGCTGGCCGGCGCAGAGGCGGGCGCGGAAGGCATCGATGTGTTTACCACTCGACCGGACACCCTCTACGGCGCGACCTACATGGTGCTTGCGCCGGAGCATCCGCTTGTGGAGCGGATCGCCAGCGCCGAGCAGTTGCCAGCCATTCGCGACTACCGCGAGAAAACCGCGCGCAAGAGCGACATCGAACGGACGGAACTCGCCAAGGACAAAACGGGTGTCTTCACCGGCGGATTCGCGATCAATCCCGTAAATGGGGAGCGAATTCCGATCTGGATCGCCGATTACGTGCTGATGGGGTACGGCACCGGCGCGATCATGGCCGTGCCGGCGCACGACGAGCGGGATTGGGATTTTGCGCAGAAATACTTTTTGCCGATTCGCGAGGTGGTGTCGGATACACCGACGCTCGGGCTCAGTGGCGGCTCCTCGCCATGCGAAGCGCCACCGCTGGCATGCTCGACCGCTTCCGGTTTCGCGATCCATTCCGGTCCGCTCGATGGGCTTCCCACGGAGGATGCCAGACGGGAAATGACGGCGCTCCTGGAGACGAAGGGAGTCGGGCGGCGCTCGATCAACTACAAGCTGCGTGACTGGCTTTTTTCCAGGCAACGCTACTGGGGCGAGCCGTTTCCGATCGTCTGGGAGGGAGCGCAACATCGGCCGCTAGGTGAGGCGGAGCTGCCGCTTGTCCCGCCAGAGATGGACGACTTCAAGCCGACCGGAACTCCCGAGCCACCGCTTTCCAAATTGACCGACTGGATCCGCTACTCGGATGTGGCCACTCGGGAGACGAACACGATGCCGCAATGGGCGGGAAGCTGCTGGTACTACCTGCGCTACTGCGATCCGAAAAATGCGAGCCGCTTCGTCGGCTGCGACGCCGAGAAGTATTGGATGTCGGGCAACGGCGCGAATTCAAAACCGGGTGGAGTCGATCTGTACGTCGGTGGAACCGAGCACGCCGTCCTGCACCTGCTGTATGCCCGTTTTTGGCACAAGATCCTTTTCGACTTGGGCCATGTCTCGACCCCCGAGCCGTTCCAGCGACTGGTCAACCAGGGTCTCATCCTCGGCGAGGATGGACAGAAGATGTCCAAGTCGCGGGGAAATGTAGTCAACACGGACGACGTCGTCACGCCATACGGCGCGGATGCCTTCCGCTGCTACGAAATGTTCATGGGACCGCTCGAGCAGATGAAGCCATGGAGCATGACGGGCGTGGAGGGAATTACCCGATTCCTGGCGCGCGTCTGGCGGCTTATCATGGAAGAGGATCAGGAAGGGGTGTGGCGCCGGTCCGCCGCGGTGCAGGATCTCCCAGCGGACAAGGCGGGATCCAAGGTGGTCCACGCCACGATTAAGAAAGTGACGGAAGATATCGAGACTCTCTCATTTAACACAGCGATCGCGCAGATGATGATCTTCGTGAATCACTTCACGGGCGCGGCAACGCGCCCGGTTTCCGGGATGCGTGTGCTGCTGCAATTGCTGAACCCGTTTGCGCCCCATATCACCGAAGAACTGTGGGAGCAATTGCACGGAGCAAATTCCAGCATGCTCGCGCATGAGCCCTGGCCCGCGTACGATCCCGCGCTGCTCGTCGAAGACGAGATCGAGCTGCCGATCCAGATCAACGGTAAGGTGCGCGATCGCATCACCGTGAAGAAAGACGCAGCGGCCGAATTGATCGAGCAAGCCGCCATGGAGGCGCCCGAGATTGCCAAGTGGATCGAGGGGAAAAGTGTGAAAAAGGTCGTGATCGTGCCCGGAAAGCTTGTGAACATCGTCGTCGCGGGATGAATGCCTCTGAACCCTGCACGGGGTTTGGCTGGACCGAAATGAATTCACATGCACTTCAGCACCTTCGCGAGGGTGGACCAGTTTCGGCTGGTGCCCTTGACGCCGATCTGGCGCTCGACGGCTTTCCAAAGGGGGCTTTCGGAAACGCCGCCGGGACATGAGAGATAGGCGGCGCGTTTGCCGAGCGCCAATGCTTCCGGCTCCCACTCTTCGGAAGTGAGCGGTTTGAGCGCCGCGAGATAGCGGGGCTCTGCCATAAAGGTGACGAGAAGACGCGCGGGGTTGGCCGCCAGGTCGTCGAAGGGACTTTCCGA
Organism: Chthoniobacterales bacterium; assembly: GCA_038238905.1. Taxonomy (GTDB): domain Bacteria; phylum Verrucomicrobiota; class Verrucomicrobiia; order Chthoniobacterales; family Chthoniobacteraceae; genus JBBSFI01. The sequence goes on along the minus strand of JBBSFI010000001.1, from coordinate 107,084 downwards.
AACCGCTTGGGCAAAGTGCTCGGCAGAAAGCACGATAACTTCGGTCGCAACGCCGAGATCGCGCGCGATTTCTTCGCGAATGCGCTGGGCTAGATCGTCATTCGCCCGGTCGGGCGCGTCGAAGACCAGATTGCCGCTGTTTAGAACGGTCTGGATATTCTCGAATCCAAGCTTCGCGGCGATCGCGCGGAGGCTAGCCATCGGCACGCGTTTGGCGCCGCCCACATTCACGCCGCGAAGCAGCGCGACGCGCCGCCGCATAGCGAAGTGGCGCGGCAGGTTGCGCCGGAGGCTGGGCTTTCAAGCGCGCTTTATCGCCCACCGGCGTCGCGCAACCACGCTAGTATTCCTCGGAGGGAGGATCCTGCGACTCTTCCGTAAGCGCCCGGGTGAGTGAATCCTGGAACATGAGAAACCGCTTGGTAATAAAGAGCGGATCGCGCTGCTCCTCGGAATCGACGAAGGTTTCGATAAATTCCTCGAGGCTCAGCTCTTCGTAATCGCCGGGTTCGCCCTGCCAAAGCTTATCTTGGAACGCGACCCGGTGTGTCGCTTCGAAGCAGCAGAGGGCGAGTTCGAAATCAAGGTCGTCGAATTCGTCACAGAAAAGCTCCGCGATGCGGGTCGACGAATCGCACTGGACCAGCTCGTCGCTGATGTAGTGAACAATATTGACGAGCGAACTGACGTAGAAATGCAGAGGGACGCGCGCCATGGAAGCCTATTTCTTCGCCGCAGCGGCAGCTTTCACGAAATCGATGAATGCGGCGCGTGAGCCTTTCACTAGTGCGGACGGGCCTGTCATTTTCACGAAAACATTACCCGCCGGATTCTCTAGGATGACTCCGAGCAAGGCCTGGCCGGGAACGGCTGTCGTGGGTCCGCCCGGCATGCCGCTGTGGTAAGTGCCTTCGGTTGAGACAAAGGTGAGCTTTGCGCCGCCAGCTTCCTGCTTCTCGATTTTTTCGGCCCCCGGCGCGCTTTCAAACTGGTGCAACCAGCGTTGCGTGTTGGCATCGACATCGCCGCCCTGTCCATTCCCGAAATAGAAGAATGTAATATCGCAGCTTTGATTTCCGCCGCCTGGGATTTTCAATTCCGCTTTGCGCATCGGCGAAGAAACGGGAATCCATTGCCACGCTGCAGGCCGCTGGAAAGTGAGCGCACCCACCTCGAAGGAGGCGGGATCCTCCGCGCGAAGGGCGGAAAGCGAAACCATGGCTAACGCGAAAAGGCACAGGGATCTCATCGCAGAGGTAATAGATGGCCTCTCGCGCATTCGCAAGAGATGGGTGCAACTCCACGAAGCGTCGAAATTACGCGCGCAAGGCTCCCGCGCCGGCTAGGTGGGACACTGGCCTTTTTCCGAGGTCCGAATCCGGGAGTTACCCCGTTTTGCCCAGTTTTACTTCTTCCCCTTTGGATCGAGGTTCGCGCTCAGATCTTCCGCCGTCGGATGGGACTCGATTCCCGCGGATGGGACTTCGGCGTGGGCTGTCCAGACGATAGCATTCAGGACGAGCTTGCGCTGGTCGTCATTCGCCCAGCCTTTGTGGAAATGGCCGCCGGTAAAACCGAAGCCGCGACCCGATCCGTCCGGACGCTCAAACGCCCATGCGACCGTCTGCGGTTTGAAGGCGGCGACTTCAGCGCGCACGGTGGGATTTCCTTCATGCGGGCCATCCTTGCGATCCATGGTGCTTGCGGGAGGCACATCCTGGAGCACGTGGGTCAGGCCGGTGGGATCCTTGGGAAAACGCATGTGGAAATACCATTCGTCCATAATCGTGAATGGATGCACTCCATTCGACACGGGATGGACGGGCAGTTGCTTGAAGTTCGCCTGCCATGTCGGGTTTACGGACCAATCGGATTCGAAATATCCGCCCATCCATTTCAGGAACTCCGGCCCGCCTTTATCCTTGGGAATCTCCACGGCGTAATGGAGGCAGACAAAGCCACATCCGCGCTTCATCTGCTTCGATAGGTCGGCCAAATGATCGTCCTGGATCGCTGGATGACCTCCACCCCCATCGGCGTAAATCAAAATCGTATCCGCTTTGGCAAGTTCTTCGACGCCCGGCCATTCGCCATTGAGATGAAACTTCACATCGACCAGGCCGGAGGCGCCCTCTTTGAGGCATTCTGTGAGCAATTGGACGCCCGCATTGTGCTCGTGCTCGCCGGGGCCATGGCTCGGATGGCCAGCGATCATCACGACGGATTTCTTGCCGCCGCCGGCGGCGAAGGCGCTCATGGCAAATAACGAAAAGGTGAGGAGGGATAAGGAACGTTTCATCGGTTCTTGATATCACCCGCCGCGCGTCCGACTCAAAGCAAGAAAAGCAATTCTTTCCGGTCACTCAGCGCGCCGCGCGCTTCTTTCGAGTCTCGTCCTTCCCGCACGGGCGGGAGCGGCCTTCTTTGGGACCGGCAGCGGCGTACTGTCGGGATATTTCTTTGTGGTAGGCCAGACGAGACGCCATGGCTGCCGTTTTACCGTGTCCGTGGCCTGCTCGAGGTTGGTCCCGATGGTTGAGAATTTTCCGCTCAGATCCTGGAGCGTGAGGTCGAGCTTTGCCGAGCCGGTCCTCAGATTCCTCAAAGTGCCGTAGAGATCTTTGTCATCCGCAAGGCGGGCGGTAAACCGCTCGGCGTTCTTCAGAGTTTTTGAGAGCGACCCGGTCGGATCGGTTAACTCATCCAGATTCTGAAGGGCCACGCCGAGCCGTCCGTCGTCGCTGGTCATCGCCTCGAGATTTTCCATCGAATTGCGGATGGCGCTGTCGGGTCCGGTCAGTTTGTTGAGATTCACGCCGAATTTCCTAAACTCGACCACGGCTTGATCGATCTCGCCGTTGGGGCCGGTAATATCCTCGATGCCAGCGGCGGTCTTTTGAAGGGTTTTCAGCGTCTCGGTGGCCTCGACCAGCGCCGGATGGATTTCCTCGAGTACACGAGGCACGGCCTCTCCTAGACCGGGTTGCCGCTCGGCTATAAAGCTTGTTCCACCAGGCGCCTCGCCTTCCTGCTCATCGCCGCTCGTGATATCGAGCAGCATGTCGCTTAACAGATTGGTCTGTGTAAGATAGACCTTTACATCGCGATAAACGTGAGCGCTGCGATCCACGCGCAGTTCGATCAACGCTTCCAGCTTCTTTTGGGGCCGCTTCCTTTCAGGCACTGGCGAATACACCCTCCGCACCTCGCCAATGCGGCGACCGGCGAGAAGGACGTCCGCGCCAGGCTTCACTCCCGCCGCGTTATCGACATAGACCCAATAAGTCTTCATTTTAACAAAGACCCCCGGAGCCCCCAGATAAAGCAAGACGCCCACGAGCACCACGAGCGTGAACAGCACGAGCAATCCGGTGCGAATTTCCTGACGGACAACATTCATGTGGCGATGGCGTGGCTGGTTAGTGATGGCACGCTCCGCTCAGTCGGGCTCGAGCGGTCGTGTGCCGGATACGGAAGATATACATCGTTTATCCCGCGGTGAGCGGGCCTACTGCGTTCCCTTCGATAAATTGTTTTACCAGCGGATCGGCGCTGTTCCGGAACTCTTCCGGCTTGCCGTCTGCAATGATTTTGCCCTCATGAAGCATCGCCATGCGAGTAGCCACCTTGAAGGCGCTGTCCATCTCATGCGTTACGACGATCGATGTGGCTCCCGTCTTGTCGCTCATCGACATCATGAGTTCGTCGATGACCGCGCTCGTTACGGGATCGAGACCCGCGCTCGGCTCGTCATAAAGGATGAGTTCGGGGTCGAGGACGAGCGCCCGCGCAAGCCCAACCCGTTTGCGCATTCCGCCGCTGAGGTCGCCGGGCATTTTGTTCCGTGTTTCCAGCATGTTCACCATCGCGAGTTTCTCGTCCACTTTCTTATCGATCTCCGATGCCGTGAGATCGGTAAGCTCCTCCAAAGGAAGGGCGAGATTCTCCGCAACCGTGAGCGAAGAGATGAGAGCGGAATATTGATACACCATGCCGATCTTCTGTCTGATGCGATTCAAACGCCAGCGGCTGAGCCTGTTCACTTCCATGCCGCGGAACCGCACCGTTCCTTTCTGAGGCTTCAGAATTCCGAGGATCAGCCGCAGCAGGGTGCTCTTGCCACCGCCAGATTTTCCAAGAATTGCGAGCCGCTCACCAGCCTCGACCCGCAAATTTAAGCCGCGCAGGATTTCCTCTTTACCGAAGGAGAGATGCACATCGGCCATGGCGACCACTGCGCTCTCTTTTACCGGCGCCTGTTCCGCATGCCAGTGGGGCAATTTGAGGTGCATCAGTCGATGAGCGATGTCTGGACGATGTTGAAGAGCGTGTCGAATGTGATGACGGTCGTGATGGCGGTCACGACGCTTGATGTCGTCGCTTCACCCACGCCGGCCGCGCCGCCGCGCACGACGAGCCCCTTGTAACAGGCGATCATGCCGATGATTGCTCCGAACATAAGGCTTTTAAAAGTTCCACCAAATATGTCTCGGAAATAGAGAGAGTGCAGCGCCGTGTTGGCAAAATTGAGCACGCTGATATTAAAGGCCCACTTTGAGATAATCTGCGCGCCGGCCATCGCGGACAAATTGCTCACGACGACGAGGCATGGCATGAGAAGAAAGACGGCGGTCAGCCTTGGCCCGATGAGGAGCCGTCGCGGTCCGATGCCCATTGCCTCAATCGCCTCGACTTCCTCGGCCACCGTCATTGTTCCAAGTTCCGCGGTGAAGGCGGCGCCCATCCGGGCGGCGACCATGATCCCAGTCATCAATGGCCCGAGCTCCCGCGTGAAAGCGAGGACCACGAGCTTTGGCACCAGCTTCTCCTGGCTAAAACTCTTCAGGACATAGCCGGAAAGAAGCGCCATCGTGAGGCCAAGAAAGAAAGAGACGAGCGCGACGAGCGGCACCGACCCGAAGCCAGTGCGGTCCGCTTCATTAAAGAAGTTCGAGGCCCGGAACGGAAGCCGCCGGCGGAACACCACATGGTCGCTCATCTCCTGAATTGTCTCGAAGAGCAACCAGACGATGCTGCTGATGTCGAGAAGGAGGCGGCGAATCACGGAAAAAGGAATGTCGTGGCGTGAGCGCTAGGTTGTCCAGTGCGCGCCGCCACACTCACATACGCAGCAGACAGCAGCATTGGAGGCGTCGGATCGAGCAGCCTCGCATGGATGCGATCGCCGAGGACGCTAATCGGCGGCTGTATTTCAGTCTTTGTTCCAAGGCGAAACCTCCCGGATCTCGACCAGCCGCTCCCCGTGCTCGGTGCTGAGTTCGAGTTTGTCGCCCGGCTTGTGCCCAAGAAGCGATTGGGCGATGGCCGCCTTATAAGAGATGATGTTCTTCTCGGGATCCGAGTCCCAGGCGCCCAGGATATGGTACACGTCCGAACCGCCGCCGCCCTCATGGATCGTTACGCTTGTTCCGATCGAGACCTGTGTCGTATCGGGATTTGCGAAGTCCGTGCCGCGCGCAAGGCTTAAGTCGCGCTCCATATCAGCCTTGCGGCGCTGCAAGACGAGCTGCATGTCCTTTGCTGCCTTAAATTCAAAGTTCTCGCGCAGATCACCGTGCTCGCGTGCGATGGAAATCTCGTTGATATTCTGCGGAATCTTTTTGTTAACGAGATCGTCAAACTCGGCCTTCCGCCGTTCGAGACTCTCCCAGGAGACGATGAGCGCCTCCTGCTTTTCGATGCTATCTCCGGTGATTGTCGATTCCAATTCAGGATAGATGCGCACGATTCTGCCGAGCAGCGATCGTTTGTTTAGCTCCTCGAAGACTGGCGTAAGAAGGAGCTTGCGCATGGCTTCCCGCAATTCTTCGGGTTCCGCGTCCACGATCAAGTCCGTAACCAGTTCGCGATCGTTCAACAAGAGATCGTGCAATTTGCGATCCCGGCTCTCCATGAACTGCTCCCGCTCGAGCGCAGTGAGAATCGCGCTGAGCACGCGGGGATGGATAAGGCTTTTGAAGGCCCCTTTGCGCTCCCGCTTGTCGCAGAGCCACACCAGCCCCGGCGAGGCCACGGAATGTTCACGGATCGCCCGATCGAGGGCGCCTCGCAGCTCCTCCGTTTTCCCCTGTTCCTGGAGCAGGCGCGCCGCTTCCCCGACCACCCGGGAGGTGCCGTTCACGACAAGGGCAATGGTTCGCGTGAGCCAATCGTCTGGAAATGCCTCAGGCAGGGCCGCGAGGGCGCGGCGTGATTTGGCAGCAGGCACTTGATCGAGGACTTTGGGCAATTGCCGGGCCTCTTCGCGCAAAATGCCAGCGACCGACAAGGCGCCGGGGCTGCCAGCGAGACCGGGGACCCGCTCGAAAATCTCGTCTCGAGCCAGGATGAGCTGCAACGCCTCGTTTGTTTTGAGCTTCGCATTCTTCCGGGCGGCCTCTTCCACGGCAAGAACGACGGGCCGCAATTGGGCGGCGGGATCGACAAACTCCGCGACATCCTTGATGATGCGATCGAGAGCGGCGATCTGATCCTTAAGCTGCCGGGCATCGCCAAATGCGACCAAGTGTTCGTCAACGCGCGAAACGGGCGCTTCACGCAAAGCGATCGGATCGGTCTTTTTGGATGGGATGGCGAAGTGCCCATCCCTCTTCATCGCTTTTTTTGCGCTTTCCCACCATTTCTTGAACTCCGGCTCCGGGAAAAGCTCCGGAACGAGCACCTGCATAATCTGCTCCTGCGTACTCCTGCCGCCGTAGCTCCGGAGGAGCTTGCGCATAAAATCGACCGGCTGGGATCGGGCCATGGCTCGCAAGCCTTCGAGATCGGACGCCTTCTCAGCGAGGATGTGATCGGCAGCGATCGGCTGGAGAGAATCGGCCGCATAGGCAAGCTGCATCGGGTGCGCTTTCTTACCCTTAAAATTGATATTTACCTGCCCGAGCAGGAAATCGACCGCCTCGATCTGGCCAAAACCCCAGCTCTTGTGCACCACGTACGCGCCAGGGCCTAGCTTTTCAAGCGCATTGCCCTGCTGAGAAGTGAGTTTGCCCGCTTCCACAACTTTTTGAATTTCGGAGCTCATTGAGAAAAGAGGGGCGAGCTTACAGTCCGAATCCGGCCCCGGCCAACGGAAATGCCGACTTTTTCCCACTTTTTCCCGGCTGCTCTCACGCTTTTTTTCGGTGCGCCGATGCCTCTGTGGCCTTGTAATTGCTACTCTCAATTCTCCCTTGGCTACTGGACTTGACATACTCGCGTCGTCCGAAAACTCGACATGCTTTGAGTCTTTGTTCGAGAATCTTCCGCTGCCGATGTGGGCTTTCGATGAGGAGACGCTGCAGTTCCTCGCGGTGAACGAAGCGGCGATCGAAAAATACGGTTATGCCCGGGAGGAATTCCTGTCGATGACACTCGACCAAATCGCCGCACCCGGCGAAGGAGGCCGCATCACGGCGTATCTCGAAAGAGTTCGCCTCGGCAAAGGAGCGACGCACGGGCGCTGCGGCCCCTGGCTGCACCGATGCAAGGATGGCCATACGATTGAGGTCGAGGGCGCCTGGAGCACCCTGCCATCGCACAGGCGGGACGCGATCGTCACGGTGCTCGACGATATCACCGCCCGGCGAAGGGTCGAAGAATCCAGCCGCGAGCAGACGCGCTTGCTCGACCTGGCTTCCGACGCCATCATCGTATGCGGCCTTGCAGGCGATATTACGTTTTGGAACCAAGGCGCTGAGCATCTTTATGGCTGGAGCGCGGAGGAAGCGCTCGGCAACCCGATAGTCGAACTGCTTGCCTGCGATTGCGAAAAGCTCGGCGAAACCGAGAGAGGGGTGCGGGAATCGGGCGAATGGAGCGGAGAACTAAGGCAAAAAAGCAAAAGGGGGGGCGACCTGATCGTCAACAGCCGGTGGACGCTTGTCCACGACCAAGCCGGCGAGGCGAAATCCGTGCTCGTGATCAACACGGACCTTACTGAAACGAAGAAACTCGAGGCCCAGTTCCTGCGTACGCAGCGGCTCGAAAGCATCGGCACGCTCGCCAGCGGGATCGCCCATGATCTGAATAATATCCTCGCGCCTATTATCATGTCAGCCGCGGTCTTGCGGCGCTCGGTAGTCACTGCGGATGGCGAGAAAATGTTGGGGATTATCGAGAGCAGCGCCGAGCGCGGAGCGGGGATCGTGAAGCAGGTGCTCACTTTCGCTCGCGGCGTCGAGGGCGAGCGCGTCCTCCTGCAGCCGAAGCATCTCATCGGTGAGATGTCGAAAATCCTGGCTCAGACGTTTCCTCGAAACATCGATCTCCAGACTCAGTTTCCACACGATCTCTGGACTGTGACTGGAGACGCGACGCAACTTCACCAGGTGCTCTTGAATCTCTGTGTCAACGCACGCGATGCGATGATGCCAAAAGGGGGCGTCATCATTCTCGCCGCCGAGAATATGGACATCGATCCCCATTTCGCCAAAATGCATCCCGATGCGAAACTCGGTCCGCATGTGGTGCTGCGCGTCACCGATGCAGGCGCCGGGATGTCCGCGGAAACGATGGACAAGATCTTCGATCCGTTCTTCACCACCAAGGAGGTCGGAAAGGGCACCGGCTTGGGCCTTGCAACCGTGCTGGGCATCGTGAAGACGCACACTGGCTTCATCACGGTGCAAAGCGAAATCGGCGTTGGAACCACCTTTCGCATCTACATTCCCGCATCGGGAGCGGGCGCAAAATCGGAAATTGGATCCGGCGCGGAAAACATTCCGCGCGGCCGCGGCGAACTCGTTCTTGTGGTGGACGATGAGGCGGCCATCCGCGAGGCGCTGGTGCAGACTTTGCAGGAGCACGGCTATCGGGCGTACACAGCCGAGGACGGGAGCGACGCGCTTGCCCTCTTTTCCCATCGCCGCGATGAAATCAAGGTCGTGCTCACCGACCTGGCGATGGCGCAGATGGACGGACTCGCCCTCGTGCGCGCATTGAGGAAGCTGAATTCCGACGTGCGTGTGATCGTCTCAAGCGGCCATTGCCAGCCTGAGCAGGCAAGAACGCTGCAAGCGTTGGGAGTAAAAACTTTTCTCGATAAGCCGTACAGCGCGTCGAAACTCATGAAGGCGCTCAAAGACGTGCTCGCGGCCGCGGCTCCGCGCAGCGGCTCCGCTCCTGCCTAATTCCACGAGCGCCGGCTCAGCAGGGAGGCGCAAAACCCGTCAGCGGCGACGGGTCGTTGACGCCTTTTGCGAAGCATAGCGCCCGGAAACTTCCGCCCATCAAGCTCGGGTGCATCAACATCTGGAAGGCGCGAACCTCGCGATGGGCCTCGGGGGTCATCGATTCATTTTCCTGAAAGTGCAGCCGGCTCAATGCAGCCATGAATCGGTGTTGATCGGTGAATCCACAAACCGCGAGGCCATTCGCGGATCCCGCCTCCATCAAACTGGTAAACTCCACATGCGCCGTAATGTCGGTTTCCCCCGGCGACTGAAGCGGATTGGAAACCTGTCGATGACGCACATACCCCGTGAGAGTCCCGTTGATTCGCTCCCTGCAATAATATTCATCCCGTGTGTAACCATAATCGATCGTCAAGATCCAGCCTCGGCGCAGCTTCCCCGCGAGGACCCCGATCCAATCGGCAGACGCAAGATTGACCTCGGTTTGATAGTTATCGGGCGGCGGCGCGGGGATTGTGGCCAGCCATCTCCGAATCGATGGCGCTGCCGGGGGGCCATCGACAAAGGAGAAGGCGCCGCCGATGTATTCCACATACTGTTCCAGCCATTTGAGGCCATCCCATCGGACTCGATGTACGGGGAACGAATCGACCAACTCATTGGAAAAATGGACACCTGTGAATGGCTCGATGGCATCCAACGAGGCGGCCCATCGCAACTTCTCGAAAGACGCGAGCCGCTGCTTTTGGAGCGCACACCAAATCTCGAGCGGCTCGACGATCACATAGCTGGCGCAGTCAAAACATTCCGGCGCAAATTCGCGCAGGCCTTCGAGCGCATCCGCGGCAAAATCACCCGAAGCGGCGCCCTGCTCGACAATCGTGAACTGCGCCGGGCGTCCGAGGCGCTCCCACATTTCGGCGAATTGCCGGGCCAGCATGCGCCCGAACAGCGGCCCGACGCTGACGTTCGTTAAGAAATCACCCTCCCTGCCGATCCGCGCCTTGCCCGCCGCATAGTAGCCGGTCGCTGGCGCATAAAGCGCCCGATCCATAAAGTCGCGGAAGGAGATGCCCGGCAAATTCTCGGATTCCAGAAGCGACGATGGGTGGGCGTGCCGCGTTAGTCGGTCACGAAGCCGAAGTTGAACCAACTCGGGCGATGGTAGGTTCCATCCTGATAATTCCGGTAGGTGGCAAGCGCCAGGAGTGGCCAGTTATTCCGATACATATCGTACCGAAGATAGAAGACTCGCGGGAAGCCAGTGCCTGTAGTTTGCGGCTCGGGCCATGAGCCATCGGCGCTCTGGCGACCGAGCAGGAACTGGATGCCGTTGCGGATCGAGCGGCGGTCGAGGCCGGCGGGATCCGTCTGGTCGCAGCCTGCGATGAGGCCCATGAGCGCCCATGCCGTCTGGCTCGGTGTGCTTGGGCCCTTCCCTTTCAGTGTCGGGTCGTCGTAACTCGCGCACGTTTCGCCCCAGCCGCCGTCATCGTTCTGGCAACTCTCGAGCCAATCCCGCGCGCGGACGATACACGCCTGGCGCATGTCTTCGCCGATGGATCGAAGGCCGCGCAAGATTTGCCAGGTTCCGTAGATGTAATTGACTCCCCAACGCCCGTACCACGAGCCGTCGTCCTCCTGTGTATCGCGAATCATCTGGACGGCTCTCACGATGCGGCGGTCGCGCCGGTCGAATCCGATGTAGCCGAGCAGCTCGAGAACGCGCCCGGTGAGATCGCTGCACGTCGGATCGAGAATGGCGTTGTGATCGGCAAAGGGAACATCTTCGAGCCACTTCTGGGTTACCTCCTTATCGAAGGCAGCCCAGCCGCCATCGCGGCATTGAAACGAGAGCAGCCAATCGAGCGCACGCTGGAACATGGCGGTTTGCTCCTTCGATTCCGCGCACGCGCTGGCGGAATTCACGGTGGCATCCACCAGACGAAGCGCGATCAGCACCATCATCGTATCGTCGGTGTCCGGGTAATAGACGTTATTGAACTCGAAGGCCCAGCCGCTGGCTTCCGGGTGCGGATTTTTGTGCCGCCAATCGCCGCGGAGCTGGCGCACCTCCTTGCTGGCGAGCCAGCGCGCGGCGCTTTGAAGCGACGCATGCGCCGGATCGAGGCCACTTTCAGCGAGCGCAATGACATTGATCGCTGTGTCCCACACGGGTGAAAGGCAGGGCTGGATGCGGAAATCGCGCGGATCGTCCACAAAGAGCTCTTCAAAATCGCGCTTTGCCTTCACGTGCATCGGATGGTCGGCGCCGTAGCCGAGCGTCTTCAGCGCGATCAATCCATTGAGCATGCCCGGGAAGATGGCGCCGAGGCCATCGCTTCCCTCGCCCATCCGCTCGACCATCCATGCTTCGGCTTTTCGCAGGGCAGCGAGGCGGAGCGGCTTCCATGGCTGCCGGCCCATCAGCTTAAGAAGGCGATCACACCGGAGAAAAAAGTTGGGCCAACTCCAGTAACGCTTGTTTCCGGCGATGCCGAGAAATTGCTGTTCGGCTCCCGCGGGATAAAGTTCGTGCAGGTGCTTCTCGGCCGGGAGTTCGCGGGTCGGCTTATGGTGATTGAGAATCGCCAGCGGCATGAGCATGGCGCGGCTCCACGAGGAGAGCTCGAAGATATTGAAGAAGCACCAACTGGGGAAAAAGATGATCTCGGCAGGAACCGTGGGCAGATATCTCCACGGAAATTGACCGAGAAGCGCCAGGTAAAGCTTCGCGTACGTGTTCATGTGCGGGATGCCGCCCAGGCGGAGCGCCGCCGCCCGCGCCTCGCGCATCCAAGGGTCGTTGGGCGAATGACCCGCCAGCTTAAGCGCGAAGTACGCTTTCACCGTCGCGTTCACCTCGCTCGGACCCTCCTCGTAGATATTCCAGCCGCCATCGCGCAATTGCCGGGTGCGAATGTGGGCGATGCACTTCTCCTCGAGGACAGCGTCGACCTCGTCGGCCCAATGCATGTAGAGAACGTAATCGGAGCAGAGGGTCGAATCGACCATCAGCTCCCCACACCAGAAGCCCTCGTCATGTTGAAGCCGGAGCAGATTCTGCTGCGCGCGCTGGATTGCCGAGGCGACGTCCAGGGAAGGCGCGCCCCGCAATCCGCCGGGCTGCACCGGGGAATTCCGCTGAGATGTCTTGGAATGGAGTTCCTTCATCCGAGCATCAGAAGCTTACGCCAAAAGAGCGTCCTTCGCTATTCAACTGGCGGCAAGAAGCTGAGGCTCCTCTTTCTTCCCAGTCAAATGACCGTTGCCGATGCTGACCCCGTTGAACGCTTCGACCCCTTCGGCGCTGACCGGCTTGGGGCGCGGGCCGAAGTTGAACTTGATCATGTTCCACGTATCACCGGGCTTGGCCTGAAGGCCAAGGCTGGCCGTCGGCTCGTAGCCGCAATGCATCATGCAATTTTCGCAACGCGGGTCGCGCGCTTCGCCGTTCACAACTCCGTACTTCGACCACTCAACCTTATCGAGCAGATTGCGATAGGTGTCGTAATGACCGTCGGTCATCAAGTAGCAGGGAGCCTTCCATCCACGAATGTTGCGGGTCGGGATGGCCCACGCGGAGCAGGTGAGGTCGCGTTTGCCGGAAAGAAATTCGAGGTACGCCGGTGTGCCGAAAATCGGATATTTGCGGCCCCACTCTTCGATCGCGCTAAATTTCTCGATCGTGGCTCGGCGGGTGAGGAAAAAAGCCTCGGGCCGGAGGTTCAGGCGCTTGACCATATCGGTCTTGGCGGCGTCGTACTCGTAGCCGGGAGAGATGGTGTGCCCATCGACGCCGAGGCTGGAGAGGTAGGCGAACATGTCGTTCACTTCGTCCATGTCGGTCTCTTTATAGACGGTGGTGTTTGTCGCCACCTGGTAGCCGAGGATCTTTGCCATGCGGATGGCCAATATGGCTTCTTTGAAAACGCCCTCGCGTTCCACGATGAGATCGTGCGTCCGCTCCAAGCCATCGAGATGGACGTTCCAGTACATCCAATGGTTCGGAGCAATGACGGGCTTCGCCGGGTTTTTCGGCCCCTGGCGCACGAGTTCGGCCTCCTTCACGGTGATCAATTCCTCCGAGGCGAGCACTTGAAGGGTGGCTTCGACGTTATCGGGATCCTTCAACCACTGGACGGCGAGATGGTCGCGCATCTTTTTCCGCATTTGCGTCGCGTTCGTGCAGATATAGACGATGCGCCCTTGTTCCAGGATGCCTTCCACAAGCGCCTCGATCTCGGGATAGATAAGCGGTTCGCCTCCGCAAATGGAGACCATGGGCGCTTCGCACTCCTCGGCGGCTGCGAGGCAATCTTCGAGCGGCATCATGTCCTTGAGCGACGTGGAATATTCGCGGATTCTGCCGCAGCCGGTGCAAGTGAGGTTGCAGGTGTGAAGCGGTTCAAGCTGAAGGACCGTGGCGAACTTTTCCACGCCTCGCAGCTTCTTGCCTATCATGTAGGAGGCGATCTTGGTTGTAAGCGCGAGCGGAAATCTCATATAAGGTCTGCCTTCATACCGTCTAAAGATAGGGAGTGGCAACCGGTAAAGGCTCTTTGCGGCCTTACATTTACGTAAGGTCTTGAAGCGGCCAAGTTGTCAGGACCCGCTTACTTTCGGCGATGAAAAGGCAAATCCCATGGGATTTACGCAATCGCGAGGCGCGCGACGCGGTGCTCGCAGACGCGCCTCTGCCGCATCTCCGACGCGGGCGGTTTTCGAGCGGAGGCGCAGGGGCGGACCGAAGCTTTCGCGAGAGAAGGCCTAATACACGTCGCGCTTGTAACGCTTGGTTTTCTTCAAGTTTTCCACGTACTCGGCGGCTTGCTCGGGGGTCTTGCCGCCTTCACGAACGACGATCGCATTCAACTCGGCATCGACATCCTTCGCCATGCGGGCGCCATCGCCACAGACGAAGAAATGGGCGCCAGCTTCGAGCCACTCATAGATCTCCAGGCTCTGCTCTTTCATGCGATTCTGTACGTAGATTTTATCGGCCTGATCCCTTGAGAACGCGACGTCGAGCTTCGATAGTACGCCCTTCCGCTGGAGGTCGAGCAATTCCTCTTCGTAGAGGAAATCCGAGGAGCGCCGCTGCTCTCCGAAAAACAGCCAATTTTTGCCTTTGGCCCCGCTGGCGGCGCGATCCTGCAGGAAGGCTCGAAAGGGAGCTACGCCGGTGCCTGGGCCGACCATCAGCGCGGCGGTATCGGGGTCTTCGGGTAATCTAAAATGCTTCGCAGTATGGACAAACACAGGGACGGGAACCGTCTCGGACGTGCGATCGGCAAGGAACGAAGAGGCAACGCCTTTCCGAGGGCGCCCATGGGTCTCGTAGCGGACTGTGGCGATCGTGAGATGCACGCTTTCACCGACGTGCCTCATGCTCGATGCGATGGAATAGAGCCGGGGCTGAAGTTTGCGCATCGTTTTCACCAATTCCTCGGGCGTCCACACGATGGAAGGGTGTGAATGGAGGAAATCTATAAGCTCCATTCCGTAGAGGTACTCTTCCATCTCCTTCTTGCGAAGCGGATCGGACGAGAGGGTGCGCAGGAGATCGACTGCTTCGCCTCCCTTTTCGACCACAGCCTTGATGAATTCCTTGGAAGGCTGAGTGACGATGTAATCGGTGGTGAGCGCCTGGCGGAGGCTCTTCGGCAGGCCGTCGGCCCCGGTGATCGGCTCGCCGCCGCTCGCATGGATCGCCCGTATGATCTCGTCCACGAGCGCATGGCAGTTGCTCGCGAAGACGCCGAGGGAGTCGCCTACTTCGTATTGCAGGCCGGATCCGGCGAGCGAGATCTCGTGATGCCGCGTCTCCTTTTGGGACTGCTCCCCGCTCAAACGCCTATTTACAAGGTGGCGGGCCGGGAACGGATTTTTGCGGGAGTAAGCGGACGGTGCGCTCTCGATGGACATAGCTTGCACAAGTAGGAGCATCGGCTCAAACGCGCAAGTGCGTCGCGCGATGGGGCGCCCGATCCCCGACACAGCCGCTCAGATTTTCATTTCGAGCCGGCTCAGGACCGCGACAAAAACCTCCCGCGCAGTGGCTCCTCGGAGGGCGGCCTCGGTTTCGACGTCGGTGAAAATCCGCATGAGGGCGCCCGCGATGCGGAGATAATCCGACGCGAGCGCGACCGGAATTCCGATGCAAAAAATGTATCGGACGGGCTTGGGACAATCGGGGAATGGCATCGGCTGCTCGAGGCGGGCTGCGCTGATGACCATGGCCGCGACGGCCCCGGTCCGGACATGGGGCACGCATATACCAAAATCGGCGGCATCGGAGACCCGGCATGGGGGGCGGCCGTGCAACTCGGAGGAGAACCGGTCCCAATCGAGGACATCCTCGCTATCGCGCAACAGGGCGACCGTGGCGGCGATTGCCGCCTCCGGGGTGGCGGCGGTGAGATGCAGCGCGATATGCTCAGGCGCCAGGGTGTCCGCTATGTGAATCATAGGGTCGAACTAGACGACTGCGCCACTCCACTTGAGCTTCTGCTGAAGCACTTGGAAGAAGGAAGTATCGCTGTCCATCGCGAGCGAAAGACTTTCCGGGGCTTTGGTGACGCGGATGCGATCCGACGGTTCGACGCGTGTGACGGTTCGCCCGTCGAGCGTAAGGAAGATGTCGGTCTGCTGGCGGCAGGGATCGATCTCGATCAGCGCGCCGTCGGCCACGATGACGCTGCGGTTGGTAAGCACATGCGGGCAGATCGGCGTGATGACAAACACGCCAGAGTCAGGGGCAAGCAGCGGGCCGCCGGCGCTGAGGGAATATGCGGTTGAGCCAGTCGGGGTCGAAACGATGAGGCCATCCGCATTGAATTCGGTGAGCAAAGCTCCGTCAATTCGCACGTCGAGGCGGATGAGCCGGGAAAGTTCCCCGCGGGAGATGACGGCATCGTTCAAGGCGTGGCGCTTGAAAGCCACTGTGTCCCCGCGCCAAATCTCGACATCGAGCAGCGTGCGCTGGCTCAATTGGAAGTGGCCGGAGACGATGCTCGCGACGATGTCCAGATAAGAGGCCGCGCCCGCGCACGTAAGAAAGCCGAGCGTCCCGATATTGATGCCGAAGATCGGCGGAAGCCGGCCATCCAAATCGTGGAGCGCCTGCAAGATCGTGCCGTCACCTCCAAGGACGATGAGGAGATCGCACGTCGCGCCAAGGTCGTGCGTGCTCTTTCCAGGCTTCAGGCCGCACAGCGAGGCCGTGCGCGTCTCGAACTCGACCTCAACGGGGTGCCTCCCAAATTCCTTGCGAAGCGCAAGGACAAGATCGCGCGCGCCCGGCTTCTCCATGTTCGCTATGATCCCGAGGAGGCGCGCGGTCATGGAGAGAATGAGACGGCGGTATTGCGGAAACAGGCAAGAAACTCGCGATTTCCCTCGCCGCCCAAAATAGGAGACGGGATGCAGCCCGCCCATTGCCGGCGAAGATCCGTTTCGACAAATACGTGGATCTTATCGACGGCCTTCTCGTGAAGAGCGGGGTCGCGGACAACGCCCCCCCTGGCGACGTCTTCCCTGCGAAGTTCGAACTGCGGCTTGATGAGCGCGACGATCACGGCTTCAGCAGGCGCCAGCCGGGCAACCGGGGGCAAGATCAAAGTCAACGAGATGAAAGAGACATCGATCACGCAGAGGTCGATCGCCGATGGGATATCCGACGGGGACAAGTACCGCGCATTCAGATGTTCGCGCACGACCACTCTCGGATCGCTGCGAATCTTCCACGCGAGCTGAGAGTGCCCCACGTCGATCGCATAGACCTTGACCGCCCCACGCTGCAGGAGGCAATCGGTGAAACCGCCCGTGGATGCGCCGATGTCGAGGCAGGTCATCCCGGCCGGATCGATCACAAAGTGCTCAAGTGCGCTCTCAAGTTTCAATCCGCCCCTGCCCACATATCGGTCCCCGGCGCGGATGGCGATGTCGGCATCGAGAGCGACGCGCATTCCTGATTTGTCCACGACATGGCCGCCGAGAGTCACCTCGCCCGCCATGATGGCGCGCTGGGCTTTCTCGCGCGACTCGCACAGTCCCTTTGCGACAAGCAACAGGTCGAGTCGCTGTTTTCCCGCGTTCATTTGGATCGAATGTGCTTGAATCTGCACAGCTTTACACGGAATACCCCGCTCTCGCCATGCCAGAAGACAACCTCAAAGAAGCGATCAAGTCCATGATGGTCGAGAACCTCATGCTAAAGATCCCGAAAGAAGAGATCGGCGACGACCTGCCGCTCTTCGGGCCGGACGGTTTGAATCTGGACTCCATCGACGCGCTGGAACTGGTCGTCTCGCTTGAAAAACAGTTCGGCGTCACGGTGCCAAACTCGGAGACCGCACGAACGGCGCTGGCGACGGTGAACAGCATTCACGACTACGTGGTGGCAAACCGGGAGGCTTAAGTTCCGGCGGTCTCGGCGAGATTGATCGCGTCGATCAACTTCCTAAGCGTGCCGAAATTGCGCCGATCCGGCGTGAGCACGACCCTGGCAAGATTTGCCAGTTCCGGTTCGTTCAGTTCTTCCGCAAGGGCGCTCGTCTGGACGATGCCGCCATCCACGCAGATCGCTGCAAAATCGCCATTGAGCCTCACGAGCGCGGTCTCGGACAGCGGTTTGTCAACGCGGATCACGAGCTTCGGGCCGACCCAGCGGTATGACCTGTAGTTGCGATAAAATCCGGTGATCTCTTCGACGGCGGCGTCCACATTCTCGGCGATTTTGAAGAAGTAAAAGTCCTCCTTCGAGACCAGCCCGATTTTAAGCAGGTGATCCGCGAGGAAGGCCATCCACGTCGTCCAATACGTGCCGCCCGGTTTGTCCACCAGCACGACCGGGATAATGCGCGCCTTGCCCGTCTGCATCAAGGTAAGCACCTCGAAGCCCTCGTCCATCGTGCCGAACCCGCCCGGAAAAAGGGCGACGCCCTGTGTCTCTTTAACGAAACTGAGCTTGCGCGTAAAAAAATAGTTGAACGTGATGAGCTTGCTGTCGCCGAAGATCGTTTCATTGGCGCGCTGCTCGAATGGCAGCCGGATATTGAGGCCGAACGAGTTTTCCCTGCCAGCGCCGCGCTGCGCCGCGCCCATGATCCCCTCCCCGCCGCCTGTGACGATCATATACTCGTGCTCGCGCATCTTGCGGGCGAACTCTTCCGCGGCAAGCGCTTCCGGCGCATCGTCCGCTATCCGGGCGGAGCCAAACACGACGACTTTGCGGCGGTCGCGATATGGCTCGAACACTCGGGCCGCATGGCGCATCTCCTTGAGTGACCGATTGAAGAGCTTGAGATCGGCCACAGTCAGGTTGTCGCGCCCCATCTTGAGCGCGGTTGTGATCATCTCCTCGATGAGGCCGCAAGCTTTCGTGCATCCGTAGGATGCAACCAGATCGCGGATGCGCTGATCGGTCGCGGCGTCGCCCGCGGTGGTTTTCGATTGGGTTGGGAGTGCGGTAATGCCGCCGCCAGTAAAGTCTTGCACGGAGTTGCAGTAATGAATCGGTTCTTAAGCCAGGGTTGTCGGGACGGTAGTTCAACGCTACAAGCAGACCGCTCAACCACAAACCCCGTTCCTTGAATGATCGTCGTCATCAAACCCCACGCGTCCCGTGAAGCCATCGAAGAAGTCATGAAAGAGGTGCAGCGCCTCGGATACGAACCGCGCCCGATTTATGGAGTCGAGCAGACGGTGATCGCCGCAATCGGCGACGAGCGGACGCACCACACGCTCGAATCGCTGCGCGCTTTGCCGCAAGTGGAAAACGTCATCCGCGTACAAAAGCGGTTCAAGCTCGCCAGCCGCGAATCGCATCCAGCCAACACGGTGGTCGATGTGGACGGCCTGGCCGTTGGCGGAGATCGATTCATCATGATGGCTGGTCCGTGCTCGGTGGAGAGCGAGGAGCAACTGCTCGCGACCGCTCGGGCGGTTAAAGCGGGAGGGGCAACCATCCTGCGGGGTGGCGCATACAAGCCGCGGACTTCGCCCTACGAGTTTCAAGGTCTCGGGAAGGAAGGGTTGCGGCTTTTGCAGCTTGCCAAGCGTGAAACAGGCTTGAAAATTGTTACGGAGGTTCTCTCGGAGCGGGATGTCGAGCACGTAGCTGCCTCCGCGGATATCCTCCAGATCGGCGCGCGGAATGCGCAGAATTTCCAGCTTCTCATCGAAGCGGCTCGCACGCGCAAGACGATCCTCCTCAAGCGCGGCATGAGCCAGCGCGTGGAAGAATGGCTTCTCGCGGCGGAATATATTTTGGCGGAAGGAAATCCCAATGTGCTCCTGTGCGAGCGCGGCATTCGGACTTTCGAGACGTACACGCGCAACACGCTGGACCTTTCCGCGGTGGCCATCGCGAAGAAAGAATCGCACCTGCCCGTAATCGTCGATCCAAGCCAGGGATGCGGTCGGGCGGACCTTGTGCCCGTGCTTTGCCGCGGCGCGGTGGCGATGGGGGCAGATGGGATCCTCATTGAGGTGCATCCCAATCCCGCCGAGGCGCTGAGCGACGGCCAGCAGCAGATCGATTTTAGCGGATTCGCTAAACTGATGGGCGAGTTGCTGCCGCTTACGACCGCCGTCGGGCGGAGCATTTAGGCGCAGCGCGCGCTTGGAGGCGAAAGCTTCGGAGCGCTTCCAGGACGGCGGCTGAGTCGAGCTGTGAGAGATCGCCACCGGGAGCTGTGATCACGGCGACAGATTCATTCGCAGGAGCCCAGATTTCGGGATCGGTCGGGCCGAATAGAAGGAAGCTGGGCGTGTCTACGGCTGCGGCGATATGCGAGATGCCGCTATCGTGGCCGAGAAACATGCGGCAGCGGGCGAGAATAGCGGCGAGGACCGGAAGCGGGAGGTCGCGCGCGATTTGGATATCGCACTCGGCCAGAAGTCCCGCCAGTTCGTCGAGTTGCGAGTGGTCGGCTTCCCCGCCCACGAGAAGCAGCCGGCAACCCGGTTCTTCGGCCGTCAGTTGCTTGCCGGTGATGGCCCAGTTACGCGCCGCCCAATTCTTTTTCGGGCTTCCGCTCCCCGGATGAATGGCAATCAGCTCTTTCGACGCGACATCGCCCAGGAAATCGGCTGCGGACGCGTGGTCATCGTGGGAAGGATGGAGATGCGCGGCGTGATCTTCGAGATAAAGCGCGAGACTCTGGAGGGGGCGCGCAAGCTGGCGCGCGGCGTGTTCGGAGTCGTCAATCCGTATATGCGCTGGAAGGTAATTCCGCACACCGGCTTTTCGCAAGTTGCGCTCGAAAAAACCGTCCGGGTCGTAAAGGTAACTCACGACCTGACTGAAGCTGGCGAAGTACTCGGTTAAGTCCGGCGCGAGGTCGGAGAGGGGGCTAAAGAAAGCCGCCATAGGCCCGTACTCGATGGATCGCACCGAATCGGCGTAATGCCTCCCTTCTGCCATGGCGACGATGTGCTTGTACCCGAGGATCTCGATGCGCGTTTCGGGAAAGGCTTCCCGCATGAGGCCGATCGCGGGAAGAGTGAGAACGAAATCGCCGATCGCACCGCCGCGGATGACGAGGATCCCTGACATCCGGGAAAAGGTAGCCGCGCCGGGCCATAGGGCGCCCTGCACGAACCGGTGCGCGTCGAGAGCCGCCTTACTGCGTTCCGGGGGCGAAACCGCCGAAGGAGCCTTTCCCTTCCCATCCCTCTGGACGATTCCAAGGCATGGTGCTTACCTTGGCATTGGGATCGGGTTTCGGATCGTCGAGCGCGCAGCCCGACGGAAGAAAACCAGCCGCGGCAACCAAGAAAAGAGCGATTAAGCGCGGCATGTCAGAGCCAAAAAGCCTTTGGCCTAATTTAGTGAGGGGCACTCGCGCCCGGCGCGCCTGCGCCTGGAGGCGGCTGAAGGGGCTGGCCGTGCGACCCAGGGAAGATGACTCTATCGCCGGGCTGAACGGACTGCCCAGCAGGCATGCTGCCTGCCACCACGTCTGCGATAGCCGAGCCAGGTTCGACCGAAGTGATTTTCACCTTGCCGATGGCGCGTCCATCGCGAAGGACAATCAGCGGGGCGCCGACCGAAGCGCCTTGCTTGTCACCCACATCGAGGACAACGAAATTGAAGCCGGGATTCACAGCAACCACACGACCGGTGAGGCCTTCCCTGGTAATCTGCTTCTCGTAATGAGTCAGCTTGGAAGTCTGCGCTGCCAGCTTCGACTCTTCGGCAGCTTCCTTTGTTTTCAAAGCCTCTGCGAGCTGCTTCTGCTCGGTGGCTTCGGTTTGCAGTTTGTCTCGCTGGTCCGTCAGTTCTTTAATTTGTGCTGCGGGATCCTTCACGTCCGGATTTTTTGGGTCAGGCGTAATTTTCGCGAGTTGATCTTTAAGATCCGCCATCGTCTTATTCGCTTCGGCGAGCTGAGTCGAAGCGTCTTCCGCTTTCTTTTTCTGATCGTCGCGATCGGTGGTAAGTGTGCCGATCTGGCTCTTCTCGTCCTCGATGGTGGTCTTCGCGGTGGTCAACTCAGCGGTCGTGCTGGTGAGATCCGACTTCGTCTTCTGGAGCGTCCCCAAAGTCGAGGCGAGCGTTTGCTTCGTATTCTTCAGTTCAGCCTGGCGCTTTTCAACTTCGCCTTTGGTGACGAAGGCGAGTCCCGCTGTGAGCAGGGAGACTACGATGACAATAATGACGGAAACTTTTGCCATAAGGAGGAGGGGGTCGGGGGTAAGGGTATTCGGGGGCGACTTTCCGAGGTTTTAACCCGGAATTTGCGAGTACGGTTTAAAGCGTGGATGAGAGCCAATGCAAGGGATATTCGGAAAATCGTTCGATTTTTCCGTTGTCATTCCGATTTCATGCCGGATGGTGCCGTCCCCGCCAGGGACTATGGATTGAGGGCGAGCGAACCCCGCCAGGGCAGGAATGCAGCAACGGTAGCCCGACCCTCTCTGTCGTAGCTCTCTGGCGGCTTTTGTTTTTAGAAGCCGTGGCCACGGAGCGGACCGGCCTCGGTTTTCTCTCGCGGTGGGGGATGGCTGGGACATCGGGTCTGGACCCCGCAAGTATAAGTGCAGACCTCCGAAAAAACAAATTTCGAAGGTCCCGTGGCTACTGATTTGGGTCTGTCGCCGGGTCGGGAGTCCAGT
The DNA here is from genome assembly GCA_038238905.1 of Chthoniobacterales bacterium. Classification (GTDB taxonomy): domain Bacteria; phylum Verrucomicrobiota; class Verrucomicrobiia; order Chthoniobacterales; family Chthoniobacteraceae; genus JBBSFI01. Next base: position 84,825 of record JBBSFI010000001.1, on the reverse strand, counting down.
ACACGAGCCCTTGATCCTGAGGCGAAATGGCATTGCCGCCCTTGCTCACGATTCCGTTGCCATCGACGCCCTCGACGTGGCCGTCGCAGAAGGCGATCAATCCCGACTTTTTGCTGGCGTACCGGGCCACAAACCCAGGCGCATAGGCGTTGCTCTGGCCCGTATAGGCCGGCTGGTTCGGATTGAAAATCGACTCACCGGGCAATCCCTCCTCCTCGAATAACACGGTTCGCTCCGGACGCTCGATAGCGGTCATGCGGATCGGTTCCGTGGGGCAGAGCTTGGAGTTCATGGCGAACGGGAAGTACGCTTTGGTCAATTTATCCGCGGGAAGCACCGCCGCGGGGCAGTAGAACATGCTGTCCTTGGCATAAAAATCGCTTGGTCGAGCGACGTAATCGCCGACGCCGCGCTTCGACGAGAGCCGCGGGATTGCATTGTACCATATCTCGCTGGCGGACGAGGCCGCGGCGGCGTTCCAATCGGGCGGAGCGGCGGAACCGGGGATGGAATCGAGTGGCAATTGATTGTCGTGCTCGCGCAGATACATCCCAAACCCCGCGCAGAACTGCTGCAATCCATTCGTGCTTACCGTCTTATTTCGTGTCTGCACAATGCCTGCCATCGCCGACAAGATAAGCCCTGCCAGGACGGCGATAATGGCGATGACCACGAGCACTTCGACGAGCGTAAATGCGCGAGCGGAAGCTTTTCGGTGGAGATCCATGGCGCGGGGGGCGGGAGGGACGCCGTTCTTCGGGACGATCCTACCGACTGATACAACGCGGATCAATACCCCATTATTAGCTCCACACGCAATTTTGCACCGGCAGCGCCTCGCCGCGTGCCTTTCACGGAATCCGCACGTTCAGCTCAAATCCTCCGTCACCGCACGACGGCCGTCTTATCCGAAGCGGGCCCCGTGGTAGTCGGCGCGCCTTTGGCGTCCGGCTCCTTGATCTTCGTGAGCTTGAACCCGGTGAAATACGATTTTCCGCCTCCCATCGTTGCATCGTACACCGTGCACTTGATCGTAAGGAAGGCGGGCTTCACCGTTTCACCCGCAACCTTCCACTCCATCGGTATGTGAAAATCGCGCTCCACCTTGTCCCACTTGTGTGAGTGCGGAGGCGGATCGGGAAATTGCGCACGATAAATTTGCACGAGCGTCGGGCGACCGTTCATCGCCGGAATGCGCGCTATGGTGAGTTTTGCTCCTTTTGCCTCGGCATCCGAGCGCACGGCTTCGGGGCGCGGATCGCACGCGTACGCTTCCGCATGGATTTTTGCCGAAAAGTCCCACGTCATCGCTTCGACTTCCGCGCGGTAGGTTGCGCCCGGCTCGCATGGCACCAGAGCCGTCTCGATCTTGGCTCCCTGGTTCCCCGCGATGCCAGGCGGGAGGTCCAATTGAGCGCAATTTCTTCCCTCCTGGCTCACCTGCTTCATATACTTCACATTGTCCACGTACCATTCCTGATATGGGAAATCGAAACGGTAAAACTTCAGTGGGGCCGGATCGGAAAAGTTCCAGTTCGGAATCATATTTCCACCGCTGGTCGTCGATGCGGCCCCAAATCCAGCCTTGAGCGCGTCCAAGCCGCTGGCGCGCGACCCGGAGGAAAGTCCCGCCGGGTCCGCTGCATGGCATGGAAGGCTCAGGGCGCATGCCGTGGCAATGAGAGCAAATGGCGTTTTCATAAGAGGGGGATCCGGGGAAGACTACGGCAAATTCCAACGTTTTCTTAGTATCCAATCTCCGGAAAGCGCCGCAAGGAAGACGACCAGCAGAGCCGGGTTGTTCCAAAGATCAGCAAGCTGCATGCGCGCAAATTGCTGCTCCTTGTAATGGATATTGGCGAGCCATTGATCCCGCTCATCGAGAGGATAGTAGCGCCCGTTGGTTTGCTCAGCCACCCGCTTTAGGAAATCGCGGTCGATCGGTTTGGACGTGAGTTCCGTGGCGGGCTTGGTCACCACAAACCGCGTGTCGCCCTCCACCTTCACGCCGCCCGCTTCGATCATGGAGTGCGCGGCGAATACGCCCGGCACATTCGGTTCGACCTCGGTGCGATAACCTGGAATCTGCCGCCCGCCCGTTCCCGGCAGCATCGCCGGTTTCATCGTGTACTCGAAGGTCTTGCCATCCGGTGTCTTGAGCGTAAGCGGAAGGGTTCCAGGCGGTTTCGCCTTCTCATCGACAAAGCGGACGATGGCGCGCACTTCCGGACGTTCACCCATGAGGTAGTTCGCGCGTTCCGTAAAGAGTTCGATCTTATTCGTGTCGGACTTGTCCTGCTCCTTGGGGATAAGCCAATCCATCAGTTGGGTCCAGAACGTGTCGTACGGCGAACGGTCCGCGCCCCAGCTTTTCGCCGCCAGCCGCCAGCGCCAGATCGTGTCGGTCATCAGCACGACGACGCGCCCCTGGCCAAATCGGTTTGCCGCGACGAGTGGGATCGTCGCGTCGCCTATCTTCCCTTGGACCAGCACTTCCGAAGTCGGGTTTGCCACGCCCGGGGAGACGTTCGCAGTCAGCAGCGGAGGGAAATCTTTGATGTTTGCAAAGAGCGGCCCGAAGACCGGATGCCGCAGCCCGGCGTCGGTGACCTGCACCGCCACGGGAGCCTCCTTATACTCGGCGGGCAACTTTACCGGCGAGACTTCTCCCAGCGCCGTATGTGCGATCTGCTGTGACGCCATGAGATTCGGCCCCCCGAGAAGGACGAGGCCGCCGCCGCGATTCACAAATTCCTTCAGCGATTTATAGTTCTCAGGCGTGAGCGCATCCACTGGGAGATCGCCTAGAATGACGACGGAATACTTCGATAGCCCCGTCGTCGTCAAATCGAGTTTGGCCGCCGCGGGAACGCCCCGCTCGCCCATGCTCACCAGCCTGCCATCGCCCCAGCGGACGAATGCGTTGAGCTGCAAGTTCCGATCGCTCACGATCGCTTTGCGCAGGAATTTGAAATCGAAGTCGAGCGAGTTTTGTATGTAAAGCAGCCGCTTTCCAGGCGCCAGCGCCTCAATCACAAACGGGTAATTCTTCGCCTCGCGGTCCGCCGCCGGATCATTCACGCGCAGCTCGTACTGAATCATACCGGCTTCGGCCGGCGCCACGGGGAAAACCACCGCGCGCGTCTGCTCCTCCTCATTGAATGCGACGGTCGTCTCCGTCTGCTTCGTTCCATTCCTCCATAGTTCCACCGCCACGGTCTTTCCGCTCATTCCCGAGCCGACGATGCCCGCATGAATCTCCGAGTCCCATCCCACCACGACACGCGCTGGGAAATCGACGTTTCCCATCGAGACCCGGCTCGCTCGCACCTTCGGCTTGAACTCCTTTTCCAACTCAAACGTGAAGACCGGCGCAGCAGCGGCCACGGTCGATTCCCGCGCTGCGCCGGAGGTGTCCAGCCCATCCGTAAGCAACAGAACACCCGCCAGGGGCTGCCCGCGAAAGCGGTCTTCCACCTGATTAACCGCGGAAAGTATGTTCGATGCGCCCCCTTGAAACTTAAAATCGGTCGTGGCGCCGGGAGCTTCCGCCAGCTTCGCGTCAAACCAAAAGAGGCGCACGTCGAAGGTTTTCCGCGCCTTGGTAAAAAGCGGCGAAGCGAGGATCTCCTTTGCGCGTTCGGCTCGGCGCGGCTGCGCGTCGTCCACCGGGTCGGCCATGCTTTCGGAGGTGTCCACCACCACGGCAAGCTGCGGCTTGAGCACAGTCACTTCGTCATATCGCTTTTGCGGCTGGACGAGGATCAGCAGAAAAATCCCGAGCGCTCCGGCGCGGAAGCTGCCAAGCGCCAACGCCCGTTGCCGGGAATGCAGCCCGCGAAAAAGACTCCAGCCGATTCCAGCGCACACGGCGAGAATGAGCAGCGCCAGAATCGGCCACGGCACGACCGGCGAGGCGAGGAGGTTATTCATACGGCAGCCTCCTCCTGCTCAGCGCCCTCTGGCGCCGCAGACTCGGTCGTCGTTGGATCGCGAAACGGCTGCCCAAAGCGCCGCTTGTTGAGCCGCCCTGTTTGGATATGCGCCTCTTCGCCCTGTGAACGTTTGCCCGCGAGGAGGTTCGAGTAAATCGATTCGCCAGCGAAAACGGCGAGCGCCAGCAGGAGCAGCAGCGGCCAGAGCGGTTTCATCCCGCGGCTTTGCGCAAGCCAAAGTCGCAGCGCATCCGTACCGGTCACCGTTTCGTGCGGGACGATTTTCGCCAGCGCCTCTTCGCTGATCGGTGTCAGATTCGATTCCTTCGGATCGATGTTCACCACAAACTGGTGGACCTCGCCCTCGGTCGCGGAAATCACCTGGTAGAAGCCCGCCTGCTCAGCGCGCTCGATGAGCATTCCCCCTTTCTGAATCGGGATCGATTCTCCCTTTGGCGTCTTGAGCGTCAGCGCCTGATCCAATGGAAGCGAGAGAGGCGCAGGCACGGGATCACCCACGGACAAGACGGCATCCTTGCCCGTGCGCGACATCGAGAGCCGCCCGATCTGTTGCACCAGCGGCAGAAAAGCGGGTGTGAGCGGGAAATCGCCCCACGCACGGTCCGGCGACGCATTCACCACGATCACGCGCCCGGTTCCGCGTTGCGCGAAGAGGATAAAGGGCAGGTTGTCGCCGAGCGTCAGCAGCACCCTCCCATCCTTGTTTAGCTCCCAATCGAGCATCTTTCGTTGCGGCAGCGCTGGGAAAGGTGTGTTCGCATCCCACGAATCTGCAAAGAGCGGATGCTGCGGCTCGAGAGGGCGCGCCGGGAGCCGACCTGTCGGCAATTCGCGGAGCTTCAAAGGTTTGGCTGGGAGCCAGTCGATCCGCTCCAGCGACGAAATATCAGTCTGATCGCTCGGAAACAGCACCACCGTGCCGCCGCTCTCGATATACCGCGAGAGCCGCACCGACGAGCGGTCGCTGATATTTGGGATTCCGGCTAGAAAGACAGCCGAGTATGGCTCGACGGGAAAATCGTCCAGCTCGTTTGGCGTGATTACTTTCGTCGGAGCGCCAGCCGACCCCGCGCTGAGTGCTTTGCGCAGGAAAAATGCGGGGCGCGCCTTCTCGGGCCCATCGCCCTGCTCGACGATCAATACGCGCGGGGCCTGGTAGATCGGCAACGAGAAGAAAAACCGATCGTCCGCCGGCAAGTTGTCGCCAGAAATGCTCGCAGCCCCTTGCACCCATCGGCCGCCCACAGTCGGCGCCTGGAACTCGAATGGGATATCGACCGCGCTGCCAGGCGCTGATTCCACAGGTTTCTGCGCCACGCGATCGGCTCCAAGCTTGATTTCGATCAGGTCGCGCAAAGGCGCCGCGGAATGATTCTCAACGGTGGCCACCCCGCGCACCAAGGAGCCGGTCGCCGCAAACGGCGTGTCGAACCGCACCTTGCTGACGCTGGAATTTACCGGAGTGAGATCGTCCGGGCGCACAATCACAAGCTTCGGATTCAATTGCTTCCATCCGTCGTCGAAGATCGCCGCGTGCTCAAATTGCCACGCCCCTTCCTGGTTGTCGGTGAAGAGGAAGATCTGTTTCACGCCGCGCGCTTTCTGACCGATCGCCTTTCGCGCTGCGCGCAGCCCCGCGGAGAAATCGGTGCGCCCTTCCGTAAGCTGCACGGAATCCACCGCCTGATGAGCCACACCGTGATCGATCGTCGGCTCGGCGACGAGCATCTGCGGCTGATCGTTGATCGCGATCACGGCGACCTCGTCCCCGCTTTTGAGGTCATCGATCACGGCCTGCGCCTGCCGCTTCGCCAATTCGAGCCGCGTTTCGTCGCCGCTTTTATAACCCATGCTCATCGAGCGGTCGATCACCAGCGCGATGCTCCGCGGCACGCTGCCGCCGAAGAGCTTCGTCGATTCCGTGGAAACCACTGGCCGCGCCGCCGCCGCGATCACGAGCGCAACGATGAGACACCGCAGCAGCAGCAGCAAAAGATTCTCCACCTTCGCGCTCCGGCTCGTGCGCGCCGCAACGATCTTCAGGAAACGCAGGGTCGAAAACGGCACAGGCACGATCCGTTTTCGCTGCCAAAGATGGATGACAATCGGGACCGAAAGCGCGCCAAACCCGTAGAGCAGCCAGGGAGTGAGGAAAGACATGACCGGGGGGAGAAAACGCGGAGCGGGCCTAGCTAGCTAGAGACTCATTCTCCTTCGCTCGTTCAGGTATTGATGCACAAAATCCTCGAACGTTTCGCTCGTCGAAACCAGGCGGTAATCGACGTTCATCACCGAGCATTTTTCGCGCACTTGATCGATGAACTTCTGCAATTCCTTTTTATATTCGAGACGCGCGTGCGTCGGATCGATCTCCAGCTTTTCGCCCGTCTCCAGGTCGATAAACTCCGCGACGCGATCGATCGAAAGCTCCAGCTCGACGGGATCCAGAATCTGCAAAAGGATCACGTCGTGCATCTTCTTTCGGAAATGTGCGAGCGCATTGAAGATCGCATCCGGATCGTCGAAGCAATCGGTCATCAGGACGATCAACCCACGCCTCGAAAGCTGCTCGGCCAGCGCGTGGAGCGCCTTCCCGGTATCCGTCACGTTCCGCGCCTCGTGCGACGCCAGCCGCTCCACAAAAAGCCGAAGGTGCCGTGTGCCACCCTTTGTGGGAATCCGGTCGCGCACCTCGTTGTCGTACAACGTAAGCCCGAGCGAATCCTGCTGCTTGCTCACGATGTATCCGAGCGCCGCCGCAACGCGGCACGCATAGCCGTACTTGGTCGGGCGGTCCTTCGATCCACTATAATTCATCGAGCCGGACGCATCGATGATCACATTTACCCGCAGACTCGTCTCCTCCTCGAATTGCCGGATATAATAGCGCTCCGTCCGTCCGAAGACCTTCCAGTCGAGGTGCCGCAGATTGTCCCCTTTCACGTACTCGCGCCGGTCCGCAAACTCGACGCTCTGCCCTTTCAACGGGCTTTTGTGCGCCCCGCTCATCGAGCCTTCCGAAACGTAGCGCGACCGCACCGAGAGCGACTCGAGCTTGCGCATCGCTTCCGGCGTAAGGAAATCGGTGATTCCGGCCATGGATTGTTCGACGAGGGGAAGGTGGAAGTGGAGGCGCTACTATAGCCACTACAATTGAACTTCAACGTACTGTTCCGCGCCGGTTTTCACATAGTGCCGGCCGGAGTTCTCTTTTTCATCCGCGTTCACGTAAATCCGGTAAGCTCCGCCTTCATCCGTTCCGACGCTTCGCATACGGCTGTCGTGGAAAGTCAGGTGCTTCAGCGCGGGAATCGCGATCGGATGCCCTTTGAAGCGAAGCGCCGCTTCCGGCGCCGCATGCGCGTCTGGATTGAAAAACGAGAGATCGCCGACCGCGGTGGTCTCGCTGAATGACTCCAGTGTCGAGCGTCGCTCCTTCTGAGCAGCAGCCAGCAGCACCACGGCGGCGAACAGAGCCAGCAGGGCCATGCCGAGCTTGACTGCCGCGCGCGGCGCGAAGAGCTCGCCGTCGGGTGACAGGGATTTGGTCGGTTCGCTCATTCCACAGTTATACGTAGTGCTGTGAAATCCACAACACCGTGGCAAGGCGCCGTGCGTCCAAGCCTATCCGGGAGAATCCACCGGCCGCGCAATCGTCGTGCAGCCGCCTTCGAGCGTCACGTATCCACGCGGCTTGGAAAGCCGGGACAAATTCGCGACACCTTTCCACCATCGGCGTTCGAATCGGCAAAGAACGTCATCTCGCCGTTTGCCCCACAGAACCAAACCTCCTCCGCGCCAGCGTGCCGCCCTCAAACTCCCAATGCCGTGGAGAGGTCCAGACTCTGATCCTGATCCTGTGCCTTCCTACGAATCCTCCTAGTGACCGCCTCGGACGCTTTTGCGCGGGTGGCCATGGCGGCCGTTCCGGCAATCGCGCCCGCAATGAACTGGCGGCGCGTGAAGAGCATCCTTAACGAACCGCGCTCAATCCGGCGGCTGGCTTCCATTGCGCCCGGCTTCCATCCATCGCGCAGCCGTAACGCGTCACTTCAACCAGGTGCGCATCCGATCCGTCGGGACGCACGATCCAGACCGGGCGCTTGTCGCCCGGATGCTCAGCGTAGATTTTCTTCACGCGCACCGGGTCGCTCCAATACCGCTCGTCCGTGTGCCGGAAGCTAATCCATCGGCCATCCGGCGACCACGCGGGCGGTGTGCTGATTTTCCCCAGATGCGTCACCTGGCGGATGTCGCTGCCATCCGCATTGCACGAGAAGATCTCCAGCGTGTCGCCAGTTTTGAAAGCATAGGCGATGCGCTTCCCGTCCGGCGACCATGATGGAAAAATCGCGCCCCACGGATTCACATCCGGCACGATCTGCTTTTTGCCGGAGCCATCGGCATTCATGGTGAAAACGCTCACCCCTCCCGCGCACTCACCCGTGTAGGCTATGTGCGCGCCATCCGGCGAAACGCACGGATCGTGGCCTGCGCCGAGCATCTTCAAGTCGCTGCCGTCGTCGCGGATCGAAGCCATCTCGGGCTTGTCCGCGTGCCAGCCAAAGACGATGCGATCTCCGCTCCAGCTTGGCATGTAAGCGACCGCCGGCGCTTGCAAATGCGTAAGCTGCTTCACATCGGCCCCGTCCGCATCCATCACGTACAGATTCATGGTTCCATCGCGGTCCGACGTGAAGGCGACGCGCTTTGCATCGGGCGACCAGCACGGATAACGATCCTCGCTCTTCGGACTGCGTGTGAGATTCCTGGCGTCGCCCGAGACGGGATCGATGGTGAAGATCTCGGTGTCGCCGGTGCGCGTGGACGTAATGAGGAATTGCTGGCCATCGAGTTCGTGCGCCTGCGTGGTGGCTCCGATGGCGAATAGGACAGTAAGTGCGAGTGATCGGGGATTCATTTGAGTGGCGGTTTCCAACGATAAAGTAATACCTTTGCTTTGTAGTCTTCTTCGACAAAAACGAGATATTCGCCGTCGGCCCGGCGGTGTGCGGCAATGCCAGTAAGCAGATCGATCCAGCCCGTATTTTCCACTCCGCCCACCGTAGGACCGGGATCGAAGGTTCCAATCTCCGCCCCATCGCCAAGCCGATTCACCCATATTTTCCCGCGGGTCTTCCAGCCGCCGGTGAAGACATAATCGCCAGCAACAGCGATGCATTCCGCCTCGGCCCCTGCGCCCGGCGCGTACGAGATCGCATCGCGATTTCCCGCAAGATATCTGGGGCAAATAAACACACGCCCGATGTGCCGCATGTCGCTCCCTTCGTCTGCCACCACCAAAAGATCGCGCGACGCGTCGTAGTAAACTCGGGCGACGCGCTTCACACCCTTCGGCGGATCCATCACGGTGATCTTGTCCGCTCGATAGATCGGATTTCCTTTGCTGTCGAGCCCTTGAAAGTCGTACCGGAAGAAACCGTAAGCCATCCAGATATTGCCATGTTCATCCACCCAAAATGGCCCCGGCTTCACACGCTCTGTGTTCGGCGTGAACTCATCGGCCTGGTAGTCGCCGTCGCCATTCAGATCGCGCCAGATGGATGCGCCCTTCGGTTTGTTCGGCGGCCATTGAAGATCCGTGTTATATAGATTATTGTCCCATTGCTGGATAAGCCCCGAGGGGACCGCAATCTCGCCATCGTAGCGGAAGATATTGATGAAGTTGCTGGCAAACATCCCGCCAGTGAAGAGAAAGCGCTTCCCATCCAGCCAGATCATCTGCGGCGATGTGATGCCATGCTCGCCCTGCTGCTTCACAAAAGTTAGCCCGCGCGGATCGTTCGGATATTTATGGCGGTCCAGCGAGTAACCGACCCACTTCGCCTCTCTGCCAGGCGGCTGCGAATAGTCCATGGTGTAATGCTCCTGCACGCCCCAGACATCGCGCCCATCCGTCTTCGGATCTGCCGCCACCACATCGACGAAGAAATGACCGTACAGCTCCCATAGCAACTCACCACCAGGCGAAAACTTCCGCAGCACCGTGCCCATCTCGCTCATCGCCACATAGATATTTCCCTCCGCATCCATGCCCGTGCCGCGAATTCCCCAGAATTTCAGCGGCGCCACCTCGCCCGGCGTTCCCGACGCAATTCCACCGCGCTCGCCAAAGGCGCGCGCCAGCCGCGGATGCCGCGGATCCGCCACATCGTAAAAGAGGATTTGTTGCCGTGAACCGGTCCACGAATCGGCAACCATCAGTTGGCCGTCGTTTGCGAGCGCGAGCGCCGCCGGTTGCTCCAGTTCGGGAAAAGACACACGCTGCCCGTCGCATTCGATCCCGAGCGGCTTGAAATCCCACTCATTGTGTTTGGGATCGATGTATTCGACCGCGAGCTTCCAGTGGCGGCCAGCCTTATCCGCGACTTCCAGGCTGTTTGCCTTCACGTCTTTGTCCCCGATCACATCCCCATCCTTGTACACACCGAACCGATGGCCGCCTTCGTCCCAATGACTCCAGCTATTCACCGTCCCATCGGGCTGCACGATTGCGTCGATGAAGAAGTTTTGAACCCACTTGTCATGCGCCCCGGAGTAGGAATTACCGAGCCACGACACGACCGGCTTTAAATCCTCTGCGAGTGCGGAGCGCGCGAACGCATTGCAAGCAAGCAAACATAAGACGAGGCGGAGGGGAGTCATCGCGGCGGGAATCATATTGCGAAGACGCCCCCGCTGCAAAGCCGCATTCCAAATATGCTAAGCTCCTGCGTGCTCGAAGAATCGCCCGTCCTGCGTCCGTCGGACTCCGCCCCAATCGCGGTGTATAGCGCGCGCGCATTGACCAAGACATACGGCAGCGGCGCCACGGAAGTGCGCGCGCTCACGGGCGTCGATCTCGATCTTTACCCCGGCGAATTGGTCGTCCTTCTCGGTCCCTCCGGGAGCGGCAAATCCACCCTGCTCAACAACCTCGGCGGCCTCGACGTGCCGACGAGCGGTTCGCTCACCTATCGCGGGCGCGAATTGACCGGGGCCAGCGAAAAGGAATTGACCCGATTTCGACGCGAAGCGGTGGGCTTTGTGTTCCAGTTCTACAATCTCATCCCGAGCCTCACCGCACGCGAAAACGTGGCGCTCATCACGGAGATTGCCTTCGATCCGATCGCGCCGGAGGAAGCGCTGGGCCTCGTCGAGCTTTCGGACCGGATGGATCATTTTCCGTCGCAACTCTCGGGCGGGCAGCAACAGCGGGTCGCCATCGCACGCGCCATCGCAAAGCGGCCGAGAGTGTTGCTCTGCGATGAGCCGACCGGGGCGCTCGATGTCCGTACTGGCATCACCGTTCTGCAAGCCATCGAGCGGGTGAATATCGAACTCGGCACACTGGTCGTTATCATTACCCACAATGCAGTCCTCGCCGAGATGGCCGATCGCGTGCTGATCATGAGCGACGGGCGCATCCACGAGGAGCGCGCAAACAGCATTCGCCGCCCAGTCGGAGATCTCGAGTGGTAGCCCATTCCGCGCGATGACGCCGCTCGACCGCAAGCTCTTGAGGGACGTTGGCAAGATGAAAGGGCAGACGCTTGCTGTGTCGCTGGTGATGGCCTGCGGACTCGCCATGATGATCATGGCGCGCAGCCTCACGCATTCGCTGGAGACCACGCGCGACGCCTACTATGAACGAAACCATTTTGCCGATGTGTTCGCGGATCTGAAGCGCGCTCCAAACGATGTCCGCGCACAGCTTCAGCAAATCAGCGGCGTTGCTGCGATTGAGACCCGCGTCACAGGAAAGGCGACACTCGATCTGCCGGGCTTCACCGAACCCGCAAATGGGACTGTCATTTCCCTGCCGGACGATCGGCCGCAGCAATTGAATCTACTCTTCCTGCGGACCGGGCGGCTTCCAGAAAGGGGCAGCCGCGGCGAAGCCGTCATCAGCGAAGCATTTGCCGAAGCACATGGATTTCAGCCCGGGGACGCGATTCCGGCGATCCTGCGCGGGCAGCGGCAGGTATTGACGGTGGTCGGAGTGGCGCTCTCTCCAGAGTACGTATTCGAGGCGCAGCCCGGCGCGTCGCTGCCGGACAACAAACGCTTCGGAGTGCTCTGGATGAACGAGCGGGAGCTCTCCGCGGCGATGGATATGCGCGGAGGCTTCAACAATGTGATCGTCGATCTTGCGCCCGGGCAGGATGCCGCGCCCGTGCTGGCCGAGCTCGATCGCATCCTTGCTCCGTACGGCGCGCTCGGCGCCTACGGCAGAAAGGACCAGGCATCCGCCGTGCGCTTGAACGATGAATTGCGCCTGCTGCACGGCCTTGCGCTGGCGTTTCCCATCGCCTTCCTGAGCATCGCCGCTTTTATGTCGAGCGCGGTGCTCACCCGCCTGGTGCGGCTCCAACGCGAGCAGATCGCGCAGCTTAAAGCCTTTGGGTATTCCTCTCGTGAAGTCGGGGTCCACTACATGAAGTTCGCCCTCATCATCGTGGTGATCGGCACGGTCGCCGGCTCTGCCGCCGGCTTCTGGCTCGGCGGAAATGTGGTGCACCTCTATCACCGTTTTTTTCGCTTCCCGCGTCTCCCATTCAGCCCCGATCTCTCTGCAATCGCCGCCGCTCTCGCCACGAGCGCGGCCGCCGCCTTTCTTGGCGTGATCGGCGCCGTCCGCCAAGCCGTGCGCCTCCCGCCCGCCGAAGCGATGCGCCCCGAGCCGCCCGCCGATTTCCGCCCATCGCTCATTGAGCGGCTCGGCCTCGCACATCTCGCCGGCACATCGATGCGCATGGCGCTTCGCAATCTGGAACGGCGGCCGTGGCAGGCGCTCTTCACCGCTCTCGGGATCGCGCTTGCAACGGGCATACCGGTGCTCCCCGGCACGCTGAAGGAGGGGATAAACTATCTGCTCTCTTTCCAATGGGATGTCGCGCAAAGGCAGGACGTTACGGTCGGACTGGACGAGCCTGGGTCCGCCGCAGCCCTTTCCAATCTGAGCCATCTCCCCGGCGTCGTGCTGGCCGAACCGTTTCGCACCGTCCCCGCAAGACTGCGCTTTGGCCATCGCTCGCGAAAGCTCGCCGTGAGCGGCATCCCGCCCAACGCCCTTTTGAACCGCCTCCTGGATGGCGATGCGCATCCCATCGCGCTGCCGCCGGATGGGCTTATCATTTCTGCCAAGCTCGCTGAAATTCTTGGGGCGCGACCGGGCGATCGCATCCAATTGGAAGTCGAGGAAGGTGAACGCCCCGTGCGTGAGGCGGTGCTTGCCGGCGTGTTCGTCGATTACGCAGGCGTCTCAGCATTCATGGAGATAGACAATCTCCACCGGCTGATGCGCGAATCGGATACTGTAAGCGGCGCCTATCTCTCCGTCGATCGCGCGCATTGGACGGAGTTTATGGAGAAGGCAAAACAGACGCCCAGGATCGCGACGCTGCTTATCAAGGAAAGCATGCGGCAGAGTTTCAAGAAAACGACTGCGGAGTCCATCGATATGTTGCAAACGCTCTACTTCTCTTTCGCGGTGATTGTCGCATTCGGCGTCGTGTATAACAGTGCACGGATCGCCCTGAGCGAGAGGAGCCGCGACCTCGCTACACTGCGGGTGATCGGCTTCACACACCGTGAGGTGGCGGGCGTGCTCATCAGCGAATTGGCGCTCCTCACGCTCGCAGCCATTCCCGCCGGACTCGCAATCGGCAGCGCGCTCGCGACATGGGTCGTTCACTCAGCGAGCACAGAAAGCGTGCGGCTGCCGCTGATGCTGACGCCGCACACCTACGCCACGGCGGCCCTCATTGTTCTCACGTCGTCCACGTTGTCTTTCGCCGCCGTGAGCCGGCGGATCCGCCAGCTCGACCTCTTGTCCGTGCTGAAGGCGCAGGAGTAGCGACCGTCGTCCGCCCAACCCCATTGCCCATCGGCTCTCCTCTTGAGTCCAGACCGATCGCGGTCGATGAATCTGCTTTGGCGCCTTTGAATCAAGCTCCCACCATCCCTGCCGCAAAGCGGAGTTCCTTTAACAAGGCCGCCGCGTTTGCCCCGCCGCCAGCTCCCAATGCCAAAGCAGCCCGCAACCGCGCCGCGCGCTTTCGCAAGCTCATACCGTGGGTGATCGGGATCGGCATCGTCACGCTCATTGCCCTGGGACTCATGCCGAAGCCTCTGCCGGTCGAAACGGGCGCGGTGAACCGCGGGCCGCTCGCCGTGTCGGTGCTCGAGGAGGGAAAGACGCGGATTCGCCATCGCTTCACGATTTCGCCTCCCGTGGGCGGCTATTTACAACGGGTGCAATTGCGCGCAGGCGATCCCATCGAAGCAGGCGTCACGGAGTTGATGAAGGTGCAGGCGGAAGCAGCCAGCCTGCTCAATCCGCGTTTGATGACCCAGGCGCAGGCAGCCGTGAAAGGCGCCGAGTTCCTCGTGAAGCAGCGCGAAGCGGATGTCGAAAGGGCGCGAGCCGCAGCCGATCTGGCCGAGCGCGAAAAGCAGCGCGCCGTCCCGCTCCACCGCAGCGGCGCGATTTCAGCCAGCGATTGGGATCAGGCCGATCTCACCTCCTCGATGCGCCAGCGGGAGCTGCACAGCGCCGAGTTTGGGGTGCAGACGGCGAAGTTCGATTTGCAGCAGGCGCAGGCGGCCTTGCTCCAGGCGGAGGGGAACGCGTCTCCCGACGGAACGCCGCTCACGATCGTCTCGCCGGTGACGGGCTTCGTGTTGAATGTATTCGAGGAGAGCGCCCGCTTGATCGCTCCAGGCACTCCCGTGATGGAAGTCGGCGATCCAACGGATTTGGAAGCCGAAATAGAGCTGCTCTCCACAGACGCCGCCGCGGTGAAGCCGGGCGCCGAAGCCATCATCGAGCGCTGGGGCGGCGTCTTGCCCATCCGCGCCATCGTGCAGCTCGTCGAGCCAGCGGCCTTCACCAAGATCTCCGCGCTGGGAGTCGAGGAGCAGCGCGTAAAAGTGCGAGTCGAGTTTCGGGAGCCTCACGCCGAGTGGGCTCGCCTGGGTGATCGCTACCGGGTCGAGGCGCGCATCGTCACCTGGAGTTCTCCCGACGTATTGCAAATTCCCACTGGCGCCCTTTTCCGGCGCGGAAGCGATTGGATCTGTTTTGTCATCGATGGCGGGCGCGCCCGCCTTCAAAAGCTTGAGATCGGCCACAACAACGGAATCGCCGCCGAAGTGCTCTCCGGCATTACCGCCCGCACGCAGGTGATCCTTCATCCACCCGATGCGGTCGTCGCAGGGGCAAGGGTCAAGCCGCGGGATGGATGAAGGTCCCGACGCGTCTCCTTGCGTCGACCGAGTTACCTATCAATAACGTCACATCGATACCCGGGCTTGCGTCAAAGTCCGCGCGGATGCCGCAGCACGCAGTACGTCGCGGGCCGGCTGTGCGTAGTCCAGCGCGGACCGCTTGAAGCGTCGCCGGACCAGCCGGTGTCGAATCTCAGGCCAGCGACGACCAGGAATACATGTCCTCGCCGCGCATAGACTGTGATCCACTTGCCTGGGCCGGATTCGCCGTAATGGCGAAAAGCGTCGGACGGCATGGAGCCGTGCAGCGAGCCGGCGGCATTCAGGACATAGGAAGTCGCGCCGGAACAGTCATAGCCCGAATCAATCTCGCGCGCGTGTCCGCCTCCGTAGGAATACGGACTCCCGGCTATCCGATTGCCGGCAGCAATGGCGAGCAATACTGGCGAGGGAGCGCTCGCAGGGGGTTCGGCGTAGCCATCGCGCAAAATCGCCGAGCGACCGGGCACATAATGATACACGTAAGGCGGAGTGCTGGCGCAACCTCCGACGAGGAACGCAAGTACAAGCAAGGCGAGGGCGGAGGATCGGCGCATAGGGGAAGGTGCAACGTTGCGGCCACTCGTTTCAATGTCCAATGCGGCAATGCCACGCGAAGTCCCTGAAAAAATACTCCCGGGGCGTTTGGCACGCCCCTCGCTACGTGCGGTGCGCATACACAAATGGAAAACGACTCGTGGACACCGTTCGATCAAGTAATCGAGACCATGCTGAAGCGTGGCGGAGATGGAACATCGGACCTTCTTTTTGTCGTCGGCCAGCCGCCGCAGGTGGAAATCAACGGAGTGCTCACCGTTATTGAGATTCCCGATCTACTGCCATGCCTGAATGCCGGGCAGACCCAGCGCTTCGCAGAAACTCTCATCGCGGGCAACGAGCGGCTCGTCAAAGATCTCTCGGAAAACGGTTCTTGCGACACCAGTTACGCGCTTTCCGACAAAGCGCGGTTTCGAGTGAATGTCTTCCGCCAGTACGGACGCCACGCGATCGTCATGCGGAATCTTTCCACCGAGATTCCCACTCTCGAGACTCTTCACCTGCCGCCCGTTTTCCGGGAGATGGTGCGCGAGAAAAACGGCATCATCTTTTGCACCGGAGCCACGGGATCGGGGAAAACCACGACTCTGGCCGCGATGCTCAATGAGATCAATAAGACGTCACGGGTCCATGTGGTGACTCTGGAAGATCCCGTCGAATTTCTCCATCCGCAAAACAGCGCAACGTTCAGCCAGCGCGAGCTGGGGCGCGACTACTCTTCCTTCGCAATGGGATTGCGCGCGGCCTTGCGCCAGGCGCCAAAGGTGATTCTCGTCGGCGAGATCCGTGATCGAGAGACGATGGAGATCGCGCTCACCGCCGCCGAAACCGGTCATTTAGTCTTTTCGACGCTCCACACGATCAGCGCCGGGCAATCGATCAGCCGCATCGTCGGCATGTTCGAGCATGGCGAGCAGCCGCAAGTGCGGGAGCGGGTGGCCGCGACGCTGCGCTATATCGTGAGCCAGCGGCTGGCGCCAAAGGAGGGCGGCGGCCGGCAGTTGCTTACCGAAATCATGGGGAACAATCTGCGCACACGCGAGATCGTGCAGCTTGGTGAGAGCGAACTCCGCAATATGCACGCCGCAATCGAGGCGGGCGTAACCATGGGATGGCACAGTTTCGAGCAGGATATCATTCAACATTACGAAGCCGGACGGATCTCACTCGATACAGCGATGCTCTACTCCGTGAACAAGCAGATGATGCGGCAGTCGCTCGATCTCTCGATGAAACGGATCGGCAAAGACGACACGACGCCGCACGGGTATCGGCTCGATGTCGCGAAGGGCAGCGAGACGCAAGGAGAGCATGCGCCGCACAATGGAAGAGCGGCGGAATCCGGCTCGGCGCCGTCGGGCAGCCTGGTGCTGAATATGAAGCTCGCTCCTGTCCCACCGAAACTGCCTGTCGCCAAGCCGCCGCCCCCTGCACCGGCGGCGCGCGCCCCTCAACCGGTCGCCGCGCGAGTTTAGGCGCACCGATTACTGAACTGCCTCACGTCTCCGGCAAGCACTCCCGATAGATCCCTTCGAGCACGCGCGTCTGCGCCTCGATGTCGAAATGCCTGCGCACGTTCTCGGAGCCGGTTCTGCCGATCCGTTCGCATAATTCCGGACTGCTGGCCAGCCGCCGCATATTCGCCGCCAGCCCCGCCGCATCGCCCTCGTCGGAGAGCAATCCCGAAACGCCTTCTTCGATCGCCTCTGGTATCCCGCCATGCCGGGTCGCCGCGACCGGAAGTCCGCCAGCCATCGCCTCCAGCATCGAGTTGGGGATCCCCTCCTGATCCCCATCGGCGCCCATCTCGCTGGGATGCAGGAAAAGATGCGACCGGGCTAGCAGGCCGCGCAACGATTCCTGCGGAAGAAATCCTGCAAAATCGACGGCTTCCCCGACTCCGAGCCCATCGGCAAGCGCACGCAATTCTCCGAGCATCGGCCCTTCGCCAGCGATCGTGAGTGTTGCTTGGGGAAAGTCCTTTTTGAATTCCGCGAAAGCCCGGAGAGTGGTCCGCAAACCCTTCTTCGGAATCAAGCGGCACGTTTGGACGCACCGCCACTGCCCGCCGGGTGGGGGCAGGCGCCCCAAAAAGGCGATTTCTCCAAGGGGCAATCCGGCGCCGTGCAGCCGGAGTTTTCCTTCATCGCAGCCGAGCGCGCGCAACCGGTCCGCAATCGACCGTGAGCGCACGAGCACCCGCCGCGCCTTACGAAGCACCTCGCGAACCGCAGCAAGGTGCGCTGGCTTGCCGAGATCGACTTGCGCGTCCGCTCCGTGGAAGGAAACCACAATCGGAATCGACAAGACGTCCATCAGCGGAAGCAGATGGGCGGCAATATGTCCAAAATAGATGTGCAGCACCTTCGAACCCGCGCGCTCGATCGCAGATGCCAGCCGGAGCGCTTCCGAGCGGTACATGACGATCGGCCCACCGAGAATCGTTTTTTGCCACCACCGGCGAAGCTGGTGCGTAGCAGGCTTGGGGACCACTTCGAGCCGCTCGAAGGGAAATGCGTCCGCATTTTCGCGCTTCTGGCAAAATACCACAGGGTCAAAATCGCGCAGCGCACGAATCTGCCGGTAGATATGCAGCATCTCCGGTTTCAAAAACGTCGCCACATATTGCGCGGCGACAGGCGGAGCGTTGTTCGATGAGGATTCCGGCAAGAAGCGTGGTGGGAAAAGTTTGCCGCCTTCGGGCTGGGCGTTATGCTCGTTTAAATCACTAAATGAGGCGAGAAGTCAAAATCCTGAACGAACTCGGGCTGCACGCGCGGCCCGCTTCTGAGTTCGTGCGAGCGGCTCACAAATTCAAATGCGACATCGTGCTCATTAAAGGCGAGGAGTCCTTTTCCGCCGCCAGCATCCTGGAAGTGCTCAGCGCAAATCTCGATTGTGGTACGCTCCTCGTTTTGGAAGCGACCGGCCCCGAAGCAGAGCAGGCAATCGAGGAACTCTCGCAGTTGCTCCACGAATTCAAGGCTCAGGAGGAGCGGGAGCGCATCTAACGGGATGGACGACATCGAGCGTGCGCGCCGCGTCATTCGCCTCGAGATCGCGGAACTCGAGCGGCTGCACGATCGCGTTGGCGATTCCTTCGTACGGGCGATCCGCGCGATGATCGATTGTCTCGATCGCCGTGGCAAAGTGGTGGTCTGCGGAGTGGGCAAGTCCGGGCACATCGGCGACAAAATCGCCGCCACGCTCACGAGCACGGGTTGCCCCGCCGTAACGCTCAATTCACTGAATGCGCTGCACGGCGATCTCGGCGTTATTTCGGATGGAGATCTGGTGCTCGCGCTCAGTCAGAGCGGCGAGACGGATGAACTCGTCAACATCCTCCCCGCCCTCGCGCGCTTCGACATTCAGATCGTCTCCCTCACGGGAAATCTCTCTTCCACGCTTGCAAAGGCCAGTCATATCGTGCTCGACACGAGCGTAGAACAAGAGGCGTGCCCACTCAACCTCGCGCCCACATCGAGCACAACGGACATGCTGGTGCTGGGCGATGCGCTCGCGATGGTTCTACTCGAAGCGCGCGGCTTCACGAAGGAAGACTTTGCGCGATACCATCCAGGCGGACGACTCGGCCGTTCGCTTCTGCTCAAGGTGCGCGAAATTATGCGCGGTCCAGATCGGATGGCGATTGTCGCCCCGTCTCTTTCAGTCGCCGGGGTGTTGCAAGAAATGACCAGCCGCCGGGCCGGCGCGGCCATTGCGATCGATGACTCCGGGCGCCTCGCCGGCATCTTTACCCACGGCGATTTCGCCCGGCATTTCCAGAGCAATCCGGGGATCGGTCAGCTTCCCGTCGAGACTTTCCTCACGAAAAGCCCCATTACGGTCGCGGGCGAGAAGCTCGCGATCGAAGTGCTCCACATCGTCGAGAAGCATTGCATCGACGACATCATCGTCGTGGACGAAACGAACCGCCCGATCGGCATCGTCGATTCGCAGGATTTGGCGCGGCTGCGCCTGATCTAAACTCAGAGCTACGCGACCGCTTCGGGCCGTTCCATGAACGCGTAGCAGAGGAGGTGAAGCACATGCATCTGCGCGTCCTCTACGCGTCCATAATGTGTGTCGGCGATTACGATGGTCTCGTCGCCGAGATCCGCGGCTTTTCCGCGCTTGGCGCCGACGAGTGCAATGGAGCGCACGCCATTTGCCTTGGCCCACTCGAGTGCTTTTACCACGTTCGGAGAATTGCCGCTTACACTGACGGTAATGAGGACATCTCCAGCCTGGCCATAGTTCTCGAGCTGGCGCACGAAAACGTCGTCGTACGAGTAATCGTTTCCGATTGCCGTCATCCAGCTCACATTATCGTTTAGCGAAAGCACTCGAAAGCGCTTGCCGAGCTTGTCCGACGATCCTTTCCCAAGATCGGTGGCGAAGTGTGATGCATTGGCTGCGCTCCCGCCATTGCCGCAAATAAAAATCTGTCGATTGCTGCGATGCGCTTCGGCTAGAAGCGCCACGCAGCGCGCGACGCCGTCCACCGGAATCGAGTCGATGGCCCGCTTCTGTGAGGTAAGATAATCTTGAATCCAAGTCTGCATTTTGAGAGCGGGCAATAAGCCACGCATTGCAGGGGAAAGAAAGCCTTTGTCACGCCGCCGCGGACCGCCGCGCCGCAAGCGAAAGGGCGCCGATCGGGACGGAATCTTCGCGCAGCGTGGCGAGTGAGACAAGCAATCCGCGTCGGAATGGCTCCATCGCAAAGCGCGGGATTGCCGCCGCAAGTCCGGCCCGGAGAGGCTCCCCCATGAGCGATAACCCGCCGCCGAGGACGATGATTTCCGGATGCAACAGGTTGACCACGTGCGAGAGCGCAAATGCCAGAGCTTCCACAATTTCCGTGAGTACCGTCCGAGCCGCATCGTCTCCCGCTGCGACTGCCGCAGAGAGGTGGCGCGCCTCTCCTCCGCGCTCCGATGCAGCGACGAGAGATGCGAGCTTGCTTTCCGGCCATTCTTCCACCGCGCGGCGGACGCGCTTATCGACAGCCCACCCCGAGCAGACTTCCTCGACGATCGCTCCATCGGGAGAGAGCCTTACATGCCCAATCTCCACCTCGCCCGGCGCCGCACCGTGATAAATCGAGCCATCCACGACAAGCCCTCCTCCCACACCGCTTCCCAGCGTAATATAGAAGACCGGGTCGCGACCGCGGCCTGCTCCGTGGATCGCCTCGCCGAGCGCCGCCGTGTTGGCGTCATTTTCCACGAATGCGGGAAGTCCTGCGATCTCCGACAGCCATGCCCCGAGGGGAAACCCCTCCCAGCCTGCGATCTGGTGGGACTTCACAATCGTCCCATCCTTCCAATCGACGGGTCCGCCATAACCCGTCCCGATTGCCTTTGGTTTCCACCGGTCGATCAGTCCCGGCAGAACAGCCGAGATCTGTTTTCGGATCCCCTCACCGCCCGCATCCCTCACCACCGCGCAGCGCTGCCGCTCGAGAATCTCCCCGCACCCGCGCCCTGCATAAAGCTGGAGCTTCGTACCGCCAATCTCGATCGCGATAAAAGTGACGTCCATGAACGAGCATTGGCCTTCAGGTCTTCCCGCCGACCGGCTGTGTCTCGGCAGATCCCTCCGCGCGGGCTGCCGTGCTCAAGTCCGCGCTATGCCGCGTGAAAGTATCCTCGAGTTCGCGCAGCCGTGTGATCATGGGCGCGTAGAGCTTTCGCTGGGTTTCACAGAAGTTCTGGAACGGCGCAAACGTTCCAGCGAGCTCCTGATAAAACCGATCGACCGAATGTCTTAGGTGATCTTCCACGCCGCTTAACGTTGTGTCGCGCTTCTCGTCCATCTGCTTCCGGAATTCCGAGACGATTTTGCGCCGCTTCCAAATCCCGATTGCGCTTCCGCCAGCCAGGCCCGTCAGCGCGAGAATGCCGGTCGGCTCGAAGACCGCGCTGTGGGCGACGATCGCGATGACTGTGGCGACGGCGCCGCCGGCCGCGACTCCCGCCGGGATCCGCATCCAATTCGCCGTGTCCTCAAAAAGCTTGCCGAGCTGCTGCTCAACCTGCTCCGACGTGCCGCGCTCGAGCAGCGTCAACTCGATCTTTCGCAGCAGTTCATCCCGCTGCTTGACGAAATCCGGGAGCGTCGCCGCCGATTGGCGCTGCTCCGAAAAGTTCCGCACCAGAGTGTCATGAAGCTGCTGCCAGACCGAGCGCAGATCGCTCTCCAGCAGTTCGAGCGAATTGCCGATCTGTCTTTGAAGATTCTCCTTTAGCTGCGCCTCGAGCTTTTGCAGGAAGTCGTAGCGCCAGTCGCCCTTGTTCACGATCATCTTCAGCATGTTGGGAAGCGTGAGCCGCTCCTCAAGCAGCTCTTCGCCGCGGCGCTGCGCGCGATCGTAGCTTTGCGACAGCGTCCAAACGACGCCCGCAAGCTGGCGCACGCTCTGGTCTTTTCGCGCGATGAGCCCGTTCTCGATCTCCGACAGCCGCAGGGTGTCGCGCTCGACGATATCCATTGCTTCACGCACCCGATCGCCGAGTTCCCGCAAGATCACCTGCGCTGTCTGGCAGACACTCCGCAGTTTGGCCACGCGTCCTTCGCCGCTCGCGATCTCCCGCTCGATATATTCTTCCAGCTTGTCGAATCCGCTCTCCGCAAGAGCCGTTTTCACCGCGCCCGCATCGAGGCCGCTCGTTTTCGCGGCGAACGCGTTTTTCGCCGAGACGGCAAAGATCGGCGCCGCGTGCCCGAGCTTTTCCAGCATCGTCTGCTCGAGATGCTTTGCGACGGCGTTGATCTCATCGGCGCTTCTGAGATCGGCCTGCTGCAGCACGAAGACGAGCCGCTTCAGCCATTTCTTATTGATCAACTTCAGAAACTCCCACGCGCTCGCCACCCACGGATTGGTGGCCGAAAAGACGAACAACACGAGATCCGCCAGCGGCACGAATTGCTCGCTGATCGTCTGATGCTCGGCGACGATCGTATTCGTGCCCGGCGTATCGACGATGTTGTAGTCCCGCAGGAACGGCGCGTTCCGGTAGCATTCCGCCAGCCGGTCGGAGAGATGCACCGTGCGATCCTCTTCTCCAAATTTGAACACGTACACCTTGTCCGTCGCCGGCAAGACATCGACTTTGCAGAATTCCCGTCCGAAAAGCGCATTGAGCAGTGACGATTTGCCCGCCTTCACCTCTCCGGCGACGACGAGAAGGAACGGTTCGCGCAGACTCTGCTGAAGGCTCTGCAGCGTCGCGCTGGTCTCCGGGGCCGCGCGCAAATCGTGGGCGAGCGTCGCCAGCACGCCGAGGGCGGCGCCAAGCTCGGAGCGGTTCTGGAGGTATGCGTCGGCGATCATGGGCCGGACTTTCTTCGGCGAACGGCGCCGCGTTGCCAGCAAAAAAACGCTCGCCGCCCGTGACTCAAGCTGCGCGCACCGCGTGTTTCTTATCGAGACGCAGGTCGTCTCCCGCGCATAAAGCCGGGGCTGCCTTGGGATCGGTGATCTTTTCTCCACGCACTTGCACGCTCCCCTGCTCGACGAGCCTGCGGGCGTCGGCTCGCGATTTCTTGACGGCAAATGCCTGCTCGAATGCCGCGACCACCAGCGACACGATATCGGGAGCGACGCCCGCGAAATGCACCTCTGGCAATTCCGCGTGCGCCAGATCCTTCTTCGAGAACCGGGTATTGAAATCGGCTAGAGCGCCTTCCGCCGCCTCGATCGAATGGAATCGCCCGACAATGCGCGCGGCCAATTGTTTCTTCGCCTCCATCGGATGGATCGCCGGAAGCTCCTCGCCAAGGAGCAGCGTGTAGTAAGCCGCCATCGTCTCGTCCGAGATGCTCATGAGTTTTCCAAATTGCTCCTGCGCCGGCTCGTTCACACCGACATAATTGCCGTAGCTCTTCGACATTTTTTGCACGCCATCGAGGCCCACGAGCAGCGGCAGAAGAAAGACCACCTGCTGCGCCATCCCTTCTTCCCGCTGCAAATCCCGCCCGACCAGGATATTGAACAACTGATCCGTCCCGCCCAGCTCGACATCCGCTTTCACCTTCACCGAATCCCACCCCTGCATAATCGGGTACTGTATTTCGTGGAGATGCACCGGCTCCCCCGATTCGATCCGCTTCCGGAAATCTTCGCGCTGGAGCATCTGCTGCAGGGTCACCCGCGCGTTCAGCTTCATCACCTGATCGAACGTCATCAGTTCAAACCACTCTCCGTTGAAGATTGTCTGTGTCCGGGCCGGATCCAGGATCTTATACGCCTGCGCCTGAAAGCTCTTGGCGTTTGCCATCACCTGGTCGTGCGTGAGCTGCACCCGGGTCTTTGAGCGTCCTGATGGATCGCCGATCATCGCGGTGAAGTCGCCGATAATCAGGATCGCACGATGTCCCAAATCCTGAAACTGCCGCAGCTTTGTGAGCGCCACGGTGAAGCCGAGATGGATATCGGGCGCGGTCGGATCCACGCCGAGCTTCACGTTGAGAGGCCGGCCAAGCTTCAGCTTCGCCAGCAATTCTTCTTCGCTAATGATCTGCGCAGCGCCGCGCTTCAGAATTTCGAGCTGAACGTCGGGTGACTCCATATTTGCTGGAAACACCTTTTAATAACGGGCTTGCCTGCCGTTGTTCCAGTAGAAACTCCTCGAATCCACCGCTTTAAGCGTTTTACCCTACGCGCATGCAAGCACCAGCCATCGGCGTTATCGGAGGAAGCGGCCTTTATCACATCGAGGGATTGACCGATCCCACCGAGCACACAATCGAGACGCCGTGGGGATCCCCGTCCGACACGATCGTGGGCGGAGTCCTCGCCGGACGGCAGATCTATTTCCTCCCGCGGCACGGGCGCGGCCACCGCATCCTGCCGCATGAGTTGAATCACCGCGCCAATATCTTCGCACTCCGGTCGCTCGGGGTGCGCTGGATTATTTGTGTCACCGCCGTCGGCAGCCTTCAGGAGGAGTACGCACCCCGCGATATCTTGCTTCCCTCGCAATTCTTTGACCGCACGAGCCGCCGGGCGGATCATACTTTTTTCGGCGCGGGAATCGCCGCGCACATCGCCTTCGCCGAGCCGGTGAGCACACCGCTGCGCCATATGATCGCGGAGGCCTGCAGAGAACTCGGCCTGCCGGTCCACAACGGCGGCATCTACGTGAACATGGACGGCCCGGCTTTCTCCACGCGCGCCGAAAGCGAAACGAACCGGCGACTCGGCTTCGATGTGATCGGCATGACGAACCTTGGCGAAGCGAAACTCGCGCGAGAAGCCGAGATCGCGCTCGCCACGCTCGCAATGATTACCGATTACGATTGCTGGAAGACCGACGAAGAGCCTGTCACGGCTGATGCGGTGGTTGGCCACCTCCTGGCAAACGCCGAGACCGCCAAGCGCGTCCTTTCCAAGGTTATCCCGCAAATTCCCCTGTCGCCGGACTGGCCCGAGCACCGCGCGCTCGACACGGCGCTCGTCACCGCGCGCGACCTCTGGCCTGCCGAAACGGCAGCCCGGCTCGGTCCGATCCTCGACCGTTTCATCCATCGCACCGCATGAAAGCTCACAGCGCCGCATTCGCCATTCCGACACGGGGTCGGGGCACATACGAGATCACCAATGCCGTTGCCGACGCCGTGCGTGAAAGCGGAGTCGCCACAGGCACAGCGACCGTCTTCATCCAACACACCAGCGCCAGCCTAGTCATTTACGAGAACGCCGACCCGAGCGCCCGCGCCGACCTCCACGCCTACTTCGACCGCATCGCCCCCGAAGGCGAGCCATACTATATCCACAACGACGAAGGCCCCGACGACACCGTCTCCCACCTTCGAATGGCGCTGACCCGCACGAGCGAAGTCATCCCCATCGTACATGGCCGCCTCGCGCTGGGCACGTGGCAAGGCATCTTCCTCTTCGAACACCGCAAAGCGCCGCACCGGCGGAACATTATCGTGACGATCATCGGCGAATGATCAGCTTGCTCGCTCTGCTTGGGAAGGCAGAATCTGCAATGGGAGATTTCAGATTTCAAAGATCAAACAGGGAGGAGTCGAAGGTCCGCTTGTGGCAATTTCACGGGTCTGAATTGCCTGCCTCGTCGCCGTCGCGGAGTTTCATTTCCGAACGAGCGGAGGCCTCCGGGCAGCCTGAGGCGGCCACGGATTTACTTAAGAATTGGGACGGGATAGACGGGGTCAGGAAGGTGCGGACGAAGGGAGAACGGCGCAGCATCGTCGTCGAAACGACCGGCCAGCACCGTGGAAATGGTGCAGATTGGGGAAGAGCCGTCATTCAGGAACGACGCTTTGGCAGCGCCGATGAGTGTGGCAAAAAGCAAGAGAGCACCGATAGCCAGAGCGGCGGCCGAACTGGCGAAATCAAAAACCGGTCGCGCAGTGGGCTTGGCAAATGAAGAAGCTGGCGGATTTGGGCGGACGGCCGGTGGTGCGACCTCTCGGATTGGCGATGGCACCGAAGGCGGCGCGATGCTGGAGGAGGATGGCGTGGGTCGCGCTTGCTGGAGAAACGGGTTGGGATCAGGCAATGCGCCAGCCTGAGGCTGGTAAACTCCTGGCTCCAGCTTGAGGCTGGTTACAACTTGCGCCTGAGTGCAAGCAACTCCCGGCGAAGGAGATGGCGTGGGGCCGGTTTGCGGCTTGGGCGACGCGTATCGGGCGGCCAGACCGGGAGAGACGAAGGCTCGCGAAACGCCATCCTCTGTAAAGTCTTCATAGGCTTTGCGCAGCCTGGGGAGTTCACCGGGGAAGACCATGTTGCCGCCATCGAGGAGATGCTTGGAGCGTTTGGCGCCGACAGGGGGCATTTCGGAGGAGCCGAAGACTCCCTTGTGAGAGTACCGGAGCCAGGTGGCCCATGCGCGCGCGTCGCCGGAGCGCGCCTTGGCGAGGATGGCTTCGATGGCCGGAGCGCGGGCGATTTCAACCGCGACGTCGATCGCGCGGCTTATATCGGGGCAGCCGTGGCACCAGCGGTCGTAAGCGGACTCGTCGAGGCCGCACAGGCCGCAGGCGACGCGGAGCGGGTAGCCGGCTTCGATGTGACGCAGGAGAAGCTCAAGGCGCTCATTGGAGAATGGGACGTCCCAGCCGGTGTCTCCGAGGGCGGAGGCGACGACGTCGCTGAGAGGCGGCAGCCTTCGGGGACTACGGCTTGCCACGGGCAGGTCTTCGGGTGTTGGGAGCGGGTTTGGTTTCACGCGGGGGCGCGGAGGTCGCGGAGGGGGAGGCGAGGAGTAAGATTTTCCCACTATGACCACCGTGCTCTCACAGAAAGGGCAGGTCTTCATTCCCGGTCCCGTCCGGGAGAAGATGCACCTGAACGCAGGCGATGATTTTGAAGTTTCCATCGAGGATGAGGACACCATCACCTTGCGCCGCATCACCCAGCCCGCGAACCGAGGCCTGGTGGATCTGCTGCTCGCATGTCCTTCGCTGTTCGAGATTCCCGCGCGGGACGCCGATGACAGCGAGCCGCCATCGCTGTGAGCTACCTCGTTGGTACGAATGTCTATAGCGAACCGGTTAAACCAAAGCCGGTCCCGAAGGTCGTCTCATGGCTGCTCAAGCACGAGGGCGAACTCCACGTCAGCACCATTACCATTCGGCGAAATCCGCCGCGGCTGCCGGATGGAAAGCGCAAGACGCACTTGCGGGCATGGCTCCAGTCCATCTGCGATTGCATGAAAGGCCGCGTGCTCAGCCTCAACACCAGCACCGCCCACGCCTGGGGCCAGCGCAAGGCGAAGTGGGACAAGGCAGGCATCAGCGTCCCATCGCTCGACAGCCAGATCGCCGCCCCCGCACACCGACACTCGCTGACGGTCGTCACGAAACACTTCGGATTTTGAAAAGACGGGCGTGAAGGTGGTGAATCCGTTTTAGGAGCGCATTGTCCCGTAATGCGCGCATCTGCCATTGCAGCGGCAACTTCGGGCGCGGTATCGCCGGGAACTAGTCCTTGCTCTCGAGTTCTTCGTCGCTGTCGGCGGCGGTGTTCGGAAACTCTTGCAGGCGTTCCGTGGCAAGCCGTTCAAAGTCGGCGAGCCTGAGTCAGGAGCGTTGTGCGCAGCCATCGGGTGACCTTGCGTTCGCTGATTACACGCGCGAGAGCGGCAATGGTGCTGGCCCGTCGAGCGGTCCGAACATCCGGGTGTTTCCGAACGGGATAGATCGAGTCGGGAATTATCCTCTTTCGATATTCCTGAGGTAACGTCATGCGCTCCGTTTCACGCGGCGGCTTCTCGTTCAAGACGGCTTTGAAGGACGACGCAGCGATTACCTTCAGGCAGAGCGTGTACTCGGCGCGATCAAGTTCAGCCTTCATCGCCTTTTTCGTGTTCTCCCCGGCGAATACCGTCAGGTCCATCGGCCAAACGCAAATCTCCGTGACCTCGAATGGATCAAGCACATTCATAGCCACCGCGTCAGTGCGTTGGTTAGTGAGGTGACGTCCAATCCGGGCGCCAAGTCCCTCGTAAGTTTGCCCGATGTAGATCGGTTCACCGTCGTAATCGTAAAAGTCATACACCCCACACGGAGCGCTGCCGATCGTGCGCCCATTAGCGTCGGGCGGTCGCAAGAACGCTTGGATTTCGCGGCGAATCGCAGCGACGTCCTCAGGCTAGTTAGCCTGGACGAACCTTCGGGACTTCAGCGGCGTTTGCGGGCGGCGCCGCACCGGACGGAACGGCGCTAGCCTTGGATTTCTTGGGCATTGAAAGTGGATGCGAGGGGGTTGAGGTAATTTTCGGCAATCCAGTTTATCACCGGCACGCAAACCGCATCCCCGAATCCAAAGAGCGCTTGGTTTAGCGGAACATTGAGGCTGAAATCATCGGCTCCCATGAGCCGGGCACACTCCCGTCCCGTAAGCAGGCGGACGGCAAACTTGTCTTTTCCCGCTACGACAAGAATTTGCCGCCCACTTCCCCCACGAGGTGTCCGCAGGCAGCCCGCAATACCGTCCGTTCGAAGCTCTGCCATAGAGCCGGTTTCGCGGACGCGTCGAAATACGGTTCCAAATGACCGATGCGGAGCGCTGATCATGGCGTCCGCTTGCGCGCGATGCTTTGGACTCATTTGATTCAGAAGATACTGGCATCGATGCTCGCTCCACCACGCGGACGAGTTCGGGGAAAGGTCTTCGACGATATCAGCGAGGGATTTCGTTCTGTTCGGCAGGGCGGGCAAATCGCGCAGATTCCATTGGATCTCCGGGTGCCAGAAGATGAAATCTGCAAGCGCCGACGGGCGGACTTCCGTTCGGAAAAGGGTGGGTGTCTCGGCAACCTTCGAAGCGGATTCGCGCTGGCCGATCACGAACATCCTCAACCGGCTTTGGGGAACGAAACGCGCAGCGTCAATCATCAAGGCATCCACGGTATACCCGAGGCCAGTCAGCGCGAGAAGCGCCTCCTCAAAGTCCGCTCCGTCGTTTGAGGTGAGAAATCCCGGGACATTCTCGAGTAGAACCATCGGAGGCCGCCTTTCCCCCATGTCATTCACGATGCGAATGAATCCCCAAAAGGCTGAAGAGTGGGCACCGCCCAATCCTTTTCGATCTCCCGCCAAAGAGAGGTCGTTACAAGGGAATGAGGCCGTGGCGAGGGTAGTTGTCGGCACGGTTGCCGCATCGATTTTGTGGATGTCTCCTTGAACCAGTTCCGGGGAGGGGCCGAAGTGGTGGCGGTACATTTCGATCTTCTTTTCGTCGAGGTCGTTGGCGAATAGTGTCTTCCATCCGGATTGCCCTAAGCCGATGCGCATCAGGCCGATGCCGGCGAAGTATTCCGCGACGGTCAGATTTGAGGAGGGAGGCATGCATGACGTATCGCCCGGACCGCTTCGCGCGTGCAAGCCTGAAGGCACGTTCAAACAATTCAAACGGCCGGTCCTTTAATGCGATCCAACGCTCACAGCGCCTCCTTCGCGCTCCCGCATTTTGTCTTCGACCACGCGAACTCCGTCAGGACTGACTTCCACCTTCACGCCTTTTTCTTTGTTCAGCTTTTGGTCGGAATATTCGGCAGCCCAAATCTCCTTGAGTTGCCCGATCTGTTCCGACGACAAAGGCTGAGCCACAACGAAGTGGATTTCGCAGATCGCCTCCTGAATCGGCGGCTTCGCATATTTGAAATTCGGTCGCGGCATCTCAGGCGATGGTCTTACACCAGCGGGCCGATCATTTGAAAGCAGATTGCCGCTGAAGGCGCGGTGGAGGACGGATTGGCGGATGCGGGTAGCCCGCTGGAGGTTCGCCGTCACGGTTGCTTCCAGTTCCTCGACCAGGGAAAGGCGGCGCTCCACTTCGACGACGATGCGGAGTTTGTTCAGCTAGCGGCGGGAGTGGAACTGCGAGGGCGGCGACAGACTTGGTGTTAAAGTGGATCAGTGCGACTACAACCTTGCCAGCGGCGACGTGGCGCTTTGCCAGCGAGTTCATATAATAAGCGCCGTATCGCGGAATGAACCCTATGGGCAACTGGACTAAAACCAAGTCCGAGCAGTTTGCATGGTGCAACGTATCCAGGATCATACAGGCAACACCGACAGAGCCGGAGCGCACGACTGCGAGATCGCCGGGACGAAGCGCAGACTTTGCGGCGTCCCAGCCATAGTCTCGTCCGCCCTCATCTTTGGTGGGGCAGAGCAGTGTGGCGCTTTCGAGTTTGTTGAAGCGCTCGAGAGCCTTCCTCAGACAATCATTCATCTCCGTGATTGCAGATTCCCGCATCGAATTTTTCACGCGGCGAGGGTGAGGGTGAGTTCTTCCATGAGGGGCCAGAGGCGTTCGCCGAAGGCGCGGTAGATGGGGCCGAGGACGTTGGCGGCGTCGAGGTTGGCCGCAATCCGCGCTGCCGCTGGGGGTCAAGACTTCCTCCCGTAGTTGGGCGGTTCTTCCCGGATCGCTGAGGGCGATGCATTTCGAATCGTGAGAGACCGTTCGCGCATGGCATCGAGCAGGCGCAGCTTTTCGGCAATCGGCAGCGCGGCCAGCTTTGCGCGATGGGTGCGTTTGCTTTGGAGAATGCGGTCGAGGTCGAGGCTCATGATTCCAGAAACTGTCGCTGAAACTGCCGCCAGCGATCAACGAGTTTGTGTCGTGTAATGATCTCCTCGAATCGGCGGCCATCGAGGGCGCCCTCCTCGATAAATTGCAGGAGACGCGCCTTGTCCTTGGCGCGTCCGGTCTGGAGGGCGATGGCGGCGAGATGTTCGGCGCTGAAGACAAGGGCGTCGATCCCTTCCACGTCGCGGGTGATCGCCTGGGCCAAAGCTTCCTCGACGAGTGGGCCGGTCGGCGGAAGAAACTGGACCGGCCAGCCACCGACGACAACGTATTCGCCTTCCAGTGTAAACCCGCGCTCGATCAGGTAATCGAAAATCCGACGCGGACTGATGATGAGTCGTCCGGGCTCTGGCTCGAAGGTGACGAAGATATCCACATCCAGCGTCGCAACGGGCTCGAGATAGAACGTTGCGCCGACCGCTCCGCCGATGGCATAGCGCTCTATGACGCCGTCGGACCGCATCTGATTGATGATGCGAATGACCTCCTGAATATTCACGGCGTTGGGAGAGCTATCGGGCTTGGAGCGATTTGGCGATGAAAACCTCACTTTTTCGCATTTCCATGCGATGAGAACGCGCATTTCAGGGACTCCTCACGGGAGAGGTTTCACGCGGGGGCGCGGAGGGGTTAGGCGACATGGGGCGGGTTTCCGGGGAATGAAACCGCCGGCTACCGGCGGGCATCGCTACGCGATTTCGGAACGGAAGAGGCGCCAGATTGAGTCCGGTTAATTTTATCAATCACTGCTTTCTTCGGCTGAGATAAGCACGATCCTGAAGGCACACCGCCCTCGGCCGGTCAGTGGGCCAGTCGGGGGCAGCAGACAACCGGATCTTTAATGGTCACTTGCCTCAGGCATTAAGAGACAAACCGTTTGCATGGAACACCTTGACGCCCTCTTCGACATCGGCTTCCTTCCCCTGCATGAGAAAAGCGCTCATTTACCGACAGACCGTTTGAATGACCAATGGCTGACAGTGATCAACTTTTAATCCCAGATGCAGCAAAGGCTGATGCAAAGTCTTTTGAGCTTTTGCGATATAGCGAATAGAGGACAGCATGTGAGCTTGCGAGTTGGTACCTGGAGTGATCCGGCAGCGTGGGGCATCGTGCTGCGTAATTTCTTTTTCATTTTTTTCGCGCTCTGCGCGTCTGTATTCGCTCAGGAAACACTGACGCTCGACGCAGAGATGGAGCAGTTGCGCGCGCAGCACGATCTGCCGGCGCTCGCGGGCATCGCGATGATCGACGGAAGAGTGCGTGGCGTCAGTGCGGTTGGTGTGCGCAAAATTGGCGCGCCAGAGAAGGTGACCGATGCGGACAAATGGCACATCGGCTCCTGCACGAAGTCGATGACCGCCACGCTCGCAGCGATGTTTGTCGAGCAGGGGAAGTTAAAGTGGGGGACGACCGTGGGCGAAGTTTTTCCCGAATGGCGCGGGCAGATGAAACCCGAGTGGGAGGGCGTGACGATGGAGCAATTGCTCGAGCACCGCAGCGGGGCGCCGCACGATGCGCCACCGGATTTGTGGAGCGAGGCGTGGGAGCAAACCGGGACGCCGACGGAGCAGAGGCTTGCGTTTGTCCACGGCCTCGTGACACGCCCGCCGGAAGCGCCGCCCGGAACGCAGTACATTTACTCGAACCAAGGCTACGCGATCGCCGGGGCGATGCTCGAGCGCATTTTGCACAAGCCGTGGGAAGAATTGATGCGCGCGATGTTGTTCGAGCCGCTCGGGATGAAGTCCGCAGGATTCGGCGCGCCCGCGGCAATCGGGCAAATCAATCAGCCGTGGGGTCATGTGATGAAGGACGGAATGATCAAGCCGGTTCCACCCGGACCGGGCGGGGATAATCCGCCGGCGATCGGCCCGGCGGGTACGGTGCATTGTTCGCTTGTCGATTTTGCGCTCTATGCGGACCTTCACGCCCGCGGCCAATTCGCCGACACGACTCTTTTGAGAAAGGAAAGTTTCATCAAGCTGCACACCGCTGCGCACGGCCAGGATTACGCCTGCGGCTGGATCGTTGCGTCCCGACCGTGGGCTGGCGGGGCTGCGCTCACGCATGTCGGCTCAAACGCGATGTTTGTGACCGATGTTTGGATCGCGCCGGAGAGGAAGTCGGTGTTTATTTCTGCTACGAATATCGCGGGCAAAGGCGCGGATGCGGCGACGGACGAGGTGATCGGGGTGTTGATTCGGCGTTACCTCGAGTGAATCGCGTCGGCAGGTGTCACGCGGAGGCGCGGAGGGGGAGGTGGTTCGGAACTGACGTAAGGGCTGTTAGTTAAAGAACAAACAAAATAACACGGAGCCATAAGATGCAAAAGGGCCTCTCTGAGGGTTGTTGGCGCCGGCTACCGGGCGGGCATCGCTCCGCAATTTCTAACAAGACTCCCGCCCTCACTCCTATTGCTTTGGAAAATCCCAAACCCAGTCGCCGACATACTTCGGATCCTGGAATTTTGTGGTTTCGGGATGCTTTTCGTCCAGGGCGCGTTTTCCGCCATCGTCTTTTCCATCAACGCCGGCGCTCCAGAGCGCGTATCTACCTTCGGCGGTTTTGCGATAGCCCATCGGTTTGCCATTCATCAGATCCAGCGGGAGGGGCTTGCCGTTCGCCAGTATTATTGTGTCGAGCGAGTCGGGATAGTTTCCATTGGCAATGCGATAACGCTCCAGCGCACAGGCGATCCGTGATTGGTCAACGAGCGCCTGGGTATAGATGACTTTGCCGATAACGCTCGAAATCACCGGTGTTATCAATTCAGTTATGATCCAGGACGGATGCGTCCACACGTGCCTTTTCATTTCAACGATTTCATTTTCCAAAGCGTTTGCGGCTCGATAATCCTGGAGCAGTCCCCCATCGCGGAGGGGCTTGATTATGCAACGAAATTCACGGTCTGCGAGCACGGCGCCGCTCGAATCAAAGAAGCCGGACGGAATGGCTTTCACCATGCGCCTGTTCGGTCCGCCGCGCGCCGTGCCGTCGCCACCCATCATTTCAAATAACCCGACGGCTTCGGCGGGCGCATCTTTAAGATATTGGACCGCATTGGCTACACCCGCCATTTCGCTACGCATCGCTCGCAGGGTGGCGGGATGAAAATCGAGTTTCGCAAGTGCTGCTTCGAGCCGTGTGAAATCTTCCGCAGTTCCCGCGTGGGCATCGCAAAGTTCCCACGTCACATTGCGGAACATGCTCGTACCGGAAACGCCCATTAGCAGGCCGATGAGGAACGGATCATTCAGGTTCGCTTCGCTGAGCCGCGCCATGATCAGCGCGCTCTCGTGCGCTTTGGCCGCGTCGCCTGCGCGGGCGGCGGCGATACTCCGCAATGCGAGTGTCTGGCACAATCCCGTCTGCCCGGAGTAGTGAGGAAGTTGAACGTCGAAGAGTATTCGCGGCAGCTCGCGCGTTTTCCACTCCGGCGTCCATTGGGCTTTTGGGCGGTTGATTCCCGCGGCGAGTTCCTGAAAGATGGCGTCGTTTTTCGAGAGCGCGGCGAGAATATCGCGCGCCGCGTCTCCGGAATCCGCCGGCATCGGCAGCGAGCCTTCCGTGCGCAGCCAATCGGCCCATAATTTCAGATCGGCTTTTTTTCCAAGCGCCGCGTTGCTGAGCTTCGGCCGCGGTCCGCCTTTGCTTTCAGACGGCAGTTTCAGGGCTTCCAAGCGTTTGCGCTTTTCAGCCGGGGCGCCTTTACTGGTGTCATTGTCCACGACGAGCGCCAGATCCTTGAGCAAAGGAATTGCGCAAAAGTTTTCGTCTTCCGCGATCGGATCGTTCATCGTCGCGTGGAAGTCGAGCGTCTCGCCTTCAGATTTAAGCATCGCCTGGGTTGCCTTCCATTGGCGGGCGCCGCTCCAGTTGACCCATGAGCACAGCAGCACCCATAGCGTGACGAGGGTGATGACAATACAGGCCGGAATACGAATCCAGCGGTGTTGCGAGCAATGTTTGAGGAAGTTCATCAGGGCAGGTCGGCGTTGCGGTTCATTCTTTGTTCAAAGGCCAGCACGGTCTGCGGCGATGCCGTCAGATCGGCGGTCGCCGATGGCACGCGGCTGGCGATGCCGTCCGCTGCCGGTGAGGGCGCATTCCTAGGCGTGGCGAAATTCAGGGCGAGGATCGCGGCCCAGGAGGCAGCCCAGGAGAGCACGAGCCAGCGCGGCTGTGGCATCGGTTGGATTGGAACCGCATTTGCCTCGCGACGCGCCCGCGCGAGAATGTCCGCCTTCCAGGCAACGGTGGGATTGGGCCGTTGCAGGGCGCCGGTCAGCGCCCGCAACTTCTTTTCGAAGTCATCGTCGTTCATTGTAGTTCTTTGTAGAGCGGGCGCAGCAGCGTCCGCAATTTTTCCAGGGCATATCGGAAGCGGCTCGCCGCGGTGTTGAGCGGGATGCCTTGCCCTTCCGCGATTTCCTCAAATGTCAGACCATCCCACAGTTTGAGTTGGGCGACCGTCCGTTGCTCGGGCGACAGAGTTAGCATCGCCTCTGCAAAGCTGCGTGCCATCAGGTTGGCATCCGGATCGGTTGATCCCTGTCGCTCCTCATTGAGTTCATTGAGCAGACGCTCCTCGGAATCCCAACGGACTTTCCGTCTTCGCAGCCAGTCGATAGCAAGGTTGTGCGCCAGTCTGTA
Source organism: Chthoniobacterales bacterium (assembly GCA_038238905.1). Taxonomy (GTDB): domain Bacteria; phylum Verrucomicrobiota; class Verrucomicrobiia; order Chthoniobacterales; family Chthoniobacteraceae; genus JBBSFI01. The sequence goes on along the minus strand of JBBSFI010000001.1, from coordinate 49,305 downwards.
GATGCAGGCCTTCTCGCTTTGCGCGTTCGCTGGAAGGCCACGCGCGAGCTTGATGAAAAGTTCCTGCAGGAGGTCGCGTGCGTCCTCCTCGGCCTTCGTGAAAGCCACTAGATAATGGAAGAGGCCCGGCGCGTATGCGTCATAGGCTCTTTCCAGTTCGTGGTCGTTCATGGTGGGGGAGGGGCGGTGCTTGGAAGTTCAGTGGCCCCTATAAGACGCACGAGGGCGGCTTTTTTTTCTAAAGTTTTTTTGGTTTCACGCGGCGGGGTGATGGGGAGCGTGGGAGGTGAGTGGGATTGCAGACGTCGCTCCGCGACGATGTGACGTCGGGCGGGTTTCCGGGGGTTGAAACCCGGTTGAAACCCCCGGCTACCGGCATGGCATCGCTCCGCGATTTCGGAACGGAGGGGGTAGCCTGAGGCTGGTTGCGGAGGGGTGAGGCGCGCGGAGGGGCGAGAGAGGTTTCACGCGGGGGCGCCAGCCTGAGGCTGGTAAACTCCCGTCGCTCCGAGACGATGCGCCGTAGGGCAGGTTTCTGGGGGTTGAAATCGCGGCCTACGGGCGGACATCGCCCCGCGATTTCGGAACGGAAGGGGCGCCAGCCTGAGGCTGATTGATGTTATCAATCACTGACGCGCGGACATTAGGAAAGGTTGATACCGGCAGCTGCTGCGATTTTGCGGGCAAGTTTCAGGAAGTCCCGATGGCAATCTCGCACGGCTTCAACATGGGCTCCGATGGCTCCATCTGCGGGCTTGAGATAGAACATCGGTTTGTTGGCCTCCATCGCCAAGGGCATGAGACTGCGGTAGTGCTTCAACTGAGCCAGCAGATAGGGGTCATCCAAGACAGCAGGCATTGGGCCTGTCACGGCTTCGTTCAACACGGCGCTGCGATATACGGGAGGGATTTTTTCGATCCATCGCTGGTAGGCTTTCACAGGTCTGCTATCCCTCATGCCATGCTGCATGACGATATACCCGACCGGAGCCATACCGCCGGTGGGCAAAGACAAATCCCTAGGTGCTTTGGCGCACAGGTCGCCCCAAGTGGTTCTCCACTGCCGCAACGTTGGCCCAAGATTCTTGAGTCCCTGAAGGGAGAATAGGTCCGGAGCCAGAGGCAGACAAACATGATCTGACGCAATCAGGGCTGAGCGGTTGATCGCTCCGAGATTCGGCCCGACATCGACCAAAATGAGTTCCGCACGATCAGTTGCGAGTTCCTTCATGAGCCGATGAAATGCGGTCATGGTGCGGAAGGCGGCTTCATCCGAGTTGTGGCAGCGAGGCCAGGCATCGGAGAGCTTGTCCTCAAACCTAGACAGACCAAGGTCACCGGGCAGCAGAAAGAGGTTTTTGGCGATTTGCTCCACCGGTGGCGGGGCAATGTCCCCAACTCCGCGTAAAATCGGGCGCACAGCCCCATAAATGGTCGAAGGGTGCTCCTCGGAATCAGGCCAGATTTCTTCCAATCGCTCTTCGGAAAGGAACATGGCTGAGAGATTGGCTTGGGGATCGAGATCGACAGCGAGCACCGAAATGCCCCGCTCCGCCATCATCCATGAGAGATGATAGACGAGCGACGTTTTGCCGACCCCGCCTTTGTTGTTGAAGAAGGCGATGGTTTTCACGGGCGGATGCGAATAATGCTTCCGAAGTAGGTGTCGCCAAAGATGAACTCTGCGGGTGGGCTGCCGTTCTTTTCCAGGGCGATCTGGGCACGCTCGACACCGCGTCCATAGCGATTCACGGCACCGAGTGTTTTCATCGCTTCGGCTATGACAGGGTTACGATAACTGGTTTGGCGCGGGAAGTTTTCGGGTCGGGCGACTCCGTAAAGCGGGCCGGGGTTCTGGATCTCAATGCGATCAGCGAATTGATAAAAATGAACCGGGGAAGCAGCTTCGTAGGAACGATGCAAGACTGCATTCATGAGAAGCTCCCGTACAGCAAGCTCCGGGAAGTCCGCCACCGTCTTGTCTTCCAGCGGCGAACTGCGCTCCGGGTGAGTCGAAGTGATTAGACCGACATAGGACTTCAAGTCCCGAACAACGGAGAGCAGATCTCCTTGAAACCGCTTCTCCGCACTGACCTCCGCACCCATGTCCGTGCCGTCGAAGCGAACATATTGCACGTAGGCGTTTGGCAGCCATTCGAGAATGTTCTTGGAAAACAGGATCAGGCCGGCATGAGTCGGCAAATTTTTTCCCAAGTCAAAGAAGCGGAGGGAGGCCAAGTGGTTCTCGATGGGCCGGTGATTCTCAGCAATGGTCTCGGCATCGATGGCTTAGGGGCGGTAGGTGGTGGTGAACAAGTCGAGAGCGAGATCCGAGAGGCTGGCGCCGGAGCACGGCTGGACATCGAAGGTTTTGGCAGCAGCGGTGCGGCGTTCGATCAGAATGTTCTCTTCGCCTTCATTCGCAATACCCTTGGCAGGGCCGCGGCGAATCCAAGCCTGGCCTTTGTAGCGCACGGGTGGAAGGTTTGAGGGCTGAACTTCAACGACCGCTATTTCACCTAGTCCTGAAGCAAGGGTCATCCGATAGGCGATCAAGGCTGGGGCTGGTAGGATGTTTCCGTTGGAAGCCAAGCTGGCGAGGTTCTGGAGCAATTGGTCCGTCACGGATAGTCCGTTCGGGGCGCCCGTCTTGTCATCGGCTCCGATCAAGAGGTGGCCGGGCAAGCCCGATCCGGCCATGTCATTGGCGAAAGCGCAGACGGCCTGCGCAAACTTGTCAATATTATTGACGGAAATGGTTCGCTCTACGCAGAAGGATTCTGCTTCCGAAAGGAGTTTGAGAAGTTGGGCTTCGGTAATCATGGTTTGGCGGAAAGTTCGAGCATGGCTTTTCCTATTCCGAACTGGCGACCGTTAGTAATCAGCCGAGAAGGCCGAACGAGGAAATGTATGCTCTTCGACTCACGTCCTAAGCATACAAGGTCACCATCGATTGAGAATCCATTTCAATGGGAAAGAACAAAGAGAAATGTTTCGAGGCCAACGAGACGGGCTTTCTCTCGACATTTGCGTGGAGCGGGGGGGTATCGCAACGGTGGATGTCGCGGTCTTTCAGGCCGCCAAGCGTCTTAGCGGAAGGTGAGTGGGATTGCAGACTTCGCTCCGCGACGATGCGACGTGGGGCGGGTTTCCGGGGGTTGAAAGCATGGCTACGGGCGGGCATCGCCAGGCGATTTCTGACAAGGGCTCACCCGCCTTGATCTAGCTTGAAGTCGATGGAGACTTCGTAGGTTTCGCCGCCGAGGCCGGTGGGGAGGGCGTCGATTTGCGTTACTTTCTGCGCGGCGGCCATTACGGAATCGTCCATCACGGTGTTCCCGGAGACGGTGGTGATTTCTCGGCTTAGGATTGTGCCGTCTTTCGCGATCCGGATCTTTACGCGGGTGACGAAATCGGCGGATGAGCGGACGATCGAGGTCGGCTGCTGCCAGACGCTGTAGAAGCGGTCACGTATCATTGAATGGTACCAGCCGAATTGCGACCCTGCGCCTGCTCCGGCTCCCGTGCCGCTGTTCCCTTTTCCTTTTCCAGCGCCCGCGGAGGGACCGGCGCCTTTGCCGCCGTTGCCGCCATCGGTTCCCCCCGGCTTGGAGGCGCCGGCTGGGGGCTTCGCCGCAGTCCTCTCGCCGACGGCGGCGCCTTTCAATTTATCTGGCGCGGGATCGTCCTCTTTTTTGGGTTTGTGCGAAGGGTCGGGCGTCGCCTTGGGACGCGGTGTAGACTTGGGGCGCGGTGTGGCCTTGGGAGTCGCCTTGGGCAGCGGTGTGGCTTTGGGCGTGGCTTTTGGGACGGGCTTCGGCGTGGCAGCAGGTTTCGGGGTGGCAGGTCGCGGAGTCGCGGCGGCAGGAGCCTTCGGGACTGTCAATTCGCTGGGTGGGGGCGCGGCAGCGGGCGGCTCGGGCGTTTCATCAGCGGGCACAATGGGGGGCCCCTCGGCTTCGGGCGTTGGAGGAGTGGCCGAACTCGATGCATCGGCCGGCTCGCCGCCGCCCATCGAGCCGCCATCGAGCCAGATCACCTGCGGGGGCTTCGGCTCCTGAGCCCACCGACCCCATGCATAGAGTCCGCCGACGAGGAGCAGGTGGAGGAGGGCGATGACTGCAAGGTTTCGGCGAAAAAGCGGATCCTTTTCGCCACCGGGATCATTCGCCTCCCCAGCGGCATCGTTACTTGGCCAGAGTTCCCGGTGTTTAGCCATGTGGATGCGGCGTCACGGTTGCTCCGGCTGGGTGATGACACCCACTTTGGCGATCCCGGCGCGCTGGACTGCGTCCATGACATCGATGAGCTTTTGGACGGGCAATTCCTTATCGGAGCGAATCACAACGGCGGCATCGGGGCGGCTCGCATGGATGGCGGCGAGACGGCTTGCGAGAGATGGCGTGTCCACGGTCTCGTCATTGAGCGTGATCTCCGCATCCTTGTGAATGGTGATCCGCTGGACGGCAGAGGGGTCGGTCGCATTGGCGGATGCCGCGCTGGAGGGAAGCACCACGTCGGTCTTCTTTTCCATCAACGGCGTGGTGATCATAAAGATGATGAGCAGCACGAAGGCGAGGTCGAGCAACGGCGTGACATTCAACTCCGCGAGTGTGTGCATCGCCTGGCGATCGGAAAAGCGGCGCATAAAAACCGGAGGGATCAGGACCGTGCCGGCAGCATGGGACGCGCCCGGCGCCTGGTGTCGGCACGGGAAGACCTAGCCATACAAGCGCTTCGGAGCCGGCCCGTGATCCACGAATTTGTGCTCGAATTCGCTCGACAACTCCGCGGCGAAATTGTCCAGCTCGACGACCATGGCGCGGACGGTCGTAACGAGATAATTGTAACCGAACATCGCGGGGATCGCGACGAGAAGACCGGTGACGGTGGTGATGAGGGCCGCCGAGACGCCGGGCGCCATCGCGGCAAGATTGGCCGACCCGGCAGCGGCGACCGCGCCGAATGTATCCATGACGCCCCAGACGGTGCCGAGCAGGCCGAGGAACGGCGCGCCGCTCACGGCGGTGGCGAGGAGGATCATGCGCGACTCGAGGCGGAGGGCGGCCTCCCCGACCGCGCGCTCCATCGCGGTGGTGATGACGCGCATCTGAGCTGGCGAGACTTTCGGGGCCATCTCGAGGCGCGCACGGAAGGTCTCATCGACTTCGGCGGAGCCTAGAAGCTGAAACGTAAGCTCGCGGCAGCCAGCCCGGTACACAGAGAAAATGGGGGTGCCTTCAAATTGCGCCTGCTCGGTGTACAACGTGAGCGGCTGGCGGTCGGCGCGGAAATGATCGAGGAAGCTGCGGCGCTGCCGGCGCGCGATGCGTAGCACCCGCATCTTGGTGATCATGGTGGACCACGAAAAAATCGAGGCCATGAAAAGGAGAAGGAGGATGATGCGTCCGGGGAGGGTCGCCTGCTGAAACGCGTACACCAGGCCGCCGCTGGATGTCGCGGCGATAAAGGTGCTGGAAAAAAGCGTGGCCGACATTCCGAGGTGATTGCTTAGTGCAACTGGCCTATTCGTCAAAACAAGAGTTCACCGGCGCTTTCTTGGCGGTGGTAAAACGAGTTGTCGGGGAGAGCGCAGCGCCGATTAGTAGTGCAGGCGACTTTTCGCCAGCCAGCCTTTGAAAACCTTCCTCATAACCGCCGCTCTCTTCGTGGCAGGCATCGGAAACGCCGGAGCGCGGGAAAACCGATACGATCTCCTTTCCCGCGTCCTCGCGCCGCTCGTGGGCCTCTTCGGTGAGCACGGAGGGAACCGCGCGGTGACGATCCAGGCGCAGATCGAGACATCGGCTCCGGACCAGGTGGCCATTCCGGTCGATATCTCCATTCAATATCCCGACAAGCTTCGGCTCCATGCCACGGTGCACGGCGAGGAGGTGACCGTCTGGCGCAATGGACAGGAGCTTTGGGCGGCGCCAAAGCAGCGGATCGAAGCGGCAGTCGAACGCCAGGATAAGAATCCCAAATCGCCCGCGGCGGATCCAGCCTATCGATTGCCGCCGTTTCGATTGCCGATTCCGGACAAGGAGATCGTCTTCCTGCCGGCCTTATTCGAGGTGACTGACGCCGGCGATCAAACCGTGGACGGCACGGTGTGCGTGGCGCTCGATCTCCGCTTAAACAGCACGCTGGCCCGGTCGCTGAAGCAGGCGGATTGGTCGGCGCGCCTCGCTGTGCGGCCGGATGGCAAGCCTGCGCTCCTGGCGGTGAAGTCGCAGGACGGCCCGCAATTTACCGCGCGGATCACATCGATCGAGTACAAGCGATCACTTCCGCAAGAGACCTGGCTCCCTGCTCCCGCGGAAGCCGCCTCCGCGCTGAAGATTTCGCCCGGCCGTTACGAAGCGCTTCTGAGGTCGATTACCGGCGGGAAATGATTCTGCCCGTGAGAGAGAGAGCGCGCGGAGCGAGCTACTTGGTTTCGTGCGGATGCGTCTTTTGAAGCGGCGCCCAGCATTCGGCCAAAGTCTGCGAGAACCGCCGGGCGCCCGCCGCATTGAGATGCGCGTGATCCAAACGCTCGTCCCGGAGGTAAAGATCGGGCCAGAGGTATGGACTTGAAAAGTCGAGGATCGGCGCGGCGCGGACGTCTCTGGGGTAATAGGCCTCATCGGGCTGGGGCATAATGACTAGAACGGGGCGCGCGCCGGAACGCCGGACGCAGGTGAGAATCGTGAGCAAGTTGTCCTCTTCAGGGCCATTGAGCGGAACCGGGCGCGCCGGATGTTTCTTGACCGCAGCGAGATTTTTATCGAACAGGAGCAAACGCCGCGCCGCGCCTCGGCCGGGCTCGTTCAACATGTGATGGAACCCGGTCGCGACTTCCAGGGGATCTGGCGGCGGTGGTGGAATCGATGCATCGAGGCCGGCGAGCAGAAGCGATCCCCGACCAAGGTTGGCGGTTCGCTCAAGAAATTGCGTAAGCGTGCTCGAAACGAGGGGCCACTCGGAAAAGGCGATGACGATGCGCCTCCTGGCGAGCCGGAAGGAAAAGTGCCGCGCATGGCGCAAACCGAGGCGTTCGGCATCAAAGATCATCCGGAGCTTCAGGGCCGTCCGCGTGCCATCGCGCCAATAAACGGGCTGATCCCCTGGCGGCGCAAACCCAACGGGGAGCCGCGTGATTTCTATGAAGACCGTCTTGAGGCGCGTGGGGTGAAGAGCAAAAATCCGCTCCGCGACAAAGCTGTCTTGCGGCGGGCACATCGCATCGATGCCAAAGTTGAAGCTCTTTGTCGGAACTCCGGCGGCGGCAGTGGCAGCATCGAACTGGCGCGGATCGATCCCCATCCGCACGCGGCTGGAGCCGAAGAAGAGCGTATCGAAATCGTCGAGATGGCTGGCGAAATAGCTGAACTTTCGCTCCATCTGCTCCGCGCCCGCGAATGGCCTGATCCTGCCCAAGGCGCCGCATGCGAGAAGCAAGCCAGCGGCAAAAGCAACCGCGCTGGCGATGGCAGCCACATAGCGGCGGACGCCCCCTGCGCCTCGTCCGTGCGTCACGCAATCCAAAGGGCACTCCGGATGCGCGCCGGGAGTCACTGCGGGTGCTCGATCACACGGCGCGCTGGATCCATCGCCGCGGCCTGCTGCGGATAGATGTTGCCGGGCGAGACGGAGCGCAGTTCATATCCTTTCAGCAGGAATTCAGGGTAGAAGCCATTGCTAGCGGGCTCGTACACCGTCTGGCCGGAAAAATCGCCAATCAGCTTGTATTCGTACCCATTGTCGCTGCCGATATGGCCTTCCGCCCGGTCTGGCGCGAGCTTCTGCTGCTCATTGAGCATCACCATCTTGGCTGTGCTCCACGGCTGGCCGGGCTGCCGCACCCAACCCCAGAATTTGTAGTCTGACTTGAAATAGCGCCGACCGATCCAAAAGCTGCCGGGCTGCTCGGCTTTGATCGCATTTGCCATGGCGACCCGGTTCTGCTGGATGCCTCCCCATTCCGTCGTCTCGCAGGCGGAGAGGGCGAACATGGCGGGCAGGAGAAGCGTGAAAAGCTGTCGGGGATTCATCGTTGAGATTAATCGTTTTGGAAGGCGAGCGGAGGTCGATTCCTGCCGCTTTACAGCATCGCGCGGGCTTGCGCCAACAAATCCGCAACTCAGCCGCTCAACGCTGCAAGCCAGCGTCCTGGCGGACGCGGGCCAGAAGGGCAGGCTGGCGCGCGAGATGGGCGGTGAGCGCTTCGATCGTCCGCAGAGTCGGCCGGCTGATGTGATGCTCCATGCACTCGACGTCGTAAAAGATCACCTCGTCGTCCAGTGCGAAGAGCTTCAGGAAATCAGTAAGAAACTGATGACGGCGCGTGATATTTCGCGCCAGCGCTTCGCCCGCGGTGTGAGCGCGAGCCCCCGGTAGCGCTCAAATTGGCCTCTCCGAATAAATTTAGTCTCGGCTAAAAGTCTTTTCCAACTATGGAAACCCCTCTCTCCAAGAAGCCTCGGACGGATGGAGGGAGGCGCGCCATGAGCCGAGCCTGCCCGAGTCGCACGCCTCGATCGCGATTCCGCATGGAGCCGGAAGAGATGCGTGAGGACCGGGGCTATATGGATGAAGTGGCGGCTCGGATTCGCTCCGACGGGATTTCCGCCCGGACTTCTGCTGGCGCTGGGCGATCCGCCCTCCGAGATTTTGAAGACTGCGGTCGCGGAGAGCTGCGATCTGATCGCGATGACGACGCATGGCGCCGTCTCGCGGGCGACATCCTGCTGGGAAGCACGATCGAAAATGCGCGCCACCGCACGGAGATCCCCCTGCTCGTAGTGCGGGCCAAGCGGCTCTAATCGGACGAGCGGAAACGAAATTGTCACACAATTGTGACAAGCGATGGGTGGTCTTCGTCGCGACGCTCGGCTAATTCCCGACCTATGCACCTGCTGGCCGATATTGCCGCGACTCCGACGACCACGACGTGGATCTTCCTAGGCCTTGCCCTGGCGCTGGCGCTGGGCTTTGAGTTTGTGAATGGCTTCCACGACACGGCAAACGCCGTGGCGACGGTCATTTACACGCATTCTTTGAAGCCGACGGTCGCTGTCGTCTGGTCGGGCCTCTGCAATCTCGCGGGCGTGCTGCTCTCGAATGGGCTGGTGGCCTTTAGCATTGTCGGATTGCTCCCCGTCGAGCTCGTACTCCACGTCGGCTCGGCCTCGGGATTCGCAATGGTCTTCGCCCTGCTCATCTCCGCGATCGTGTGGAATCTCGGCACATGGTATCTTGGCTTGCCGGCATCGAGCTCGCATACGCTGGTGGGATCGATCATCGGAGTCGGTCTTGCCAATTCGGTGATGACCGGCCACAGCTTTGGCTCAGGGGTGAATTGGGGGAAAGCGGAGGAAGTGGGGATCACGCTGCTCGTCTCGCCGGTGGTGGGATTTGTCTGCTCCGCACTGATGCTGACTTTTCTACGGGGCTTGGTGAAGCATCCGGCCGATTCTCCAAAGTGGCTCGGGCCGGTCGTGACGGCTTGCCGCATCGCGTCCGGGGTGATCGCGATCGTGGCAAGCTGGTTTGCAGGCCGCGGGGTGCTGCTGTGGCTCGGCGCGAGCCCGTACGGTTACGCCGCCGCGATCTCCGCGGGCGCGGCCTGCCTGGCGCTGCTGCTCTACCTTTTGCTGGGGATTTTCAAAAGCACGGATCTTTTTCACGAGCCGCCGAAGGATCGGCCGCCGCCATTCCACATCCGCCTTATCCTCTTTCTCACTTGCACGGGCGTGAGCTTTTCCCACGGCTCGAACGATGGGCAAAAAGGGATGGGGCTCATCGTACTGATACTGGTCGGGATTCTGCCAGGAACCTATGCGCTCAAGATGGACGAGAAGCAGGAAAAAGTGCGCGAGATTGTCGTGCATAGCCAGCAGGTCGAGGCGCTTTTCGCGAAGAAGGCGGCCGAGACGCAGATCGACCCGGCGGCAGCGGACGACGAGCTTTCGCAATTCATCAAGCCGGACGGCTTCCTTTCGCCGAAGACCTACGCGGCCATCGCGGCCGGGTCGCATATCGTCTCGGAGCGACTCGGCGCGGTTCATACCTTCGCCGGCCTCAGCACGGCGGAGCGGCGTTCGCTGAGGAACGAAATCTATCTGGTATCCAACGCAATCGGCAAGCTGGTGAAAGGCGGCAAGCTCGTGGAGGACGGCGACAAAAAGACCGCAGTCGCTCTTACGAAGGATCTGGATGCCGTCACAAAATACATTCCATTCTGGGTGCAACTGGCGGTCGCCTGCGCTCTCGGTTTCGGCACGATGGTCGGCTGGAAACGGATCGTGGTGACGGTGGGCGAGAAGATCGGAAAGGCGCATCTGACTTACGGACAGGGGGCCTCGGCGGAGCTGATCGCCGCAATTACGATCCAGCTCGCGGATCGCTTCGGGATGCCAGTCAGCACCACGCACGTGCTCTCCTCAGGAATAGCTGGAACGATGGCCGCCAACGGTTCAGGCCTTCAGGCCCGCACGCTGCGCAACATCCTGCTGGCGTGGGTCTTGACGCTTCCCGTGTGCGTCATGCTCGGGTCGCTGCTGTTTGCCTTCGGCAACTATATGGTGCTGAATATTTTGGGCCTGAAATGATCGGAAGCGCATCGCGCCGGGTGAATGCGCGGCGGTGTGCGCGTGGAGTCATGCGTCCGGCGATGCGGATGTGAGTTTGCATTTCCCCGCCTGTCCGGCGCCACCTAACATCCGGATGCGTTCGACTACCTTTGGAGTATAGCGTTGTGATACAAAAGTCTGCACGCCGTTGTCCATTGCGGAGGCCTTCCAATCGGGATGAGATTTGTCGAGAGAACCGGCCTCGCTGGCGTAAAAGGCGCGCGCGGCTTGGGATCGAATGAGAAGCGATTCACTGGACCAGTTCACTTTTGCAACCCCGGCTGCAATGCCCTCTCGCAGCGCGGCTTCGGACAGACCGCTGCTGCCATGCAGCGCGATCCCGATCGGACGCCCGCAAATTTCCGTCGCGCGAGCGCGGTGCCTGGCGACGGCCTCCGGCGAAAACGGGTATGCCGTCTCTGAAAGCCCGTGCTGCGTGCCGACACCGGGCGCCCAGAGACAAAGCGCCTGGGGATAATCGCGCTCGATCGGCGCAAGCAGGCGATCGGCAACTTCAACAGGGGTAACTCCGGCATCCACGCCGGCTTCCATCTCCAGGGCAAGCGGCTGTCCGCAATCCCTCGCCGCGCGGCAGAGTTCCCCGATTGCGGCGATATTTTCCGAATCGGTCATCGCCGAGGAATCGAGCGAGAGCGTACCCGGGCGCAGCAGGAGATCGCGGAAGGGCAATCCCCGTATGGCGCTGGAGAGCAGCGGAAGCGTGATCGGTCCTTTGATGTGGTCGGTATGGAGGATGACGGGCAGATCGCGATATCGGGCGCCTTCGGCAAGCGCTGCGAGATGCGCTAGGTAGAGCGTGAGACCGAGCGCGGCGTCCCCTGCTCCGAAGCTGCGGCCCGTAAGCTGCCAGAGACTCGTCTCGATCATGACAGGCGCATCGCATTCCCGCGCTGCTTCGAGAACATCCGTAATGGCTGCGGGACTGTCGGCATTAACCGCAAGGACGGCGAAACGCCTTTCAACCGCCTGGCGGAATAGAGCGCGGGCCTGTATGGCATCGAGCAGCATAGCTAGATTGCGAGTTTGATATGCTTCGTCTTGAGGTACTCGAATACGGCGCGGCGGGAAAGCTCGATCCCATATCCGCTCTCTTTCCAACCTGCATAAGGCGCGTAATTGGTGTTTACCGCGCCGTTATTCACGCAAACTGTTCCGGCCTCGAGCGCTTCGGCCGCACGGATCGTAGCGGCGCAGTCTTTGGTAAAGAGGTATGCAACCAATCCGTAAGTGCTATCGTTTGCGAGAGCGATCGATTCTTCGAGTGTCTCGAACTTTGCGAATGGCACAACGGCAGCGAAGGTCTCCTCGCGCATGACGAGCATCTCACGTGTGCAGCCTGTAAGGATAGTCGGCAGGTAATAATTTCCAGCGGCAAATGTGGACTCCGTTGGACGCTTCCCACCAGAGACTAGCAACGCGCCCTTCCGCACGGCGTCATCGACATGCGCCTGAGCGGTTTTCACTCCATCCGCGGTCGCCATCGGGCCGAGATCGACCTTTGGATCGGACAAGCCGTCTCCCATCGTCATCTTCCCGGCGAAGACTCTCACCTTTGCGACGAGCGCGTCATGAATGCTGGAATGAGCATAGACTCGATTGAGACTGCTGCATGATTGGCCGCAATTCCGAAAGCCCTTGTAAGCGATCGTCCTTGCAGCCAAATCGAGATCCGCATCCGCGCACACGATGGCAGGACAATGCCCACCGAGTTCGAGCGACACTTTCTTAAGATAAGGCGCGGCGGCGGCAAGAATCTGTTTCCCAACCTCGGTGCTGCCTGTCATTGCAATCTTTGCGATGAGCGGGTGTTTTACGAGCGCCTCACCGAGCATTGCGCCCGGCCCCGTTACACAGTTCACAACACCGGCAGGCAGGCCGCCTTCGGCGAGCGCCGCGCAAAAGGCCAGCGGCGACAAAGGTGTGACGGTAGTCGGTTTGACGACGCTCGTGCATCCAGCGGCGAGCGCCGGACCGAGTTTCCAGCTCAGGAGGGAGACGGGATAATTCCACGGCGTGATGAGGCCGCAGACACCGACGGGTTGATAGGTTATCCATGAGCGGCAAGCCTTGTCCTCCGTGGGATTTGTCCATCCTTCGATGCGGATCCCTTCGGCGGCATAGTAATCGATGGTGTCGCAGGCGCCGCCGATCTCGGCGATCGATTGCGCGAGCGGCTTCCCCTGCTCCAACGCCATAAGATGTCCGATCTCTGCTGCTTTCACACGGACGCTCGCAGTCGCTTTGCAGGTGATCTCCTTTCTTTGGTAACTCGTCAGCTCGCTCCACGCCTTGAATGCCAGGTGCGCCGACTGGACGGCGTCTTCGAGATCCTGGGAGTCCGCGCGGCTCACGGTTGCCACGATGCGGCCATCGTGCGGGGACTTGATTTCCGAGATGGCTCCGCCGCTCGCGGGCCGGCGCTCGTTGTCGATTAGCAGGTCAAAATGGGGACAATCCATTGGTCAATTAGGTTTGTGGAAGAATACAGACTTTGAGGGCTTCTCCGCTTTCCATAAGAGGAAACGCGTCCGCGACCTGGTTTAGAGGAAGGCGGTGGGTGATTATTTTGCTGGCTGGGAATCGGCCGCTGTGGAGGAGCGCAAAGGCCGCCTGGAAGTCGCTCTTCTTTTCCGAATAACTTCCGCTTACGACCAGTTCTTTATAGTGGATTTGATTCACATCCAGCGGTGCGATCGGATTTGACTTTGGCAGCCCGGCGAAAAAGTTGATCCGCCCTGCTTTCGCCGCTATGTCGAGCGCATCGTTCTGAGCCGCCGCCGAACTGACTGCAACGATCACGACATCGGGACCGAAGCCGCCTGATAGATTGCGCACGGCCTCTCGATGGCCGCCATCCGGCTGCACCAGCACAGCCGCGTCGATATCGAAGCGGCCCGCCATTTCGAGACGGGCCGGATTGTTGTCGAGCACGATGACCATTTGAGCTCCTTGCAGACGGGCCAGCGCCGCGTGCATGATCCCAATCGGGCCGGCGCCGATGACGGCGACAGTGTCTTTGAGGCCGACCCCGAGCCGTGAGTGCGCATTCATGCAACACCCGAGCGGCTCCGCGAGCGACATCTCGTCGTCGGGAATTTCGGAAGTAACTTTGAAAAGATTCCCCTGGCGCACGGCTGTTGCCGGAACCCGCATGTACGGGGCAAAGGCTCCATCATGATGGTAGCTCACGGTAGTGCGGCTTGCTGTCAGGTTTTCGCGCCCCATTTCCACGTAGCGATCACGGCCTTCCACGATGACAATATACATAACGACCCGGTCGCCGGTCTTAACATTGGCATCGGGCGCTCGGGATTCCGCCACCGTGGCGCAAAACTCGTGTCCCAGCACGCGCGGTGGGATGATCTTTTTATCGCCATGTCGAAAGGTGCGCAGATCCGTTCCGCACACCGAACACGCGCTGATCTTCAGGAGGATCTCGCCCTCCGCCAACACGGGATCGGGAACTTCCTGCACGACGACATTTTCTTTCCCCAGATAGACAGCGGCTTTCATTTGGTTAAGACATCCAATTGAGCGCTTCAGCGCCGCCCCACTTCACCGTGGTTTTCTTTGCTTGTGTCCAAAACGCGATGCCGTCTTTTCCAGTTACGTCGCCAAGCCCGAACTTCGAGTCGTTCCAGCCGCCGAATGCGAAGGGGTCGCGCGGCACCGGAACTCCGATATTGATGCCAATCATCCCGGCGCTTGCGCGCTGCTCGAAGTAGCGGGCTGCCGCTCCGCTCCGGGTATATATGGAGGCCGCATTGCCGTAGGGGCTGCGATTCTCGATAGAGAGGGCTTCATCGAGTGTGCCGGCTCGGAGCACCGACAGGACGGGCCCGAAGATTTCGTCCTGCGCACACGAAGATGTCGGTTGCAGCCGGTCGATGAGCGTCGATCCGACATAAAAGCCGGCCTGCTTGCCTTCCGGCAGACTTGGATTCCGTCCATCCAGGACGAGATCGGCTCCTTCTCCGGCGGCCGCAGCTATATAACTTGCGATCCGGTCACGCGCCTTCGCGCTCACGATCGCTCCCATTTCATATCCCGGGCGCACTTGCCTCAGTTCCAACGCGATGGCGTCAATCGTGGCGTCACAGGATCCCACGCCGATTGCGACGCTTGCCGCCATGCAGCGCTGCCCCGCGCACCCGGTCACCGATGCGGCGAGATTCTTCGCGACAAGCCGGGGATCGGCGTCGGGAAGGATGACTACATGATTCTTGGCGCCGCCAAGGGTCAGCATGCGCTTGCCTGCGCCCGTGCCCCGCGCGAAGACGCTTTTAGCCACAGCCGTGCTGCCGACAAATGCGGCGGCGCGGACCAGCGGATGATCCAGCAACGATTCCACCGTTTCGCGATCACCATGGAGAACGTTGAAGACACCATCCGGCAGACCGGCTTCTGAGAGCAACTCGGCGAGCAGGAGCGGGGTTTGAGGTGTCTGTTCGCTGGGCTTTAGGATGAATGTATTTCCGCAGGCAATCGCCATGGGAAACATCCACATCGGCACCATCGCCGGAAAATTGAATGGCGTGATGCCTGCCACGACGCCGAGCGGAAAGCGCCGCGCATAGCAATCGACCCCGCGGCTCACTTCAAGAAGATCGCCAGCGATCAGTGCCGGTGTCGCGCAGGCATACTCGACGACCTCCAGGCCCCGCTGAATTCCGGCCGCGCCCTCCTCGATCGTTTTGCCGCTCTCGCGCGAGACGGCCTCGGCCAGCCGCTGGAGGTTTGCCTCCACGAGCGTCTTGAATCGAAAGAGCGGCTGCGCGCGCTCTTTGACTGGTGTTTGCGACCACGCTATAAAGGCCTCATGCGCTAGCTCCGCGGCGGCGCCGACCTGCGCGAAGTCCGCAACCGCGAGCGCTCCCATCGGAGCGCCATCTATTGGAGAGGTCAATGGCAGGGTGCGGGCGGCATCTTTCCCAGTCCGCTTCCCGCCGAGGAAGTGGCCGGTAAACGAGTCTGAATGCAAGTCGGTGTGGCTCATAGTTAACTTTTCAGCCCGTTTAGGATAACGAGGCGGGGCAAAGCGGCCGAAGAACGCTATACGCTGTTTGAAGGGCCAGCTTGCGGCCCTCGATCGTCTTGCCGAAGCTTTCATCCTCGATCTCAATGCAGATTGGGCCGTCGTAGCCGACGGCTTTCAGCGCACCCATAAAGGGTGTCCAGTCGATTTCCCCCGCGCCAGGAATGCACGGGCGGTGCCATTTGAGCGGCTCGGAAAAAATGCCCACATCATTCAGCCTGGCGCGATCCAGTTTCACATCTTTTGCATGCATATGGAACAGCTTGGATTGAAACTCCGCCAGCGGTGAGACCGGATCCATCATTTGCAGCGCAAAATGGGATGGATCGTAATTAAGCCCAAGATTGGGCGACGGAATATCGCTAAACATTCGCCGCCAGATCTCAGGCGTTGTCGCGATATTCTTTCCACCAGGCCATTCGTCGGCGGTGAATAACATCGGACAGTTCTCGATCCCGATGCGCACCCCGTGCTCCTCCGCAAATTCAACCAGCGGGCGCCAAATCTCAAGAAGGCGCGGCCAATTTGCATCCGCGCTTTTCGTCCAGTCGCGTCCAGCGAATGTGTTTACTCCAGCGAGGCCGAGCTTTAACGCGGCGGCGATGACTTTCTTCAAGTGTCCTACGCATACGGCCGATATCAATGGATCGGGGTCCAGCACATTGGGATAGTAACCGAGGGCGCTGATGCTTACGCCGTGCTTCTGGACGAGTGCAAGCGTTTCGGCTGCCTGCGCCTCTCCGAAGTCACTCACATCCAAATGCGTTACGCCGGCGAATTTGCGTTCCGCTTTTCCGGACGGCCAGCACATCACCTCGACCGTCTCAAAATGCTCGTCGGCGGCAAAGCGGAGGACCTCGTCGAGCGACAGATCCGGGAGGATGGCGGAGGCAAAACCAAGTTTCATTTGCTTGTGAATTTAGTTGGACGCGCGGCGGCTTTGCCATGGCGCACCGGCGATCGGGCGGCAGGCATCGCGATCATTTGCTGGCGCTCGATTGGGGAAAGCGCGGCGCGCGCTGGGCGGGCGGCCTTGTGGCTTCCTAGCGAATTGTGAAATTCATACCGGTCGCCGCGATAGAGCGTATCCTCAAGCCAAAGCGGACCGTGTTCGCAATAGCCGACGGCATGCACCCATACCGCAGCGCCCCCCGATTTGACTCCAAGGATCGACGCATCCTTTGCGTCGAGATTGACGGCGCGGATGATCTGATCGGACCCTGAGAGGTGCAGCCCAAATCGCTCGGTGAGCACCGTGTAGAGCGAGCCGGCGACATCGGCAAGCCGCAACCGGGGCGTATGCCGGGAGACGAGAAATCGGCGCTCCAGAATGACAGGGACGCCGTCGGTGGAGCGAAGCCGCTCGACGAAGTGGAGCGAGTCTGCATCGCCGACCTCCAGGGCCGCGCGGACGCCTGGACCGACCTCGGCTCCTTTGACCGTGGAAAACTTTCGCACCACAGTTTGCGGGATCTTGCCGGAAAGCTCCGCCTTTCGCGTAAAGCTCATGAGCGAACGCAGGTCGTAATCCATCCCGGGATCGCGGACGAACGTGCCGACCCCTTTCTTGAAATCGAGCACCCCTTCGGCGACGAGACCGGCCAACGCCTTGTTCGCGGTGACGCGACTGACGCCGAAGCGCGCCGCAACCGCACGCTCCGTGGGAAACTTCGAACCTGCCGTGTAGTCGCCGGATCGAATCAAGCCGCGCAGCAAGCCGTGGAGCTGCTGATATGCCGGGTCGCGCACGATCCCCGCGAAAGCGGAAGATGACTCTTGGACTGGTGGCATAGCCACGATATGTGGCATGCCGCCTGGGAGCAGACAAGCACTTTTCTTTGCGCGAGTGACTATTTCACGAGGCGGTACGCATGCAGCGCGTCGCGCCCGGTCACTACAAGAAGCGGACCGCTCGAGGCCTCGAGCCATGCCACTTCGGCTCGCGACGCCTCCCCGTTCGATTCCGCCACGATCTTCCCGGAGTCCGCATCCACGACGAAGACACGGCCTCCGCGCATCGAGACTGCGAGCCATGGCTGCCCAGGCGCGGGACATGCGGAGTCGATGTGTCCTTTCCCGCTGCTCGCGGCGGTACGCCATAGCTCCTTGCCTTTCGAGTTCATAGCTATCAGCATTTCCCCATCCTCCGACGAGCCGCCCACGATCGTCTCCGCGGGGTGGCCGTTCGACGCAGGAACGACGCGCACCATGGCGGGCCGCAGATCTGCTGCAAGATCGGGCTGACGCTTTCCATCGCTGCCGAGCAGATGCACCCCCTTCTTTGAGACCGCCAGCACGGCTGCTGGAGCGCCAAGTTCCAGGACGCCGGAGCAGACGCGTGAGACGCCGCTCAGATTTCCACTCTTCCAGAGCGGCTTGCCCTGCCCATTCAGGACGTGGATGCCGCCGGAGTACCCGACCACGATTTGCTCCGCGCCATCTTCCTTCAGACTCGCCGGCCAGACATCGACGACCCCATCTCCGCCGGGATAGCTCCAGAGTTCCTTTCCCTGCGCATCCCACGCCTTCAAATCCGCTCCCCACGGATCGAAGGAGACGAGGCCGCGCTCGGCATTTGGCGAAAACCGCGCAGCGCGGAGAAATCCCTTTTGCCCCTCCATCGGGAATTCTCGGACCGGCTCGCCCTTCGCATTTAGCACGGTGCATTGGCCGCGATTGTTGAGCGCGTACACCGTCCCGCCATCGGCTGCGAGCCCGCCGAATTTTCCCGGAGCGCTCCAGACAGCCTCCAATCCGGTGAGATCGGTGACACTCAACTCTTTGACTGGAATGAGACTCTTGCCCGCGAGAAGGTCGTCGAGTTGCTTTACAAGCTTCACCTTGAGATTCGGGCTGGCGCCCACATGCACGACCTGCACCTTTCCCTGCTTGTCAATGATCACAGTCGTGGGAATCCCCTGCACATCGTAGGCTCTGCCAGCCTTCGCATCGCGGTCCAGCGCGACGGCGATCGCCAGCTTCGAGTCAGCCAGGAACTTCTCGATAGTCTTCGCATCCTCCGCCTGATTCATCGCTACGAACACGACGCCTTTGTCCTTATAGGCGGCGGTCACCTCCGTCACGATCGGCAGCGCGTAAACACAGGGGCCGCACCACGTTGCCCAAAAATCCAGGACGACGATCTCTTTGCCGCGATGCTCGGATAATTTGAACGTCCCGCCGCCGAGGAGATCGAGGGAAAAGTCGGGCGCCGTCTTGCCAGCGAGATCGCTGGCCTCGGTTTCGGGTTCGTCTTCGGCGCGTGTTTGATGCGGCAAGGCCACGAAGGCGAGGAGGAACGCACCCGTGAGGAGCCGCGATAGAAGCCGCTTCATGATGCGGAAACGTCCGGCGGCGCGGCTGGATTGTCCAGCGGTAGAAAGCTGGCTGCTGTGCGGCAACGGGCGGCTTGTGCGCCGACCGGTGCTGCCGTACAAAATTGCATATGCAATTTTCCCTCCCTATTCGCGGCCTCGTGGCATGCGCCATCGCCTCCTTTTCATTCGCTCACGGTGCGCTCGCTGCGGAGAGCAAGGATCTTCCGCGCAGTTCGCCGGAGGCGCAGGGAGTGTCGTCCGCTGGGATCGAAGCCTTCGTCCAGGCAGCCGATCGGCAGATCAACACGCTCCATAGCTTCATGCTCGTGCGGCACGGAAATGTGGTGGCGGAGGGGTGGTGGAAACCAAACGCCGCCGAGACGCCGCACATTCTCAATTCGCTGAGCAAGAGCTTCACATCCACGGCCGTGGGTTTGGCGATTGCCGATGGCAAACTCAGCCTCGACGACGAAGTCGCCAAATTCTTTCCGGACGACTTGCCCGCTACATCGTCAAAGAACCTTTCCGCCATGCGGGTCCGCGATCTGCTTATCATGTCGTGTGGACAGCAGGATGAGCCGCACTTGAAAGAAGCGACGGACGCGTGGACGAAGGCGTTTCTCGCCCAGCCTGTTCCGTTCAAGCCTGGCACACATTTTCTCTATAACTCCGCCGGCACGTATATGCTTTCTGCAATCGTACAGAAAGTAACGGGAGAGACTGTCTTCGACTATCTTCGCCCGCGACTGTTCGAGCCGCTGGGCATCGAAGGGGCCACATGGGGAGTCAGTCCGCAGGGCGTGAACCTTGGCGGCTGGGGGCTCTTTGTGCGCACCGAAGATATCGCGAAGTTTGGCCAGCTCTATCTTCAGAAAGGGAACTGGCGCGGCGCCCAGTTGGTTCCGGAGGCGTGGGTGGGCGCGGCCACCGCTCGCCAGACATCGAATGGGAGCAATCCTAAGAGCGATTGGGATCAAGGTTACGGTTACCAGTTCTGGCGCTGCCGCCATGGCGCATATCGCGGCGACGGAGCAGCCGGCCAGTTTTGCGTCGTTCTGCCCGTGCAAGACGCAGTCATCGCGATCACCGCCGCGACCAACGACATGCAGGCAGAGTTAAACGTCGTCTGGGACACACTGCTGCCTGCTCTGCACGATGCTCCTTTGCCAGCAAACGCAGAAGCGCAGGCTAAGCTGAAGCAAACGATCGACAGCCTGGCGGTTCATCCGCACTGAAGGAGGAGAGTTTCTGGAACGATGCGGTGACGACGAAATGCGCGGGTGCTTTGCGCAGATCTATGAAAACCCTGACAGTGAAGCGGCCCGATCCATTGTTTGCGGAGATCGCTCGACGATCCGCCTCGCTGTAGCCGCCAAGAACGTCATCGCTATGTGGGGTCCGTACGAGATCGAGCGGGACGGTTTCGATCTCGGCGTCAAACGCATGCGCCTGCTCGACGCGGGAACGATCCTTTACCGGGCCGACGACCGCGTCTCCCGCAAAGACAAGTCTGCCATCAACTGCTTTCATGCGATGTCGGACTTGGACAATCTCTTCCCAGCCGGCGGCCTCTTCGGCACCGGACTCAAGATGTGGGGCATCAACGGCACCGCGCGAGTCCTGATCTAATACACGAAGAAAGCGAGGTTCAAAAAAGTGCTCCTCGACCCTGTTGACGCAAAGAACGATCGGTACGGCTTTGTCTTCTCTCCCGCCAAGGTCGCCCCCGGGATTTACGCGCCCTTCCGGCAGGCGTCGGCGTATTGGAGGTGACTACTTTCAGTTGCGGTGAACGAAGGGGGAACGGCTCAGCCAGCTTCTTACGGTGTGCTGGCTCGCGCGTGCCGCCTTGGATGATCCCCGATGATCCCCCGCCTTTGGTGAATTGGCGCTTGGACGCCTACTGCTGTCCGTCTAATGCCACGGTGCTCGTTCTTGCCAGAAACCTACTCGCGGTGGTAGACTTTGGCGATACCTTGCAAATGAGCACGCTTGCCGAGATCGAAGACGCCCTTCCGCAGCTTTCTTCCTAGGAGTTGGCGCAGTTGGAAGGCTCCATCCGGAAGGCGCGCCGAATGATGGAATATGCCCAGCGGCCGAGCTTGACTCAGATACAGCCAGAAAGCGTCGGGAGGATTCTTCAGCCTCAAGGTTCACGGCAAGAGTGGTACGATGAAATGTTGGGCAAACCTAACGCGTGAATCACGGCGTCGACACGACATTTCTGCTTGCAGTCGAAATCGTGGAACACAAGCGCCACTCGGAGGCGCTGCGGATTCTGAGCAAACTACTTGCTCAAGACGACCTCGTCGCGATTGCGCCGCAAGTTCTAGCGGATTCATTCATGTCGTGACGGATCCGCGCCGGTTTCAGAATCCTTTTTCCATGGAGAATGCGATCGGAAAGTCCGAAACTTGGTGGAAAGCCTCCGAAGTCGTTCAGGTGTTTCCAACCGAGACGATGATTACTCAATTTCACGCATGGATGCGAGGCTATGGAATGGGCCGCAAGCGAGTGCTGGATACCCTACTCGCGGCCACGTACCACACGGCGGGCATCACCTCGCTGTTGACGCTAAATCCGGTGGACTTCGAAGTTTTCAGGGCGTTCGCCTTTCTACCGTCGCAGACCGTCGCCTGAACACTCGAAAAGACTGGCAGGAGCGTTGGCTCGTTCCCTGGTCAGCACGTTCAGTCGAAGATGCCGCATGCTGTAGATGGGCGGCGGCGAGCCGCATTCGTCGTCCGCCATCGGTGCTCTTCGGTCTAAATGCGAGCGGTTCGCCTCGAAGACGCTGCCCACGAATTATTTGCTGCCGATCACGCAGCGTCCACGAAGGAGCGCACCCGTGCAGCGGACCAGCTCTGGACGGAGTCGATTTTGCCTTTGGCTTCGAGCACCTGGGCAATGGTTGACCGTGAATCTCGCGCTGCTTACGAGCACCCTTGGCTGGTACCGCACTCTGTACACACGCCGCATGCTCCGGCGCGGATGACTTTGCTGGAGCCGCAGTGGGAGCAGGTCGTGTCCATGTACATGGTGCCGAGGGCGCCTTGGAGGCGTTCGGCGTGGGTGCCGGCGTTGGGGCGGTGGGTGTGCCCGTTGCCGTTTCCATTGCCATGGCCGTTCCCTTGCCCGTTGCCGAGCATTGTTCCCTCGCTGTTCCCTTCGTGGGTGAGGATGTCGATAATTCCCTTTTCGGGCGAGATGGCGAGGTCGGTTACCGGGCGGTTGATGGCTTTGCGGTCGATCTCGTTCAGTTCCTTGAGCGGGAGGTCGGGCTGAGTCTTGTTGGGCGAGGTGGCTTCCTTGTACCCTTTAATGAATTGGCACGCCAGCCAGCGGAATACGTAGTCGGTGATCGATGTGGCGTTGCGGATATCGGGGTTCTTTGTGAAACCCGACGGTTCGAAGCGTTGATACGCGAATTTCTTCACGAGCGATTCGAGCGGCACGCCGTACTGCATGGCGATCGAGGTGAGGGTCGCAACGGTGTCCATGAGGCCACCGATGGTGCTCCCTTCCTTGTTCATCTGGATAAAGAGTTCGCCGGGGGCGCCGTCGTCGAAGAGGCCGACCGTGAGGTACCCTTTGTGTCCGGCGATCTCGAATTTGTGCGTGAGCGAGACGCGGGTCTCGGCCATGCGGCGGCGGACGGGTTCATCGGCCTTTTTGCGCAGGACAGTGACTTCTTCCTCCAACTCGGAAAGGCGGTTTTGCAGGGCCTGTTTGTCTGCGACAATCGCATCGACCTCCGCGGCGAGGCTGCTCCCGCAGCCGCCATCCGCGTTCGTGGAGCTGCCGTGCTTCTTCTTGTCGGTGACGACGGGCGCGGAGCGCTTCGAGCCATCGCGGTAGATAGCGATCGCCTTGAGGCCGAGCTGCCATCCCTCGATGTAGGTGTTCATGATGTCATCGACCGTTGCTTCGTTGGGAAGATTGACGGTCTTCGAGATGGCGCCCGATAGGAATGGCTGGGCGGCGGCCATCATGCGGATGTGCCCGCGATAGTGGAGCGAACGCTGGCCGTACCGCGGCTTGAACGCGCAATCGAACACGGAGAGATGCTCCGGCTTGAGGCCCGAGGTGATCGTGTCGCCGGTCTGCTCGTCTTCGAGATCCTCGATCGTGTCGTACTTGTCGATATGGGCGATCATGCGCTCGATCTCAGCGGTGCTGTAGCCGAGGTCGTGGAGCGCTGGCTTCACAGTCTGATTTACGATCTTCAGCATGCCGCCGCCGGCGAGCAGCTTGTACTTCACCAAGGCGATGTCGGGTTCGATGCCGGTCGTGTCGCAATCCATGAGGAATCCGATGGTGCCGGTCGGTGCGAGGACGGTGACCTGGGCATTGCGGTAGCCGTGCTTCTTTCCGAGAGAGAGCGCGCCGTTCCAGCACTTGCGCGCCTCTTCCTTAAGGTAGCCAAAGCGCGGGCTTTCCTGGATGTGCGCGACATTGTCGCGATGCAGCTCGATGACTTCCTTCATGCTCGGCGCGTTGGTCTTCTCGACCGGATTTGGCACGCCGCTGCAGCGGCTGTCGTGATAGCCGGGGAATGGCCCCATCGCCTCGGCCATCTTCGCGGACTGCTCGTAGGCGTGGCCCGTCATGATCGCGGTGATCGCTCCGGCAAGCGCGCGGCCTTCATCGGAATCGTAGCCGAGGCCGTAGCTCATGATGAGCGCGCCGAGATTGGCGTAGCCGAGGCCGAGCGTGCGGTAGATGTGCGAGTTCTCCGCGATCTCCTTGATCGGATACGACGCGTTATCGACGATGATTTCCTGCGCGGTGATGAAGATGCGCACGGCAGCCTTGAAGCGCTCGATGTTGAATGAGCCATCGGGGCTCTTGAACTTCAGAAGATTCAGCGACGCGAGATTGCAGGCGGTATTATCGAGGAAAAGATACTCGGAGCACGGGTTCGTGGAGTTCTGGCGTCCAGTCCCTTTGCAGGTGTGCCACTTGTGAATCGTGGTGTCGAACTGCATGCCGGGATCGCCGCAGACGTGAGTCCCTTCGGCGATTTTGCGGAGGAGCGTGCGGGCCTCCTTCTTCTCGCAGGGCTTGCCGTCGGTGACGCGCTGAGTCCACCATTCGCGCCCTTCGATGGCCGCATTCATGAAGTCGTCACTCACGCGGACCGAGAGATTCTCGTTCTGGTACATGATCGAGCCGTACGCGTCGCCATTGTACGAGCCGTCGTACCCCTGCTCGATAAGCGCCCACGCCTTTTTCTCCTCCTTGGTCTTGGCCTCAATGAATTCCTCGATGTCGGGATGCCAGTCCTTGAGGGTATTCATCTTCGCGGCGCGCCGGGTTTTGCCGCCGGATTTGACGACATTGGCGACCTGATCGTACACCTTCAAAAAGGAGAGCGGCCCGCTGGGGCGTCCGCCGCCGGAGAGCTTTTCGCGAGTCGAGCGGAGGGTCGAGAGATCGGAGCCGGTGCCTGAGCCGAACTTGAAGAGCATCGCCTCGGAAGTGGCGAGGCGCATGATGTCCTCCATCGTGTCGCCGACCGATTGGATGAAGCAAGCGCTGCCCTGGGGATACTCGTACTGGGTGGGGGAGCGGCGCGCCTCGTCGAGGTCGCGATCGTAGAAGTAGTTGCCCTCGCCGCGGCCCTTGCCGGTGCCGTACTGCTGATGCAAGCCGACATTGAACCAGACCGGCGAATTGAACGCGCCGTGCTGATTAAGGCAGAGCCAGGTGAGATCGTTGTAGAAAATCTCGGCACTCTGGTCATCGGCGAAGTAGCCGTCCTTCTTGCCCGCGTCGGTGATGCTGCGCGTTACGCGATGGATGAGCTGGCGGACGGACGATTCGCGCCCGCCTTTGTAGGGATCGGCGCCCTGCGCGATGTCGCCGTAAAAATATTTGGAGACGGCGATCTTCGTGGCGAGGGCGCTCCAGCCTTTGGGCACGTCGACTTTTTCCTGCTTAAAGATGGCTTTGCCGGAATCGTCAGTGATTTCGGCGGTGCGCTGCTCCCATTCGACTTCGTCGAACGGTGAAACGGACGGTTTGCTGAATGTGCGCTGGAATTTGAGACCAGGTGAGACTTGCCGTGCGGAAGTCTTGACGGAGGCGGCGATGCGATTGGAAGGACGAGAGGATTTCAGCTTCATGGCGGCGGTGATTTTAAGGCGTCGGAATCGGAACTTTTTGACAATTTACTGCCGGGTTATTCACAGCCTATTCACCTACATATTGAGGCTGCTGATAAACCGACCCACAGCATATTGTGGTTCTGGGGGTGTTGCGACGATTCCCAAAAACAGACGGATTCACAAGCCAAATTTAGCGCGGAATGTGAACTTTTTCCATAAGATTTCGGTTGACTTCGGGGTTGTTTCTCCGCGCGTGGCTTTGGGGCTTGGGTTCCACTCGAAGGGGACTAACGGGGTCACGCGGGGGCGCGGAGGTCGCGGAGGAGCGAGGGTAGTTGGTGGGATCTTTTGTGGGGGAGAGAGTGGCGGTAGATCGAGCGACCACGGGTCACATCCGGGGCGTGCATCGCTCCGCTATGCCCGACGACGGCTCGGGATAGGCGGGTTTTTGGGTCGATGGCTGTGCGGCGGGCATGCAATGATTTGGGAGAGAATGGGCGAAATTATTGTTGCCGCTGTCTGCTCCATCGCTGGGTTTTTACTCGAGCAGATTCTGCCCCCCCTTCTGTTGTATGCCCTGGTGTTTCCTCTGCTTTGCCTTGTGTGCACGCCGTTTGTGCTGATCAATGCCTTCTTCGGAGACGGGCGCTACTTTCAGAATGCCGCCGCGGATTGCAAGCGGATCTGCGGGTGGTCGGTCCTCTTTTGAGGTGTGGTCCGCTCGGGGCGCCCCAGACCGAGGAAATTGGCGGGCCAGCTTTGGCTCAGCGGCGAGCCGTCGATGGCACGTTGTCGTCGGGGGGACGGGTGGTGTCAACGGGGCGGAGTTCGGCAATCCAGTGATGGGCTTCGCCGTTGCGGCGCCATACACCGAAGAGGCCGAGCCGGGCGTCATTGAAATACACGCGGCAGGAGCACGATCCGGAATCGCGATCCTCGGGATTGCCAGCGAGCCATTCACCACGGAAGAGAAGGGCGCTTTCGCGGCGGAGCGAGATGGAATAAATATGCGGCGGTTCGCCGGGATGGGCGCAATCGAAGTCGAGAGCGATCTCGGCATTTTCCCGAAAGACACCGCGCAGAATATCGAACCGCTCGTACATGCCGCCATTGTCGCCAGCGAGATAGAGCCAAACAACGTAGCCTTCGAGATCGACGACGCCGGATGTTACTTGCGCGGCGTCCGGCGGCGGTGGAGCGGCCTTTTTGGGAGCTGCTGGGCGTTTTCGGGTCTTTGGCTTCGGATCGGGCATGCAGGGGGGGGCGGGAGGGGGCGGGAGGGTGCTCAAGCGCACTTTACCATCGTCGGGAATGGCTTGACCATTGCATAAGCTTTCGATGCGGACAGCGTCGAATGATTAGCCGTTGCTTCGCTGGACAGGGAAGACGCGTCACGGAAGGACCCGCCTTTGGTGGTTGACTCTGGCGGGCTAGCGGCTCTCATTCAGGGCGTTATGCGGCGCTTTTTCCCTCTTCTCTTCACTCCCCTCCTCCTGATCTCGATCCATGCGAGCGTGGCGGAGGAGAAAAACGGAATCAGTGTGACGGTGCAGAAGGTTACGCTGGACAAAAGCGACAGCCGAGGCGGCTATTACATGGAGCGCATCAACCGGACGCAGGGGCTGAAGGTGACGGTGAAGAATGTGTCCTTCAAGGATATGAAGGAGGGAGAGGTGGACTGGCAGATTTTAGTCAAGCGCTACTATGCATCGGGAATCGTGAGCTACACCGGAACGGAGAAGCTCAAGGCGCTGAAGGCGGCGGACGGCCAGGATATGACGATTGGCGCAGCGCAGATTTCCGGCTGGAAGGAAGGCGGCTCGATGGAGAAGGACAAGATCGAGTGGCAGATCATCGTGAAGCAGGATGGGATAGAGACGATGCGGGCGCAGAGCACGAGCACCTTCGACTCGCTGGCCAAGCACGCGGTCAAGGCGTCTCCGAGCAACACCGGGGGCGGGAACTAATATCGTATCCGTATAGGGTCTTTCGACGAGGCTCTTCCCATTTGCAGCCGCAGGAGGGCTGCGGAACGATTCGGCAGTGGCACATCGCCACTTCCCTATGAGATTCTTCGCTTACATCCTCGGCTTCCTCATTTTAATCGGCGGCTTGTCATGGGCGGCCATCGTCGCCGGGGCTCCGCAACTGTATGTGGAGATCGGCGCGGTCATCCTGCTTGGGATCGGACTGATCGGCGCTGCAAGCAACAACAGGAGGTCACGGCTGCAGAACGACGTGACGGTGGTGCGCGACGACGACCGGACGCTCTAATATCCCAGTCGAGGGCTACGTCCTCACGAAGTAGAGCATCCGTCCGCACTGGTCGCAGTGGATAATTCCCCTGCCCGCTTTCGTCCCTGCGTTTGTGGACGCGGTCACCTTCACATGGCAGCCGGTGCAGACTTCATGTTCGAGGGCGACGACGGCATCGCCTTTCGTGGCAAAAAGCCGTTCGTAATTGTCGAGCAGATCTTCTTCGACCTCGCTGACGAGCTTCGAGCGTTCGCCGGTAATTTCCGCGATCTGTTGCTCGATCGTGGCGACCTTCGCTTCCAAATCGGCGATCTGCTGCTGGACGCTGGCCTTCGCGGCTTTGTCGGTCTTGTCGGCTTCGGCGATTTGCGGCTTCAATTCCTCCGCCGATTGCATCAGCTCCAACTCGCGATCCTCGATCTTGCGGATGTCCGCTTCGAGATGCTCGATCGCGGTGGTAAACGCCTGAAACTCTTCGTTCTTGCGGGTCTGAAACTTTTGCGTCTGATACTTGACGATATGGTCGCGCTTCGTTTGCGCCTCGTCTTCGAGCTTCTTGCGCTCCACTTCGAGCTCTTTGGCGGTGTGCTTCACCTTTTCCAGATGCTGCTGCGCGCCCGCAAGCTTTTCTTCGAGGCGCTTGCGTTCGAGCGGCGCATGCTTGAGCTCCTGTTTGAGCGCGCGGATTTTTCGGTCGCGATCTTGAACTACGAGGAGCTGCTCGATGGCCGGGAACATGTGGCTACATGCTGTTGAGCCAGCGAAGGAGTGCAAGGGGATTTGCGCGCGATTATGCCGGAAACGCGCGGAAGGCCTCGTCCAGGCCGTGTTTAGTAAAGCATTGCGTCCGCCGGAGGATCGCACTTATCCACCTTGTCGGCTCTTATGACCGAGATACGGCGACCGTTCTCGATGGGAAAGGTGGCGGTGCCGACGATGCGCACCCAGGACATCTCAGGCAATTCAGGCTGCTTTTGCGCCTCGACGAGGGCCGCGACGGGGCGGGCATCCGCCGCGCAGCAAGTCATAAACATCCGAACGGCTTTGAATCGTGTGCCGTTGGGATTATTCGACGTGTCGGGCATAAGCTGGCCGATCATCTGGACGGTCTTGCCCTCAAAATCTTTGCGCAGATTGCCATCCTGGACCGCGTAAAGGAGATCAAGCACATCGGCGACGAGGTAGCCTTCTGGCGTCCTCTCGATGTAATCGTTGGCCGCAGGCGCGGCAGGCTTGGCATTTGCCGCGGTTGGGGCCGGAGTCGCAGCCGCAGGCGCGCCATCCTTTGTAGGCAACGGCAGATCGACGGGAGCGACGGAAATCTTGCGATCGGGCAAGGACGATGCGTCGGTAAGCGCGCCACGCTGGAGGAGCATGGAGTTTTGGCTGTAGCCCTTTGGCGACACGACGGCAACGGCGGTAAAGGGGACGATGAGGACGAGGAAACTGAGCCATTTGCCCGCTGCGAAGCGCGAAAGCGGATGGCTGCAATCGGTCGTGATGCAGCACTCGGCATCGGCCGGGAAAAGCGCGAAGACGAGCGCCATTGCTCCGAGCAGGAAGCCTGCGGCGGCGATATACCATCGAAACTGCGGCACGAGAAACGCATCGACTTTGCCGCTCCAGAGATCGGAATAGTAAAGCATGATGGCGCTCCACGCGGCGAGCGTCGCGCAGGGGAGCCAGCGAGAGAAGACTTTGGCCATGGGGTGAGGATACGACAGGTTTTGGCAAATTCAATCCGGCGGCGCAGACATCCTGGCTCTTACGGCAGGCGGACGCCATCGATGACCGCGCCGGCTCGCCAGCAGATAAAGGCGATGACGACAATGAGGGAGGCGCCGAGGATGCAGACGAACTTGCGGCGGAGAATGAGTCCGTAAAGCCAGAAGAGCTTCAGATCGAAGACCGGCCCGAGGAGCAGGAACGCGAGCTTCGCCGATTGCGGAAAGGATGAGAAACTCGCGGCGATAAAGGCATCGGTGGTGCTGCAAAGCGAGACCACGATGGCAAGCCCCATGAGCACGAGGATCGCGAGGATCGGCTGCGTCGCAAAGGGAAGTATGAGCTGCTGATTTACAGCCGTGTTGAAGAGGCAGGCGATAGCGGTCCCGAGGATGAAGAAGAAAGCGACATCGAGAAAATCGGCGGTGGCCGATTGGACAGCGAGGATCAGCTTGCGGGCGGGCGATGCGCCCATAGCAATCTCGGCAAAGTCTTTCTGGCCGCCACTGAGCGCATCGGTCGCAGCCCATCGCAGACCAGATCGCTTGGGAGACGCCTCGGCGATGAGGCCGGGCTGCAGCAGGTCGCGCGGTGATTTGCGAAGCAGCAGGACAATGAACCCGGCTCCGACCGCGATGAGGTAGCCGAGCGAGAGCCGGTAGCCGAGCATCTGCAATGGATTCTGGCCGCGGAACGCGATGAAGGTGCTCATGGCAACGAGGGGATTCACGATCGGAGCGGCCAGCATGTAGGTAATGGCGCACGGGAGCGGCAGCCCTTTGCGAATAAAACGGCGGATCACGACGACGCTTCCGCATTCACAGACGGGAATAATGCCGAGCAGCGCGCTGAGCGGAATTGCCAGGGCGGCGTTCTTTGGAAAAACGCGGGCGAGCGTATCGGCGGGAAGAAAGACATCGACCACCCCCGAGATGAGTGAGCCAAGGAGCAGGAACGGAAGCCCTTCGAAGAGGACGCTCAGGAAGGCGAAAAAGAAGTCGTTGGGACTGAAAGTGAACCAATGCATGGACTGTCACTGTCGGATAGGCGTCTCGTTCCGTCCAGCTTGGGAGAAATCGGCAGCGGGCGTGCTCAGAGATCGAGGTGAAGGAGAAGTTCGCGGAGTTGTGAGAGGCACTTTTGAATGAAGAGCAGTTCCCGGTGGACTTCGGCAAGTTGGATGAGATCGGCTTCGGTGCGCGCGAGCCAGCGGGCGTCGAGATCGCGCAAAGCGCAGATGGAGCGAAGCCGATCGGCATCGATGTCTTCAATGAGGCTGGCAAGCCGAACGCGATGGCCGGAGCGTTCGGACTCGGCGAGAGCGCGGAAGAGGGCGCCTCCGGTCGCGGACGGACCGCGCAGGAACGCCTCGGCCTTTTGCCTCGCGACGGCGATGCGCATGAATTTCTCAGCGAGGGCGCCGGGGATCGAGGAACCCCCGGAGGCAGCCAGGCTCGGTGCTTCGAGTTCAAGCAGATGTTTCAACCGGGCGGCGTCATCCTGCAGAACGGCGCGGGCTCGGTTTATTTCGACGAATTTCCGCTCCTCGCCTCCAGCGTCGGGATGGGAGCTGGCTGTCAGCGAATGAAGCCGCGCCTTGAGTTCGAGAGGATCCAGCCAGGGCCTGCGAGACAAACCGACGAGATCAAAGTAGTCCATGGAGAAAGGCCGGGCGCTTTATCGCCGGTGGAAGCGGGAGGTTGCAACATGGATTACGAGCGCTGCTTGCGCGCGGCTTTGCGCGAGCTAATAACGGAGCGTGAAACGCCGCAGCCTCTCCAAGACTCGAACGGGCATCGCCGTCCTTTCACTCGTCCTCTCCACGGCGGTCTGCCTGGCGCTGCTTCTCGTGCGCGACTGGTCCGAACATGGACGGAGGCTCAATGTGGATCGCTTTGGCTTCGTGCCGAAGAACCTGCTTCTGGCCTGGATCCCGCTGCTGTGCGCGGTGACGGTGCACACGCTCCAGTTGCGCGGCTGGCGCTGGAACGGGCTGCTGGCGGGATGCGCGGTTATCTGGTTTCTCTTTTTTCCGAACGCACCTTACCTCATTACCGATCTCGTACACTTTCACTGGGGCGGATCGCAGAATGCGTGGTTCGATCTTTTGCTGATCATGAGCGTCGCCTGGACGGGGCTCTTTGCGGGCTACTTTTCGCTCTATCTCATGCAAGAGATGGTGAGAGGGTGGCGAGGGCGCGCCATGGGATGGCTCTTTGCGGCGGCCATGCTGGCGCTCGGGAGCATCGGCGTTTATGTCGGCCGGTTCTGGCGCTGGAACTCGCGGGATGCGCTCTTTCGGCCCATCGACCTGGCGTCGAATGCCGTCTCGCATGTGCGAATGCCACCCGGCGAAGGCGGCCTCACGTTTATCGCGGCATTTTTCGTCTTCTCTCTGCTCACGTACGCAACGTTCTTTGCATTTGCGAACCTGCACGCGGCGCCGCCAGAAAAGCAAGTTGCGGGCGAAGGTGTTCTGAGTTAGTCGAAAGCTGCCACCAACGCACCGATCTACCATGGGTCTCATCCGCTTCATTCTTTGGTTTGCCCTTTTCCTGGTCTCGACTTTCGCTTTCACAGTGATTTTCGAGCACGGTTTCAGCAATTTCTCGGATAATGCATCGAAGGAATGGAAATCGATCCAGGCAATGGCTTCGGACAAGGCAGACCAGAAGCGGGCGGAGAGCTCGAAAGTGGGCCGCTGACGGGCCTGGTTCGGGAAGGAAGGGAGGATTTCTTGCGAAAGTGCCTTCGCGCGGATTGTCAAAACGAAGCAGGCTGATTAGTGTTCACTTTCTCCCCTATGGATATCATCTCGGATAAGGACCTTACGGACGACCTGCGAGCGCTCTGGCTGCGGGCCTTGAGCGCCGTGGAATTGCGCAATTACGGGTACGCGGTATCGCTGATCCACGCCGTGTTGAAGAAGCAGCCGGGTTTTCTGGATGGACGGCGGATACTTCGCAAAGCGGAGATCGCAGCGACCAAGGGGAAAAAGGGAATGTTTTCGGGGCTATCGACGGCTTCGCTGAAGGGGGCTGGCTACGTGAAGAAAGATCCGCTCGCTGCAATGGAACTCGCCGAGAAGACGCTCGAGAACGACCCCTTCAATGCGCAGGGAAATCACCTGCTGAAAGATGCGGCCAAAGCGGCGGGTTCGAATGAAATCGCGGCTTTTGCGCTCGAGACCCTCGTGGAGGGCAATCCGAAGGATACGAAGGTGATGCATGAGCTCGGGGAATTTTATACGGCAATGGGTGAGGCGGACAAGGCGGTGGAGATTTACACGCGGATAACCGAGATCAATCCGGCAGACATGATCGCGATCAAGCGGAGCAAGGATGCGTCGGCGAGCGCCACGATGAAGCGCGGCGGATGGGAGACGGCGAAGAGCTACCGGGACATCATGAAGGACAAGGACCAGGCCGTCTCGCTGGAACAGCAGAGCCGAGTCTTCAAGGACGTCGATATGATCGACAGCCAGATTTCCGAATTGGGGCAGCAGTACGAACAGGAGCCGGAAAACGTCGATCTGGTGCGCCGGATCGCTGGATTATACGACCAAAAGCAGCAGATCACGCAAGAGCCGGACCACCTGGCGGAAGCGCTCCAGTGGTTTTCCTACACGAACGATCTCGTAAAAGGGAGCGATCCGGCAGTCGCGCGGAAAGTGGCCGACCTGGGGCTGAAGCAAGTGGACCAGCGAATCGCTTCGCTGGAAGCGTTCTTTGCGGAGGGCGGCGATCAACACGAAGACGCCGTGCAATACCGGGACGAAATGACCGAATTGAAACGGAAGAAGGCCGAGACACAAATCGGCGACGCGAAGCGGCGAGTGGAACGGAATCCGACAGATCTCCAACTGCGCTACGAACTGGGCGAGCGCTTGATGCAGGCGGAGCAGTTTACCGATGCCATTCCTGAACTGCAGAAGGCGAAGCAGAATCCGAACGTGCGGCTGAAGGCGATGAATTTGCTCGGGCAATGTTTCACGGAGAAAGGGATGCTGGATATGGCGGTGTCCCAGTTGAAAGCCGCAGCCAGCGAGATGGCGGCCATGGACAACACTAAGAAAGAAGTGTTATACAAATTGGGGCTGGTTTTGGAAAAGATGGGTAATCGCGCCGAATATTTGAACTGCATCAAGGAGATCTACGAAGTCGATTACAACTATCGTGACGTAGCAAAGCGGGTGGAGAGTTCGTACGGCGACGCGACCTGAAGAGGCTGGGTTGCTCGGTGAGCGGCGAAGCTGCGCCTGCACAGTGCCGTTATCCGGCGGGCGGCTCCGAGCCGAGATCAAACTGCGGATGACTGGCCGGAGGGGTGGCATGCCCATCGCTCGCGCCATTGGATGGGATGACATCGGCGCGATCCCGAGGCGCGGCAGGACCGGAAGGCGCACGGGAGTGGGCCACCCCATCGCGACCGGAGAGCTTGCGGATGACTTTATAAAAGACCGGAGTGAAGAAGATACCGAAGAACGTGACGCCGAGCATACCGAAGAATACGGTCGTTCCGAGCGCCTGTCGCATCTCCGCGCCGGCGCCGGTCGCGACAAGCAGCGGAAGGACTCCGAATATGAACGTGAAACTCGTCATCAGAATGGGCCGCAGACGGAGACGGGCGGCCTCGACGGCGGCCTCGGCCGCAGTCATTCCGGGATTATTCTCCTGCTGCTGCCTGGCAAACTCGACGATCAAAACGGCATTCTTAACACTCATGCCCGCGAGGACGATAAAACCAATTTGTGTAAAGATATTGTTATCAAGATGCCGCAGCCAGACACCCCCAATGCCGCAGAGAATGCACATCGGCACTATGAGAATAATGGAGGTGGACAAGGCGAAGCTCTCGTATTCCGCAGAATGCACGAGCCAGACAAACAAAACGCAAAGTGGGAAGACGATGAGGGCTGTATTGCCCGCGGCTTTCTCCTGATACGCGAGATCGGTCCACTCGATTCGATAGTCTTTCGGAAGCACCTTATCGACAACCTGCTGCATGGCAGCCAGGCTCTGGCCGCTGCTATAACCCGGCCCCATGTTTCCATTGATCTCGGCCGAGGGATATAGATTGTATCGCTGGATGCGGTCCGGCCCCGCGATGTCGTGCAGATCCATGACGGCGCCAAGCGGCACCATCTGGCCGCCCGCATTGCGAGTCGCCAGCCGTGAAATTGCGGATGCGTTTGCGCGAAAAGGAGCATCGGCTTGCGCGGTGACATGCCATGTGCGCCCCAGATAATTGAAATCATTTATATAGTAGCCGCCGAGATAAACCTGCAGCGCCTGGAATACATCGGTGATGGCGACATTTTGCTGCTTGGCCTTTACGCGGTCCACGTTTCCATAGATTTGGGGAAAGCTCGCGCGGAAGCTCGAGAAGAGGCCCGTCAGTTCCGGACGCTTAGCGGCTTCGGAGATTACTTGTTGCGTGAGATCCTGCAGCTTCTGCGGAGTGCCCGCGCCGGAGCGGTCTTCGATTTGCAGCTTGAATCCGCCGGCGGCGCCGACGCCCCGGACGGGCGGAGGCGGAAAGACGAGAACCTGCGCTTCCTGCAATTTGGAAAACTGCGCCATCAACCTCCCTGTGATAGCTTTTGAGGTTAGATCGCCCTTCCCGGCGCGCTCTTCGAAAGAGAGCAATGGGGTGAACATGACTCCGGCTGCGGAGGAATTGGAACTGGATAAGACCGAGAGTCCCGCGATCGTGAATGCGCCGCGGACCCCCTTGGTTTTCAGCGCAATATCGGACAGGCGCGCCATCGTCTCTTGGGTGCGCTCGATCGACGCGGCATCCGGCATCTGGACACTGGTAATAAGATAGCCCTGATCCTGCGCGGGAATAAATCCTGTCGGGACTGTCCGCAAACCCTGGATAGCAAGGAGCACCATGCCCGCATAGACACAAAGGGCGATGCCGCTCCGACGAACGACGCGCTGCAGCGCGCGGACGTACCATCGGTTCGACGCTTCGAAGCCCTTGTTGAAAAGGCGAAAAAACCAGCCGAAGCCCTTGTCGAGCAATCGGGTGAACCAATCTTTCTTCGCATCGCGGGGCCTTAAGAGAAGCGCGGCAAGTGCGGGACTGAGTGTGAGTGAATTGAACGCAGACAGCAGGGTGGAGAAAGAGATCGTGAGGGCAAACTGGCGGTAAAACTGGCCGGTAATGCCGCTGACGAAAGCTACAGGAATGAAGACGGCCGACAGCCCAAATGCGATTGCGATCACCGCCGGCGTAACCTCCTCCATCGCTTTGAACGCAGCATCGCGGGGCGAAAGGCCGCGCTCGATCCAGCGCTCGACATTCTCGATCACTACGATCGCATCATCCACGACGATGCCAATCGCGAGCACAAGGCCGAAAAGCGAGAGCATGTTAATGGAAAACCCGGCGACAAGCATCGCTGCGAAAGCGCCGATCAATGAGACCGGGATTGCGACCAGCGGAACGATCGATGTTCGCCAGCTTTGCAAGAAAACGAGCACGACGATCGCCACCAAACCGACACCCTCGAAGAGGGTCCAGACCACGTCTCGAATGCTCGCGCGGACAAAGCGCGTCGTGTCATACGGGATGCTATACTGGACGCCGGGCGGGAAGCTTCCTTTGAGCTCTTCCATCTTTTTATAAATAAGATTCGCCGTCTGTATCGCATTGGTGCCCGGCAGTTGGTAAACGGCGATGGCGACCGCGGGGCGTCCGTCATAGGTCATCGCCGTGCTGTAATCGGCGGCGGCAAGTTCGACGCGTCCGATATCGCGGAGCATGGTGATGCGACCATCCTGCCCCGTATTTACAATCAGATCCTCGAACTGTTTCGGATCGGTCAGCCGACCCTGGACATTCATGGTATATTGGAACTGACTCGCCCCCGGCGGCAGAGGAGCGCCGCCAACGATTCCGGCGGCCACCTGGACATTCTGCTCGCGCACTGCTGCAATCACGTCGCCAACCGTCATATTGCGCGCGGCCAATTGATCCGGATTGAGCCACAGCCGCATCGCGTAGTCGCGAACGCCAAAAATGTTGATGTCGCCGACTCCGTTCAGACGCGCAATTTCGTCCTTGATCTGAAGCGTGGCATAATTGCTAAGGAAGACGGTGTCGTGAGAGTTGTCGGGAGAGGAGAAAGCAACAACAACATTGATATCGGGCGACGCCTTTTTGATTGTCAGCCCCTGCTGCTGCACCTCCTGCGGCAATTGCGGCTGCGCAATCGCCACTCGATTTTGAACCTGCACCTGCGCAACGTCCAAATTTGTGCCGACCTGAAATGTGACGGTAAGCTTCATGCTTCCATCGTTTGTGCATTGGCTCGACATGTAGAGCATGTGCTCGACGCCATTCACCTGCTCCTCAAGCGGGGTTGCAACGGTGTCCGAAACCGTCTTTGCGTTCGCCCCGGGATACGTCGTCGTAACCGTAACCGTCGGCGGCGCAATCTCGGGATATTGGGAAATGGGCAAGCTCGCCATCGCGAGAATCCCTGCGATAACGGTGACGATCGAGAGCACGGCCGCGAAGACAGGCCGGTCGATGAAGAACCTCGCGATGTTCATCTTTGCACGGTCTTCTCCTGAAATGCTTGCGAAGGCGGCGGGAGCGACTCCAAGGCCGCTCCTGAAATGGGCGCCTCATGCGGGGTGACCTTCATTCCGGAGCGGGCATGCTGCAGACCATCCACGATCACCGCATCTCCCGCTTTTAAGCCGGCTGTGATCGAACGGAGTGCGCCAAAGAGCGTGCCGAGCTTGACCTCGCGCGTGGCTACGATGTTATCCTGTCCGAGAACGAGCAGATAGTGCTCGTTTTGCTCCGTGCCAACCGCCTCGTTGGGGACCAGGAGCGCCTTGTACGATCCGGTGCCAGTTATGCGCATCTTAGCGGAGAGACCGGGCGTCAACTCTCCGGAAGGATTTGGAATAACCCCCCGGATCTGAATGGTGCCCGTCCGGATGTCCACGCTATTATCCATGAAATCGATGTATCCCGCGTGAGGGAAAGCCGGCTCATTTACGAGTCCAATACCGCACGGAATTTTGGCGGTGCGCACATCCGTGCTTCCGTTACGCCCAGCTATGGACTGATATCTCAGAAACGCACTCTCAGGCACGGGAACATAGCAATAGATGGGATCGACCGACACAATCGTGGTGAGCAAGGATCCCTGGCCTCCGCCCGCGCCGCCACTTACGAGATTGCCTTCGGTGACTGCCATCTTTCCGACCCTTCCATCGATTGGCGCAGCCACGCGCGTCCATTGCAAATTAAGGTCCGCGGTCTCCTCAGCCGCTTTATCGGCCAGCACTTGTGCCTGCGCCTGGACAAAAGTCGCCTTCGCCGTATCGTAGTCCTGCTGCGACACCGCATGCTTTTGCAGGAGATCCGCGGAGCGGGCAAGTTGAGTCTTCGCCAGATCGACTCGCGCGGCATCCTTTGCCACGGTCGCCTTCTTATTATCCAGATCGGCCTTGTAAGGACGGTCGTCGATAACAAAGAGCACGTCTCCCTTACGCACCAAAGACCCCTCCTTCAGCGGCGCCTCGACAATAAGACCGCTGATTCTCGCTTCGACTTGGGCTGTCTCCGGCGATTGCAAATGGCCTACGTACTCATCCCAATCGGTGACGTCCCGC
Source organism: Chthoniobacterales bacterium (assembly GCA_038238905.1). Taxonomy (GTDB): domain Bacteria; phylum Verrucomicrobiota; class Verrucomicrobiia; order Chthoniobacterales; family Chthoniobacteraceae; genus JBBSFI01. The sequence goes on along the minus strand of JBBSFI010000001.1, from coordinate 11,583 downwards.
TGAACGGGGTAACTGACAGTGACGGTGGGCGGAGGCGGCGGAGGAGGAGCTTGTTGCTTGCCGCATCCCGCGAGCGCCACCGCCAGCAGGACGGACGCAACATAGCTCGGGGCGCGTTGAAAGGGTTGATCGACCATAACCTATGCGGACGCGAACGCCTTTGCGCCGATGATTTCCATGACCGCAGGCTCCAAGTCCTCAAGCACGGAGAGGCTGTTCTGCACTCTCGCTTCCACGAGCATTCCGAGACAGACGGCGTACGCGCGGTTCGCCGCTGGTCCAGGCTCCTTCACGGTTGCGTCGCCGGCTTCGATCGCGTCCGCGATGGCTTCTTCGAGATATTTTCGGGGTAAACTCATCAGCTTTTCGCTCCTGCTGCGGATCTCCTCGTCCTGCGTCGCGAGTTCCGTCGCGAGGCTCGAATAAGCGCAGCCGCAGACTTTTCCGTATTCCGCCGCCTTTTCGGCCTGAATACGACGAACCAAGGCGCACCAACCGGCGATGCGCGACAGCGGCGCCAAATTGCGGGAAAAAATGCGCTCGAACTCCGGGCGCACCCGGTTCCACTGCTCCTCATAGGCCTCCAAGGCCAAGGCGGCCTTCGAGGGGAAAAAGTGGTAAAAGCTCCCCTTATTCGCTCCCGCCTGGCGGCAGATGTCATCGACGCTCACCGATCCGTAGCTACTGTCCCAGATGAGATTAAAAGCGACTTCGAGCAGCTTTTCGCGGGTGTTCGGCGGCTTTTTCATTGGGTGGCGGTGTGAAGAATCGGTCGCACGCTTTCCACCGGCTGTACCGATCGGTCAAATGGGGGGAAGGACTGCTTCATGCCCATTCGATGATCCCGTCGGGATCTCTACACAAACCAACGTGATGCAGATCAACCCGTATCTTAACTTCGGCGGCCGGTGCGAGGAAGCCTTTCGGTTTGGCTGGCCGGAATTTGCACCCAACTCCTCAACGCGGCGGCAATTTTCGTATCCATCCCGCTCGGAAGGGCGTAAGGAAGTCCGTAATCTTCCATCACTCTCTTATATGAATTCGCTCATTCCGCGCTTTCAGCGCTCCTACACGGTGCTCGTCGCGGGCGCATCGCTTCTGCGCTCGCCATTCCTTCTCCTGATTCGCGTGTACTGGGGCTGGGCCTTTTTCGGAACTGGGAAGGGCAAACTGCTCAAGCACTCCGACATTGCAGACTACTTCACGTCGCTTCACATTCCCGCTCCGTCGCTCAGTGCGTGGATGGCAGGTTCCGTGGAATGTTTTGGCGGTCTGCTGCTGCTCGTAGGGCTGGCCTCGCGACTGACCTGCATCCCGCTCATCTTCACGATGATCGTCGCCTACGCGACGGCCGAGCACGAGAAGCTCCAAGCCATCTTCAGCGATCCCGATCAATTTACGGGCGCCACGCCGTTTCTTTTCCTTTGTGCGGCGCTGATCGTCTTTATTTTTGGCCCTGGAGCCTTTTCACTCGACTGGCTCATCGGGAAATTCACGTGGAACCCCGAATACGGAAATCGGCAAAGTTCCTATCGGGGACCATCGCGCTCGATCGTAAGCTGAGAGCCGATTCGGTTTGGATGAAAATTGAGGATTACGGCCTCATCGGCGACACACAGACAGCGGCGCTCGTCGGCAGGAATGGTTCGATCGACTGGCTTTGCCTGCCGCGATTCGATTCGGCGTCGTGTTTCGCCGCTCTGCTCGGCGGGGAGGAGCACGGCCACTGGCAGATCGCGCCGACGGCGGAGATCACCGCGACCCGCCGAAATTACAGGCCCGGCTCGCTCGTGCTCGATACAGACTTCGAGACGGCGGATGGGACGGTGCGCGTCACGGATTGCATGCCGCCCCGGGACAAAAATCCGGACCTCATCCGGCTGGTAACGGGGATTCGAGGCCGGGTAAAGATCCGGCTGCAACTGGTGATCCGCTTCGACTACGGAAGCGTAGTGCCGTGGGTAAGGTGGGACGGCGATCATCTTGAGGCGGTGGCGGGGCCGAATGCGCTCAGCTTTTGGTCTGCCATGAAGACCCACGGCGAGGACTTCAAGACCGTGGCGGAATTCGATGTGGCCGCCGGGGAAAGCTTTGCCTTCGCACTACGCTGGCACCCGTCCAACGAAGCGGCGGGTGAATGCGTCGATGTGCGCAAAGAGATCGGCTCTACGGAAAAGTGGTGGAGCGACTGGAGCGGACGCGCGGGCAAGCTGGATGAGTGGAACGAGGCGGTGCAGCGCTCGCTCATTACGCTAAAGGCGCTCACGTACGCACCTACAGGCGGCATCGTCGCGGCGCCGACCACGTCCCTTCCCGAGCATCCGGGCGGCGTTCGCAATTGGGACTACCGCTACTGCTGGCTGCGGGATGCGACATTCTCGCTCTACTCCCTGCTGATCTCGGGATATAAGGACGAGGCCCGCGCATGGCGAGACTGGCTCCTGCGCGCGATCGCCGGCGATCCTTCCAGACTTCAGATCCTGTACGGTCCGGCAGGCGAGCGCCGCGTGGAGGAGTATGAGCTGGATTGGCTCCCGGGTTACGAGGGATCCAAGCCGGTGCGGATCGGGAATGCGGCACACGGGCAATTTCAACTCGACGTATATGGCGAAGTGATCGACTCGATGCACCAGGCGCGCGTCGCCGGGATCGAGCAGGATGAGCCATCATGGCGTCTTCAATGTGCGATTCTCAATTTCCTGGAATCGGTCTGGAAAGAGCCGGATGAAGGGATATGGGAAGTCCGCGGGCCGCGCCGCCACTTTACGCATTCCAAGCTGATGGCATGGGTTGCCTTTCACCGGGCTGTGCAGGCGGTCGAGCATTTGAAACTGGAAGGGCCGCTCGACCGCTGGAAGAGGCATCGGGACGCGCTGCGCAAGGAGATTTCCGAAAAAGGGTTCCATCCGGGGCGGGGCGCCTTCACGCAGGAATACGGTTCGGACCGGCTGGATGCGAGCCTGCTCATGGTTCCACTCGTCGGGTTTCTTCCCGCAAGCGACGAGCGTGTAAAAGGAACCGTGCGGGCGATCGAGAAGGAACTCCTGGTCGATGGATTTGTGCTCCGGTACAAACCCGACGACTCCTCCGGTGTCGATGGGCTTCCGCCCGGAGAAGGCGCCTTTCTCCCCTGCACGTTCTGGCTGGCGGACAACTACGCTCTTGCAGGGAGGAAAACCGAAGCGCGCGCGGTGTTTGAGCGGCTCCTCGCCATCCGGAACGACCTCGGCCTGCTTGCAGAGGAATACGATCCAAAAGAGCAACGGATGGTCGGAAACTTTCCGCAGGCCTTTACGCATGTCGGCTTGGTAAACACAGCAAACAATCTCGTGGATCACTCCGGGCCCCGGCAGCAAAGCGCCAGCGCGGCGGATGAGGTCCCCGCGTGGAACCGCCGTCGCCTGAAATACAGGGGAACCCGTGAAATGCCCCTCATGCCATGCCCGAATTGACAGATGGGGCCGGTTGCTGCACGCGCTGCGATTGGGTGCGCCGCGACGCCCCGCTTCCCAAAGCGATGAATCGCGATCGCACCGCCATGTATTTGAGCGCCCTCCCGGCGTGGGCCGTTTGGCGGCGCACTGATCTTTCTCCTTGTCGGCCCCGCACTGCTTGCGATCGGCATTGCGATGGCGGGCGTGTTCATTTGGAAGATCGTTCGCTCGACTCTAGCCGATACGCTCGTCGATAAGGGAAAGTCCTCAAAGAGCGTGGCACTCTATTCAGCGTCGGAGGAAGCCATAGACTGATATATTGAGGTTAATGGAAAAGAAAACACCCATCCGCACCGCGTCGAGCCGCATTGGGCTTGGCCTCGTGAGGGTGGTTCGAAATGCCGCGGCCTTCTCCATCTTCCTCGCGCTGACAGGTCTGCTCATCAACCGGAGCCTCCCGATCCCGAGCATTCCGACCGTCCAAGCGAAGCTCGAGCGAATCAAGGAAGCGCCGGATAAATATAATACTCTCTTTATTGGGTCGAGCCGAATCTATCGCCAGATCGCGCCCCATCTCTTCGATCAGCTTGCCGCCGACCGCGGGCTGGCGACAATATCCTTCAACGCGGGTGTCGATGGGATGCGTGCGCCGGAGGATGGCTTCTTCTTCGATCAAATACTGAAGCTGCATCCGAAAGGGTTGCGCTGGATTTTTGTGGAGCTAAACGAATTGCGTCTGCCGGTAAATCGGCGACAGCGGGGCTCATCCCGCGCCGTCTATTGGCATGATTGGCCGCGCATGGTTTTGCTATTCCGCGAAGCCCTCGCGGCTCGGAAATCCACCTCTCCATCCGGAATCTATCGGGAGCTTCAGTTGCCGATCGGTGATTTTCGCGAGCACCTCGGTCTGTTCGTGCAAAATATGAGCAATCTAGGCGAATCGGCCCCTCTCATGGAAGCGCTCTTCCATCCCCATCGGCGCCGGATTTATCGCGCCCCGTTAGGCGCCGAGGAAGATGGTTTTCTTGAAGTGCCGAATTGGCATGGGATGAGCCCCCAAACCCGCGTTATTTATGAGCGGGCTTTGGAAGGCCGGTTGCGCAACCAGCGGGTGACGCCTTCCGATTTTGGCAGCGCGCCAAGCCAGGACGCGCTTTGGGGGATGATCGACAAGATCGAAGCGCTGGGCGCAACCCCCATTCTGTTGATTGCGCCTACCACTGCGCCGAAGAACTTCGCACCCAAGCCGCGCAATGGCAGATCGCCGTTGGTTTTCGATTTCTCCAATTTGGACGAATACGCCGATCTCTATGAGGAGCAATACCGGATGGATGGAGAACACCTGAATACCGCAGGCGCGGAAATATTCACCAGACACATTTGCGCTCGTTTCGCTCAACTCGCAAAGCCGTGACCGCCGACGGTCAGATCCGTATGCATCAACGCTCTCTCGATGCGTCGGGACCGCTGCAGCCAGGGACGCGGCAACTAAAGCCCTTGATATACAAGATGGGGAGATAGTTGTTTGTACTGTTGCTTGATAACATCAATCGCAAGGCCTTTTCCGCTCTGAAATCGCGGAGCGATGCCCGCCGGTAGCCAAGAATCCACAAAGAGCCTGGCATTCTATTCAGCCTTTTTGAAAGAAAGACCCTCATCCGTCGCTTTCAGCCCCAATGGAGGCGCCAATCCCTTAGCCCAACCCGGCGGGTTGGGTAACCAATCACCGCCAGTCCGCAGCCTGAAGGGATGCGATTTCTTGCGGCGGCGCCTCATCCACAAGGGACGAGATTTATGGCTGCAAGCCGAGTTTCCGTTAGGAAACTCCACAACGAGCCGACACGCTATTCACGTTGGCAGCGTGTATGTAGAGCACTTCCAGCACACGCTCGTCTCCAGAATAAGCCTGCCGTGGAGGTGAAAGCGGAGCGCGTAAAATGGATCATGGCAGAGCGAGGCGAAGTGCCGGTCGAAGTCAATGTCGCGCCAGATGGAGGCAATCTGCTCTGCTTCCGCGCCGCGAATGGTTTTGCGGTTGACCGTGCCGAGGCGCGATCCGATGTCGGGCGGGAATGAGTCGGGTGTACCGTCTGCGACCTCGCCGCCGAGTGCCAGAATCTCGACCTCGTCCACAGTGGGAAGGAGCCGACCCAACTCCTCGGCAGTGAGGTAAGTGCGTCCGATGAAGTAAGCCCGCAGCGTGGTGAATGAAACTACGAGATTTACGAATGGCGGCATGCGTCTGCGATTCTGCAGGCGGATTTTGCGGGGGAATACAGTGATTTATGCGACGTCCTCACGCGATTTCGCCTGCTAAAAAGCGCACTCGTTGTGGGCGGCGGTCGGAAGAGTGACGTCGCGGGTTGGATTGACGCGGAATTCGAGCGAAAAGGTTGGAAAGAGCGCCATTTCGACACCAAAATCGTCGTCGATGAATCGGAGATCAAAAGCCCCACCCACAAGGTGGACTGCTTCAAAAACAGGGTTGCTCTGGAAATCGAGTGGAACAATAAAGACCCTTTCTACGATCGGGATCTAAACAATTTCCGTCTGCTTTTTGAACTGCGCACTGTGTCCGTCGGAATTATCGTCACTCGCTCAGACGAACTTTAAGGCGTCGTCGATAGCCTGGGTCGGGGGACATCGTTCGGAGCCTCGACGACGCACATGAGCAAGTTGTTGCCTCGGATCGAAGGGGGCGGCGGTGGTGGCTGCCCGATCTTGGCATTTGGAATTACTAAGAAATTATATGTCGAAGATTGTTAATATTGAATCACCCCAACCGGTTCTCGCCGTCGATCTAACTAATAAAGTAACAGGCCGTTTTGCCACGATCGTAGCGGATCCGCCGTGGCGCTTCCAGAACTCTACAGGCAAGGTTGCGCCGGAACACCGCAGACTGTTGCGGTACCCGACGATGGAACTGCAAGAGATCATCGATCTTCCGATCGCGAGCCTCTCCGCCGCTCAATCGCATTTGTATTTGTGGGTTCCCAACGCTCTGCTCACGGAAGGGCTTAGAGTGATGAAGGCGTGGGACTTTACTTACAAGTCCAACATAGTCTGGTTTAAAGTCCGGAAAGACGGCGGTCCTGATGGCCGCGGGATGGGGTTTTATTTTCGCAATGTAACAGAACTCGTGCTTTTCGGCATCCGCGGCTCGATGAGGACACTCAAGCCCGGTCGCACCCAGGTAAACATGTTGGCGACCAGGAAGCGGGAGCATAGCCGGAAACCCGACGAAATATATGACATTATTGAAGCGTGCTCGCCCGGATCTTACCTCGAACTGTTCGCGCGCTTTCGCCGTGCAGATTGGGCGCAATGGGGCAACGAGGACGTCGAGGCAAATTCTGAACAAAACGTCGCTTTGAGAAAGGGTCACGTCGATTCGCAACTGCGTCTGCTCGAATCTCCGAGGGCGTACCGCGGACACCGAGGCAGTTGACACCTCGCGCGCTGCGCCTTCCGGAAAGGCGGATCCCATCGCGCTCCTGTAGGCCCATCGCTGCACGCTTATGCCCAGGCCTGATGGCGGCCCGCTTCCACCTGCCCTCCGAACCGCGCGCGAGATTTCATCGACACGCCTCGTGGCGCGCTTACTTTGCCTTCGTCTTTGCCTTCGATGATTTCAATAACAGTCCCGATCTGCAACGAGGAAGGGAATATCGTTCCTCTCTGCGAACGCATCCGCGCGTCCATGCAGAAGATCGGCCTGCCGTGGGAATTGATCCTCATCAACGACGGCTCGACCGATGGCAGCGAAGATCTGCTGGACGAGGCCGCCGCCGCCGATGCGCGCATCAAGGTGATCCACCTGCGGCGCAACTTTGGGCAGACCGCTGCAATGATGGCCGGCTTCGACTTCTCGCAAGGCGAGATCATCATCCCCCTCGATGGCGATCTGCAAAATGACCCGGACGACATCCCGCTCGTCCTCGCGAAGATCGACGAAGGGTACGACGTCGTCTCCGGCTGGCGGAAAGACCGGAAGGACAATGCCTTGCGTCGCAATCTGCCGAGCATTCTCGCCAACCGGCTCATCTCATTCGTATCGGGAGTGCGCCTGCACGATTTCGGCTGCTCGCTGAAGGCTTACAGACGCGAGGTGCTCGATGGAGTGCGGCTCTATGGCGAGATGCACCGCTTCCTGCCGATCTACGCAGGGTGGCACGGCGCTAAAATTACGGAGGTCGAAGTCCGCCACTATGCGCGGAAGCGCGGCGAATCGAAATACGGCCTGGAGCGCGTTTTGAAGGTGCTCTTCGACCTGATCGTGGTGAAGTTCCTGGACCGATTTCAGGAGAAGCCGATGTACCTCTTTGGCATGGCCGGATTCACCACGTTCTTCATCAGCTTCGTGGCGGGGTGCATGGCGGTGTGGCGTAAATTCGAGGGCGAGGCTTTTATAAAGAATCCGCTCCTGCTCATGAGCATCCTCACGGGAGTGACGGGAATGATGTGCATCCTCATGGGGTTGCTCGCCGAGATGATCATGCGCACCTTCTATGAATCGCAGGGGAAGCCCGTGTACCTCATCCGCGCAAAGCGGAACATACCGGAACCGAAAGCCGCGAGCGCCTCTTCGCAAGTGACGGTGCTCCTGCCTGTGCGCGATCGATGATCCCGCGAAACGCCGCCGGCCGCAGCTTATGTGTGGAATAGCGGGCTTCGCAGGCAGCGGCGACCGGCAGACGCTCGCGCGCATGACGGATGCCATCCGCCACCGGGGGCCGGATGCGGAAGGGCACTGGATGGACGAGGCGCAGGGGCTTTTTCTCGGGCATCGCCGCCTTTCGATCGTCGATCTGTCGGGAGGCGCCCAGCCGATGTGGACCGGGGATGGGAGGCATTGCGTCGTGTTCAATGGAGAAATCTATAATCACCGGGAGCTAAGAGCCGAATTGGCGGCTCAGGGTGCCATTTTCGGGACCGATCACTCCGATACGGAGGTGCTGCTCCACGGGTATCGAGCGTGGGGCGAAAAGTTTGTCGAGCGGCTGAACGGCATGTGGGCCTTCGTCATTTATGACCGCGACCGAAAGACGCTCTTTGGCTCGCGCGACCGCTTCGGGAAGAAGCCGCTCTATTACTTTCAGGAGCCCGCTGCCTTCGGCTTTGCGAGCGAGCTACCCAGTCTGCTGCGGCATCCGGCGGCGCCGCGCTCGCTCTCGCCGCTCTCGCTGCAAAAGTACTTCGCCTACACCTACATCCCCGCGCCTCGCTCGATCTGCGAGCGCGTCTGGAAATTGCCGGGTGGCCACTCGTTTTCCTTCGATCTCGCAACGCGCGCTCTGCGCGTCTGGCGCTGGTGGGAGTTTGTGATCGAACGCGACGACGCACTCGGGATGGAATCCGTCCCGCGCCTCGGCGAACGCATTCGCGAAGTCCTCGACCGCGCCGTCCAGCGGCGGCTGATGTCCGACGTCCCGCTCGGCGTCTCGCTGAGCGGCGGGATCGATTCGTCGGCTGTGGCGGCTTTCGCTGCGCGCCACGTCGATGCAGGCCGGCTGAATACTTTCTCCATCGGATTCAATGAGCGGAGCTTCGACGAATCGGAATTCGCCGAACTGATGGCGGCTCGTCTCGGCACGGAGCACCACCACGAAACGCTCGACCTCGACAAATGTCTCGAGTTGCTTCCCGACATCGTCTCGCGACTGGACGAGCCGCTCGGCGATTCCTCCCTGCTTCCCACGTATTTGCTTTCCCGATTCACGCGCCAGCACGTGACCGTTTCTCTGGGAGGCGATGGCGGCGATGAACTCTTCGCGGGCTACGATCCCTTCCGCGCACTGCGCATGGCGCGACTCTATAAGAGCTGTGTGCCGAAGCCGGTCCACATCGCGGCGAGACTGCTCGCGAGCCGGCTTCCGGTAAGCCACGCAAACATCAGTTGGGACTTCAAAATCAAGCGCACGCTGGCAGGCTTGAGCTACCCGCCGAAACTCTGGAATGCGGTCTGGATGGGCGCTGTCGAACCGCGCGACATGGCGGAACTCTTCAGCGGCCCCGTCGATATCGAGGCGATCTATTCGGAGGCGATCGAAGCGTGGGACCACTGCCGCCAGACCGATCTGGTCGATCGCTCGCTGCAATTTTGGACAAACCTTTACCTGCAGGACGGCATACTCGCCAAAGTGGATCGCGCCTCGATGCTTTGTTCTCTCGAAGCGCGCTCGCCCTTTCTCGATCTGGAAGTGGTGGACCTCGCACGGCGCATCCCGTGGGAACTCAAGCTCCGGCATGGGCAGCCCAAATGGATTCTCAAGCAGGCGCTGGAGCCTCTCCTCCCCCGCGAGATCATTCACCGTCCAAAAAAGGGCTTCGGAATGCCGATCGGACGCTGGTTTCGGGAGGGCCGATTCACCTTTCGCGACGGAGGAACGGGGAATATCCTCAATCGCGCTTTTCAATCGCGGAAGCTGGCCAGCCACCTCGCGAATCGGAGCGACGAACGCCTGTTTCTTTGGTGCGACTGGCTGCTTCGCGAATGGCTGGCCGGAGGAGCAGCCAAGGGCGCATGAAGGTCCTCGTCCTTTGCTACGAGTACCCGCCCATCGGCGGAGGCGGAGGCCGCGTCGCACAAGGCATCGCCGAGCAGCTCAGCCGGCGGGGCCACGCAGTGCGCGTGCAAACTGCGGCGCTCGGGTGGCATTCGACGCGTGAGACAGCGGGAGGGGTCGAAGTGTTCCGCTCCGCCAGTGGACGGCGCGCGCCCGACAACTGCACAGTCGCCGAGATGGGTCTCTATCTCGCCACCAATCTTCCGCCGCTGCTGCGGCAGATTCGCCTTTGGAAGCCAGACGTGATCCATGCCCACTTCGCAATGCCGACCGGCGTGCTCGCATGCGCTGCAAAGGTTATCGCCGGAATTCCGTACGTCCTGACAGCCCATCTGGGAGATGTGCCCGGCGGAGTCCCAGAGCAGACCGACCGGCTATTTCAAATCGTGAATCCGCTCGCGCGCAAGGTCTGGAAGGGAGCCGCGGCGGCGACCGCCGTAAGCTCTCACGTCCAAAAGCTGGCCGAGCGCGCTTACGGGCGGCCGGTGCTGCGGATACTAAACGGGATCGATATGGAAGGCGCGACCGCCCCCGTCACCCGAACGGATCCGGTTTGCCGGCTCGTATTTCTCGGTCGTTTCAATCCCCAAAAAAATCCCACGCTTCTCATCCGCGCCCTGGTAGGCATGAAAGACGTGCCGTGGACGCTGACGATGATCGGAGACGGCCCGCTGATGCCGGAGGTGCGCTCGCTGATACACGATGAGCGCCTTAGCGACAGGATCGCCTGCGCCGGCTGGCTGGCTGCGCCCGAGGTCGATCGCATTCTGCTGGAATCGAGCGTCCTCTGCATGCCCTCGACTTCGGAAGGAATGCCGGTCGCGGCGATCGAAGCGCTCCGGCGCGGACTCGCAATCGTCGCGAGCGACATTCCCGGGCTGCACGACGTGGTGGCCGGCGGCGTGAATGGATTCATCACACCATCCGGCGACGCGCGTGCATTGGAATCGAAGTTGCGGCTCCTTTGCGATCCCGCTGGACCGCTGGAAGCGATGCGGCTGGAAAGCTGGAAAAAGGCCGCCGAGTTCGCCATCCCGGCGATCGTCACGCAATACGAAGCGGTGCTCCAGGCTGCGGGATCGATCCATTGAATGACCCCTCTGGCCGTTGGCGGTTGACTCTACTGGAAGCCGCGCGTTTGGCGCTCGGCAAAACTTATCGCGATCACGCCTTCCGATCAGCGCGTTCACGCCGCCCCGGAAAGCCCCACCGGGGCGATTCAGCCCCAACCCGACGCACCGCGTTGCGTCCAGAACAACAATCGGGCGAGCCCTGTAAGGGCGGCTCAATCCCACCCGTGGACTTCCGCCACAACGACACGACGATCCCGATCAGCGCGTTCACGCCGCCCCGGAAAAGCCCCATCGGGGCGATTCAGCCCCAGCCCAACGCACCGCGTTGGGTCCAGAACAACAATCGGGCGAGCCCTGTAAGGGCGGCTCAATCCCACCCGTGGACTTCCGCCACAACGACCCGACGCCTTCCGATCAGCACGTCAGCACATTCACGCCGCCCCGGAAAAGCCCCATCGGGGCGATTCAGCCCCAGCCCAACGCATCGCGTTGGCTCCAGAACAACAATCG